>NZ_BAABJM010000015.1:0-624 GCF_039543305.1 Nocardia callitridis | reverse complement strand
GATCGCCGAATTGCCGCAGCCGAGGCCGAAGTTCGAGATTTTTGTGTATTCGCCTCGGGTCGAGGGTGTGCATTTGCGTTTCGGTGCGGTGGCGCGTGGTGGTTTGCGGTGGTCGGATCGGTTGGAGGATTTCCGTACCGAGATCTTGGGTTTGGTGAAGGCGCAGGCGGTGAAGAACGCGGTGATCGTGCCGGTGGGTGCGAAGGGTGGTTTCGTGGTGAAGCGCCCACCCGCCACCACGGGTGATGCCGCCCTCGACCGCCGAGCCCTGCGCGAAGAGGGCATCGCCTGCTACCGCACCTTCATCTCGGGTCTGCTCGACCTCACCGACAATGTCGACCACAACACCGGCGCGGTGTTGCCGCCCGCCCGCGTGGTGCGTCGCGACGGCGACGATACCTACCTGGTGGTGGCCGCCGACAAGGGCACGGCCAAGTTCTCCGATATCGCCAACGATGTCGCCGGGCAGTACGGGTTCTGGTTGGGTGACGCGTTCGCCTCGGGTGGTTCGGCGGGGTATGACCACAAGGCGATGGGGATTACCGCGAAGGGTGCGTGGGAGAGCGTCAAGCGGCACTTCGCCGAGTTGGATCTCGATACGCAGTCCACGGATTTCACGGTGGT
>NZ_BAABJM010000014.1:0-981 GCF_039543305.1 Nocardia callitridis | reverse complement strand
CTAGGGCGTGTCTCCCAATGGGTTTTGCGGTCTGTGTGCGGTAGGTCGTTGTGGCGGGCATCATGTTCGCCGTGGCTACGGTGGTCGGTGATCGGTATCGGGTTCTGACGGACAGGCAGTGGGAGCTGTTGGAGTTGCTGTTGCCGACTTCCGATGGGCGGGTGGGGCGAAATTTCAGCAACAATCGCCTGGTGGTGGAGGGGATGTTGTTCCGGTTGCGGACCGGGGTGCCGTGGCGGGATCTGCCGGAGGTGTTCGGTCCGTGGCAGACGGTGTGGAAGCGGCATCGCCGGTATGCCGGGGACGGGACCTGGGATCGGGTGCTGGTCGCGTTGACCGCGTTGGCGGATGCGACGGGGAATTTGGATTGGGTTGTGTCGGTGGACTCTTCGATCATGCGGGTGCATCAACACGGAGCGAACAGTGCTCGTGATCGTGAGGCGGCACCCGGCCCGGACGGTGAGTTATGAGCCGGGTGATCATGCCATCGGCCGGTCGCGGGGTGGGCTGACGACGAAAGCGCATCTGGCCACCGACGGCACAGGTCGTGGTCTGGCGGTCCTGCTGAGTGCCGGACAAGCCGGGGATTCGCCGATGATGCCTGCCGTGCTCGACGCGATCGCGGTGCCGCGCCTGTCCGGTGGCCCGCCTCGCTGCAATCCTGATCGGGTACTCGCCGACAAAGCGTATTCGTCGGTGGCCAATCGGAGCCTGTTGCGGCGCAAACGTATCGGTGTTGTCATTCCCGAGCGTGCCGACCAGATCGCCAACCGGAAACGGCGAGGCCGCACCGGCGGGCGACCCTCGGGGTTCGACTCGACCGCCTACAAGGGCCGCAACGTCGTCGAACGTGCCTTCAACAAGGCAAAACACTGGCGTGGCGTCGCCACACGCTACGACAAACTCGCCCTGACCTACCGTGCGGGATTCGTCATGGCTCTTACCGTGGAATGGCTCAAACTATTGGGAGACGTGCCCTAG
>NZ_BAABJM010000013.1:0-2953 GCF_039543305.1 Nocardia callitridis | reverse complement strand
CACCACCCCCAACACCACACGACCCCCAGCCACCGCATCCGACAACCGCTCCAACAACACCACACCCACACCCTCAGCCCACCCCGTACCATCCGCACCCGCACCAAACGAACGACACCGACCATCCCGCGACAGTCCCCGCTGCCGGGAGAACTCGATGAAGCCGGACGGCGAGGTCAACAGGGTCACTCCCCCGGCCAAGGCCAGATCGCATTCCCCGCCGCGCAATGCCGAGACCGCCAAGTGCATCGACACCAACGACGACGAACACGCGGTATCCACCGACACCGCGGGACCCTCCAGGCCGAACGTGTAGGCCACCCGCCCCGACGCCACACTCACCGAAGTGCCCACGCCGACATAGCCTTCCAACTCCGGCGGCACCGATGTCCAGTAACCGTCGGCGTAGTCGTCGGCGACGATGCCGGTGTAGACGCCGGTATTGCTGCCGCGCAACGAAAGCGGGTCGATCCCCGCGTCCTCCAAGGCTTCCCACGTCACCTCCAGCAGCTGACGCTGCTGCGGATCGGTCGCCAACGCCTCCCTCGGCGACATCCCGAACAATCCGGCGTCGAAATCCGCCATTCCCGAAACGAACCCGCCCGCGCGGACATACGACGACCCCACCCGCTTCGGGTCCTCGTGGAACAAACCCTCGGCATCCCATCCCCGGTCGGCGGGCCACGGCGTGATCGCGTCCGCGCCTTCGGACACCAGCTTCCACAGATCCGCGGGCGAGCGGACTCCACCCGGATACCGACATCCCATGCCCACCACCGCGATCGGTTCGGTCGCTGTGGAGCGCAGCTCGTGCAGTTGTGCGCGCAGGTCCTGCGAGTCCGCGATCGCTTTCTTCAGGTAGGCCCGCAGCTTCGCTTCGCGTTCGGTACCCGCTTGTCCCGTGGTCACAGATTCCTCCCGACGTCGACGATGTCGAACAGTTCGTCGTCACTGGCCGCGTCGAGGTCGAGATCCTGCTCGACCGGCTCCTCGGATGCGGAGCCCGTCGTCGGGTCGACCCCCGCGAGCAGGCGCCGTACCCGTGTCAGGGTCTCCTCGCCCGCCTGCCCCTCCAGCAGGGCACTTTCGAGTTGATCGAGCAGAACCGAAACCCCCGGCGTGGCCGCTTTGCCCAGCAGTCCGCAAATGTGCGCGGAGATCTCCTCGGGCGTCGGATACTCGAAGGCCAGCGTCGAGGAGAGCCGCAACCCGGTGGCTTTGCCGAGGCGCTTGGTGAGGTCCACCGCCGACACCGACTCGAAACCCAGTTCCTTGAGCGGGGATTCGACATCGAGGTCGTCGGTCTCCTCCAGCCGCAATACCGTCCGCACCTGGGCTCGCACGAGTGCGCGCACCGCATCGAGGCGTTCGTCCTGCGGCAACGCGGCAAGTGACGCCGCAGGCGTGCCGTCGTCATCACCGGCCTTGGCGGCACCCGACACCGAGGTGACGGTCGGCAGCGCGACCGTCCCGTCGAGCCAGAAGCGTCGACGCTCGAAGTCGTAGGTGGGCAGGGCAACCGGCGCACCGGTGGGCGCCGAGGCCGACCAGTCGACGCGCACCCCGCTCACCTCGAGTTCGGCCGCCGACTGGAGGAACCGCACCACGTCGCCCTCATCGCGACGCAGCGTTCCGGTGACCACCGCATCGGGCGATGCCGAAGTCTCGATCGTCTTGGTAAGCGGTCCGACCAACACCGGGTGTGGACTCACCTCGACGAACACATCGCAGCCGTCCGCGAGCGCCGCGCTGGCCGCGGTGTGGAACAACACCGGCTCCCGCAGATTGCGGAACCAGTGCGCACCGTCCAACTCCTCGGCGCGCACCTGCTCGCCGGTGACCGTCGAAATCATCTTCGCCACCGCCGGTTTCAACGCGACCTCGCCCAGTTCGCTGCGCATTTCTTCGGCCACCGCATCGATCACCGGGGAGTGGCCCGCCAGTTCCGCGTTCAGCCGCTTGGCACGAATTCCCTCGGCCTCGCACGCGGCGATCAGTGCTTCGATACCGTCAGCGTCACCGGAGACCACCACGGCCTCGGTGCCGTTGACGGTCGCGATATCCACGCCGGTCACCGCGCGCAGCATGACCTCGGCACGCTCGCGCGGCAATGCGAGCGAGGCCATCGCGCCGCGACCGACCAACCGTGCGAGCAGGCGGCTGCGCACCGCGACGATGCGCGCTCCCTCCTCCAGGCTCAGTATTCCGGCCGCGCACGCCGCAGCGACCTCACCCTGGCTGTGGCCGATCACCAGATCGGGACTGACACCGACCGACTCCCACAGGGCGGTGAGTCCCATCATCACCGCCCACAGCGTCGGCTGGTCGAATTCGACATTCGTCCGGCCGGGCAGACTGCCTTCCCCTGAGCGCAGAAACTCGACTACATCCCAATCCAGATGCGGTGCAAGGGCTTGCGCGCACCGATGCACCGTGTCGGCGAAGACCGGAACGCTGTCCAGCAAGGTCGCCGCCATCCCGGCCCACTGCGAACCATGGCCGGGGTAGACGAACGCCACCTGGTTGCGCGGTCGCGCGGTGCCGTGCGTGGTGGTGAGTGTCGGTGCGTCGTCGGCGAGTGCGGCCAAACCTTGTGCGAACTCCTCGGCGGTGCGTCCGATCACCACTGCACGTCGTGCGAGCCTGGCCCTGCCGGTGGCCAATGTCGTTGCCGCCGAGGCAACGTCGATCTCCGGATGTGTGCGCACATGCTCGGCCAAGCCGCGCGCCTGGCGTCGCAGGGCGACCTCGGTATTGGCGGTCACCAGCCATCCCGAGGCCGTGTCGTCGGGCTGGCTCGGCACCGGTGTTGTTGTCTCGGGCGCCTGTTCGAGGATGATGTGCGCATTTGTTCCGCTCACACCGAACGCCGAAACCCCAGCCCGCCGAGCACGACCCGTCTCCGGCCACGCACGCGCCCGCGACAACACCCGCACCCCACCCGACGACCAAT
>NZ_BAABJM010000012.1:0-5403 GCF_039543305.1 Nocardia callitridis | reverse complement strand
TCGTGAAAATTGTTCCGGCGGTGTCCTACTCTCCCACACCCTGTCGAGTGCAGTACCATCGGCGCTGGCAGGCTTAGCTTCCGGGTTCGGAATGGGACCGGGCGTTTCCCCACCGCTATAACCACCGTAACACTATGAAACCATCCACAACCCTCAACACCAACCCAACAACCCACCACAACAAAGTTATGGGAATCATTAGGTCTGATGTCGGGGTCTGTGTGTTGTTTCAGACACCGCACAGTGGACGCGTAGCTTCTTTGTTAATAAGTCCTCGGCCTATTAGTACCAGTCACCTCCACCTGTTACCAGGCTTCCAGTTCTGGCCTATCAACCCCATGATCTGTAGGGGGCCTTAACCACTCGAAGGTGGAGAGAAACCTCATCTTGGAACAGGCTTCCCGCTTAGATGCTTTCAGCGGTTATCCCTTCCGAACGTAGCCAACCAGCCGTGCCCTTGGCAGAACAACTGGCACACCAGAGGTTCGTCCGTCCCGGTCCTCTCGTACTAGGGACAGCCTTCCTCAAGTTTCTTCACGCGCGCGGCGGATAGAGACCGAACTGTCTCACGACGTTCTAAACCCAGCTCGCGTGCCGCTTTAATGGGCGAACAGCCCAACCCTTGGGACCTACTCCAGCCCCAGGATGCGACGAGCCGACATCGAGGTGCCAAACCATCCCGTCGATATGGACTCTTGGGGAAGATCAGCCTGTTATCCCCGGGGTACCTTTTATCCGTTGAGCGACACCGCTTCCACTTGCCGATGCCGGATCACTAGTCCCGACTTTCGTCCCTGCTCGACCTGTCAGTCTCACAGTCAAGCCCCCTTGTGCACTTGCACTCAACACCTGATTGCCAACCAGGCTGAGGGAACCTTTGGGCGCCTCCGTTACACTTTAGGAGGCAACCGCCCCAGTTAAACTACCCACCAGGCACTGTCCCTGAACCAGATCATGGTCCGAGGTTAGAAGCCCAATACGATCAGAGTGGTATTTCAACAACGACTCCACAAACACTAGCGTGCCCGCTTCACAGTCTCCCACCTATCCTACACAAACCGTACCGAACACCAATACCAAGCTATAGTGAAGGTCCCGGGGTCTTTTCGTCCTGCCGCGCGTAACGAGCATCTTTACTCGTAATGCAATTTCGCCGAGTCTGTGGTTGAGACAGCAGAGAAGTCGTTACGCCATTCGTGCAGGTCGGAACTTACCCGACAAGGAATTTCGCTACCTTAGGATGGTTATAGTTACCACCGCCGTTTACCGGGGCTTAAATTCTCAGCTTCGCCATTACTGGCTAACCGGTCCTCTTAACCTTCCGGCACCGGGCAGGCGTCAGTCCGTATACATCGTCTTACGACTTCGCACGGACCTGTGTTTTTAGTAAACAGTCGCTTCTCTCTGGTCTCTGCGACCCCAACCAGCTCAAAGTGCAAGACTCATCACCAGCCGAGGTCCCCCTTCTCCCGAAGTTACGGGGGCATTTTGCCGAGTTCCTTAACCACAGTTCTCTCGATCGCCTTAGTATTCTCTACCTGACCACCTGTGTCGGTTTGGGGTACGGGCCGTGCACCAACTCACTAGAGGCTTTTCTCGGCAGCATAGGATCACTGAATTCACCACAACGGCTACGCATCACCTCTCAGGCACATGCTGTGCGGATTTACCTACACAACGCCCTACAGGCTTACACCAGGACAACCAATACCTGGCCCAGCTACCTTCCTGCGTCACCCCATCGCTTGACTACTACCAACCGGGGTCATGTGCAGCACCCCACCCGAGACCCGAAGGCCTTCCTGGGGGATTTGGACACTTAGCACAACTGATTCATCATGGGCGCGGATACACGGGTACGGGAATATCAACCCGTTGTCCATCGACTACGCCTGTCGGCCTCGCCTTAGGTCCCGACTCACCCTGGGCGGATTAACCTGGCCCAGGAACCCTTGGTCATTCGGCGGACGAGTTTCTCACTCGTCTTTCGCTACTCATGCCTGCATTCTCACTCCCATAGCCTCCACAACTAGCTCACGCCGCTGCTTCCATGGCTACAGGACGCTCCCCTACCCACCCCAACCACTGCACCACCCCCCGCAAGGAATGGTGGATGTCATGTTGGAGTGCCGCGGCTTCGGCGGTGTACTTGAGCCCCGCTACATTGTCGGCGCAGGATCACTTGACCAGTGAGCTATTACGCACTCTTTCAAGGGTGGCTGCTTCTAAGCCAACCTCCTGGTTGTCTTCGCGACCCCACATCCTTTTCCACTTAGTACACGCTTAGGGGCCTTAGCCGGCGATCTGGGCTGTTTCCCTCTCGACTACGAAGCTTATCCCCCGCAGTCTCACTGCCACGCTCTCACACACCGGCATTCGGAGTTTGGCTGATTTCGGTAAGCTGGTAAGCCCCCTAGACCATCCAGTAGCTCTACCTCCGGCATGAAACACGTGACGCTGCACCTAAATGCATTTCGGGGAGAACCAGCTATCACGGAGTTTGATTGGCCTTTCACCCCTACCCACAACTCATCCCCTCAGTTTTCAACCTAAGTGGGTTCGGGCCTCCACAACATCTTACTGCTGCTTCACCCTGGCCATGGGTAGATCACTCCGCTTCGGGTCTAGAACACGCGACTCAAACGCCCTATTCGGACTCGCTTTCGCTACGGCTACCCCACACAGGTTAACCTCGCCACATGCCACTAACTCGCAGGCTCATTCTTCAAAAGGCACGCCATCACCCACCACCCACCAAAGGATGCACAGGCTCTGACGGATTGTAAGCGCACGGTTTCAGGTACTATTTCACTCCCCTCCCGGGGTACTTTTCACCTTTCCCTCACGGTACTAGTCCGCTATCGGTCACCAGGGAGTATTCAGGCTTACCGGGTGGTCCCGGCAGATTCACAGCAGATTTCACGGGCCCGCTGCTACTCGGGTACTCACTACAACAGACGACACATTTTCACCTACCGGACTCTCACCGTCTATGGCGGGCCGTTCCAGACCACTTCGACTAACATATCGTTTTCTCACTGTTGCCCAGACCGGCAGATCTGAGAAAATGAGCCCCACAACACCACACACACAACCCCTGCCGGGTATCACATGCACATGGTTTAGCCTCATCCGCTTTCGCTCGCCACTACTCACGGAATCACTATTGTTTTCTCTTCCTGTGGGTACTGAGATGTTTCACTTCCCCACGTTCCCTCCACACACCCTATACATTCAGATGCGGGTAACACGACATCACTCGTGCTGGGTTTCCCCATTCGGAAATCCTCGGATCTCAGCTCGGTTGACAGCTCCCCGAGGCTTATCGCAGCCTCCTACGTCCTTCATCGGCTCCTGGTGCCAAGGCATCCACCGTACGCTCTAAAACACTTACTAACAAAGATGCTCGCGTCCACTGTGCAGTTCTCAAACAACACACCCAACCAAGCCCGAAACCACCACCAGCATCCCGAACCAAAGCCCGAAACCGGTATGACATGGAGACCCAGTCAGATCGTTTTTTTGCCTAGAAAAAACACTCGCGTGTTCTCTCAGGACCCAACAGTGTGTCGATATATCCCCAGACGATCAGCCACTCAGGACCAACCGATACTTCCGAGAAACCAGTCAGCGTTCCACCCATGAGCATCCACCGAACCACGTACGGGCCCGAAATGGTCTCTGGCATCAACGTTTACCATCCCCGACTATTCAGGGTGCGATGCAGATGTGCTCCTTAGAAAGGAGGTGATCCAGCCGCACCTTCCGGTACGGCTACCTTGTTACGACTTCGTCCCAATCGCCAATCCCACCTTCGACGGCTCCCTCCACAAGGGTTGGGCCACCGGCTTCGGGTGTTACCGACTTTCATGACGTGACGGGCGGTGTGTACAAGGCCCGGGAACGTATTCACCGCAGCGTTGCTGATCTGCGATTACTAGCGACTCCAACTTCACGGGGTCGAGTTGCAGACCCCGATCCGAACTGAGAACGGCTTTAAGGGATTCGCTCCACCTCACGGTCTCGCAGCCCTCTGTACCATCCATTGTAGCATGTGTGAAGCCCTGGACATAAGGGGCATGATGACTTGACGTCGTCCCCACCTTCCTCCGAGTTGACCCCGGCAGTCTCTCACGAGTCCCCGCCATTACGCGCTGGCAACATAAGATAAGGGTTGCGCTCGTTGCGGGACTTAACCCAACATCTCACGACACGAGCTGACGACAGCCATGCACCACCTGTACACCAACCACAAGGGGGGCCGTATCTCTACGGCTTTCTAGTGTATGTCAAACCCAGGTAAGGTTCTTCGCGTTGCATCGAATTAATCCACATGCTCCGCCGCTTGTGCGGGCCCCCGTCAATTCCTTTGAGTTTTAGCCTTGCGGCCGTACTCCCCAGGCGGGGTACTTAATGCGTTAGCTACGGCACGGATCCCGTGGAAGGAAACCCACACCTAGTACCCACCGTTTACGGCATGGACTACCAGGGTATCTAATCCTGTTCGCTACCCATGCTTTCGCTTCTCAGCGTCAGTTACTTCCCAGAGACCCGCCTTCGCCACCGGTGTTCCTCCTGATATCTGCGCATTTCACCGCTACACCAGGAATTCCAGTCTCCCCTGAAGTACTCAAGTCTGCCCGTATCGCCTGCAAGCTCACAGTTGAGCTGTGAGATTTCACAGACGACGCGACAAACCGCCTACAAGCTCTTTACGCCCAGTAATTCCGGACAACGCTCGCACCCTACGTATTACCGCGGCTGCTGGCACGTAGTTGGCCGGTGCTTCTTCTACTCCTACCGTCACTTGCGCTTCGTCGGAGTCGAAAGAGGTTTACAACCCGAAGGCCGTCATCCCTCACGCGGCGTCGCTGCATCAGGCTTCCGCCCATTGTGCAATATTCCCCACTGCTGCCTCCCGTAGGAGTCTGGGCCGTGTCTCAGTCCCAGTGTGGCCGATCGCCCTCTCAGGCCGGCTACCCGTCGTCGCCTTGGTAGGCCATTACCCCACCAACAAGCTGATAGGCCGCGGGCCCATCTCGCACCAATAAATCTTTCCACCAAACACCATGCGATGTAAGGTCATATCCGGTATTAGACCCAGTTTCCCAGGCTTATCCCAGAGTGCGAGGCAGGTCACCCACGTGTTACTCACCCGTTCGCCGCTCGTGTACCCCGAAGGGCCTTACCGCTCGACTTGCATGTGTTAAGCACGCCGCCAGCGTTCGTCCTGAGCCAGGATCAAACTCTCCGTTGAAGACTCTCAACCACCCCAAAAAAGGGGCAATCAGAAGTAAAAACTAGAGTCCGAAAACCTAGCAAAACAAAACGCCAACAAAAAATGTTGACTAAAATGTCCGACACCCTCACACGGGGGTGCAAAAGCATCGGAACCAAATAAAA
>NZ_BAABJM010000011.1:0-39904 GCF_039543305.1 Nocardia callitridis | reverse complement strand
CTTCAACAAGGCAAAACACTGGCGTGGCGTCGCCACACGCTACGACAAACTCGCCCTGACCTACCGTGCGGGATTCGTCATGGCTCTTACCGTGGAATGGCTCAAACTATTGGGAGACGTGCCCTAGGCGTCATGGAGTGTGGGCCGCGCGTCCCAGGGTTCCGCAGGGCGCGGGTGTCCCGCTGGGGAGGGGGATTTGCGGGGAGGCACTTAGACTGGATGGGCGGATGAGTCGACGTGACGAACGAGAAGCGAGGAGGTGGCCCGATGTCGAGTACCGATGATCGGCGCTTCGAGGTCTTGCGCGCGATCGTCGCGGACTATGTGCACACCCAGGAACCGATCGGGTCGAAAACGCTGGTCGATCGGCACAATCTGGGTGTGTCGAGCGCGACGGTGCGTAATGACATGGCGGTGTTGGAGGCCGAGGGCTACATCACCCAGCCGCACACCAGTTCCGGGCGCATCCCCACCGACAAGGGCTATCGACAATTCGTCGACCGCATCTCCGAGGTGAAGCCGCTGTCGGGGCCGGAGCGGCGCGCGATCATGGAATTCCTCGAATCCGGTGTCGACCTCGACGATGTGCTGCGCCGCGGCGTGCGACTGCTCGCGCAACTCACCCGGCAGGTCGCCGTCGTGCAGTACCCGACGGCTTCGGTCTCGGTAGTGCGCCACATCGAGGTGGTCGCGTTGAACCCCGCACGACTGCTGCTTGTCGTGATCACCGATTCGGGTCGCGTCGATCAGCGGCTGGTCGATCTGGGTGACGTGCTCGAAGACGACGACCTCGCGGCGCTGCGCGGCATGCTCGGCAACGCCATGGACGGGCGACGGCTGGCGACGGCGTCGGCGGCAGTGGCCGAACTGCCCGACCGTGCGCCGATGCGCCTGCGTGACGTGCTGATCCGAGTCTCGACGGTGCTGGTGGAAACGTTGGTGGAGCATCCGGAGGAACGCCTGGTGCTCGGCGGCACCGCCAACCTGACCCGCAACGCGGGTGATTTCAACCTGCCCGGCTCGCTGCGCGCGGTGCTCGAGGCGCTGGAAGAGCAGGTGGTGGTGTTGAAACTGCTGGCCGCCGCGCAACAACCCGGCACGGTCACCGTGCGGATCGGCGAGGAGACCCAGGTCGAGCAGATGCGCGGAACCTCGGTGGTGTCGACCGGTTACGGGTCGGCGGGTGCGGTGCTCGGCGGGATGGGTGTGCTCGGTCCCACCCGGATGGATTATCCGGGGACGATCGCCTCCGTCGCGGCGGTGGCGCGCTACATCGGGGACGTGCTGGGTGATCGCTGAAGCTCGCCGAAGGTGCTCGTGGAATCGGGAATACGCGATGCGCTGATAGGGTCGTAATTTCGGCCGGATAAAGTTGAGCGCATCCGACTAATGCTCTCTCGACCAATGCCGCGGTGAGCGCGCGGTCGGACACGGTGGAACGCACCGTCGGTACTGTCGATTACGACCAAGGACTAGAGAACTCAAGTGGCACGGGATTACTACGGACTGCTCGGCGTGTCGAAGAACGCGTCCGACCAGGAGATCAAGCGGGCATACCGCAAGCTGGCGCGCGAACTCCACCCCGACGTCAACCCGGACGAGACCGCGCAGGCCAGGTTCAAGGAAGTGTCGGCGGCCTACGAGGTGCTGTCGGACCCGGAGCGCAGGCGCATCGTCGATATGGGCGGCGACCCGCTCGAGTCCGGTGGCGGTGGCGGCGGCGGGTTCAGCGGTGCGGGATTCGGCGGCCTCGGCGATGTCTTCGAAGCCTTCTTCGGTGGGATGAACTCCTCCGGCGGCGGTGCGAGGAAGCCGCGTGGACGCGTGCAGCCGGGTTCGGACTCGCTGCTACGCACCCGGCTCAGCCTCGCCGAGTGCGCGGTGGGCGTCACCAAGCACCTGACGGTCGACACCGCGGTGTTGTGTGACAACTGCCACGGCGCGGGCACCAATGGCAAGTCGAAGCCGGTGCGTTGCGAAACCTGTGGTGGCGCAGGCGAAGTGCAGTCGGTGCAGCGATCGTTCCTCGGTCAGGTGCTGACCTCTCGTCCGTGCCCGACCTGCCGTGGTGCGGGGGAGACCATCCCCGATCCGTGCAACAAGTGTGGCGGCGACGGCCGGGTGCGTGCGCGCAGGGAGATCGCGGCCCCGATCCCCGCCGGTGTCGCCAACGGCATGCGGGTGCGTCTCGCCGCGCAGGGTGAGGTCGGCCCCGGCGGTGGCCATGCAGGCGATCTGTACGTCGAGATCGTCGAGCAGCCGCACGATGTGTTCGTGCGCGACGGCGACGATCTGCACTGCACGATTCGGGTGCCGATGGTGGACGCCGCGCTCGGCACCACCGTCGTGGTGGACACGATCCTCGACGGCCCCACCGAGCTGACCATCCCGCCGGGCACGCAGCCGGGCGAGGTGTCGACGCTGCGCGGCCACGGTATGCCTCGGTTGCGTTCGGGTACGCGCGGCGACCTGCTTGCCCACCTCGACATCGTGGTGCCGACCAAGCTGGATCACAAGCAGACCGAGTTGTTGCGCAAATACAAGGGCACCCGCGATCGGGAAAACGCCGAGGTGATGTCGGCGCAGTCCGAGCACAACAGCGGACTGTTCGCTCGGCTGCGCGCCTCGTTCAGCGGACGCTGAGCGCGGCGGCAGTATCGCCCATGGCCGCGACGGTCTTCTACCTGGACGACATCCCCGAGCCTGGCGCCGTCGCGGTGCTCGACGGTCCCGAGGGCAAACACGCCGCGACGGTGCGTCGCACTCGGGTCGGCGAGGCGATCACACTCTCGGACGGACACGGCGTGCTCGCCGACTCGGAAGTTATTGCGGCGCAACGCGATCGACTGGAACTCAGGGTGCTCGATCGCACGCTGGCCGAGCCTGTCGCGCCGAGGGCGACGGTGGTGCAAGCGCTACCCAAGTCGGACCGTTCGGAACTGGCCGTCGAGTTGATGACCGAGGCCGGTGCCGATGCGATCATCCCGTGGCAGGCAGCGCGCTGCGTGGCGAACTGGGAAGGTAAGGCCGCCAAGGGGGTTGGCAAATGGCAGGCGGCGGCACGTTCGGCGGCCCGGCAATCCCGGCGCGCCTACATCCCCGAGGTCGCCGACCTGCATCGCACCGCGGACGTCTTGGCGTCGATCCGAAAAGCGAAGGCGCGCGGCGCGATCGTCGCCGCGTTGCACGAATCCGGCGCCGCCCGTTTCACCGAGCTCCCCTTCGCCGACGTCACCGAGATCGTCCTGATCATCGGCCCCGAAGGCGGCCTGGCCGACACCGAACTCACCACCTTCACCGACGCGGGCGCCACCCCTGTCCTCCTGGGGCCAACGGTCCTACGCACCTCCACCGCAGCGGCCGTCGCCCTCGGCGCCCTCGGCGCCCTCACCCCACGCTGGTAACCCACCAAAGATCCAAGCGCCCCCACGCCCAGATATCACGCCCATCTCCTGGTGACCTCGAATTCTCAGGTACGGCGGGCGGGGCGTGCCGTCAAGGTCACCAGGACTTGTCGGTGCTGTTCGCCGGGGAAGTCACGCTCATTGTCCTGGTGATCTTGCGTCGCTCGGTGTGGGGGGCTCTCGGGCGAGACGAGGGCACCAGGGCGGCGTCTTGGTCTGGTTACGTCCTGGTGATCTTGGTTCGGCGGGGGCTGAGGGTGAGGGTGGTGATGAGGATTGTGGCTAGGGTTAGGAGGGTGGTGACGAAGTAGGTGAGGCCGGGCCAGCCGGTGTGGGCGTAGGCGAATCCGCCGGTGGCGCCGAGGATGGAGCTGCCGAGGTAGTAGGCGAACATGTACAGGGAGGATGCCGCGCCTCGGTTGGTCGCCATGGCGCCGACCCAGGTGCTCGCCGTGGTGTGGGCGCCGAAAAAGCCTGCGGTGTAGATCAATATGCCGCAGATGATGGCGGCCAGGTTGTCGGCGACGGTGACGAAGAGTCCGACGGCCATCAGGGCGACCGACGCGATGAGGACGCGTTGCCTGCCCACGCGGTCGACCAGGCGGCCGGAGACCGCCGAGGCCGCGGTGCCGGAGAGGTACAGGACGAAGACCATGCCCGCGAGCGCGTCGGGGAGGTGGAACGGTGCCGCGATCAGTCGGTAGCCGAGGAAGTTGTAGACCGAGACGAAGCCGCCCATCAGCACGAACGCTAGTCCGAACAGGGCGAGCAGTCGCGGATTTCGCAACTGCGCGAACAGATCGCCGAGCACCGTGCGCACACCGGAGGGGCGGGCGACGAACCCGCGTGAGGCGGGCAGTGCGCGCACGAACCACACGGTGCACAGCGCCGCCGCGATCGCGATCACCGCGTCGGCCCAGCGCCACGAGGCGAAGGTGAGGGTGAACGAGGGAATCATCCGCCCGAGTAATCCGCCGATCGTGTTGCCCGCCACGTAGATTCCCATGGCCGACCCGAGGTTGACGCTCTCGATTTCCTCCGCCAGATACGCCATCGCCACGGCGGGAACTCCGGCCAGCGCCACACCTTGCAGCGCGCGCCCGGCCAGCAGCACCTCCAGATTCGGGCTCAACGGCAGCAGCACGCCGATCAGCGCACAGGTGATGGCGGAACCGATCATCACCCTGGTGCGTCCGATCCGCGAGGAGAGCGCGCTCACCGGAATGATCGCCAGCGCAAGCAGTCCCGTGGTGAGCGAGACGGCGAGCGCCGCGTGCGCGGGGGTGGCGCCGAACGCGGCCGACAGGCTCGGCAACAGGGCTTGCGCGCTGTACATCGAGGCGAAGGTGGTGAGGCCCGCCGCGAACAGTGCCGCGATGATCCTGCGCTCACGCGGTGAGCGTGTGGTCTTCTCGACTGCCTCGGTGATCGTCGTGGTCATGGCACCTCCTGGAATCAGGATGGTCGGCCCGGTCGATCAAAGGGAAATGCATAATGAAGGTCTATTTCATGCTCTGGGTGCATATAGGGAGGTCGCGCGGTGCTCGGAGAGGATCTGGAGTGGTTCACGACACTCGCCGAACTGGAGCGCGTCGGTGCCGCGGCCGACCGGTTGCACCTCGCGCAACCGACGGTGTCGCGGATGCTCGCGCGGTTGGAGCGCAGACTCGGTGCCGAGCTGTTCGACCGGCACGGCAAGCGCATCGTGCTCAATGCCGCGGGGCGGGTCTACTACGAACACGCCAAACGCGCGATGATCGAACTCGATGCCGCGCGGCAAGCCGTCATCGATCTGACCAGTCCGACGAAAGGTTCTGTGCGCCTGGCCTTTCTGAATTCCTTCGGCGCTTCGATCGTGCCGAGGATGATCGGTGAGTTCCGCCGCGGCTTCGGCGCCGTTACCTTCACCCTGTGGCAGGGCCCGGCGGCCGAGGTCACCGAGCGGGTGCTCGACGGTCGTGCCGACGTGGGCATCGTCTCGCCGCGCCCGGCCGCGGCGGGGGTCGGCTGGCACACCCTGCTGCGCCAACCCTTGGTACTGGCTGTACCCGCCGAGCATCGGCTCGCCGGGCGCCGACAAGTACGCCTACAGGAGGTCGCCGACGCTGAATTCATCGTTATGCACCGGGGTTTCGGTATGCGCAGGATCTTCGACGAGCTCTGCGCGGCGGCGGATATCCGGCCGCGCGTCGTCTTCGAATCCAGTGATCTGATCACCGTGGCCGGAATGGTGGCGGCCGGGCTCGGCGTCGCGGTCCTGCCTCGCGAGGACCTCCCCTCCGGTTCGTCGCTCACGGGCCCGGTGATCGTCCAGCTCGCCGACGCCGGTGCCGCTCGCTCGGTGGGTCTGATCTGGGCCGCGGCCGCGACGCCCGCCGACGCGGTCCGCCACTTCCGCGACTTCACCAGAAGTCGCGCCACCTGAATCTCGCCGCGACGACCTGAAAAGATATCCACTGGGCGGTGTCGGTGGGGCGCGGTAAAGTTGGAGGAAATTCCCGAGACCGAAAGCAGGGCTGGCTACTTTTGCGAACACGAGGCACCCACTCTTGACAGCGCAAGGCGATATCGGCGACCCGACCACGACGGCTCCCCTCGACATCGAAAGCCCTGCGGCGCGCACGGTGCGCTCCGGCATCGAGCTAGCTCCGGAATCGGTGTTCGGCTTCCTCGGCTCTTCCGACCAGAACCTGCGTGAACTCGAGGGTCTGTTGGATGCCGACGTTCACGTTCGCGGCAATGTCATCACCCTGACCGGCAAACCCGCCGAGGTCGCGATGGCCGAGCGGGTGATCGAGCAGTTGGTGGCGCTCACCGGCCGCAATCGGGCGATCACCCCCGAAACGGTGCGGCACACGGTGTCGATGCTTACCGAGGGCTCCAGCGAATCTCCTGCCGAGGTGCTGAGCCTGGACATCCTGTCGCGCCGCGGCAAGACGATCCGGCCCAAGACGCTGAACCAGAAGCGCTACGTGGACGCGATCGACACCAACACCATCGTGTTCGGCATCGGTCCCGCGGGTACCGGCAAGACCTATCTCGCGATGGCCAAGGCCGTGCAGGCTTTGCAGACCAAGCAGGTCAACCGGATCATCCTCACCAGGCCCGCCGTCGAGGCGGGGGAGCGGCTCGGCTTCCTGCCCGGCACGCTCAACGAGAAGATCGACCCGTATCTGCGTCCGCTCTACGACGCACTGCACGACATGATGGACCCCGAGTCCATTCCGAAGCTCATGTCGGCGGGTGTCATCGAGGTCGCGCCGCTGGCCTATATGCGCGGTCGCACGCTCAACGACTCGTTCATCATCCTGGACGAGGCGCAGAACACCACGGCCGAGCAGATGAAGATGTTCCTGACGAGGCTCGGTTTCGGTTCGAAGATCGTGGTGACCGGTGACGTCACCCAGGTCGACCTGCCGAACGGCGCGCGTTCGGGTCTGCGCGCGGCCACCGAGATCCTCCCCGGTATCGATGACATCCACTTCGCCTACCTGAGCAGCAGTGATGTGGTTCGACACCGGTTGGTCTCCGACATCGTCGATGCCTACGACCGCTTCGAATCCGAGCCGCGCTCGCAGGTGGGGCCGCACTATCCGGGCAACCGGGCACAGCGGCGCGCCGCGAGCAAGTCCGACCGACGCTGAGCGCGACGTGACGGGGGAGCTCGCCGAAAAGACAGGCGTGCGGGCTCCGCGATCGCGTTCGTCACCGTGACATAGGCTGACCAGGTGAGCATCGAGATCGCCAACGAATCGGGTATCGACGTACCGGAAGAGGACCTGGTCAGTGTCGCGCGCTTCGTAATCGGCCGGCTGGACGTGCATCCGGCCGCCGAATTGTCGATGGTGCTCGTCGACCTCGACACCATGGCCGACCTGCATATGCGGTGGATGGAACTGCCCGGCCCGACCGATGTGATGTCCTTCCCGATGGACGAGTTGGAGCCGGGCGGTCGCCCCGACAGTCCGGAACCGGGTCCCTCGATGCTCGGCGACATCGTGTTGTGCCCCGAATTCGCCGCGGGCCAGGCCCGCAAGGCCGACCATTCGCTCGATCACGAACTGGCGCTGCTCACCGTGCACGGTGTGCTGCATCTGCTCGGCTACGACCATGCCGAGCCGGAAGAGGAGAAGGAAATGTTCACGCTGCAGGCGTCGCTGCTCGAAGAGTGGTACGAGAGCTTGCGCGAGGCGCGGCGACGCGCCGAACTCGCCGCCCGCGACGCCAGGCTGCTCGGAAAGGCGGGCTTCACCGCACCGGGTGACACGCTCGCGTGAATTCGCTGACGCTGATCCTGCTCGCGGTGCTGTTGGTCCCGGTGGGTGGTGTGTTCGCCGGTGTCGATTCCGCGCTGAACACGATCTCCCCGGCCAGGGTCGAGGACATGGTACGCGCCGACCGATCGGGTGCGGTGCGCTTGAACCGGATCGTCGCCGACCGCGCCAGGTACGTGAATCTCATGGTGCTGCTTCGCATTCTGTGCGAAATCGGCGCGACGGTGTTTCTCGTGGCGGGTCTCATCGACCTGTGGGGCGAGAATTGGGCGTTGCTGGTCACCGCCGTGGTGATGGTGCTGGTGTCGTATGTGGTGGTGGGGGTCGGTCCGCGCACCCTCGGCCGCCAGCACGCGTATTCGATCGCGCTGTCGGCGTCGCTGCCGTTGCAGCTCATCGGCGCGTTGCTCGGACCGTTGAGCAGACTATTGATCCTGCTCGGTAACGCGATCACTCCCGGTCGTGGTTTTCGCAACGGCCCGTTCGCTTCCGAGATCGAGCTGCGCGAGGTGGTCGAGATGGCCGGCGCGCGCGGTGTGGTGGCCGACGACGAGCGGCGGATGATCCAGTCGGTGTTCGAACTCGGCGATACCGCGGCGCGTGCGGTGATGGTGCCGCGCACCGAGATGGTGTGGATCGAGGCGGACAAGACCGCGGCGCAGGCGATGTCGCTCGCGGTGCGCTCCGGCCATTCGCGGATTCCGGTGGTGGGGGAGAACGTCGACGACATTCTCGGCGTCGTCTATCTGAAAGACCTTGTGCCGTATGCCGATCGCAGCCGCAAGGTGCGGGTGCGCGAGGTGATGCGCACCGCGGTGTTCCTGCCGGACTCCAAGCCGCTCGACAGCCTGCTCGACGATATGCAGCGCCGCCGCAATCACATGGCGCTGCTGGTGGACGAGTACGGCGGCATCGCGGGTCTGGTCACCATCGAGGACATCTTGGAGGAGATCGTCGGCGAGATCGCCGACGAGTACGACGCGGGCGAGACCCCGCCGATCGAAGACCTCGGCGAGGAGAGGTACCGCGTGTCGGCACGCCTGTCGGTGGAGGATCTCGGCGAGCTGTACGGCCTGGAGATCGAGGAAGAGGATGTCGACACCGTGGGCGGTTTGCTCGCCCACGAGCTCGGCAGGGTGCCGTTGCCGGGGTCGAAGGTCACCGTGCACGGGTTGGTGCTGCGCGGCGAGGGTGGCGCGGATACCCGAGGTCGGGTGCGGGTGCATACCGTGGTGGTGCGCAAGGCCAAGAAGACCGATGCGCCGACCGAAACCGACGCGGCCGAAACATCCTCCGGCGAGGCGAAACCGCACGGCGACAAGACCAATGGCAAGCGCAAGGGCAACGGACCGGAGCGCGAGGTTTCGGCCGATCGACTCGAGGACGGAGACACGGTATGACCGAACTGGACGCCGAGGACGCCAAGCTGGTGGTGCTGGCGCGTGGTGCGCTGGGACGTACCGACGGCAGCTGTGGTGCGGCGATTCGCGACACCGACGGCCGTACCTACGCGGCCGGTGAGGTGCGCTTGACCGCGCTGCGCCTGACCGCACTGCAAGCCGCCGTCGCGGCGGCGATCTCCAGTGGCGCCGAGGGATTCGAGGCGGCCGTGGTGGTGTGCGGAAAGTTCTCCGACGTCGGGATCGCGGCTGTGCGTGAGGTCACCGCACAGGCGAGGGTCATCTTCACCGATACCGACGGCACGGTCTTCGACATCATCGATGACGCGGGCGTCGAGCCGAGCTCCGCCGATCGGGTGCACGGTGGCTGATCGTGTCGAGGCGGACGCGTCCGCCGAATTCCGTTCCGGTTTCATCTGTTTCGTCGGCCGCCCGAACACCGGCAAGTCGACGCTCACCAATGCGCTGGTCGGGGCGAAGATCGCGATCACCTCCTCGCGTCCGCAGACCACCCGCCACACCATCCGCGGCATCGTGCACCGCGAGCACGCGCAGCTCATCCTCGTCGACACACCCGGCTTGCACCGTCCGCGCACCCTGCTCGGCCAACGCCTCAATGATCTTGTGCGCGATACCTATTCCGAAGTCGATGTGATCGCCTTGTGCATCCCCGCCGACGAGAAGGTCGGGCCGGGCGACCGCTGGATCGTGCAGCAGATCAAGCAAATGGCACCGAAGACCACGCTGCTCGGCGTGGTCACCAAGACCGACAAGGTCAGCCGAGATCAGATCGCGGTGCAGCTGCTCGCGGTATCGCAACTGCTCGGACCCGAGACCGATGTGGTGCCGGTGTCCGCGGTGAAGGGGGAGCAGGTCGAGGTACTCGTCGACGTCATCGCCTCGAAGATGCCCGAAGGGCCCGCGTTCTACCCCGACGGCGAACTCAGCGACGAGCCCGAGGAAACCCTGATGGCCGAGCTGATCCGCGAGGCCGCGCTGGAGGGCGTGCGCGACGAACTCCCACACTCGTTGGCCGTGGTGATCGAGGAGATCCAGCCGTACGAGGAACGCGAGGACATGCTCGACGTGCACGCACTGCTCTACGTCGAACGCCCCAGCCAGAAGGCCATCATCATCGGCAAAGGCGGCGCCCGCCTGAAAGAGGTAGGGACCAATGCCCGCAAGCAAATCGAACACATCCTCGGCACCCGCATCTACCTGAACCTGCATGTGAAGGTGGCCAAGGACTGGCAGCGCGATCCCAAGCAGCTGGGCAAGCTCGGGTTCTAGTCGCCGCACGCACCGGCTGCGGGCCGCACCGACCGATCATCGTGCCGATGTCCACGCACTCGGCTGCATGCTCGACGAGATGTTCACCGGCACAAAGCCATTCCCGCTCGACGGTGTCGGAGGTGATCCGGGCACGCATCGAGGGCCCCGCCGCCGCGTCCGACTGCGCTACTCCAAGCGCTCGACGGCGTGATCGTGACGGCCGTGGCCGTGGCCGAGGACCCGGACCGCGTTTCCGCTCCGTGCGGGGCGCGCGCGGGTGCGGCCATGACGAGCGCATCGGGGCGGTCGGACCTGGAAACTCCGCGAGCCGAACGGCCGAAAAGCCGTCGTCGCGTCTGGATTGTGGCGGAGGCCGCGCTCGGTGTCGTTGCCGCGGCCGTAGTTCCGGTTCCTGTGCTGGGGGCGGGCGGTCGGTTACCTGCGCGACCACGGGCGGTCCGACCCACCGCTCTGGACCGTCACCACCACGGTTCAGGCCGGGTTCGCTCCCAGTGCAATTCCGATTCCAGCTGTGCCGCAACGGAAACCAGTGTCGGCTCGGTACTCGCGGTGCTCATTGGTTGCGCATCTACCGGCAGACCGTGGCGCACTGTCTGTCGAATTCGGCAGTTCTACTAGAAATTTCTGCCGGCTAACGGCGCTCGGACGTTCCGGCCAGGAATTGCGCGCATGGTGGTCGGGAGCGCCGCTGTGAGCGTCACCACCACGGCTCAGGCCGCTGCCGTTCCCAGTGTAATTCCGATTCCAGCTGCGCCGCAACGGAAACCAGTGTCGGCTCGGTACTCGCGGTGCCCATTAGTTGCGCACCCACCGGCAGGCCGTCGTCGGTGAACCCGGCGGGGACGTTCACGCTGGGCCAGCCGAGGACGTTCCACGGCCACGCGAAGGGGCAGGCGGCGGTGACGAGGTGTTCGGTGGCGAAGAAGCCGATGTTGTCGATCGCGTCGGCGCGGGGTGGTGGGGTCGCGGTGGTGGGGGCGAGGACCAGGTCGTAGTTGTCGAAGAAGCGGCCGATGCGCTTGTGCAGCAAGGGTTCCAGTTTGCGAGCGGCGAAGAGGGCGGGGCCGCTGAGCGCGAGTCCGGAGCGTAGGTGTCCTACGGTGCGTTGTTCGACGCGCGCGCCGGGCATGTCGCGGTATCTCGCCCGGATGCCCGCCATCGAGCGCGGCATGAACGACGCGCCCATCATGATGCCGTAGTGCAGGTCTGCGACGGTTACCTCGTGGCCGAGTGCGCGCAGCGTGGCGGCGATGCGGTGCACACCCGCCTCGACCTCGGGATCCAGTGGCGTGCGCTGGGTGGTGAATGGCGCGCGCACAGACAGTGCGATCCGCAGACGGCCCGGGTCACGACCGACGGCGTCGGAGACCGACAGTGTCGTGGGGGTGTGTAGGTCGCCCTCGTGTGGTCCCGCTGCGGTGTCCAGCAGCAAGGCCGCGTCGGCGACGGTGCGTGCCAGCGGCCCGTTGACGGTGAGGCCGTGGAACGATTCGGCCTCGGGCCAGGTGGAGATGCGGCCGCGTTGCGGCTTGATGCCGACCAGGTTGGTCCACGCGGCGGGAATGCGGACCGAACCGGCGCCGTCGGAACCGAGTGCGGCGCAGAGCAATCCGGCGGCGACGGCGGCGGCCGAGCCGCCGGAGGAGCCACCTGGGGTGTGCTCGCCGTTCCACGGGTTGCGGGTGTGGCCGAACCATTCGGCGCTGGTGAAGGGGTACTGCCCGAGTTCGCAGGTGTTGGTTTTGCCGACGATCACCGCACCGGCGGCACGCAGGCGGCGGACCGGTTCGCCGTCTGCGGTTTTCGCGGTGAATTCGCCGCCGCAGCCGAATGCCGTTGGCTCGCCGCTGATGTCGGTGTCGTCCTTGACCGCGATCGGGACGCCGAGTAGGGGGAGGCGTTCGCCGGCGGCCACGCGTCGGTCGGCTTCGGCCGCCTCGGCGAGCGCGCGTTCGCGGCGCACGATGCGGAAGGCGTTGAGGCTCGGTTGCGTGGCATCGATGCGGTCGAGGGTTTCGCCGACCACCGCTGTCGAGCTGGTCTCACCGCGTGCGATGGCGGCCGCGAGTTCGCCGAGTCCGAGCTCGCCCGCCGGTGGTCGCGGCGCGGGCGGGGTGGGGTCGGAGACCGTCATCTGTGCTCCAGTTCTCGTCGTGCTCAGCTTCTCGTCGTGCTCGGCCGAATATCGGTGCTCGGTGGACGCAACGTAACCACGATTTGGTCAGTCGTCCATATCGTGGGGGTAAATATCCACCCGTGGTAGGAGGCGAATCGTGTCTCACATACATACGGTATGTATGTAAGTGAATCGAATCAACCGGAGGCGAACATGGCACACAGCACCGCGCTCGGCCGCAGTCACGAGATCGACCTGCCCGGCGGACGTATCCGCTACCACGAGACCGGTGACGGCCCGCCGGTTGTGTTCATCCACGGCCTGCTGGTCAATGCCGACCTGTGGCGCAAGACGGTGCCCGCCGTAGCGGCAGCCGGTTACCGCTGCATTACCCCGGACCTACCGTTGGGATCGCACGAAATCCCGGTTCCCGCAGCTGATCTCACCCCCACCGGCGTCGCCGACCTGCTCTCGGCCTTCCTGGCGGGCCTCGATCTCACCGACGTCACCCTCGTCGCCAACGACACCGGCGGCGCGCTCACCCAGGTGCTGCTCAGCCGCGACCGCTCCAGGGTCGGGCGCGTGGTGCTCGCCTCGGTGGACAGCTACGAGCGATTCCTCCCGCAGCCGTTCACCGGACTCACCCTGCTGGCCAGGGTCCCCGGCTCCCTGCGCCCGCTCACCGCGGCCCTACGCCTGCGCGCGCTGCACCGGCTGCCCTTCGTCTTCGGCTGGGTTACCAAGCGCGCGGTGCCGAAGGAGATCGCCGACTCCTACCTCCTGCCGAGCCGCCGCTCGGGCGAGATCCGAAAAGACCTGCGGCGCTTCCTGAAAACCGCACGACGCGACTACACCCTGGCCGCCGCAGCGCGTTTCGGGGAGGTAGAGCAGCCGGTGTTGGTGCTGTGGGCACGCGAGGACAAGTTGTTCCCCGTGTCGCTGGCCGAACGGCTCGCCGCCGACCTCCCCAACGCGACACTGCGACTCATCGACGACTCCTACGCCTTTCTGCCCGAAGACCAACCCGAGTTGCTCGCCACATCGATCCTGGAGTTCACTCGGCTGCATGCCACGCCGTAGCCAGGAGGACCGGTCCAGGTCCACGCGGGCCGCGCTCGAACAGGCTGGACGCCAGCTGTTCACCGAGCGCGGCTTCGCCGCGACCTCCGCGGAAGAATTGGTCAGCGAGGCCGGAGTCACCCGAGGGGCGTTGCATCATCACTACGGCGACAAGCGCGGGCTGTTTCTCGCCGTGCTCGAACAGCTGGAGGTCGAGACCACCGAGGAGGTCGAACGCGCCATCGCCACCGTCGACGAGACGGAGGTGATGGCGGGCATGACCGTCGGACTCGGAGTGTTCCTTGAGCTCTGTCAGCGCCCCGACATGCTGCGGATCGCGCTCACCGACGCGCCCGCCGTCCTGGGGTGGCAGGCATGGCGCGAATTCGAGGCCGACCACGGACTCGGCGTGATCACCACCCAACTCCAGCGGGCCCACGCGGCGGGCATGATCGCCGATGCCTCGATACCGGTGCTGGCGCAGTTGGTGATCAGCGTCGTCAGCGAGGCCGCGCTCATCGTCGCGCACGCCGAGGACGTCGAGCAGGCACGGGCGCGAGTCCAGCACTCGGTGCTGCTGCTGGTGTCCGGACTGCTGCGCACCGAAAACTAATCGATGAATTGCAGTTCCACCTGCGGCAATTCGGTCATGATGCGGGCGCACACCGCGCGATGCCAGGTCGCGGGAAATCGGGTGTCCGGTTCGTGTCGGTGATAATCGGCATTGGTTCGGTAGGTGTGCAGACAGGGTGAGACATTGCCCGCGTGGATGGCGTGCACCATCGCCTCGATCACCTGCACGGTCTCGGCGGCGATATCGGAGAGCTGGCGTGCCGCGGTGACCGGAATCTGGAACGAACCACGTTCCCAGCGTTCGATCGTGCGGTCGGCCACCTCGAACAGGCGCGCGCACCACGGGACCGGCAACCCGAGTAGCTCTCGGGTTGCGCGAAATCCTGCGGCAGTCTCCGTGCCCAGCAAA
This sequence comes from Nocardia callitridis, assembly GCF_039543305.1. Taxonomy (NCBI): domain Bacteria; kingdom Bacillati; phylum Actinomycetota; class Actinomycetes; order Mycobacteriales; family Nocardiaceae; genus Nocardia; species Nocardia callitridis. The sequence goes on along the minus strand of NZ_BAABJM010000011.1, from coordinate 25,376 downwards.
TCGTTCACGCGTGAAAGCCCCTCCCCAGCAGCACAAGTACGCAAAGGATAGGGCACCGAACACGCGCGCACGACGGGTTTCGTTCGCCTTCGACCCAAAAGTGAAATACCTTCACCCCGCTTGCCGCGCCCCGCGGCGCGCGCGGCTCGTGGGAGGATGGTGGACGTGCTTCTGTACCGGGACCATGCGGTGGTCGTTCGCCAGCACAAGCTTGGCGAGGCCGATCGCATCGTCACGCTGTTGACCAGCCACCACGGGCTGGTGCGCGCGGTGGCCAAGGGGGTGCGGCGCACGAAATCGAAGTTCGGGGCCCGCCTGGAGCCGTTCGCCTATATCGATGTGCAGCTGCATCCCGGGCGCAACCTCGACACCGTCACCCAGGTGCACACGGTGGAGGCGTTCGCCGCCGACATCGTCGACGACTACGGCCGCTACACCACCGCGTGCGCCGTGCTGGAGACCGCCGAACGACTGGCCGGTGAGGAACGCGCGCCCGCGCCTCGGCTGCACGCGCTCACCGCGAGCGCACTGCGCGCCATCGCCGCCAAGCAGCGCCCGCACGAGCTGATCCTCGACTCATTCCTGTTGCGCGCCATGGGTTTCTCCGGGTGGGCGCCCGCGCTGGCGGAATGCGCGCGGTGCGCGACACCCGGCGCGCACCGCGCTTTCCATGTCGGCGCAGGGGGAGCGGTGTGTGTGCACTGCCGCCCGCCCGGGGCCACGGTGCCCGCCGCGGGGGTGATCGAGCTGCTCGTCGCCTTGCGTCGCGGTGAATGGGACTTCGTCGAGACGACCACCGATTCGGTGCGTAAGCAGGCCAGCGGCTTGGTGGCGGCGCACCTGCAATGGCATCTGGAACGTCAGCTGCGCACATTGCCGCTGGTCGAACGCTCGCAGGCCGCGCAACGGCCCGACCGTGCCGCCGCGGGGCAAGCGGGCTGACCCGCCGAGGAGGCCATCAGGCAGGATGAGGGCGTGATCCTCCGTCGAGACTCCAGCACCGCGACCAGGTCGAGCACCGAACGCAGCATTCGCCCGCCCTCGCCGCACCCCTCGGGTGCGCGGCCGCCGGAAATACCGCCGGAGTTGGTGCCGACGCACGTCGCCTTGGTGATGGACGGCAACGGCCGCTGGGCCAGGGAGCGCGGGCTCGCGCGCACCGCGGGCCACGAACGCGGCGAGGCCGTGCTGATGGACACCGTCGAGGGCTGCCTGGAGATCGGCGTCAAGTGGTTGTCGGCGTACGCGTTCTCCACCGAGAACTGGCGGCGCAGCCCCGAGGAGGTGCGCTTCCTGATGGGCTTCAACCGCGACGTGATCCGCCGCCGGCGCGACGAGATGCATGAGATGGGGGTGCGGGTGCGCTGGGCGGGGCGCCGTCCTCGCCTGTGGCGCAGCGTGATTCGTGAGCTGGAGACCGCGGAGGAGCTCACGAAGGACAACACCGAGATGACGCTCACGATGTGCGTGAACTACGGTGGTCGCGCCGAGATCGCGGACGCCGCAAGGGAAATCGCGCGTGCGGTGGCCGATGGCAAACTCGATCCCGAGAAGGTGAACGAGGCGACAATCGAGCAATATCTCGACGAACCCGACATGCCCGACGTCGACCTGTTCCTGCGCCCCTCCGGCGAATTCCGAAGCTCGAACTTCCTGCTGTGGCAGTCGGCCTACGCCGAATTCGTCTACCAGGAAACGTTGTTCCCCGATTTCGACCGACGAGACCTGTGGGCGGCCTGCCTCGAGTACGCTTCGCGTGATCGCCGTTTCGGCGGCGCGAAATGAATGGTGGCACGGACATGAACGCAGACGCGGACGCGGACGCGCGTGCCGGTACCGAGCGCGAACTCCAAGCGCGGGCCGGTGCTTGTCTTTCGCTCTACGACATCGAGGTGCGCGTCGAGCAGGACGGCTCGCTCGGCTTCGCCTACGAGGGCGTACTGAGCTCGCTGCGCGCGGTGAGCCTGGCGCCCGGCCTCGACGTGCTGACGTTGACCTGCGTGCTCGCCTGGGATCGCCCGCTGAAACCACAGCTGCACAAACGCGTCGCCGAGCGCAACAACTCGCTGCAATTCGGCTCGCTCACCATCATCGCCCGCGAGAAGCTGGCCGATGTCATCCTGCGCTACACCTTCCCCGCCGCTGGCCTGGACGATCAGGCCCTGGCCACGATGTTGGTGCTGGTGTTGTCGGGTGCGGGCAAGGCGCGCCAGGGGCTGCTGCCCTGAGACCGAAGCGGCACCCATGACAGTTGTCACGGTGAGGTCGTGACAGCCGACCCTGGCCGGTGCACCCGCGACCGGCGACCGTAGAGGCATGACCTCAGCAACGACCACCGCCGCGCGCACCGCGGGCAGATCCGCACCCCCGCCCGCGATCGAATTAACCCAGTTACGCAAGAGCTTTCGCGCGCCCGGCGCACAGACTGTGACCGCGGTGGACGGACTCGACCTGGTCGTCTACCCGGGCGAGATCGTCGCGTTCCTCGGCCCCAACGGTGCGGGCAAGACCACAACCATCGACATGCTGCTCGGCCTCTCGCGGCCCGACAGCGGCAGCGTCCGGGTGTTCGGCGCGGCGCCGGAGGAAGCGATTGTGTCCGGCCGGGTGTCGGCGGTGCTGCAATCCGGCGGCCTGTTGCCCGACCTCACCGTCGCCGAGACCGTGCGCATGGTCGCGACACTGCATCCCGCCGCGCGTCCGGTCGAGGAGGTGCTCGCCCGCGCTGGCATCGCCGAGATCGCCGACCGGATGGTCGGCAAATGCTCCGGCGGGCAGCGTCAACGGTTGCGTTTCGCTTTGGCGTTGCTGCCCGACCCCGACCTGATCGTGCTCGACGAGCCGACCACGGGCATGGATGTCGAGGGCCGCAGGGCGTTCTGGCAGGCCATGCGCGCGGACGCGAACCGAGGCAGAACGGTGCTGTTCGCCACCCACTACCTCGATGAGGCCGACTCCTACGCCGACCGCATCGTGCTCGTGCGCGCGGGAACGGTGGTCGCCGACGGAAGTGCGGCGCAGGTGAAGAATCTCGCCTCGGGTCGCACCGTCAGCGCGACGCTGCCCGGCGTAGACCCCGAGCGGCTGCTCACGATGCCAGGAGTCGATGACGTCGAGCTGTTCGGAGATCGAATCGTGTTGCACACCAAGGACTCCGACTCCGTCGCGCGGCTACTGCTGACGCAGACCCCCGCGGTCGATCTGGAGATCACCGCGCACAACCTCGAGGCGGCCTTCCTGGCCCTGACCACCTCCGAAACGGGAGCACACTGATATGACCACCCTTGTCCCACCGGCGAATTCGTCGCCACGTCAGCGACCGGCCCTGGGCGGGTTCAGCCTCGGCTTCCTGCGGATCGAGCTGCGTCGCATGCTGCGCAACCGGCGCACCGTGATCTTCACGCTGATCATGCCGCCGCTGTTCCTGGTGATCTTCGGATTGCAATCCGACTACCGCACCGAGCCTTTCGGCTCCGGCAACGTCACGGGTTATGTGATGGTCTCGATGGCGGTCTACGGCGGGATGCTGGCCACCACCAGTGGCGGTGCCATGGTGGCGATCGAACGAGCGCAGGGCTGGAGTAGGCAGTTGCGGCTCACCCCACTGCTCCCGGTCGCCTATATCGCCACCAAGGTCGCTGTGGCGATGGTGCTCGGATTATTCTCGGTGAGCACGGTTTTCGTGGTCGGTGCCGTCATCGGCGCACACTTGACCCCGCTCGCGTGGGCGGGTTGCCTGCTGCTCGCCTGGACCGGTTCGCTGGTGTTCGCCGCGTTCGGCCTGTTCATCGGCTATTTGCTCCCTTCGGAGAACGTCATGCAGCTGCTCGGCCCGTTGTCGGCGGTGCTGGCTTTCGCGGGTGGGTTGTTCATGCCGTTGAACGGGTGGTTCGGTGCGGTGTCGAAGGCCATACCGACCAGCGGGGTCGCGACACTGGCTCGGATGCCCTTCGGCGGCACCGACGCGGGGTCGATCGCGTTGGCGGTGCTCAATGTCGTGGTGTGGGCGTCGGTGTTCATCGGCGGCTCGGCGCTCCTGTTTCGCCGTGACACCGCACGCTGACTCGTGCCACGGGGCGGTCGTCTTCGGTCGTGGGGTGGTTGGGTTCGGTCGCGCGGGCGTGGGCTGTGCGGCGGTCGGGTTCAGCTTCGTGGCGGGGTGCCGTGCGTTGTGCGTACCCACGAGCCAGCAGTTGTCCGCACCGCGGTGCCCAGGAACTCGGCGGGCCGTCGGGTTTCTCCGCCCCCGCGGCCGCGGTCGATCCGTTCGAGGAATTTCAGCGGCCGGTTCCGCGTACGAATCGCGGAATCCGGCCATGCGGCACCGGTGTTCGTGCGCGCGGCGCGACATGCGAGCGGGTCTGTCGGGCACCGTCGGCGTGTGTGTGCTGGACCGTCGACACGGATTCGTCGGTGGCGACCGGTATCGCATCGTCTCGGCGGGCACGCGGCGCGGCGCGCATCGCATCGCGGGATCGTGGCCGAGCCGACCCTGCTCCGGCAGGGCGATCCCCAGCGTCGTCGGGCGAGGCGATTGGGTAGCGTCGGCTCTCGTGAGCGACCGTCGCGTACCTCGAAGGGTTGATCGCGCATGGGCGTGAAGACCGCGCTGTCCGCGCTGAGTCCTGAGGCGCTTTTCGAGCGGGTCGACGCGGCGCTGGTCGTCAGGCGTTCGCAGTCGACCGGCGTGCGGCGGCGCAGCGTGTTCGGTGCGGGGCTGTCGGCGGCCTGGCTCGCCTACTTGATCGCCCCGATCGCGCAGCGGTGGTCGGCGGGTCGGACGGTCGAGGCGACGCTGGGGATCGTGGCCTTGGTCGCCTTCGCGGCCGTGGTCGTGGCGGCTTTCGTCCTCTTCGGTAAGTCGAGTACCGACGCCTTGCGCGGCCGTCGCTCCGATCCGAGGGTGTGGCTGGCCTTGGCGGCGCTCACCGGCATCAGCGCGATGCTGGTGTGGTTGTTCGGGTCCACCGCGTTGCCCGCCAGCATGTATATCGCCGTGCTCGGCATCCTCTATCTCCCGTTCCGGGCATCGGGTCTGGTGGTACTCGTGAGCACGGTGACGATCCTGTTGCTGCCATTCGCGTTCCGTGACTCGGACTTCGGCTCGGTCAGCCTGTATCTCGCCTTCGTTCCCGTGGTGATTTGGATCGGCAGGCAACTCGGCCTGCGTGGGGATCGGCTCGCCGAATTGAATCGACGCCAGCGCGCCGAGCTGGAGATCGTCGAGGAACGCAACCGGGTCGCACGCGACGTGCACGACATCCTCGGTCATTCGCTCACCGTGATCACGGTGAAAACCGAACTGGCGCAACGGCTTGTCGAGGTCGACCTGGCTCGCGCGAAGTCCGAGATGGCCGATATCGAGCGGTTGGCGCGCGAGGCGCTCGCCGGAGTGCGCGAGACCGTCGGTGGGCTGCGCGAGATCTCGCTGCGCGGGGAACTCGGCAACGCGCGCACCGCGCTGGCCGCCGCCGATATCGCCGCGCGGTTGCCCGACTCCGACGAACTCCCGGAGGTCGGGGACGGCGAGTTGTTCGGTTGGGTGTTGCGCGAGGCGGTCACGAACGTGATCAGGCACAGCGCGGCGCGCGAATGCGCGGTGTCGGTCACCGAGACCGCGATCGAGGTCACCGACGACGGACGCGGGCTCGGCCCGGCGACGAATGCCGCCGGGTCGGGGCTGTCGGGTCTGCGGGAACGACTCCGCGCGGCCGGCGGAACATTGACGCTGTCGACTCCGGAGGGCGGGGGACTTCGTGTTCGTGCCACCATTCCCGCATAACGGCCAGGTGGCCGCCGTGCCCTACCTCGAAGGAATGCCATGATCCGGCTGCTGCTCGCCGACGACCAAGCACTGGTGCGCGGCGCACTCGCGGCGCTGCTCGGTTTGGAACACGACCTCGAGGTGGTCGGCGAGGTCGGCAGGGGAGACGAGGTGCTCGACGCGGTCGAACGCACCGAACCCGATGTGGTGCTGCTCGACGTGGAAATGCCCGGCATGGACGGGATCTCGGTGGCCGCGCAGTTGCACGGGACCCATCCCGGCCTGCGCGTGCTCATGGTGACGACGTTCGGTCGCCCCGGTTATCTGCGACGGGCCATCGATGCCGGTGCGAGCGGTTTCGTGGTGAAGGACACCCCGGCGCGCGAACTCGCCGACGCGGTGCGCCGCGTGCACGCGGGTTTGCGGGTGGTCGACCCCGCCCTGGCGGCCGAGACGTTGACCGCGGGCACCTCACCGCTGACCCCGCGCGAGCGCGAGGTACTGGCAGCCGCGGCCGATGGTTCGACCGCCGCGTCCGTGGCCAAGCGTCTGCACCTGTCGGAAGGCACTGTCCGCAACCACCTTTCGTCGGCCATCGGCAAGACCGGGACCACCAACCGCGCCGAGGCGGTGCGCGCGGCCGAACGCCTGGGTTGGTTGTGAAATGAAATCGCATCGGTGCTCGGGTACCACTCGATCCGGTGTGGCTTACGCGCCGTGATCAGCGCGCATCGCGTGGGTGCTGACTGCTGACCGGTCGGGGCACTCGGGTCGTTCGGTTCGGGCGCCTGGGCGTTGTCGGCAGCGTGGTCTCGTGGGTGTCGACCGGGTGCGTTCGGTACTCGGCATCGACGCGCGTGACCTCTCGGGTGCCGGCGCGGTCCAGCGGTCGCTCAGGACTCGGGCGCCTCGCCGTAGGGCAGCAGTGTGCGTACCCCTCGGGTGAAGGTTTCGATGTCGGGGTCGCCGATGATCAAGTGCTGCAACATGAATCCGGGGAGCAGGCCCATGATGGCGGTGGCAACGGCGTGGGTGTCGGCGTCGGCGGGCAGCCAGCCGTGCGCGAGCATGCGTTCGGTGTATTCGTCCCAGAGTTGGCGCATGCCGAGCACCGCGTCCTTGACGTAGCCGCCCGCGTCTTTGTCGACCAGAGCCAGTGACCACGCCTGCGGGGCGAGCCGCACCAGGCCGCCGGGACCGCTGTGTTCGGTGATGTAGGTGGCGACGATGGTGACCAGCTCGGCCGGGGTCGGCAGGGTATCGGCGCGGATCGCCTCGGTCATTCGCTCGCGCAGTCGCACCGTCGTCTGCGCGGCCAAGGCGGCGACCAGGTCGTTCTTGCTCTTGAAATAGCGGTAGACCGCGCCCGCCGACAAGCCGGACTCGGCGAAGACGTCCTGCATCGAGGTGTCGTGGAAACCCTTGGTGGCGAAGCAGAGTTGTGCGGCGTCGAGGATTTGCTGCCTGCGCCTTTCCTTGTGTTCTTCGCTGACTCGGGGCATCGTCCCAAAGTAAAACGAATGTCCGTTCTTGACAAGCTCGAAGTCCGGTGCCACGGTGGAACCGGCAAAAGAGAATGATCATTCGATTTACGGGGAGTCCTCATGACCACCACTCGGCGTGCGCTCGCCGCGGGCATCGCGGCGGCGCTGATGCAGGCATTGATGCTGATCGCCTTCGCATGGCCCGCCGCGAACACCGCACCGCGTGAGCTGCCGCTCGCGGTCACGGGTCCGCAGGCCGCGATGGTCACCGGCATGCTCGACGAGCGCCAACCCGGCGGCTTCGAAACCCGTACCGTCGCCGATGAATCCGCCGCGCGCGGCGCGATCACCGACCGTGCGGTCTACGGCGCGATCGTCACCGGCGACGGACCGCCGCGCGTGCTGATCGCCTCCGGTGCCAGTCCCGCCGTTGCCCAGTTGCTGACCCAGATGGCACAGCAGCTCTCGGGTGCGCCCGTGGCGCCGGTGCAGGACCTGGTGCCCGCCGACCCTGACGATCCGCGCGGGGTGGCGTTCGGCGTCGCGGTGCTGCCGCTGGTGATGTCCGGGCTGGCCGCCGGCGTGCTGCTGAGCCTGCTCGTGCCGTCGATCGGCGCGAAGGCGTTGGGGCTCGGCGCCTTCGCGGTGACCGCCGGTTTGCTGAGCATGGCGATCGTCCAGGGCTGGTTGTCGCTGCTGCCCGGTGCCTACGGTGAATTGGCACTGGTGTCCGGGTTGGTCTCGTTCGCCGTCGCCGGGACCGTTGTCGGGTTCTCCAGCGTGCTCGGCAGGGCGGGAATCGGTGTCGGGGCGCTGCTCATGTTGTTCATCGGCAACCCGTTCTCCGGTGCCACCTCCGCACCGGAAATGCTGCCCGCGGGCTGGGGCGCGCTCGGTCAGCTGCTGCCGCCGGGTGCGGCGGCGTCGCTGTTGCGCGCGGTCGCCTTCTTCGACGGAACGGGTGCGTCGGGCCCGCTCGTGGTGTTGTCGGCGTGGGCCGGTCTCGCCGTTGTTCTGCTCGTCGTCGGTGCGATCCTGGGTAGGCGGAAGGGAACATCGACGCACGCGGGCAAGCACGAAGCCGGTGCGAGCGATCAGAATCGGGAAGCGGCCGTCGTCGGCTGAATTCGAGCACGAGTGCGCCCGGCGACGAAATGTCGCCGGGCGCACTGTGTTTCAGTGGGTGGGTGGGCTTTCGGGGCAGGGTGTCCCGTGGTCAGACGCGGGTGGTGCGTCTGCTCGCCGACACCTTCGCACACGCCGCGCAGGTCCCGAAGACCTCGAGCGTGTGGCTGATCTCGGTGAACCCGTGCGCGTCGGCGATGTCCTCGGCCCACTCCTCGACGGTGGGGCCCTCGACCTCGACGGTGCGCCCACAATGCCGACACACCAGGTGATGGTGGTGGCCGGTCGAGCACTGGCGATAGACCGCCTCGCCGGTGTCGTTGCGCAACACGTCGACCATGCCCGCGTCGGCGAGCGACTGCAAGGTGCGATACACCGTGGTCAAGCCGATGCCTTCGCCGCGCTTGCGTAATTCGTCGTGGAGTTCCTGTGCGGAACGGAACTCCTCGATGTCATCGAGCAGCGCCGCGATCGCGCTGCGCTGCTTGGTGCTTCGGATGCCGACCGCTTTCGGCGGAGCGACGGAATTGTCTGGCACGGGTTACCCTTCCTCGGCGTGCGCGACGGCGTCGACGACGATGTGTGCGAGGTGGTCGTCGACCAATTCGTAGAGCACCTCGCGTCCGGAGCGTTCGCCGTGGACGACGCCCGCGGACTTGAGGATGCGCAGGTGCTGACTGACCAACGGTTGGGTGACCCCGAGTGCGTCGACCAGTTCGTGCACACAGCGCGGCGACTCCCGCAGTTGTAGCACGATGGCGATGCGTACGGGAGCCGCGAGGGCACGCAACAATTCGCCGGCCGCCTCCAGGATGGGTCGCGTCGGCACCGGCGCCGGTGCGGGCGAGCGATAGGGGTTGTGCGGTGGCGGCGCGGTGGCTGCGGCTTCGGTGGTCACGGAACCAACTCCTTATTGGAAATCAGTTCCATTTTGATATGCACAGGTGCGCATGTCAAATGTCCGCGCCGTGGCGGTGGAAAATGCGGTAGGCAGGGTCGATAGGCTGTAGGCGACCCCATTAGGTTATGAGCAACCGGATGGGATAGGTCTGTTCGGACCCCTTAATTCGAATCAGCAGTGGATGGAGAATTCTCGCGTGGCTCCCAAGTCGAAGGTGGACACCGTTGCCAACCTCGCCAAGCGCCGGGGTCTGGTGTACCCGTGCGGTGAGATCTACGGCGGTACCAAGTCGGCATGGGACTACGGGCCGCTCGGTGTCGAACTCAAGGAGAACATCAAGAAGCAGTGGTGGCGCTCGATGGTCACCAGCCGCGACGATGTCGTCGGCCTCGACTCCTCGGTGATCCTGCCCAGGCAGGTCTGGGTGGCCTCCGGCCACGTCGGCGTCTTCAACGACCCCCTGGTCGAGTGCCTGAACTGCCACCACCGGTTCCGTCAGGACCACCAGCAGGAGGCGTACGCGGCCAAGCACAAGATCGATGACCCGGACACGGTCTCGATGGAACTGATCGCGTGCCCCAACTGCGGCACCGTCGGCCGCTGGACCGAACCGCGCGACTTCAACATGATGCTCAAGACCTACCTCGGCCCGGTCGAATCCGAGGACGGCATGCACTACCTGCGTCCGGAGACCGCGCAGGGCATCTTCGTGAACTTCGACAACGTGATGACCACCGCGCGCAAGAAGCCGCCGTTCGGCATCGCGCAGATCGGCAAGAGCTTCCGCAACGAGATCACCCCGGGCAATTTCATCTTCCGCACCCGCGAGTTCGAGCAGATGGAGATGGAGTTCTTCGTCAAGCCCGGCGAAGACCCCGAGTGGCACAAGTACTGGATCGACGCGCGGTTCTCCTGGTACACCGAGCTCGGCATCAACCCCGACAACCTGCGCCTCTACGAGCACCCCAAGGACAAGCTCTCGCATTACTCGGCGGGCACCACCGACATCGAGTACCGCTTCGGCTTCCAGGGCAGCGAATGGGGCGAGCTGGAAGGTGTCGCCAACCGCACCGACTTCGACCTCAAGACGCACTCCGAGCACTCCGGCACCGATCTCAGCTTCTTCGATCAGGCCACCAAGGAGCGCTACACGCCCTACGTCATCGAACCGGCCGCCGGTCTGACCCGTTCGCTGATGGCGTTCCTGGTCGACGCATACGCCGAGGACGAGGCGCCCAACGCCAAGGGCGGCGTCGACACGCGCACGGTGCTGCGGCTGGACCGTCGCCTCGCGCCGGTGAAGGCGGCGGTACTTCCGTTGTCGCGCAACGCCGATCTCACCCCGAAGGCCAAGGATCTCGCGGCCCGGCTGCGCAGGAACTGGAACGTGGAATTCGACGACGCGGGCGCGATCGGTCGTCGCTATCGTCGTCAGGACGAGATCGGCACCCCGTTCTGCATCACCGTCGACTTCGACACCCTCGACGACCACGCGGTGACCGTGCGTGAGCGCGACTCGATGGCCCAGGAACGCATCGCGCTCGACCAGGTCGAGGGATACCTGGCGCAGCACCTGATCGGATCCTGACGCCCGATCGATCTCGGCCCGCTACCGCCTCGGCGGTGGCGGGCCCGATCGCGTTCGTGTTCGATCAGCGGCGTTTCGGTCCCGAGTTCAGCGAAATCCCGATACCGGTCGGGATCAGCAGGGCGATACCCCACGGCACCGCCACCCAGAACGGCCAGAAATAGCCCGCGCCGGTCGCCAACCAGATCGCGACCATCAGCACGTTGACGCAGACCCACGGAATCCACATGATGACCACCCATTGCGGCACCCTGCGGTCGGTTTCGGGACGCGAAACCCGTTGCGCGGGAAGGTCTGCCACCAGCAGCTGCATTCCGGCTCGGGTCTTGGAGGCATAGATTCGCTGGACCCGGTCATCGAACTCGTCGACCGTCAGCCTGCCCTCGCCCATCGCCAGACGCAGTTGCTCGATGAACTTCTCCCGGTCGGCGTCCGAGGCCCGCAGATTATCCGCACTCACGCCCGCATCGTAAGTGCGCGGCGGCGTAGGCGGAATGCCCAATGGTCACTGTCCCAATCATTCGCCCAGTCCTTTGCCGTATCGCTCAATCGAGCGGCGTGACCGTGCGGTCGCCGCGAGCTGCGATCCGGCCGTGGAACGCCGTCGACCACAGCGAACTCGGTCTCGACCGGGGGCAAGCAAGCTCGCAGCTCGTCGCTGGCTGCTCGACGCTGGCCGCCGCGTCGCCGCTGCGTCGCCGCTGCGCTCGGTAGCGACCGCATCGCCGCCGGAACTATTCCGTACAAATCGGTTTCGGACGCTACGACTCAACGGCAGACTTCGACGCCACGGTCGGTCGACCAACTCTGTTGCACCTGTTTCGTCGCGTGTCGATCGGGAATTACCCCGAGCGGTCGGCGGTTGCGGCCGTACACCATGCGGATACCAGGCAGGAGGATCAGACGTGGCTCAGACGGCGAGAGCGGTGCGGTTCGATCGGTACGGCGGCATCGAGGAACTGAAGGTCGTCGAGATTCCTCGGCCTTCACCCGAGGCGGGACAGGTTGTCGTCGAGGTGGTCGCCGCGGCCGTCAACCCCGGCGAGGCCGCCATTCGCCAGGGGTTCATGCACGAGCAGTTCCCCTCGACATTCCCCTCCGGCGAGGGTTCGGACTTCGCGGGCCGCATCGCGGAGATCGGTGCGGGCGTCGGTGGGGTGGCGGTCGGTGACGCGGTGCTCGGGTTCACCGATGCGCGAGCCAGTCACGCGACACACGTCGTGGTCCCGGCCGACCAGGTCACGCGCAAACCCGACGCACTCGACTGGAATGTGGCCGCGACGCTCTATGTCGCGGGCACAACGGCTTTCGCGACGGTCAAAGCGGTGGACGCGGTATCGGGGGACACCGTCGCCGTGTCCGGGGCCGCCGGGGGAGTCGGTTCGATCGCGGTGCAGTTGCTTCGAGCGCGCGGTGCGAAGGTGATCGGGATCGCCGGTGCGGACAACCACGAATGGTTGCGGTCGGTCGGTGTCGTCCCGGTCGCCTATGGTGACGGCCTCATCGACCGCCTGCGCGGCGCCGCACCCGACGGAATCGACGCCTTCATCGACACTTTCGGCGCGGACTACGTCGATATCGCGATCGAACTCGGTGTCCCCGTCGACCGCATCGACACCATCATCAATTTCGACGCCATCTCGAAACACGGTGTGAAGGGCGAAGGTAACGCCGCGGCGGGCACCATCGACGTGGTCGCCGAGCTGGCGCAGCAGGCCGCGGCGGGCACCTTCGACGTTCCCATCGCGGCTGTGTACCCCCTCGACGACGTGCGGGGCGCCTACCGAGAACTCGAGCGGCGGCACACGCGCGGAAAGATCGTGCTGCGACCGTGAGCGGCCGACCCGAGGTGCGCTGATGTCGGGCCCGCCCCTGCGAGCGTCGGCGGCCGACAGCGCTCGCCGCCGCCGCGTCGGTAGCGGGCAGGCGTGCTTTGCCGCAGCGCGGGACTTCCCGGAGCGCGCGCTCGTGCCGCATGCCCTCGCGGAGGAACCGTTTCGTGGGTTCCGGGGTGGAGGTGTGCTCTTGTCGGGCGCGCGGCCCCCGCGAGTCGCCGAAGCTGGCCGCGGACGCTCGAGCAGGGGGCGAGCGGGCGTCGCCTCGGCGTGGGGTGTCCGAGAACGTGGGCTCGCGCCGCATGCCTTTGTGGCGGGATCGTTGCGCGCGTTCCGGGTTGGCGGTGTGCTGTTGTCGGGCGCGCGGTGTGCGGGCGGTCGACGTTCCAGCAGCGGGCGAGCGCGCCTCGGCTCAGCGCGGGACGTCCCAGAACGCGTGCTCGTGCCGCATGCCCTGGCGGAAGAAGCGTTCCGCGCGCGCCGGGTCGGCACCGGATTCGTCGATCATTTGCGCGCAGCGACGAGTGAGTGCGGCGAAGGCGGGGTCGGCGTAGGTGTCGACCCAGCGGCGGTAGCGTGGCTCGGCGGGCGGGTTCTCGGCCAGTACCGCACCGAGGGTGGAGTATCCCCACATGCAGGGGTACATCGCCGCGAGGCCGTCGGCGTAGTTCGCCGCCGAATCCAGCAGGAAACCCGAATAGTTCGCGCAGGCAACCCCTTTGCTCGCGCCCGCGAGGTCGGCGCCGAACTCGTCCGCCAGCGAACGGTGCAGCGACAGCTCCTCGTGGAAGGTGGCGTGCGCCAGATCCACGAGGTCCCCGAGGTGCGCCGACGGGGCCTGCCACGCGAGCCGGTTGAACACTCGGACGTAGTCGAGCAGGAACAGATAATCCTGCTCCAACCAGGACCGGAACACCGGCTCGGGCAGATCGCCCGCCGCGATGCCCGCCACCGTGGGGTGGCTCAGCTGTTCGATGACGAGCGGTCGGCCGATTTCTTCCAGATGCGCTGCGAGACTCATACCGGTCAGTCTCGCGCATTCGCCCAGCGTGGTGAGTTTGCGTCCGCCGCATCCCGTGCCGCACCCTGTCGGGCGTGCTGTGGGACGAGGTGGAAGTGATCCGGGTCTTGGCGCCGTCGGAGGCGCGGTTCGTCAGGCACGGAACCTATACGGGGCGTTCGGTTTCGGTAGTCGGCGCGCTCGACACGGCGGCGCTGCGCAGCGCCTTCGTCGCGGTGCTACGCGCCAACCCCATCCTGTCCTGCCGAATCATGGAAACTTCTGGGGGACAGGGTGTTCTGGTTCGACCGAGGGGTGGGGACGCGGTCGGTGCGACCGTCGCCGACGGCGCCGACGACGTGCGCCTGCCGATCGAACCGATCGACCCCGCGACCCAATTGGCCTACCTGGACATCACTGCCTGCGGACCGCACCGCTGGCGGACGACGCTGTACAACCATCACAGCATCGGCGACGGTAGTTACGGAATCGACCTGATGGCCCAATTATGGTCGCACTACACCGATCTCGTGCAAGGTTCGGCGGCTCGCGTGGTGCCGCGTCGCTATCCGCAATCGTTGGAATGGTGGTTGGCGCACAACGGGGTCGGGAAAAGCTCGGTGTCCGGTCTGGAAACGCTGACTCGCCCGCTCGCACCCGCCGTGACCGACCCACCGGCGGACGAAACACCACAGGTCGCGAACAGTCTGGTGCGTCCGCGCTACACCAGCCTGGACGAGGCTTCCACGGCCGCGCTGATCCGGCTCGGTCGGCGCCACGGCGTGAGTGTGAACGGGTTGCTCACCGCCGCGCTGCTCCGGGTCCACGCGCGCGAAACCTCGGGCGCGAGCGGCGACCCCGCGGCGGTGGGCTGCCTGTATCCGGTAGATCTGCGCAGGCGCCTGCCCGCACCCGTCGGTTGCGGCGCGGGCACCAACATGGGCGGCCTCGCCTCCTTCGCGGCGGTGATCGGTCGCTCGACCGGTCTGCTCGCCCTCGCGCACGCGATCTGCGATCGGCTGCGCGCCGACCTCGACCACGGTGTCGTGCAGCAGTCGGCGTGGCATTTCCCGGAGTTCTTCGGTCGCAACAAGACTCGTGCGTTCACCGAGCACGTCGCGATAACCAACACCGGCGCGGTCCCCGCCTTCCGCACGCCGGAAGGTCTCACCCTCGGTGCTTACGAGCTCGTCTACCTCTCGGCCCACCCGCGTCCCTCCGCCGGTCCCGGCGCGGCCGTCACCTTCCTCGCCTATACCTATGCGGGCAAGCTCACCCTCGGCCAACTCGGCAGCGGCCACCACGGCCTACTGAGCGCCGCGCGGTCGGAGCTGATGGCGTCGCTCACCGAGTCCGGTGACGTCTTCGCCGGTGCGCGGTGAAGGGTGATCGACGGGCGCTTGTCCGCCACGGTCGGCGATCGATCACTAGCATCGAGTCGTGATCACACTCGACCGCCTCTACACCGGCCACGTGTCGCCCGGCTCGGACCCGCAACAGCACGAGGTGCCGGGCGCGCGCATCGTCAAGATGGCGGTCGGCGCCATGAACAACAACAGCTACCTGGTGCAGTGCGTCACCGGTGCGACCCTGCTCATCGACGCCGCGAACGAGCCGGAACGCCTCATGGAGCTGATCGAACAGGAGACGCCGGGCAAGGTCGGGCTGATCGTCACCACCCACCAGCATCCCGATCACTGGCAGGGACTGAAACACACCGCCGAGACCACCGGCGCACCCACCGCCGCACACGCCCTCGACGCCGATCCGCTGCCGGTCGTGCCCGACCGGTTGCTGTCGGATGGCGAGACCTTCGCACTCGGCGATCTCACCGTGACCGTCATCCACCTGAGTGGCCACACCCCGGGTTCGGTGGCGCTCGCGTTCGAAGACGGTGCCGGGAAAACCCATCTGTTCACCGGTGATTCGCTGTTCCCCGGCGGGGTCGGCAAGACGCTGAGTCCGGAAGCCTTCGACTCGCTGTACACCGACGTCACCACCAAACTGTTCGATCGCTACCCGGACGACACCGTCGTCTACCCCGGCCACGGTGACGACACCACCCTCGGGGACGAGCGTCCGCACCTGGGCGAATGGCGTGAGCGCGGCTGGTAGCCGCGGCGCGAACGGATCGAGTTCGGTGCGGGCGGACGACCAATCGCGTTGTGGCACGGGCACGGTGACACGGCGCACGCGCAGGGCGACACCGCGTCGCGTGCCCACTCGGCGCGCGATCTTCACCCAGCCGATACCCGAATGCTTCGCGGTTGCCACCTGCCCTGGCAGACTTGGGGAGTGAATTCGCCCATGACGCGCACCCGAGGCTTCTCGGCGCCCGAACCCGCCCCCGTCCGCCCCCGTGGCTTCGGCGTGCTGCGTTGGGTGCGGCGGTTGCTAGTCGGGGCGGTCCTGATGGCGTTGGTGCTGGTCGGTGGTACCGCGATCCGCGTGTGGCAGGTGGCGCGGATCGATGACTACTCGAAGGCGGACGCCATCGTGGTCCTCGGTGCCGCGCAGTATTCGGGCACCCCGTCGTCGGTATTCGAGGCGCGACTCGATCAGGCGGACACGCTGTTTCGCGCCGGGGTGGCGCCGAGGGTGATCACGGTCGGCGGAAAGCAGGAGGGTGACACCTACACCGAGGCCGCCTCGGGCAAGAATTACCTGGAGTCGCTTGGCGTCCCGGCAGGCAACATCCTGGCCGTGGAAACCGGTTCCGACACCCTGCTGAGCATCGAGGCGGTAGCGACCGCCATGCAGGCACGGCAGATGTCCTCGGCGGTGTTGGTGAGCGACCCGTGGCATTCGCTGCGTACCAGGACGATGGCGCGCGACGCGGGCCTGAAGGCGTGGACGGCGCCGACCCGCACCGGTCCCTCGGTGTACACCCGTGAGTCGCAGGCGCACGGAATCGCCAGGGAGACAGGCGCTTTGCTCTGGTACCAGCTCACTCACTTCTCATCGGACTTCACCTATACGGCCGAACAGTGAGGGTCGATGAACGACACACGTGGAGCGGACAGATATTCCGAGCACGACAGAGCGCGCCTGGTCGTCGAGGCGCGCAAGAGCGGGGGGCTCGGCCCGCCGCGCGGTGAATTCGAGACCGGGCACCGCACCGACTTCGCGCGCGACCGCGCGCGTGTGCTGCATTCGGCGGCGCTACGCAGGCTCGCCGACAAGACGCAGGTCATGGGTCCACGGGAGAGCGACACCCCACGCACCAGGCTGACCCATTCGCTCGAGGTCGCCCAAATCGGTCGCAGTATCGCCGAAGGTCTCGGGTGCGATCCCGACCTGGTCGATCTGGCGGGGCTGGCGCACGACATCGGTCATCCGCCCTACGGCCACAACGGCGAACGTGCCCTGGACCTGTTCGCCGACGCCTTCGGTGGTTTCGAGGGAAACGCGCAGAACCTGCGCATCCTGACCCGCCTGGAACCGAAGGTGCTCGATGCCGACGGTGCGAGTGTGGGACTCAACCTGACCAGGGCCTCGCTCGACGCCGCGATCAAATACCCGTGGGACAGAACGGGTTCCGGCACGAAATTCGGCGCCTACGACATCGACACCGACCGCTTGGACTGGGTGCGGGCAGCTGCACCGCCACGGCGGCGCAGCCTGGAATGCCAGATCATGGACTGGTCCGACGATGTCGCCTACTCGGTGCACGACGTCGAGGACGGGGTGATCGCCGGACGCATCGAGCTACGCGCGTTGGCCGACCCCGCCGAACAACGCGCGTTGGCCGCGCTCGGCCACGGCACCCACCCCGGCATGTCGGAAGAGGAGTTGATCGAAGCCGCGCAACGACTTTCGGAGCTACCCGTGGTCGCCGCGGTGCACGACTACGACGCCACTCTCAGCAGTTCGGTGGCATTGAAGCGGCTGACCAGCGAGCTGGTCGGAAGATTCGCCACCGCGGCGATCATCGCGACCCGCGCGGCCGAACCCGCGACCCGACTGGCCCGCTACGGTGCCGATCTCGTTATTCCACCGGTGGCCGCCGCCGAGGTGGCCATGCTCAAAACCGTGGCACTGCGCTACGTGATGTCCGACCCCGACCACAAACTGCGCCAGGGCGCCCAACGCGACCGCATCCAAGCCGTCGCCGATGCCCTACTGGCCCGCGCGCCCGAAAGCCTCGATGCGCTACTGCTGCCGTGGTGGCAGGCTGCCGCCGACGACCGCGCGCGTGTGCGGGTGGTGGTGGACCAGATCGCCTCGTACACCGAAAGCCGACTGGAGCGGGTCGCGGCGTCGTTGGCGCGCTGATCCCGCGGTGGCGAATCGGCCGACCAGGCGCGGGTCTCGGGACCGAGGACGGCGGGTAGGCTCGACCACGTGGCCGGACGACTTCCAGATCGCGATATCGCGGCGATCCGTGACCGGGTACGGATCGAAGACATTGTGGGCGAGTACGTCGCGCTCAAACGCGCTGGCGCCGACTCGATGAAGGGGTTGTGCCCCTTTCACGACGAGAAATCGCCGTCGTTCCACGTTCGCCCGAATCACGGACTGTTCCACTGCTTCGGCTGCGGCGAGGGCGGCGACGTGTTCGCCTTCCTGCAGAAGATCGACCACGTCGGATTCGTCGAGGCCGTCGAGCAGATGGCCGACCGCGTCGGCTACCAGATCAACTACGAGGGCGGCGGCACCTCGGTGCAGCGCGACCGAGGCACCCGCTCGCGACTGGTCGCCGCCAACGCCGCCGCGCACGAGTACTACATGGCGCAGCTGGGCGAGCCCGGCGCCGAAACCGCGCGCAAGTACCTCACCGACCGCAACTTCGACGCCGCGGCGGCCAAGCTGTTCGGCTGCGGTTACGCACCCGCGGGTTGGGACAATCTCACGAAGCATCTGCTGCGCAAGGGATTCGAGTTCAAGGAACTGGAAGCCGCCGGGCTGTCGCGGCAGGGCCAGCGCGGGCCGATCGACCGGTTCCATCGTCGGCTGCTGTGGCCGATCCGCAACCTCAGTGGCGACGTGATCGGTTTCGGTGCGCGAAAACTCTTCGACGACGACACGATGCCGGGCAAGTACATCAATACGCCCGAGACCATCCTGTACAAGAAATCGCAGGTGCTGTTCGGGCTCGACCTGGCCAAACGCGACATCGCCAAGGGGCATCAGGCGGTGGTGGTCGAGGGCTACACCGACGTGATGGCCATGCATCTGGCCGGTGTGAAGACCGCCGTCGCCTCCTGTGGCACCGCGTTCGGCGACGACCACCTCGCCCTGCTGCGCCGTCTGCTGTTGGACGACAACTTCTGGCGCGGCGAGATCATCTACACCTTCGACGGCGACGCGGCCGGGCAGGCGGCGGCGGTGAAGGCCTTTGCCGGAGACCAGAAGCTGGCCGGACAGACCTACATCGCTATCGCGCCGGACGGGCAGGACCCGTGCGAGCTGCGTCAGCACTCCGGCGACGCCGCGGTGCGTGATCTGGTCGCGCGGCGAATCGCGCTGTACGAGTTCGTGATTCGTGGTCTGCTCGCTGATCACGATCTCGACAGCGCCGAAGGTAGGGTCGAGGCGCTGCGGCGGGCGGTGCCGGTGGTCGCGCAGATCAAGGACAACGCCCTGCGCAGGGCGTATGCCACCAAACTGGCCGGGTGGGTCGGGTGGGACGACATCCAGACCATCATCCGCCGGGTCGGTGAGGAAGCGCGCCGAGGACGTAACGGGGGCGCGAACACCACGCCCAAGCGTGGTGCCGCCGCGCCGCCTGCCGATGCCGCACCCAAAGCCGCGGCGACACGGCCGAATCCGAAAGACCCCGTGCTCCTACCGCAGCGTCAGTCGCTCATCGCGGCGCTGCAGTACCCCGCGATGGCGGGCGCGGTGTTCGACGCGCTGGACACCGAGGCGTTCACCCACCCCGCCTACATCGCCGTGCGCGCGTTGATCGCCGAGGCGGGCGGGACCGCAGCGGGACTCGGTGGCGCCGAGTGGGTCAATGCCATCGCCGACCGCGCCGACGACCTCACCATGCGCGCCCAGCTGTCGGAGTTGGCGGGAGAATCGTTGCCGGTGCGCTCCGAGGGCGACATCCCGCGCTTCATCGCCGGAGTCCTCGCCCGCACCCAGGAGGCGTGGGTCGGGCGGCAGATCGCCGAATTGAAATCCAAGTTGCAACGCGTGTCATCGACCGAGGAGTCCGAAGCCTATTTCGCGCTGTTCGGGGACCTCGTCGCGCTGGAGCAGTACCGCAAGAGCCTCGTCGTGCGGGCGATGGGCAGTCACAGCGACTTCGTCACGTAGCACAACAGCACGCGCTTCCCACCCGCTGCCGAGGGATGGACGCGGCGGGGTCCGGAGCGGCCGCATTATCGAACGGCAACGCAGACGGTCGCCGGGGACTCTTCGCGCTGGAGCAGTACCGCAAGAGCCTCGTCGTGCAGTCCGCTCCAGTGCCGAGGAACCGAATCGCGATGCGGTGCACTCGGCTGGGTCCGATCTTGTCGCGTTATCGAACGGCAACGCTGACCGGTCGCCGCAGACCCTGGCCGATTTCAACCCCGGGCGCGCGCGAGATCAGCATGGTCGAGTTAACGAACCCGGCGGCTCGATTGATGTACATCGTGCCGGACCGCATCGTATGACGTTGTGGCGGCGCGACATCGCGGAGGACTCATGAAAACAGCGATCGTGTTGGGCGCGGCGGTGCTCGCGCTCTTCGGGGTGACGGGGTGTTCCGGCGATGACGGTGTCGCGGCTCCCGCACCGACCCCGACGGCGTCCGCCTCGGCCGCACCGACCGTTCCTGGCGATGGTCGCGCGATCACGCCCGCGGGGGAGGAAAGTCCGCGTGTCGCACCCGGTGAACCACCGGCGCTCGTGCCACCGGGCGGCGCCCCTGAACTGGTGCCCGCACCACCGAACGAGGCACCCGATATCGCCCCCGGTGAGCCGGACCCGACTCGCGACGACGCGACCGTCGATGCCCGTGACTACCAGTCCGGCAAGTACTACTTCTTCCAATCTCCGAGCGGAAACATCATGTGCGGGTTCGTCTATGACGGCGAGCTCGGCACCGGATGCCAGCTGGCAGAAGCGACCGTGATCCCCGCCGAACTGCCCGACTGCGGCACCAGGCCGGATCGTGCCGTCGCCGCCCAGGTCAACGGTGCGCAGGCGCGGTACCTGTGTTTGAACCAGGGCGTCTTCGTCGGACCTCCGCCGGACGGCAGCAGCGGCAAAGGCGGCGGAAAAGTCCTGAACTACGGCGACACCATCATCGTGCGTGGCGTCGCGTGCACTTCGCTCGAGTCCGGGGTCAGGTGCACGGAGGGTGGGCACGGATTCATGATCGCGGCCGACGCGCAGTCGTTGTTCTGAGCGTTCGACGCTTTCTCACCCGCCGCCACGCGACAGGGCTCCCGGCGAAGCCGAGGTGTGAACCGCTGCCAGCCGAGGCGGAACCGGGCGCACCGGCCGAAGAAGGTCGCACCGCGTAGACGCGTGGCTTTCAGGTCGGCGGCATTTCTGTTGATATCGGTGTTCCGCGCGAAACCGCGTGTTCGCGGGATTCTCGTCGTCGGTTTTGCGTCGCCGCGCGGGCAGGTTGTCGCTGGTCGCCGTGTGTGAGCCGCGTACTGGTCGACGCACATTCGCGGTAAGCACGCCGGGGCGCTCGTTGGGGTACGGGACGCCGAGGCGCCGCCTTGGCTTCCGGTCCATCCAGAACTCGACCGTGCGGATCAGTCGATCGAGCCCTGTCGCCTCGGCATTGACCGAGCTGGTAATTGACAGAGATAGTAACAGTCGTTACTTTCTAGGTGTCGAACAAGCACGGCGACCGAGGAGGTGACGCCATGCCGGTCAAGCCCGGATCGACTATCGACCCCGAGGCCACACGCGCGCGCGTGCTCGACGTGGCAGCGCGCCTGTTCTACGAACGCAGCCTCGCCGCAGTGGGCATGCGCGAGATCGCGACGCGATCGAACGCCTCGCAGCTGACGATCTATCGGTACTTCGACTCCAAAGAGGGACTGGCCGCCGCCGTCGTCCGGGAACGCAGCGACCGCATCCACGCCTGGCTCTCGGCAGGACTCACCGAAGTTCCCGCAGGTCGCGAACGTGTTCTCGCTATGTTCGACCTGTTGACCCGGTGGTTCATCGAACGCAACTTCGGTGGGTGTCCGGTGATCAACTACGTCGCCGACAGTCGCGGTGGTCAGACCGCCTCCGAGGTCACCCGCCAACACCTGGAGCGGTACCGGCGGCTGCTGGAAAACCTGCTGACCGAGGCGGGCGCACCCGCGCCGACACCGCTGGCCAGGCAGCTGCTGCTGCTGATCGAAGGCGCCACCGTCGTCACCCAGATCGACGGCAACGCCGACGCCGGTGCCGACGCCCGCGCGGCCGCCGAGGTGCTGTTCGACGCCGCCTGCGGGTTACCCACGAGCTGAGCGACAGCGCGAACATCGCTGCGTAGGAAGGGAAGTGAGGACATGGGGCGTTACGCACACCTGGCGTACACCGACTCCGTGCGCGCGGTCCAACACGAGAACGGCAGCGCGGCGGCCGGCGCCCGCCCGCTGCTCGCGGGTGATGAACCGGAGTTGTTGTCGGACAACGAAACCGCGTTCATTCAAGCGCGCGACGGCTGCTACCTCGCCAGTGTGAGCGAAACCGGTTGGCCCTATCTCCAATTCCGTGGCGGCCCACCCGGCTTCCTGCACGTACTCGACGAACGCACCCTCGGATTCGCCGACGTCCGAGGCAACCGCCAATACATCACCACCGGAAACGTGCGCGCCGACGACCGCGTGTCCCTGTTCTTGATGGACTACGCGCGCAGGCGACGCCTGAAGATCTTCGGCCGCGCCCGCACACTAGCGCTCACCGAGGACTCCGCGCTGACCGAACGGCTGACCACGACCGGCACCGAAGGCCGCCCAGAACGCCTGATGCTCATTCGAGTCGAGGGACACAACTGGAACTGTCCCCAGCACATCACGCCGCGCTACAGCGAAGCCGAACTACAGGTCGCGCTGGCGCCGATCCGCGAGCGGATCACGGTGCTGGAGGAGGAGAACGCTCGACTACGCGCGCAACTGGCGGTGACGTAGCTCGAGTCGAAAGGGCGGTTGCGACAATCTGGTTCGCGGAACGCGGCCTGCGGCCCATCGCTCTGGTGACATGGTGACTTCCCGGTCACGCGCGGCACGAGGATATGTGTCGCCTTCGTGTGGGGTTCAGCCGTGCTGGTCTGAACTCAGCGCCGCAACTGGTCGTGCGGAACCAGCACCGTCGTCCGCTCGTCCAACGGCTCCATCGGCTCCAATTTCTGCCGCGTGCTCAACCCGTCCGACAGCTTCTGCCGCCCGACCGACACCAGCTTGCGGCTCACCGGATGCGAGGTCAGCGTGCGCGTCACGGAACTGATCTGCTCATAACGAGCCCGCCCCGCCTTGCTACCGAGTACGTACCCGGCCGCAAGACCGATGATCAACCGCAGCATTCGATGTGCTCCTCCCAGTTACCAGTTCGCGACCACCATCCTGCCGGACACCACACACCCCTGTCGATCCGGGACACCCCCAACCCAGCAGGTCCCAGCACGATTTGGGCCCACCCCCGGCCATGAGCTAAAGTTTCCACTCGGCAAGCCCGAACAGGACAAGCCGAGGATAGTCCCCCATAGCTCAATTGGCAGAGCAGCCGACTGTTAATCGGCAGGTTACTGGTTCGAGTCCAGTTGGGGGAGCTACCAATGCATGTGGTAACGCACCAGATAGCCACGACATCGTAGCAAGTTCAACAGGTCCGATCCGCGCTGTATGCGGGTCGGACCTTTCTGCGCTTCCCTGTGAGTTGGTGGTGGCCGTCTCCGCGTCGCTGCACAGGGCGATCTCGATCAACCGGCATCCGCGCGCCTCGTCGTCGTACCGGTCGACGCACAGGAGAACGGTGTCTCGCAGGTGGAATGTCGTCGTCTCCTTCGGGGCCAGATCCTTGACATTGATGTTGCGATTTTCGCAATCTTTTGGCCTTTGGCTGACAGTTCCAGGATTGGGTTGCTGACCAAAACATGGACAGCATGATGTCCAAGCTGCGGTGAGAAGGCCGACCATTCTGTGAATAGAATGCCGTCCAAAGTGCTAAGTTGGAGCCCTGGGCTGCGGTGGAGAGGGTGTGGAACCTTGTGACAGAAGGCGATGATGGCCTGATCAAACGGCATCTGCGAGGTGTACTAGGCGAACTCCTTCACGATGAACCAGTGGTCATCCTGACCGGCGCCCGCACCGTCGGAAAAAGCACCTTCCTCGCTGCCTGTGCCGCGCTCGAAGAGGTGACTGTTCTGGACTTGGACGATCTGGAAACGAGGCGTGCCGTCACGGCAGATCCCGTGCTGTTCGTCGCGGCAGACCGTCCCACTCCGGTTTGTATCGACGAGTTCCAACATGTGCGACTTCTGCTCGACGCGATCAAATCCGAACTGAACCGCGACCTACGGGCAGGGCGGTATCTGCTGACCGGATCCACAAGTTACAGCTCCCTTCCCAGCGCCAGCCAATCGCTGACTGGACGGGCACATGTCGTGACGATGTGGCCGCTGTCCCAAGGTGAGTTATCGGGCCATCGAGAGGGTGCGCTGGATGTACTGACCGCCGATCCCTCCGCTCTTGTCGCCAGTGAACCGTCGACAACCACTCGCGCCGACTACGAGAAAATCGTTCTGGCAGGCGGATTCCCGCTCGCGCTGGCGCGCGAGCCTGGCAGGTCTCGTGATCGCTGGTTCAGCGATTTCATCACGATGGTCGTGGAACGTGATGTGCTGGAGATCCGAAAGATTCGGCAACGTCAGGTCTTGCCCCAGGTGTTGCAACGCCTGGCGGGACAGACCGGACAAGTGGTGAATGCCGCCAACATCGCCGATGCGGTAGGTCTCGACGCTGCCACAGTCCGGGAATACATCGGACTTCTCGAAGCGGTATTCATGATCCACCGCCTCGAACCCTTCACCCGCGCGGCAGCCTCCCGAGCCGTCCGCAGCGCGAAAATACATCTTGTCGACACCGGTCTAGCTGCCCACCTCACCGGCTTGACCCAGCAAAAGCTGTCCGCACGGATGCCGGCAACACTCACCCAATTCGGCCACCTCGTCGAGACATTCGTCGTCAACGAACTGATGAAACAAGCGGGATGGGCACAACAGCAGGTCAGCTTCTCGCACTTCCGCACAAAAGACCAGCAGGAGGTCGACCTGGTAATCGAGACTCCAGGGGGCTCGATCACCGCAGTTGAAGTAAAGGCATCAAATACAGTCTCGGACAATGACTTCGCTGGAATGCGTCTCATGCGAGACAAGCTTGGTGACGCATTCAGCGGAGGCGTCGTTGTCAACCTCGGCCAGCGCTCATACACCTACGAAGACCGCCTGCACGTCATTCCGATGGATCGACTCTGGACACCGGTCGCAAGCAGGCACCCGACGGTATGACCGGGTCATACCGTACTGCTGATGTTTAAGTCATGGCCAAGATTACGATCAGCATCCCTGACGACATCGCCGAGAAGGCGAACCATGCGGTGGCGGCCGGGCTAGGGCGTGTCTCCCAATGGGTTTTGCGGTCTGTGTGCGGTAGGTCGTTGTGGCGGGCATCATGTTCGCCGTGGCTACGGTGGTCGGTGATCGGTATCGGGTTCTGACGGACAGGCAGTGGGAGC
>NZ_BAABJM010000010.1:0-128488 GCF_039543305.1 Nocardia callitridis | reverse complement strand
GTCGCTATCACACTGTGATAGCGACGCCGTCGGCGTTTTCGGCGAAGATCAGCGGCCGAGCGTGTCGATCAATCCGCTGTTCTGCTCGACCAGGCGCTCGTACTGCTCGCCGAGGCCGTTCTGTTCGGCCAGCTGGCTGCCCGCGGCCTTCGCGCGGTCGATGAGCGTCTGGGTGTCGGGTCGGTCCTTGGCTTCGGGAGCGGTCTCGGGCTGCTCCTGGACCTCGGGGATTGTCTCGGGCTCGGAGGCGCCCTGGCGCAGGTACTGGCCGCACACGGGCCATGCGCTCGCGCCCTGCGAGGCGAGAACGTTCTCCGCGACTCGAATCTGCTCCTGCTTGCTGGCGCCGTGCGCGGAGCCGTCGCCGCCGTTGGCGGCCCATGTGCCCTGCGAGAATTGCAGGCCACCGTAGTAACCGTTTCCGGTGTTGGTTCCCCAGTTGCCGCCGCTTTCGCACTGGGCTACGCCGTCCCAGTCGTGCGTGGGCGCCGCGGTGGCGGTGGAGGTGGAGAGTGCGAACGGGACGGCAACAAGTGCGCCGGTGACGGCGGCGAAGCCGAGGGCGCGAGTGCTGAACTTCCGGTTCTCAGTCATGGATGGATTCCCTCCCTGCGTTCGCCGACTCGAGGCTGCGGCTACTGCCGCTGGCGACGAGAACCCTGCCCCCAGGTCGTCGGGGATGCTCTGGGCCGCGGGACAGGGTTGACGGTGCTCGGCGGCCCGAGTCGGAGCCCCGGAATGATCAGGGCCCCGCAGTGACGGTAATGAAGAAATCTATGCTGATCACGTCTTGATAACGCCGGAATTGCATGAAGCGAATAACTCGAACGGTGCCATTAATGCAGGCCCGAAACGGTGTACACACGGTAAACGCGGTAGGCGATATGCCATCGTTATGTGTTCGACATCACTACGATATAGTGGTGTATGGCACGTTTATGCGCCTCCGCCCGCCCATATCGCCGGAATTTCGGGACGTTCGACGGGTGTTGACTGCCCGATATTTCGGTCAATTGATCAACTGTGCTGCGACCATGATGGAACCTATACCCGTTGGGCTCGGACGAATCTCGATCCGTGACATTCGCCGTCGCGGACGGATGACGCAAAAACCAACCTTCACCTGGGGATTTGGCGTCCCCGTGCACCGTGTGTAAGGTTGTGTTCACCGCCGCGGGGTGGAGCAGCTCGGTAGCTCGCTGGGCTCATAACCCAGAGGTCGCAGGTTCAAATCCTGTCCCCGCTACTAAGGGGAAATGGCCCCGGAACCACTGGTTCCGGGGCCATTTCTCGTTGGTTTGGCATCACGTTTGGCATCGTTAGCCAAACTAAGTGTCACTGGTGCTGTGGTGTCCCGTCCAGTAGGTGCGCGGCGGCGATGGCAGCGTCGTCTTCGTCCATGCCGGGCAGGACGTGTTGGTAGGTCTTCATGGTGAATGCCACGCCGGTGTGTCCCGCGCGTTGG
The DNA here is from genome assembly GCF_039543305.1 of Nocardia callitridis. Lineage (NCBI taxonomy): Bacteria > Bacillati > Actinomycetota > Actinomycetes > Mycobacteriales > Nocardiaceae > Nocardia > Nocardia callitridis. The sequence continues at coordinate 127,023 of NZ_BAABJM010000010.1, read as the reverse complement.
CTGACGATCTTGGGGTTGATCCCGGTGCCGCTTACCGCAGGCAGTCATCGCTTCTCCCTTCTTTGTCGGGCGCTGCTGCTATCGTCACCGACTACGCTTGCAGCGAGTGGGGTTCGGGGAGAGGCGATATGGCGCAAGTAATCGGGGTCCTGATAGTTCTCGGACTGATTCTGTTGGTCATCGGGTGGGTGGCCGCGAACTGGCTACCGATCGCAGCGGCCGCTGCCGTCGTGCTCGGGACGTGGGGCCTAGCGCTACTGGTTCGACATATACGCATGATGCGGTACTTCGCAAGCGACGATTTTCTAGCCCACAAGGTCGCAATCGCATCCTTCGTCGCTGAGCACAACGAGCTGGCCCAGTACGTCGGTGAGATTGGCAGGCGGGGCACGTTCGCGCTCGGTGGGTCGGTCACTGGCGCGCAGGCGCACCTAGCGACTTTCCAGAACGCCAGCCGGCACAGGTACCGGCGCGACCGCAACATCGCCACCTATCAGACGCCGTTCGTGCACAACTGCTCATTGCAGGTTGTCCGCAACGCGAGCGCCGATCCCATCAAGTACGTCATGAAGTACTTCAATATCAAAGCCACCGAGACCGGCTTGGCCGACGTCGAGAACCTAGGTGACGGCATAATTCGCCTAGAAGATGCCATCACCAACCTCGGGCAGCGCGAAGTCAGCATCACCCAGTCGGTCAACCCGCCCAAGTTCATCATGAAGCACTACGCAGACGAATTCATGAAGCGCGTCGGGGCCGAGTTGTCGCCGATCACAGTGCCTTACCCGGTGTACATGTTCGAGTACGTCAGTGCCGGTGGAAACAGCTCGCAGCGCTCAACTGTCACTCTCAATCGAGAAACGATTGACGCGATGATCGAGACGATGTCGGCGAAGATCAAGTTCCGTAGAAGCGCGGCGGGCCAGCGAGCGTTGATGACCTCGAGGCTGCGGACAACGATCAAGGAGCGTGACAACTTCACTTGTCGGTACTGCTCTATCTCGCTCTCAGTTGAACCTCACCTACTGCTCGAGGTAGACCACATCGTGCCGGTGTCCAAGGGTGGGCTGACCACGCACGACAACCTTCAGACCCTGTGCTGGCGGTGCAACCGTACAAAGTCGAACAAGATTATCGCCAGCTGATCATGGGCCTCCGATATCGTTTTTCAACGCAGAGTTGCGATTTCAGGTGAGACGAGACGCGACTCACCTGAGAGCACAAGAATCGACGTGCAAAGGGGGCCATCGGAATGGCATCGCAAGAGGTTCACTCAGCAGAAAACTGCCCGGGAACTGGGCAGGGCGGCATCTTGGACTTCAACGCACCCGGCGATGAGTGGTACGTCAAGTGCCCTGTCTGTGGCATGAAGTGGATGGGCGGAAGTGCCTCCAGCGTCGAGCCGCACCGGGATTGGAGGAATCGTTGACCCGCCTCCCTACTTCGGCACCTTGACGAACCAGGCCATCGACACCCCTCGCGACCGCGGGCGCGAGCGGCACGGCCATCGGTGCGATCACCGAAGTGGCCGTCGCCCTCTGCAAGGGCTGGTCGGCGCTGTGCGATAGCCAAGACGGTTCATCAGCCATACTGTCTCTTCCCGTCCGTAGGCCTCCACAACCGTGAGATACCGCTCAACGCAGTGGGTTCGATGCTGACGCACCAGAGTGACCCGCGCCTACGACGATCAAAATACCCGCCCTCTGTGCTAACCCGCAGCGAAGAGGCAAACCGCACTGGACAACCCATTTCCCCCTGTGCGAGCGGGCGTTGCTGCAGGTCATCCGCCGGGCCCTGACCGGTCAGTTGAGTTCGGCATCAACACGCCGACTTGCCGATTGTGAAAATTTCATGCGATCAAATAAAGTGTTGAGTGCATAATGACGTCGTGCATTGAAGCGCGACGTCGATGCAGAACCGAAGGGGCGGCATGAGATTTATAGGACGGTCCGACTGGGCGGCTGACGCTTTCGGAGAGCACGTCGAGGTATTGCGAGAGCGTATCCCCACCGCGCTCGCCAACGCTCACAGGCGAGCACGCGCCAGTCACGATGCAGCGCGGTCGATGACGCTCCGCGTCTATGGAACGACATTGTGGGAGTGTCAGCACGAGGAGCTGGTGGCAGCCGTGATGTCGATCGCTGGGGCGAGGGTGGCAAGGTTCGGTAGCTACGAGCTTCCGGTGCTGGCCGATAAGGTGTTTTTCCCGCTGAGGTACGCGGATCGGTCCGGTGTCCCGGTGGAGCGCGCTGGTCTTCCTCTACCGGTCTCCGAGCAGCGAGAGAGACTGTTCGGCGCGCACGCGACAGAGGTCGAACGGCCACAGCCGTACCTGGATGAGTCGTGGGCCGATTTCGACCTGCCTGAGCATTTTGAAGCGTTCCCCCAACTCGGGGATGGCACGGAGCTGATCGTGGTCGCCTACGCCTGCAACTTGGAAGCTGGCCTTTTGAATATCGAGTGGGGGCGAGCCGAGCACCTCGGCGGTGGTGAACTGTTGTGGGGCGAGCACACACCGCTACCACTGATTTCGGCAGGATCGCCTGGTATCACAGCACTTAACGACAACCTGAACGCGACTGGACAAGGCGTGCCACGGTTCGACGCGGCTGAGGAACCTGGACTGATCTTCGGATCGCGCACCTCTGGCGATAGAGAGTTGGACACGCCTCCGCAGACCGAGCGCCGCCCCGACGAGGCCCGCATACAGGACAATGACCAAGACTGACCAACCACCGCTCTTCCCGTCGGGCAAGTCATCGGCGCCGACGCCGGTCGACGTCGCGAGTGCGTTCGACCCGGCCCGGTTGACCCAAGCACGTCAGCTCAAGGGGCTGACCAAGAAGGACGTAGCGGACGATCTGCGGGTTACCCCAGCCGCCGTCGGCCAGTACGAGGCGGGAGTAGCACGTCCTCGCCCGGACGTGCTACTGCGCCTTGCTGAGGTGCTAGGCGTGTCAGTTGCGTTCTTCGCCTCCGGGCGACCCAACGCGCAACTGGATGCTTCCGGCACTCACTTTCGAAGCTTGCGATCGACGCGGATGTTCCAGCGCGACAAAGCAGTCGCGTTCGCCTCTCAAGTGTGGGAGTTGACTCACGCGCTGGAGCGATGGGTAGAACTACCCATCGTGGATCTGCCAGGTTTCGCAGGCGGAGAGGTCATGTCGACAACCACTTCGATACCTGACCCCGTTCAGGCCGCCCAGCAACTGCGTGGGTACTGGGGGCTTGGGAAGGGACCGATCGCCCACCTGGTTCGTTTGATGGAGTCACGGGGCATCGTGGTGGCGATGCTGCCGTTCGAGCGCGCCGAAGCCGCACGTATCGCAGCGTTTTCCACATCTCGATTACCTCGACCGCTGATTGTATTGACCCCGGACCGCGCTGACGATGTCTACTGGTATCGGTTCAGCGCCGCGCATGAACTCGGCCACCTGGTTCTGCATGGCGACACCGCACCCGGTGATCAACAGAACGAGCGAGAAGCCGACGCGTTCGCGGCGGAATTCCTTACCCCGCGCGCCAGCATCGCGCCGGAGCTTCCGTCCCGCGTGGACTTCACCGTGCTGGCACGATTGCAAACCGCATGGGGGGTGTCAGCGAAATCATTGCTCTATCGCTGCCGCGAGCTCGGCCTGTTTTCTGCTCCCACAGCCAGTCGCGCCTACCAGCACCTTAACCAGCTCAAAGCTCAGGGGATGTTCCTGGACGAACCCATTGCGCGTTATCCCGGTGAGAAGCCCGTGCTGTTGGCGCAAGCCTTCGAGTTGGCGACACGCCATGGGGCGAGTCTCGCAGGTCTTGCGTCCGAACTTGCCTGGTCGGTTGAACGTGTCCACGAGCTTCTAGGTGTGCAAGCCGATCGCCCGATACTTCGGTTGGTGCCGTAACGATGCGTACAGCGATACCCGTTGGGGCCGGGCAACGGTATCGCGAACGGCGTCACAATTCTGCCCGCCGCGGACGGAAACCGTCACAACGGTGTCCGGGGTCCATATGCAGCACACTGAATACGCCACGGCCCCCACGCCGTACGTTGCGGGCACGGTGGTCGAGGAGTGAGATCGGGTGCGGAGACCCGCGTGTGGGACTTGGTGCGAGCGGCCTTGTCTCGACCGGCCCGGTGGGCAGGATGTCGATTCCTCGCGGCGCCGTGGGTGCCGGGCATGGGTTACGTCGGTACTGCGGGGCGGGTGATTTCCGAGATGTCCGCGTTGGCGGTCGTGGCGAAAGCGCGGGCGGTGAGTGCGGAGTAGAGGCTCCACAGGCCGCTCGGGGTGGAGGTGTCGATTCCGGTGAGCTGGCCGATTCTCCTGATGCGGTAGTCGACGGATTTGGTGTGGATGCGCAGCATTTTCGCGGTTTGTTGACGGCTGCGGTTGTTCGCGAAATAGCAACGGAGGGTTTCGATCAGCTCCGGGTGCCCGGCGAGCGGGTCGAGTAGGGCGGTGAGTGCGTCTCGTCCCGGGCCGGGACGCGCGAGTTGGTATTCCAGCGCCAAGTCCTCGAAACGGTGAATTCCCTGTGTTCGGCCAAGTCGCAGCACCATGTTCAGCAACTCGTGCACCTGTTTCGCGGCGGTTGGAATCAGTCGGGTATGCGCACGTGCCACCGTGGCGGCGATCGAGATTTCCGCCGCATCGCCGAGTTGCTTTATCAGGGCGTCGATGTCGTCGTCGGTATGGGTCGGCAGCGGGACGAGGATGGTGCCGCCGCCGATATCCAGCAGCGACAACACGTTTCGGCCGCACCGACGGGTGAGTTCGGTGCGCACGCGACGCAATCGCCGTTGCGCGGCGACACCGGCGTAAGGAGTCGGTGGGTGATCCTGCGCGTCCAGCGGGAGTGCGATCGCCAGCACGAAGTAGTCGTCGGCGACGGTGATTCCCTGTTCCCGTGCCGCGGTGTTGCTGGCGCAACCGCTCAGGATGGCGCTGGTCAGCGCGTCCGTCGCGGCGTGCGGTCGCTCCGCCGCCGCGCACAGTTCGCTGGTGTAGGCGAGGGAGATCGTCGAGGTAATTCGGTCCAGAATGTCCACAACGACGTGCGGGTCGTCGAGTGCGCTGGTGCTCGATGTGGCGCCTTTGGCAGTAATTCCGGCTTTCATCCCGACGTGCGCGCTGTGCAGCACGATATCGACCGGTGTCCCTTCCTGCGCGCACGCGTCGGCGGCCGCTTGCAATAACCGGGTCTTGTCCGGAAGTGCGGCGCCGTGGGATATCTCGTTCGCGATGTCCAGGCATATTCGCGTGATCGTGGCGAGGTTGTCTTGTGCCGTGGTTGCGCGGTCGGCCACCATTCACGTCCTTCATCGGGATACGTCGATCGGTCATCAGACGATAAGCGCGGCGGACCCGCCCGAAGTAGGGATATCGGCTTGTGAGTACTCCGGTCGTGCCACCGGCGGGGTTTGTGACCTCTCCAGACCCCCTCGCCAGCAGGTCTTTTCGGACGAAATGCGAATTAGCGTGAGCCCGAATTCGCAGCGGCACCTGCCGTTGACGTTCTCGGTGAGAAGGATTTTCGATGAGACGAACGATGCGTGGCGCGTCGACAAAGTTCGCGGTTGCCGCGGCGGTCGCGGCACTGACCGTGGGGTTTGTCGGCGTCACCGCCTCGGCGGCGCCCGACTCGACCCCGGCTGATCAGGCGCAGGAGCAGCAGCTCGGTGACTACATCGCCTCGGGTCTGCACGGTGCGCCGGTAGTGGATTCCGGCAGTGCCGGTTCCGGCTCGGCGTGTACCTCCGGCAGTGGCGCCGGTTCCGGAAACGGGTCGGGTGACTGCTACGGCGGCTCGGGCAGCAGCTCCGGGTCTTCCGGCGGATTCGCCAGTGACACAGTGGGTTACGGCCCACCGCAGACGTCGTTCCTCGGCGGCTTCGCCTATAGCCTGACCTCCCCCGACGCGGCTCCGCCCGGAACCAACGACTGGAACTGCAAGCCGAGCCCCGAGCATCCGCGTCCGGTGGTGTTGGTGCACGGTACCTGGAGCAACGCCTACGATGCGTTCTCCTTCATGAGCCAGCCGATCAAGGACGCGGGCTTCTGCACCTTCACCTTCAACTTCGGCCGGGCCAACCCGATCGAGGGCGGCGGTGTCGGTTCGGTGCTGCCCGGCGTGAACGGCACCGGCTACATTCAGGACTCGGCCAAGCAGCTGAGTACCTTCGTCGACCGCGTTCTCGTCGCGACCGGCTCGCCCGACGTCGACATCGTGGCGCATTCGCAGGGCGGCCCCATGGCGAACTGGTACGCCAAGTACGAAGGCGGGGCGGCCAAGGTGCAGAACCTGATCACCCTCGGTGCCACCAATCACGGCACCTCGCTCGCCGGTATCGGTGCGCTGGGTCGCGCGGTGAACAACCTCGGTATCGATATCCTCGGCTTCATCGAGATCCCGGTGGGTCACGCCGGTATCCAGCAGACGATCGGGTCGGATTTCATCAACAAGCTCAACGAGGGCGGTGATACCGCCTCCGGTGTCGACTACACGGTCATCGGTACGCGCTACGACGAAATCACCAACCCCTACGATCTGACGTTCCTGCAGGCGGGTCCCGGTGCGACGGTGAACAACGTGACGCTGCAGGACGGCTGCGAGCAGGACGTGTCCGACCACCTGACGATGATGTATTCGCCACGGGCACTGTCGATCGCGTTGCACGCGCTCGACCCGACCGGGCACCCGAATCTGGCGTGCACGTTCAACCCCTGGCTGATCGGCGGTGGCGGCCAGCTCTAGCAGGGAATCGCCCGCCGGAACGTCGAGTCGAGAAGACGCGTCCGGCGGGCATTTTCGTGTGTGGCGGAGGATGGACACCGACGGTGACGCGACGTGATGGAAAAGTGAGCGGTGGTGCGAGCCCGTCGCCTTCGACGGCGCAATAGCACAGTTCCGGCCCTAATCCGTGACGTCGAAGCTAAAATGAGTAACGCTCATTATCAGTGCAGATAGTTAGGAAGCGCGATGCCGTCGAAGGCAGTTGCCCAGCGCCGCCGTCCCACGCAGGAGCGAGCGAAGGCCACCAGGGAACACATACTCGACACCGCGGCCAGATTGTTCGGTGAGCGTGGCATCGCCAACACCTCGACGAACCGGATTGCCGCGGAAGCGGGATTGAGTATCGGCACGGTGTATCGGTATTTCTCCGACCGCACCGTCATCGTCGAGGAGTTGCTCGAACGCTTACTCGTCGAGGTGGAGCGCAGGTTCACCGAGCGGGTCTTCGACCTCGCGAAGAAGTCCGTCGAGCAGATGGCCAACGAGGTCCTGACGGCGATCTGCGAGGAGTTGGTCGCCAATGCCGAGTTGGTGCGCGCACTGGTGGCTGGCGTGCAGTTCTACAACAGCGGCATCCCCGAGTTCGAACCGCGCCTGCGGCTGCTGGTCAAGGTGCTGCTGATCCAAACCCTCGGCCCCGGTGACGATCACGAGTACGACGTGATGACCTTCGTCTTTCTCAATACCGGTTTCGCGGCGGTGTTGCGCGCGTCGGCGGCGGGCGTGGACAGCCACGATCGGGAGGAGGCGATCAGCATGACCGCCAGGATGATCGGGGCCTGGATCGAGACGGAGAGCAAGGCTGCGGCCGCATGACCGATCTGCCGATGCCTGGTCGTCGGTGTGGTCGTCCGAAGGGGTCGACGGGGGAAGGGTGAGCAGCGCAGAATGCGGTGGCGCACGGCATGCGCTGCGTCGGTGTTCCACGGAGGTAGAGACGGTGGCAGGTCGAATTCCCACAGGCCGATTCGCACGCGGAAGCCGACTGGGTCGAGTGGCCGCCGGGCAGGCTGTGCGTGGCGTCGGCAATCGCCTGTTCACTCTCGGACGCTCTGAGGCCGTGCGCGAGGCACTGGCCCAGCGCTCCACCCTGCAAACCGCGCAGCAATTGGTCACCGTGCTCGGCGGCATGAAGGGCGGGGCGATGAAGCTCGGCCAAATGTTGTCGGTGCTCGACGTCGATCTCATTCCCGAGGCGCATCGCGAACAGTTCCGCGTTCAGCTCGCCGCACTGCGCGACCACGCGCCGACGACGCCGTTCGCGACGATGCGGCAGGTGATCGAAGGCGACCTCGGGCCGTTGCCGAAGGTTTTCGCCGAATTCGACGAAACTCCGATCGCGGCGGCATCGATCGGTCAGGTATATCGCGCGCGGCTGCATGACGGTCGCGCGGTCGCGGTGAAGGCGCAGTACCCCGGTGTCGCCGAGGCGACGCATGCCGATCTGCGCAATCTCGCGCTTTTCAGCAAGCTGTGGAAATCAGCGCTACCGAGCGCGGCCGACAATGCGGTCTTGAGTGAGGTCACCCGGAATATCGGGGACGAATTGGACTATCTGCGGGAGGCCCGCAGTCAGCATCGGGTCGCGTCGCGCTATCGCGGTCATCCTTTTATCATGGTGCCCGACAGCATCGAAGAATATTGTGGGCCGAATGTTCTCGTGACCGAATTCGTCGAGGGTTATCCATTCAGTCGGCTTCAGGATCTTCCTGACGCGGAGCGAAATCGCTTCGGCGAGCTGATCTATCGTTTCTATATCAGCTCCTTGTTCTCCGACAACGAGTTCTGCGGCGACCCGCACCCCGGCAATATCCTGTTCGCGGCGGACGGGCGGCTGGCCATGGTGGACTTCGGGCTCTACCACCACATGGAGCCCGAGCACGTCGACTTCGAGCGGACCTGTTTGCGGGCCGCGGGTGAATATCGGGCCGACGACCTGCATGAGCTCTGGTCCGCGCGCGGCATCATCGACCCGACTGCCGGGGTCGACACGCAGGAATGCCTGGAGTACGTGTGGGCCGCGACCGGCTGGCATCTGCTCGATGAGGAGATCACGATCACCCCCGAATTCGCCACCGGCGCACTGGTCCTCGCCCTCGACCCGAGAGCCGCCGAGTTCCGGGGCATGCGCCATCAGCTACTTCCCGCCGAGCACGTGTTCTCCCGGCGCGCCGATCTGTTCACCTTCGCCGTGCTCGGTCAGCTGCGGGCCACCAATAATTGGCATCGGATCGCGCGCGAATGGCTCTACGGCGAGCCCGCGACCACCGAGATAGGTCGCGCGCTCGAACGCTGGCGAGCAGGCTTGTGACACCGGATGTTCCGGTCATCGAAAGCTTCGCGCGACCAATGCTGAACGGAGGTACCACAGGCCAGCGGTCTGTGTAGCGTCGTGGCCGGTGATATAGCCGATCCGCTTGAGTCGGTAGTCCACGGTGTTGGTGTGAATATTCAGCATGCGTGCGGTGCGTTGCCGGTTGACGTTGTTGCTGATGTGCAGGCGTAGCGTTTCCAGCAGTTCCGGGTGTTCGTCCAGGGGGTCGAGCACCGAGGACAAGCGTTCGCGGCCGGGGCCGGGTCGGGTGAGCTGGTATTCCAGCGCCATTTCGCTGAAGCGGTAGAGGCCGGGCACGCACTCGAGACGCTGCACCATGTCGAGTAATTCGTGGGCGCGCTTGGCGGCGTTCGGAATATCGATCGACGGCGTGCTCACGACGGCGGCGGTGATCGGTGTCTGGGCGGCGGCCGACAGCGCCGCGAGCAGCGCTTCGAGGTCGAGCCCCGCCGTCGGGGGGTTGGGGACCATCAGCGTGCCGCCGTGCACGCTGAGTAGGGCCAGCGATTCGCCTCGGCAACGAACGGCCAGCTCGGCTTGGACCCGACGCAGCTTGCGCCGTGCGACGACGGTGGCGTCGACCAGCGGGCTCCTCTCCTCGGGATGCGCCGGAATCGACACGGCGAGAACGGAATACGAAGCCGCGATGTCGATTCCACATTCGCGTGCCATCAGCGAGGTCGGGTAACCGCCGAGCAATGCGGAGGCCAGGGTGTGCACGGCCGAGTGGTGTTCGCTGACGACCGCTTTGTGCTCGCGGATATAGGCGTGCGACACCGTCGAGGTGAGCGTCCTGAGTATCTCGACCACGAGTCGAGCTGCGCTGACCACGGAGTCGTGGTCCTCGCCGGTGGATTGCGACATGATCAGATCCACGCCGACGCCGACGCCTTCGTGGATGGCTTGCAGGATCGTGTCGATCGGCACGCCTTCGCGGGCCCATCCCGCCGCGGCGGCGGCGAGCTTGTCGGTCTTCTTCGGAATGTCTTGGCCGTCCAGCATGCTGACCGCCAGCTCGAGACATATCCGCGTGATGGCGGTGACGTCTCCGTCGATCGCCTCGCCCGGCAGTGTCGCGCACGGGACAACGTTGTCGATGAAATGGCCGACGAGTGTGCGCGAGAACGCGCGAACATCGTGCAGCGGTGTCGACATGGGCTTTCCGGAGAGCGTGAGTGCGGGTCGCAGCGCATCGCGTGCTGTCATTGTCAGCTCCTTCCATCCGGCGCCACCGAGGTTCCTGTTCGGCGGGAACGAGGGTGGCGCTCAGCGCGGGAAGCCGGTGCGTCGGAGGTGAATTCCGGCGCGGCGACCTCACGGCTCCTCAACTGTAAGGTGATCGCTCGCTCACCTACTACTTCCTTTCGAGCGCGCTTGTCGACGCCGAGGAAAGAGGGGCTGACCTGGTGAGATGGCGGGGCAGGTCGGAGGAGGGGGAGTGCGAGGGTCGAGCATTGTCCACGGGGGCTCACTTTTGTGAGTGCGGGCGCCACGGCACGACAACGGCCGGGAACCCGAGGTTCCCGGCCGTTGTCGCGATCGCGTCGCCCGCGTCAGCGTGGCGCGCTGATCACCGCAGTTCGAAGCCTTGATTGTGAAAGGTCTGCCGGATGCCTTGGCGTCCGTGCAGGCTCTCCTTGGTCGAAATGCGCCACGCCAGTCGGTTCTTCACCCAGTCGGCGGGCAGTTCTTGCTCGCGGTAGTAGCCGTTGATGCGGTCCAGGTACTCCTGGGTGTCCTCGTCATCGGGTGGTGAGTAGGTGTTGCGGTGGGCGACGACGCCTTGGCTGTAGCGCGGTTTGATGTCGGCGGGGTCGGTGGGGTCGGGTATGCCGACCGCAAGGCCGAAGACCGGGAAGGTCCACTCGGGGAGTTGGAGCACGTCGATGACGTCGTCGATGTTGTTGCGCAGCGCGCCGACGAAGGTGATGCCGTACCCCAGTGATTCGGCGGCGACGGCGGCGTTCTGTGCCGAGAGCGTGACGTCGACGATGCTGGAGATCGTGCTGTCGAGATAGGACGTGGCTTCCACGGTGTGGCCGTGCTGGCGCGCCATGGCGATATTGCGTGACCAGTCGGCCACCCACACGAAGAACACCGAGGCGTCCTCGATGAGCTGTTGGCCACCGGCGAGTTCGGCAAGGCGCGCGCGGATCTGCGGGTCATCGATCACGACGACACTGGTGAACTGGAAGTTGGCGGAGGTGGAGGCCGATTGTGCCGCGGCGATGATCAATCCGAGTTCGGTCGCACTGATCTCGCCCGGCAGGAAATGACGTGCGGTTCGATGCCGCAGCAGCACGTCCAGGGTCGGGTTCGCGAACTCACCAGCGTCCGGTGCCGAGGCGCCGTACCGCTTGATCAATTGCTCGCGCAATGCCTCCGAAATCACTTCACTCACAGCTGCATTCCTGTCTTTGGTTCGAAAATGGTTCGCCCGCAACCGGTATCACTCGTTCGGTGGTTCCTCGAAGCTCGGCGGCAGGTCCGGTGTCCTGGTGAACTGCGCGGCGGCGTGTCGGTAGGCGGGCCACCGGTCCTCGTTCCACCACGCGCGCAGGACGAAGACGAGCTTGGGGTTGTGTTCCTCGTCCTCCAACCACGCGCGCCGCGCGGTCACGTCGAATTCCGCCGCGGCGAAGGGTGATCGGTCGGCCTCGGCGTTCCCGAACAGGCTGTCGAGTTCCTCGAGCTTGGCCGTGGTGGGGATCTTGCGTTCGGCGGCGACGATGACGCGCAGACCGGTCGCGAACAGGTCGTAGACGGTGTTTTCCGCAGTCGGATCGTCGAGGGTGTCGGCGATGACCTCCAGCGCGAACAGCGATGTGATCAGGTGCAGCACAACGAAGTCACCGGGCGAGGCGAGGTAGAGCAGCGTGACGGCGCGACGCAGGGCACGTCGGGAGGCGGCGGCGTCGGCGCCCGCGATCCACGCGGGACGGGCGGTCAAGTCCGGGATACCGCTGTGCGCGATCGATGCGACCCGCGCTTGCAGGCCGGAGCGGTTGAGCTCCGGGTGCAGTTCGGTCACCGAATTGGTGTCGGTGATCACCGCCTCGACACGGTCGTGAAAAGCCTGATCCTTGCTCCACGCGTCGCTGAGCCGGCGCAGCGTCGAGAGCGGCTCCGGGTCGGTGGTTTGCCCCCGTTCGGCGTCTTCCAGGTGTACGGGGACGAACGAGAATGCCAGGTAGGCAAGGGCTTCGGCGGTCATGGCGGGATGATCGGACCAGATCGCCCAGCCGAGATGGATCGTGGCGTGGGTGAAGGCGCCGATCCAGCCGCGCAGGAGTTCCGGCGCGTACTTCGCCACCGCGCCCCGGCTGCCCAGGTGCGCGATCTGTTCGTCGAAGAAGCGGGTGTACGCGCTGAAATGCGCACGCTTGCCGAGGAACTCACGCCAATTGTCTTCCTCGATCGAGACCGACGACGTGCGCTGTGGTTCGACAGGGAAGCCGTAGGGGGTGAGCGTGCAATAGGACTTGTAGTAGTCGCGAATCACCTGTTCGGGTGCGCCGATTCCGGCCAGCGCGACCACGGCGTGCTTGACGTGATTGGTCAGGTGACCGTTGAACTCGATGTGGTGGGTGCGGTCACCGAGTAGATCCGAGACGTGTGCCACGACTGTCGTCGGCATTGCCCGGCCTCCCTTCGTCGGATGTGGATGGGGTGCGGCGATCGAGGGTCGCCGCGAGGACCGCTTGCCCGAGCGCCACGACGAGCAGGACCGTCAACGGCAATGTCCAGCTGTCGGCGATCTGGCGGAACAGTCCGATCGCGTAGGGGCCGATCGCGGCGATCAGGTAGCCGACGCCTTGCACCGCGCTGGACAGGCGCAGCGCCGCGTGCGGGGAATCCGCACGCACCGTGATGACCGTCAGCGCCAGGGAGAACACCGAGAGTCCGACGCCGAGGATCAGCGACCACACCAGCGGCGCCGCCCCCGGAGCGAGCAGAAACCCGAGGATCCCCGCGACGCCGCACAGGCTGAATCCCGCCAGCCAGCGTGCCGGGTGCGCCGACCTGACCACCAGCGGTGGCACCACCAGGCTGACGGGCACGCCGACACAGGTCAGCAGGCCGAGATAGCCGCCGGCTGCCGAGGTTCCGACTCCCGCGTCGTGCAGCACCGACGGCAACCAGCCGATGACGACGAACGCGACCAGTGCCTGTAATCCGAAGAAGATCGCGAGGCCGACCGCCGAGGTGTCGCGCAGGATCGTGATCGGGTTGGTGGACGCCGAGTCCGACGTGGCCGGCGTGGTCGTCTCGGGCGCGGGTGCGCGCCACAGCGCGCCGATGCCGATCGGTGTCAGCACGGCCCACAGCGCCAGTGCCCACTGCCAGCCGCCGACCGCGTCGGCCAGCGGCACCACACTGGCGAAACCGAGTGCGGCACCGGCCTGCAGCGCCGTGGTGAACGTGGTGACGAGGGGTCCGGTGCTGCCGCTTGCGCGGATGAACGCGGGTAGCAGCACGGTGATGAGACCGACGCCGATCGCGGCTGTGCAGGTGGTGAGCACGAACACCGGCAGTCCGGACCACGGTCGCAGCAGCAGGCTCACACCGGTGATCGCCAGTGCGACGAACAATCCGGTGCGCACGGAGAAGCGGGCGAGGATGCGCGGTGTCGCCAAACTCACCAGCGCGAAGCAGATCACCGGGGCCGCGGTGATGACTCCGCCCGCGCGCGCTCCCGCACCGAAATGCGCGGTGATGGCCGCCAATTCGGGGCCGACGGTGGTGACGCCCGGCCGAATGTTCAGCGCGATCGCGGCGGTGACCGCGATCAGGCCGATCAGGCGCAGGCGTGCGTCGCGGAGATCTCGAGGTTCGGTGCCGCTGTGGTCGAGGGCCATCAGTAGTCCGGCCGACGCAGCAGCGGGGCGGCGTCGGTCCGTTCTCTGATCCGTGGCCGATACACCTGCTCGTTCCACCGGTCGACCGGCACACTCTCCAGGCCGATCGAAACCACCCCCTTGTCGACTTCGAAGGCGCGAGTGATCGCGGTGGTGATCTCCGCATCGAGGCGGCGAGCGGCCTCGTCGGACAGTTCGGCGGGGAAGTGCCAGATCTCTACGTGCGGCATGCTCAGACCAACTCCCGATTCCTGGTGTGTGCCAATACTGTTCGTTCCAGCACCGCGGCGGCGATATCGAGTGCGCCCGCGGTGACGATCTCGTAGTGGTGATAGGGCAGATTGCTCACCGGGCCGACGCGTGGGCGCAGCGGTGCGGGTGGAATGTCGGCGAACGACGGTCCGTCGCCGCGGGCACGGAGAAATAAGCTGCGGTCCAGCAGATCTTGGTCGACGCCGCTGCGCTCGGCGCGGAAGCGATAGGTGTGTTCCACCACGGCCACGATCCGGTCGACGGTCGCGCGGGCGAACCCGGTCTCGTTGGCGGCGATCAGGTCGATGAACTCGTCGCGAACGGTGACCTTCGTGTCGAGTTCGATCCCGTAAGCCGGGTCGACGCGGCCGCTGAACACGGAGGCGAGTACGCGTTTGAAGTACCGGTTGCGGTAGCTCACCTCCTCGGTATTCGCGTTGATCCCTGCCAGCACCGGGGATCCCGGTGCGATCAACACGAGTTGTTCGACCTCGCGGCCCGCCGCGGTGAGGCGTTGCGCTACTTCGGCGGCGACCCTGGCTCCGAACGAGTAGCCGACGATCCGCAGTGGCCCTGAGCGTCCTAGTCCGAGCAGTTCGTCGACGTCGTCGGCGACCAACTCGTCCAGACGGTGATGGGGGTGCTCGCCGGCGTTGATGCCGCGTGCCTGCACGCCGTAGACCGCGTGTCCGTGTTCGGCGAGTTCGCCCGCCAACGTGCGCAGGCTCATGGGGTAGCCGCCGAGGCCCGGCCACAGCACCGTGGTCGCCGCCTCGCCGTCACCGGCGAGGCGCAGCAGGCGGGAAGGATGTGTCGCCGAGCCGGATGGTGATTGCACACGGACGGTTTCCTCGGCCAGTTGGCGCGGGGTCGGCGCGCGGAAGATCGACTGCACCGGCAGCTCGACGCCGAGTCGCTCGTTGAGCGCCCGGATCAGCCGCAGCGCCGACATCGAGTTGCCGCCGTTGGCGAAGAAGTCGTCTTCGCGGTAGACCGGTCGGTAGTCGAGCACACGCGCCCACACCTGCGCGACCTCGGATTCGCGGCCTGGTTTCGGTGGGTCTTCGATTCGCGAGGTGCGATCGGCCAGTTCGGTGGCGATCCGAACGAGCTCGGTGCGGTCCTGTTTCCCGTTGCTGGAGTGCGGGATTCGGTCGAGGACCTGAATGGTGGGCGGCACCATGTAGTGCGGGAGCACGGTGCGTAGGTCGTCTTTGAGTAGCTCCTCGGGTCCCCGCATGTGCACGGCGTCCTCGGCCATGCCGGTCGAACCGAGTTGCTCGGCGGTGACCGGGCCCGCGAGCGCGAAGTAACTGAGTGTGCCCGGGCGGTCGGCGATTTCGCCGATCCGTCGCGCGGAAGGCAGATCGCGACCGGTGAGCGAGGAGTACCCGGCCGACATGAAGCCGAGGCCGGTGCGGGTGCCGATCTGTTGTAGGTGGGCCAGTGTGCGACCCAGTGCGGTGAATCCTGCCCATCCTGCGCTGCGTCCGACGAGCAGCAGCACACCGAACGGCGCCTGATCGTAGGAGCGTTGGTTGATGGCGATCACGTGTCGTCGTTCGATCTTCTGCTCGGTGCGCGGGATCAGACCCGACGGCGTGTAGGTGTAGAGGCCGTGGCGTGCGCCTTCGACGGCGCCCTGTACCTGGACGAGCACGCTCACCTCGGTGTCGTCGTGTTCGACACGGGCCTCGGTGTTTTCGGCGCCGGTGGTGTTCGAGAGCGCGACGCTCGCGGTGACAACGCCGTCGGTGACGCCTTCGACGGCCCCGGTCGCGCCGGTCAGCACCCGCCATCCGTACTCGGCGGCGACCTCGTCGAGCACGCCGAGGATGTGTCCGGCCTCGAAGTGCAATACCTCGCGCACGTTGGTGGCGTACACCGATTCGATCGCCTCGGGAACGCCGACCAGGTGTAGCCGCACCCCGGAGCGGGTGGCCGCGCCGACCCGAAACAGCGAGTGCCGCAGCGGATGGAAGTAGTACGTGCCCGCCGCGAGTCCGGGAACGCCGTCGGTCTCCAGGTAGATCTGGGTGGCGTTCAGCGCACCGGGTGAGGCGTAGGAGTACTTGGGTAGCAGCCGTTCTCGACTGTGAAAGGGCCCGAACCAGCGGAGCAGGGAGCCGAGTCGCGCTGCGGTCAGCGCCTCGACCCGCGCCGGATCGACGGCGGGTCGAGAATCGCCTGGCACGAGGTCGAGCGCGGAACGGATCACCGACAGGTCGATCGGCCGTTCGGCGAAGGTGCGATAGGTCTTGCGGGCGAATACGCGTCGGCGCTGGTCGGCGTCGGGTTCGGCCCCGGCCAAGGTGAATTCCGGTTCGTCGGCGCATACGCGCACCGCGAGATCGGCCAGCTGCGCCGACACCTGGAGATGGGTGGACTTGGACCGGTGGTGGCGCGCGTCGCGGCCCTGGTCCATCAGCGGCGCCTCGTCGGGGTCGAGTTCGACGAACCCCGCCAATCTGGTGACGCCGCGCTCGGAGGTCACCGGGACGACCGCCGCCGCGCGTACCCAGTGATGTGCCTCGATGCTGACGCGCACCTCATTGGTTTCCACCCGGTGGCCGTTGACCTTCACCTGTTCGTCGTTGCGGCCGACGAATTCGAGTACCCCATCGCCGCGTCGCCGCACCAGATCGCCGGTGCGGTACATGCGCCTGGTGTGCGCGCCGTCGGGGAATTCGACGAATCGCCGCGCGGTGACCTCGGGCAACCCGAGATACCCTGCGGCGACCTGGACGCCGCCGACGAGCAGTTCGCCGACGGTGTCGTCGGCGACCGGTCGGCCGGATTCGTCGACGACCACGCTCGTGCACCCGCGCACCGCGCGGCCGATCGGCACGGTCGCGGTGCCGGTGAGGGCGGCGTCGGTGAAGTCGAACCAGGTGGCGTTGATGGTGGTTTCGGTGGGGCCGTACAGGTTGATCTTGCGTGGTCCCGGCAGCGCGGAACGCAGTCGCTCGGCCAGCGGGACGGATAAGGCCTCGCCGCCGCTGACTACCGTGTGCAGTGTGCCCGCGGCGGCGAGTTCGGGTGCGGCGACCAGTTCCGCCCACATGGTCGGCACGCATTGCAGGATCGTGATCGCTTCGCGCCGCACGTATTCCACGAGATCTTCGGGACTGGTGTGGGTACCGGCCGGTGCGACGACGATGGTCGCGCCGCACGCGTTGGCCAGCAGTTCCCACTGTGCGGCATCGAATCCGACGGGGGTCTTCAACAGGATGCGAGAACCGGGTCCGAGGCCGAGTTCGTCGGCGAGCCAGCTCATCTGGTTGGTGATCGCGTGGTGGGCGATCACCACACCCTTCGGGGTTCCGGTCGTGCCGGAGGTGTAGATCGTGTAGGCCGAGGCCGGTCCCGGCGGGTGCGGCGGCAACTCGGTGGCGCGGTCGGCGACGGCGTCGACGCGCACCGTCCGTACCCGTGCGGGCAGGATGCGGCGGGCGGTGGCGTCGCTGTCGCCGTCGGTGATCACCACCCGCAACCCACTGTCGGCGGCCATATAGGACAGCCGCTCGGCCGGATAGTCCACCGAGAGCGGCACATACGACGCACTGGCGCGCAGAATCGCCCAGACGGCCCCGATCAGGTCGACCGAAGGGTGCAGGAAGACGCCGACGTGGTCACCGGCGGACACGCCCGCCTCGCGCAGTGCCGCCGCGCCGGACCGCGCGCGCTCGTGCAGTTCGCGGTAGCTCAGTGCCCGAGAATCATCAACGCAGGCAATACTTTCCGGATGTCGCCGAACCTGAGTCTCGAGCAGGTCGAGCAGATTTCGCGCTGCCATCTCGCACCCCTCATCCCGCCGCGACGGTGCCGTTGAATCGGTCGCCGAAGTCGCCGATTCCTGGAAGCATGAACGCCTCGTCGGTGAGGGTCGTATCGATGTGTGAGGTGATGATGCGCAGGTCCGGTCGCCGCGACAGCACGGTGATCAGCGCCTCCGGGCAGGTGAGCACGTTGACGACGATGATCCTGTGTTCCTCGACGCCCGCGGCGATCAGCTCGTTGACCGCGGTGAGCAGGGTGCCGCCGGTCGCGATGGTCGGGTCGAGCAGCAGCACCTCCTTGCCCGCGATGTCCGGTGGCAGCTTGGTGTAGAACAGCGCGGGCTGCTTGGTGGTGCGATCGCGTTGGATCAGGATCTTGCCCAGTTTGGTGTCCGGCCGGATCTCGCGCAGACCACTTTCGAGCGCATCGCCGGCACGGGGGATCGACACGGCGTAGAGCGCGGGGTCTACGGGTTCGACACCGTCGAAGACATTGCCGGTGGGGGTCACGACCGCGCGCGGACGGTGTTCCACATGCGACAGTGCGGATTCCAGGAGCAACCGGATGATGCGCTGGGTGAGGCGGACGAAGCGTTCGTGGCCGGTCTCGGCGTTGCGTGCCTCGGTGTGCAAGGCGAGTAGGCCGGGTTGCTCGGGGAGAACGAAGACGTTGCTGTCCAGATATTTGTCGAGCGCTACGGGGTCGGTCTTCGGGCGGGTCCAAGTGCTCACGGCGTGGATCCCCTTTCAATCCGGGTGAATACGGTGCTCGTGACGTCGTCGAAGGTGGTGGCGATGGCATCGGGTCCGGTCGCGGCGATCTCCTCGGCCGAGAGCACGCCGTAGCTCACCCCGATGGTGAAGACGGAGATCGCCTGTCCGAGTTGGATATCGGCGGCGGTGTCACCGATGACGGCGCCGGCGGGGCCGGGCTCGGTCAGGCCGAGTTCGGCGAGGGCGACATCGGCGCTGTCGCGGTGCGGTTTCGGGTGTTGGGCTCGGTCCGCCCCGACGACGGCGGCGAAATAGCCGCGCAGGCCCGCGGATTCGAGGATCAGCTCCGCGCTCTGTTGCTTTTTGCTGGTGACGACCGCGAGCAGTAGGCCCGCGTCCAGGAATCGGTCGAGACCGGTGTGGACGCCGGGGAACAGCAGGTCGGCGGCCTTGGGCACGATGACCTCGCGGTAGCGGGCCAGGTATGCGTCCGCGACCTTCCGCGCGGTGTCCGACTCGGGATCGCTGCCGGAGAGCGCACCGGCCATCCGCTCCAGCGGCGCGCCGATCAGCCGACGTGCGTTTTCGAGGCCGGGATGTGTTCCGGTGACGGACTCGACCGCGTCGGCGAACTGTTCGGCGATCGCGCGCGGGGTGTCGAGCAAGGTGCCGTCCAGGTCGAACAGGAGCGCGGAGACCGGTCGCGGGGTGTGTGGCTGGTCAGACGGCATCCAATGCTCCTCGGGCTGGGTCGGCGGAATGCGCGCGGGCGACCTCGATGTCGGCCGCCGCGCGGGCGGTGCTGATCAGGACCGCGCGGTTGGCGGCTGCCGCGGCGCCGCCGGTGGCTGCGTCGACGGCCCGCAGTACGAAGGTGGTGACCTTGGGTCCGGTGATGCCCTGCTCCTGTGCCTCGGCCAGGGCTTGCTGGATCGCGGCCTCGATCTCGGCGCTGTCCAAGGCGGATTCGGTGGGGATCGGTGTGGTGACGAGAATCGAGCCGGAGCCCGCGAAACGGCGGTGCAGGCGGGCGATATCGGCGACCTCGCGGGGGTCGTCGATCCTGACCTGGGTGTCGTGACCGCTTTCGCGGCAGTAGAACGCGGGAAACGGCAGGTGCCGGTAGCCGATCACCGGGGTCGCCTGGGTTTCCAGGAATTCGAGCGTTCGCCCGGCGTCGAGGATCTTCTTCACCCCCGCGCACACGACGATGAGATCCGTTCGCGCCAATTCGGTGAGGTCGGAGGAGATGTCCATGCTCGTCTCCGCGCCGCGGTGCACCCCACCGAGACCTGCCGACGCGACGGTCGTGATCCCCGCGCGGTGGGCCAGCGCCATCGTCGCCGAGATCGAGGTCGCGCCGAGGGTCGGGCGCGCCAGCGCGACCGCGATATCGCGGCTGGTCACCTTGGCGGCCGCGGTGCCGGTGGCCAGTCGGAGCAGATCGTCCTCGGAGGTGCCGATCAGTACCTGTCGGTCGACGATCGCGATCGTCGCCGGCACCGCGCCACCGGCCCGAACGGCCTGCTCGACCGCGTGGGCGACGTCGATGTTCTCCGGTGCCTTGAATCCATGTGCGACAACGTTGGATTCGAGTGCTACGACCGGTAGCTCGTGGTCGAGGGCGTCTCGTACCTCCTCGGAGAATCGGAATAGCGCGGACTCGGATTCGGCTCCACCAGACATGCCATTGCCGTCCGTTCGTAGGTGCGAATGATCGGGAGAATTCCCATGGTCCGCAGGTAATCGTGCGTGAACACGGCTGTGCGGTAAACAGTTTCGACCAGGGTGAGCGCATATGTTCAACAAATGCCGCACGGGTGTCGGCGCCCGCGCGGGGGAGTTTGTCGCGAATTTTCTCTCACGATGAACCAAAGCATTCTCGTAGTCGGGGTCGACGGCTGCGGCGCTGGTCATCGCGACACCATCGGTGCGCGTGGCGCGCGGGCACGGCTCGGGCCTCGGGCTGGAAAATCCTGCGCCGGTATACATTCGCGACGTCTTATGCGCGTCGACGAACGGGGTACTGATGGCCGCGGTGGATCTGGAGGAACGGCTCGGCGCGATCGCCGAAGTCGTCGAGCGACTCGCCGACGGCGCGGCGGTCCGCGACCGCGAACACATCCTGCCCACCGAACAATTGGCCGAATTACTGAGCGCGGGAGTCGGTGGGCTGCGGGTTCCCGTCGAATTCGGTGGTGCGGGTGCGTCAATACCTGTGCTGGCGCAGGTATTGATCGACATCGCGGCGGGCGATTCCAATCTGGCGCAGATCTTTCGCGGTCACCTCGGACTCACCGAGATACTGCGCCTCGCGCCGCAGAGCGCGGCCCGCGAGGGCTTGCTGCGCGCGGCCGCCGAGGGTGCCTTCTTCGGCCCGGCCGGTGCCGAGCTGAACACCTCGAATCTCACCGCACTCAGCACGACGCTCGAGCGGGTGGGTGCGCAGCACGTGTTGTCGGGTCGCAAGTTCTACACCACCGGCAGCCTGTACGCCGACTGGCTCAATGTGCTGGTGGTGCGCGAAGGCGAGTTCGTCTCGGCCCTGGTGCCCCGCCACAGCGCGGGCATCACGATCGTCGACGACTGGGACGGTTTCGGTCAGCGGCTGACCGCGAGCGGCACCGCCGAGTTCGACAACGTCCCCGTCGACCCCGAATACCTTGTCTATCACCGCAACCCGCTGGCCAATGACTACATGGAGGCGTTTTACCAGTTCGTGCACTCCTCGGCGCAGGCAGGCATCGCCCGTGCCATCGCCGATGACGCGGCGGCCCTCGTGCGCGGGCGCGGTCGCTCCTATCCGCTGGCTTCTACACCGGAACCCGCCAACGACCCGCAGGTGCTGCAAATCGTGGGTGAGGTGAGCGCCAAGGCGTACTCGGCGCGCGCCAACGTGCTGGAACTGGCGCGCACGCTGGAGGAATTCAGTCTCGACCCCGGTCAGGATCGGGTGCAGCGCGCCCTGCTGGCTTCGGCGGCGACCCAGGTCGCCAACACCGAACTCGTCGGTGCGGCGGCCTGGCGACTGTTCGACGCGGGCAGCGCGACGGCGGTGCGCTCGAATCTCGCGCTCGACCGGCACTGGCGCAACGCGCGCACCATCTCCTCGCACAACCCGGCGGTCTACAAGGCCGCGTTGGTCGGTGCGCACGCCGTCAACGGCACCGCACCACGCAGTTTCCTCAACAGTTTTCGCGAGCGCGCCGAGGCCGAAGCCGCCGACAACGCTCGGCGCTGACCCTCCTCGCCCCCACCCATCGTTCGGAGAACCACCCATGCCAACTCCCTTCCCGATCACCCGTGCGGCCTGGCTCGTGGCCACGGTGGCGCTGCTCGCCGTGACCACGGCCTGCGGTGGTGACACCGCCGCCGCCGACGGCTCCTCGGAGTTCATCTACATCACCGACGCGCCGATCGGACAGAACCAGTTCCTCGAACTCGGCAAGACCGGCACCGAGCGCGCCGCCGCGGCGCTCGGTGCGACCGCGCGAACCTACGAGAGCACCGACGAGCAGTCGCGCAGGTCGAACATCGAGGCCGCGATCGCGCGGCGGCCCGCCGCGATCGTGCTGATCACCTACGACTTCAACGATCTGGTGACCGAGTACGCGGAAAAGTACCCGGATCAGCAGTTCGCCCTTGTCGACTCGTGCCCGCCGGAGATTCCGGCGAATCTGCGTTGCGGCAAGTTCAGCGAGTACGAGGCGTCCTATCTGCTCGGCGTCGAGGCCGGTCTGCTGACCCGAACCCACCACATCGCGACGGTCGCGGCCAAGGACTCGCCGTTCTTCCATCGGTGGTCGGACGCGTTCGCCCTCGGCGCGCGCAGCGTCGACCCGACGGTGGTGGACACGCAGCTGTTCGTCGGCGGGGAAAACGCTGTCGGTGATCCCGCGCGCTCGAAAGAGCTGGCGCTCACCGCGATTCAGGCGGGCGCGGATCAGATCTACGGGGTGACCGGTGGTGGTAACGGCGGCGTGTTCGAGGCGGCGGCGCAGAGCAAGGGTGTGCTGGCCTACGGCGTCGATGTCGATCAGTGCCCGCAGGCGCCCGGCACGATCGTCGACAATGCCGTCAAACGGATCGACAAGGTGGTGCTCGATCTGCTGACCCAGATCCGCGACGGCGAAAGTGGCGGTACCGCCACCGAATACGGTCTGGCACGCGATGGCTCCACGGTGACCAGCCTGATCGAGGAGGGTGGCAGCGGCCAGTGCGTGGTGTCGACTCGACCCGATGTGCTCGACCAGGTGCGTGCCGCGCGGCAACGAATCATCAACGGCGAGATCACCATTCCGCACGCCGACAACTAGGTCACCATGCGCACACTGGAATTGGAGTCGATCACCAAACGATTCGGCACCGTGCTCGCCAACGACGCCATCTCGTTGCGGGTCGAGCGCGGGGAGGTGCTCGGCATCGTCGGCGAGAACGGTGCGGGGAAATCGACGCTCATGTCGATTCTGTTCGGCGTGCACGGCCCCGATTCGGGTCGGATCCGCATCGACGGCGAGCCGGTCGTACTGGATTCGCCGTCGGCGGCGATCGCGCACGGCCTCGGGATGGTCTTTCAGCATTTCCAGTTGTTTCCCGGAATGTCGGTGGTGGAGAACGTCGTTTACGGCGCAGAGCCAGGTCGCTTCGGTCTGCTACGTCGTCGCGACGCGACCGGCGAGGTCGCGCGGTTGTCGGCGGAGTACGGACTCGACGTGCCCGCCGACGCGTCGATCGATGACCTTCCCGTCGGCGTCTTACAGCGCATCGAGATCCTGAAAGCGCTCTATCGCGGCGCCGAACTGCTCATTCTCGACGAGCCGACCGGTGTGCTGACCCCGCAGGAGGCGCGCGCGTTGCTGCGGGTGTTGCGCACGCTCGCCGAGCAGGGACGCGCGGTCATCCTGATCAGCCACAAGCTCGACGAGATCATCGAGTCCACCGACCGGGTGCTGGTGTTGCGCGACGGCGCCGAGGTCTTCACCGCGTCCACGGCCGAGACCAGCGCCGCCGAGCTCGCGGGATACATGACCGGTCGCACGATCGATCTGCACCCGCGCCGAGCGGCGCACCCCAGCGGCGACGCGGTATTGCGGGTCGAACACGTGAGCACCGCCGAACGGGATCGGGGTGCGTTGCACGATGTTTCGCTCACCGTGCGGGCAGGGGAGATCGTCGGGATCGCGGCGGTCGCTGGCAACGGCCAAGAGACGCTGGCCGGGGTGGTGGCCGGTCATCGCGCGCTCGAGCGCGGCAGCGTCACGCTCGCCGACGTGGATATCACCGGCCTCGACAATGCCGACCGGCGCGCGCACGGCTTGGCGCACATCCCGGAGGATCGTCACCGCGACGGTGTCGCGGGTGACGGCGATATCGTCACTTCGCTCGTCGCGGGCTTCCATCGCCGTGCGCCGATCTCGGTGCGCGGCATCCTGCGACCGCGGGCGATGCGCGCGCACGCGGAAGGCCTGATTCGCCGGTTCGGCATCAAGGTCGCCGATCCCGCGCGCGCGGTGCGCACACTGTCGGGCGGCAATATCCAGAAGCTCGTCGTCGCCCGCGAGTTGGCCCATGCCGCACCGCTGCTGTTGGCCGAACAGCCCACGCGCGGAGTCGATCTCGGTGCCATCGAGTTCATCTACGACCGGCTCGACGAATATCGCGACGGCGGCGGCGCGGTCTTGCTCATCTCCAGCGAGCTC
Source organism: Nocardia callitridis (assembly GCF_039543305.1). Taxonomy (NCBI): domain Bacteria; kingdom Bacillati; phylum Actinomycetota; class Actinomycetes; order Mycobacteriales; family Nocardiaceae; genus Nocardia; species Nocardia callitridis. The sequence continues at coordinate 102,602 of NZ_BAABJM010000010.1, read as the reverse complement.
AGCGAACTGCTCACCCTCAGCGACCGAATCGTGGTGCTGTGTCGGGGCAGCGTCGTTGCCGAACTGCCGGTGGCCGAAGCCGATGCCGAACGCCTCGGACTGCTCATGTCCGGTGCGGTCGCCGAACTGGAACGAGTGGGCGGGTGAGCGTTTCGATCCGGTGGCCGAGTCGGGAGCGGCTGCGGATGAGCGCCGAGGGCCGGGTGCGGGCGCTGGACGTGGTCGCGGCCGTCGTGGTGACGTTGGCCGCGTTGTCGATTCTGTTCGCCGCCACCGGAAACGATCCGCTCGCGGTTTACGCGAACATGTTCGGTGCCGCGCTGATCGGTCCGGGGTTGGTGACCACGATGCAGCAGGCCGTCCCGGTGATCGGGCTCGGCCTCGCGCTGTCGTTCTCGTTTCGCGCCGGGCAGTTCAATCTCGGTGCGAGTGGACAATTCGTCCTTGGTGGTCTGTTCGGCACCGTCGTCGTTCTGCACATGCCTGGACCGGGATGGTTGGCGATCCCGGTCGCGCTGGCGGCGGCGATGGTGGGTGGCGCGTTGTTGTCGAGCGCGTCGGCGGTATTGTTCACCTGGCTGTCGGCACCGGTGTTCGCGACCTCGCTGCTGCTGAACTTTCCTGTCCTCTCGACCACGTCATATCTGATCAAGGTGGTGTTGAAGGACCCCGCGTCCTCCAGGGACGCCTCGGCGTCGATTCCGCTCGCGCGCAGGGTCGGCGTACTGGCGCCGCATGATTCGTGGCTCGGCCAGCTGCTCGAGTGGGTGTCCGGTCGTCGCGGCGTGCTCACCCTGCTCGGTGCCGGACTGAACTGGTCGTTGCTGGTGGTCCTGGTGATCTTCGCGGTGTGCCTGTTCATCAATGCCCGTCTCCCGATCGGTTACGAGACCGCGCTGATCGGCCTGAACCCGAAGATGGCGACCTCGGTGGGGGTGCGCTCGGAGCGCGCGATCCTCGCCAATATGGCGATCGGCGGGTCCATCGCCGGGCTGATGGGGATCCTGGTGGTGCTCGGCACGCATTATCGGCTGATCGACGGCGGCCTGGACGGCACCGGTTATCCCATCACCGCGCTGCTGGTGGTGATGTTGGCTCGCAACAAACCCGCCGCCGTGCTGCTGGTCGGGTTGTTGTTCACGGCGCTGACCGTTGGTGCGGCGCAACTCGAACGCGACTACGGACTCTCGTCGTATGTGTCCACGATCGTGCAGGCGATGGTCGTTTTCCTGGTGTCGCTGCGGCTGACGCCCCGCAAACTCGCGCTGCGGTGGGGAGTGCGTCGATGAACCATCTCGACCTCGTGCTCTCGCCCGACATCGTCGCCGCGACCGTGCGCAGCCTGATCCCGTTGCTGCTGCTCGGCATCGGCGGACTGCTGTGTCATCAGGCCGGGGTGTTCAATGTCGCGCTGGAGGGGCTGCTGCTCACCGGTTGCTTCGCCGCGGTCACCGGCAGTGCGTTGTCGGGCAGCGCCACCGTGGGGGTGCTGGTCGCGGTCGCGGCCAGCGGCGGGGTCGCCTACCTGCTCGCCGTCGGATCGGTCTCGCGCCACGGCGATCCGCTGATTCTCGGTACCGCGATCAACCTGCTCGTCTCCGGAACGACCGCGTTCGGGCTCGTGGCGACCTTCCACGTACGCGGCACCTTCACTCGGCCGGATCTGGCACGCCTGCCGCATTGGACCGCGCCACACGATATTCCGCTGATCGGGCCGACGCTCACGGTCTCGAGTCCGCTGGGGTTGCTCACACTCGTCGCGATACCCGCGGTGTATGTCTTCCTGCGCCACACCGTGATCGGCACGCGGTTGCGCGGGGTCGGCGCGCACGCCGATGCCGCGCAGTCGCTGGGCATCCGACCCGACCGGTATCAGATCGCGGCACTGCTGGCCTCGGGTTTGCTGTGCGGGCTCGCCGGCGCCGAACTCTCCCTCGGCTCGGTCGCGTTGTTCACCGAGGACATGTCGGCGGGACGCGGATGGATCATCGTGCTCATTCTGCTGCTCACCGGAGGCAGACCGGTCGCGGTGCTGGCCGCGTTGACCGTCTACGCGTACTCCCAAGCCCTCGGCTTCCGCTTGCAGACCGTCGGATTGCCGATGCAATTCTCCGATGCGGCACCGTATCTGACGACGCTCGGGGTTCTCATCGTGGTCGGGGTGCGAGCGAAACGGGCACGTCTGCGCCACAGTCCAGAGCTGGATCCGTAGCCGAGCGTGCTCGAGTCCGTCAGTCGTGAGCACTGACCGCGCGGTCGGGGTGCCGCATTCGGACGGTCAGGTCCCAACTTCGGTACCCACGCTTCGGAAGCCGTGAATGGCCGTGCGGGTCAGCGTTGCTCGAAGTCCTCGGTCGGCGAGACCATTCCGTGCTGGTGGGCGTAGACCACGGCGTGTATCCGGTCGCGCACACCGAGTTTCGCGAGAATCCGGGAGACGTGACTCTTCACGGTCTCCTCGCCGACCCCGAGCATGGTCGCGATCTCGGCATTGCTGTGTGCGGCGGCCAAGAGCAGCAGCACCTCGTTCTCGCGTGCGGTGAGGTGCGAGGCTTCCTTGGGAATATCCTGTGGGGCAATGCTTTTGGTGAATCGTCCGACCAGTCGGCGGGTCATCGAAGGATCGATCATGGCGTCACCGCGCGCCGCGACCCGGATCGCGGTGACGAGTTCCTCCGGACGCAGGCTCTTGAGCAGGAAACCGCTCGCGCCCGCCTGGAGCGCGCGATACAGGTTGGTATCGCTGTCGTAGGTAGTGAGTACTAGTACCTTGGTGCCGCCCGCCGCGACGATCCGGCTGGTCGCGGCGAGCCCGTCCAGCTTCGGCATCCGCACGTCGACGATGGCGACATCCGGTCGCAGCCTCGCGGTTTCGGCTACAGCGCTACGTCCGTCGCTCACCTCGGCGACACAGTCGAGGTCTGCCTGGCTGTCCACCACGGCACGCAGTCCCGAGCGGAACATGCTGTGATCGTCGGCGATCAGAATGCGGATCGCGGAATTCATCGGGTAGGCCCCATGGAAACCCCCGCCTTCAGGCGTGGGGAGGAATCGAGGTCAAGCATTTTTCTGATTCTCGACATAACGTTTCACTACCTCCAGGGTCGCGCCGCCGACAGTGGCGACGAAGTACGAGTTGGTCCACAAAGTGGGCAGCCGGGATTTGGTGCTGGTTCGGCCCGCCTATACGACGATGACCTGTTCGAGCTGTGGTGCGAGAGCCAAGCAGCGGCTCGACCTGGATGTGCGTGTCTTCGAGTGTGCCGAGTGTGGTCACGCCGAGGACCGAGATCGCAACGCTGCCAGAGTGATGTTGGCGGCCACGGTAGAACTCGACCGTGTCAGTGTTGACGACGTAAGACATTGCTGGCCTCCTTCCGGGGCGGTTGGTGGCGCAGTCCGAGCTGGAAATCCCCCGGGTTTATCCGCGGGGAGGGGCTAAGATTCTCCGATCGGTATGTCGACTTCGATGTGCCACCGCGTGCGCTCGGCGTCGACGCCGTAATCCAGTCGGCCGTCGAATAATTCGACGCGGCGGCGCAGCCCGACGAGGCCCCTGGGTAACGAGGTGTCGGTGTCGTCCTGCGATTGCGGACGCCGTGGCAAGGGGTTCGTCGCGCTGACGCGGACCCGTCGCTCGGTGTAGGTCACCGCGAGTTCGGCGCTGGTGCCGTCGCCGTGACGCAGCGCGTTGGTGAGCATTTCCTGGGCGATGCGATACAGCGTGATGTTCACCGAATCCGGCAGTGTCACCGGCGCGCCCCGCACGTGGACCTCGACCAGCATGCCCGCCGTGCGCACCGTCTCGACCAGGCCGTCGATGTCGGCGATACCGGGCTGGCGCACGCTCTCGTCGTCGTGGCCGTGCAACAGGTCGAGTTGCCTGCGTAGATCCACCATCGCCGCCCGACTGCTGGACTCCACCGCCTCCAGCGAGCGAATCGCCGCGGTGTCGTCGCCGGTGGTGGCGGTGCCGGAGGCGGTCATCGCCATGCGCGCGACCCCCGCGTGGATCCCGACCGCGCTGACATGATGGGAGATCACATCGTGCAGATCGCGGGCGATCGCGGCGCGTTCGTCGCTGACGGCGCGCTCCAGCGCGACGCGATGTTGCTGATGTCGCAGCTGCTCGCGCTGTTCCAGGTCGGCGATGTAGGCGCCGCGAGCCGCCGTATAACGACCGACCAGCCACGGCACGCAGCCCGAGGCGACCATGGAAATCACCAGCAGTCTCGGATCGACGTGATAGCTGCTGTCGAGCAGGCGCCCCGCCGCAACGCCGCAGGAGAGCAACAGCATGCTCAGCACCGAACTCGGACCCGAAAGCCATGCACCCGCGCGATATCCGGCCACCAAGTAGCCGACATCGGTGACACTATTTGGCATCGACAGCAGCGCCCCCGCCGCCAGCCGCACCACTACTTGGGCGACAGCGACAGCACCGGCGGTGCGCGGCGGCAGCGCCATGCCGAGGTCGACGGCGACGATCGCGAGGGCCACGGCGATCATCGGCCATGGTGCGGCACCGAAGTTCCCGGTCAACAGGACGATCGAGCTGTCGGTCAGCGCGGCGACGGCCGCGACGATCACCGACTGCCGGGCAAGCGAACGGCTCACATCCATCGCCCGATACCTCTTCCCGCGTCCGTCACCCTGCGCGCCGAGCCTAGCGGGATCTGCTTCGTCGGCGGACTTCCTGCCCGTAGCCGCACCGCATCACACGAATGTGCACTGTGCGCAGGCTGTGTCCCTCGGCTGGGCGCGACCGCGTGGGAATCGTGACCGACAATGGCATTGCCCGAACAGGTGATCAGTCCACGGCGATCCCCACGGTCGTGCCGCAGTAACGCCAGAGCCGCTCGACCTCGTCGGCGGTATAGCGCGTCCGGCGCAGGTAGTGCTCCGGACGCACCTTGCGGTCGTGCCAGAACCGGCCCGGTGGCAGCGTTGTCGACGTCGTCGCCAACCACACCGCCGTGTCCGCTCCTTCGGCGGGGCTGCGTAGCAGCGGACCGGTCAACCGGTGGAAGCCGGGCAGCGAGGCGGCGATGCCCGGCGTGTTGACCCATCCTGGATGCATCGAGTGGACGTCCGAAAGGCCCTGCGGTGCATAGTGTTCCGCGATCAGCGGCGTGAGCGCGACCTGCATGCGTTTGGTGCGCGAGTACGCGGTCGCGCCGCGATAACGGCCGTGACGATACTCAGGATCGTCGACCACCAGCGGCTGGGCATACATCCCACCGGAGGACACGAAGATCACCCTCGGCGCGGGTGCGCTGGTCAACGCTGGCATCAGCCGGTCGGTGAGCAGCAGCGGGCCGAGTACGTGGGTCGCCAGCGCCAGTTCGTGACCCTGTGCGTTCTCTTCGCGCTCACTGGGCAGCGCTCCCGCATTGTGGATCAGGACATCCACCCGCGCCAGCTCGTCGTTCAGTTTCTCGGCACAGGCGAGCACCGAATCACGGTCGGACACATCGCAGAGCGCCACCCTGACATCGGCCTCGGGACAGGCGGCCACGATATCGGCGCGGGCTTGTTCGCCGCGCGCGCGATTGCGCACGGCGAGCACCACGGTGGCGCCGCGGCGGGCCAAGGCGCTGGCGCACTCCTTGCCGATGCCCGAATTGGCACCGGTCACCACCGCGGTGCGACCACGCATCGCGGCGGGTTCGGCGCTGTCGGCGGGCTGGGCACGCCGTCGCACCCACAGCCCGAATCGGCTGTAGCCGGGCAGGATCGCTCGGTCGAGCGCGGCATCGAGCAAGCCTGGATCGACCTTCTCGGTATTCGCCGTATTCTCCGTATTCGCGGGGCGAGTGCGCATCGTGACGAACCTTCCCGTGCTGACTGCCGGTCTCAGCTGGCGTTCCTGGTGAACACGATCTGCTGGACATCGAGGTATCCGCAGCGGAACCCGGCCTCGGAGTGCGCCAGGTACAACCGCCACATCCTGCGGAAAATCGTGTCGAATCCGAGGGCGGCGGCGTCCTCGGCGTGTGCGTTGAATCGCTGCTGCCACAGCCGCAACGTGTGCGCGTAGTGCGCGCCCATCGAGAAGCGCTCGTCGACAACCAGTTCGGTGCTGCGCGCGGTCACTTCTTCGAGTAGTCGGGTGGAGGGCAGGAAGCCGCCGGGGAAGATGTACTTCTGCACCCAGGTGTAGGTATTGCGGGTGGCGAGCATCCTTCGGTGCGGCATCGTGATCGCTTGGATCACCACCCGACCGTTCGGTGCGAGCACCCGGTCGATGGTGCGAAAGAACGTCTCGAGGTAGTCGTAGCCGACCGCCTCGATCATCTCCACCGACACCACCGCGTCGTATTCGCCCTCGACGCTGCGGTAATCGAGCAGATCGACGCTCACCCGGTCGGCGAGACCGGCTTGCGTGATCCGCTCCCGCGCGAGTGCCTGCTGCTCCACCGACAAGGTCACCGAGCGCACCGACGCACCGCGCGCGGCGGCGCGTAGGGCCAATTCGCCCCAGCCCGTGCCGATTTCGAGGACACGGGTACCGGGACCGACGTGTGCGCGGTCCAGCAAGCGGTCGATCTTGGCGCGTTGGGCGTCGGCCAGGTCGGACCACTGCGGCTGGGTCGTGGTGACCGGGAACAGCGCGCTGGAATAGGTGAGCGTTTCGTCGAGGAACAGCTCGAACATGCTGTTGGACAGATCGTAATGCCGAGCGATGTTCTCGCGCGTATTCGATTCGCTATTGCGTTCGGCCGCAGGGTGTTTCGACACGTAGTAGCGGCGAAGCGCACGTAGTGGCGCCGGGACGAGGGTATCGATGTCGGCCGCGAACACCGCCAGCGTCGCGGCGGGATCCGGCGCCGACCAGTCACCGGCCATATAGGACTCGCCGAACCCGATCAGACCGCCGACACCGAGTCGTCTGGCGAAATCGTCGGGGCGACGCAGAATCAGTCGCGGTGCGTCGGGGTCGTCGACGCCGCGTCCGATCGCGGTGCCATCCGGATATTCGACCCGCAGCGGGAGATCGCGCACGGCGTGCCGCAACAGCCGGTGGGCCACCGCGGCGGCGACTCTTGCGCGTAGGCCGGAGGGAATGTGTTCGACGTCGGGCCAGCGGGTCGTCGTCGGCGGGGCGGTGGGGGTGGTGAGTGGTTCGGTCGTTTCGACGGTCACCGCGAAGCCTCCTCCAGGTAGGCGGGTCGGGGGATGATGTGCAGGCCGCGCGCCCACAGGCGCACGCCGTGCCATCGGATGAGTACGGCGACCAGCAGCGGCGCCAGCGGTACCTCGATGATCGCGCGCAGCACCGTACCGGTGGTGGCCGTCAGACAACGTCCGGTCATCGCGGCGACGAAAACCGGCTCCGGGTCGGCGAGGACGATCGAGGCGTGCAGCCGTTCGTCGGGCTCGGGCAGGCGCATCCGGTACTCACCGCGCACCTCGTTGAACGGGGAGACGTAGAACTCCTTCGGCGTGCGCGCGTGGCCGCGCTCGTCGGTACGCAGCAGATAGCGATGACGCTGCCCGTAGGTGTTGTGCACTTCGGCGACCACGCAGATCGGCTGGTCGTCGTGGTCGCGGCACCAGTACAGCGTCAGCGGATTGAACACGTACCCGAGGACGCTCGCGTTGGCGAGCATCCGCACCCGGCCGCCACCCAGGTCGATGCCGTTCTCGTGCAGGTACGTGTCGATGTTCGCGCGCAGCGTGCGCTGCGGGTCGCCCTGATGATCACGGGAGCGGAATCCGGCGAAGGGGCGCAGCACGCGGGGCAGACTCGGCAGTTCGTCCAGGTCGACCAACCAGCTGTAGCTGCGGGTCTGGAAGGCGTATCGAGTGGGGTCCAGGCGGGTGTGGTGGATTCTGGTGCGCACGATCCGCGCCGTCGTGGTGTGCGTACGCGGGGTGGTCATGAGGCGGGCAGCGCCACGGCGGGTCGACCCGTCCACTGCGCGCCGAGTCGTCGGGCCGCGCGCAACCCGGAGGCCGCGCCGTCCTCGTGGAACCCCCAGCCGTGGTAGGCACCGGCGAAGGCCACGCGTGCACAGCCGATCTCGTCGAGTCGGCCCTGTGCGGCGACCGAGGTGGGGGTGTAGCGCGGGTGCTGGTAATCCATGCGCTCCAGGATCGAGTCGGGGTCGAGGGCTTCCTCGTCGCCGAGGGTCACCAGGAATCGGCGGTGATCCACGTCGTGGAGGCGTTGCAGTCGAGTGAGGTCATAGCTGACGAGTACCCGATCTACCTGCGCTGAACAGGAAGGAAGCCGATAATTCCAGGACGCCTGCGCGCGCCGTGGCGTTGGCAGCACACTGGCGTCGGTGTGCAGCACCGTGTGGTTGCGCGAATACGGCATCGCCCCGAGCACCTCGCGTTCGGCGTCGGTCGGCTCGGCGAGCAGCGCCAGCGCCTGGTCGGGGTGGGTGGCGACCACCACGGCATCGAAGGTCTCGACCTTGTCGGCGTCATCGCGTACCGCGACGCTGTCGGTCAGCCGATGTATCGCCCGCACCGGGGTGGTGACGTGCACGCGGTCGAGTCGTTCGGCGATCGCGCGGACGTAGGTCGCGGAGCCGCCCGTCACGGTCCGCCAGGTCGGTGACCCGAACACGGTGAGCATGCCGTGGTGTTCCAGGAACGTGAACAGGTAGCGCGCGGGGTAGCGCAGCGCGATCGCCGGGTCGCACGACCACACCGCCGAGACCAGTGGCGTCAGGAAGTGCGTGATGAAGTAGCGGGAAAACCCTGTGGCGGCGACGAATTCGCCGAGGGTGCGGGTGTTGGGGGTTTCGGCGGTGAGTTCGGCGCGCGCGAGCCGGTGAAATCGGGGTACCTCGCCGAGCATCCGCAGGTAGCGCCCGCGCGTCAGCGAACGGGGTGTAGCGAACAAGCCGCCGATGCCGCGCGCACCCGCGTACGCGAGGCCGCATTCGTCGCAGCGCACCGACATGCTCATATCCGATTCCTGGGTCGCGACGCCGAGTTCGGCGAACAGGCGCAGCAGGGTGGGGTAGGTGCGGTCGTTGTGCACGATGAAACCGGTGTCGACACCGATCGAGCCACCGTCATCGGCTGCGATCTGGTGGGTGTCCGCGTGCCCGCCGAGCCGGTCGTCGGCCTCGTAGAGCGTGACCCGCGCGGACTCCGACAGCACCCACGCCGCGGTGAGCCCGGCGACACCGCTGCCGATCACCGCCACTTTCCTGGGCTCTTCGGCCCCCGGATCGGTCCACTGGACCATCGCCATTCCCTCTCGTTCCCATTCGCGCCCGTCACGGGCGCACGCCGACACTCGGTGCGACGATGGGAGAGATTCGCGCAGTGCGGGGACGGGGATTGCCGCGAATTTCCCGGCGCGAGCACCGACCTACCTGGATTCGCAGCACCCAACCGAGCGTTGAAACCCCGGCCCGCGGCGTCGGCCGACAGGATCGGCGCAATAGCGCCACGATCGGTATCGGTGGGAGCGCCCCGGCACTCTCGCGCGGCGGTTCGAGTGTTGCCATGGCCGCGAAGAAGCCTGCGGTAGGCCGAATGTCACCACGCTGTGCGAAGCGATGGGCGGCCAGCCGTCAGTGTTCGGCGGCCGCGTACGCCGCGCGGATGGATCAGGATTCGGAATCGAGGAATACGCGCAGCGCGGTGACCTTCGTTGTGCCCTTGTCGAATTCGAGCAGGGCGACGCCGCCGGTCGGACCGAGTCGAATCGAGGTCGAGACCGATCGGCCCGCCGCGATCACCTTGTCCCAGCGCAGGTGCGCGGCCTTCGCGGTGAATTCCTCGACCGAAACCTTTGTCCCCACGGGTATTTCGAGCACCGCGTCGGTGTGTAGCAGGTCGCGGACCCGGTCGGTCTCGGCCTCGGTGGCCGCGTGGAACAGTCGGTCGGTCGCCCGTTTGCCCGCGCGTCCGACGCCGAAGAGCCCGCGCAGCATGCCTGCGGCCCCGCCGACGCCCAGGTTGGCTATCAGTTGTGGACCCAGTTTGGCGCTGGCGGCGAGGCCGGGCAGGCCGGTGCGTAGCAGCTGCACGATCATGCCAGCCAGTTCCCAGTGCGCGGCCAGCTGCGCGATCTTCCATTCGCCCTCGCGTTCGACCAGCTGGTAGCGCAGGTGCATCGGGACGATGATCGTGGCGCCGGTGGACATCGTTGTGCGCAGGGTGAGGTCGCGGACCACGGTGTTCACCGCGGAATGGATCATGTCGCGGTCGACCTGGAACTCGATGGTGTTCGGCCCGATGAAGGTGTCGTAGAAGCGACCGATGGCCTGGTGTCCGGTGTGCGGTGCCGATCCGACCGGGTCGTTCACGGTGGCGTCGGCGGTGAACAGGCCGACCCAGGCCGCCCTGTCATGGACCGCGACGGCGCGCGGGGAGGCTTCGACGGCCGCCAGTAACCGCTGGTCCGGTGTGGCCGAGGATTCCGGCGCCATGAGTGCTCCTGTCGTCAGCCGAGTGCGTACCGTCGCAATAATAGAACAGGTTCTATTATTGCGACCAGGAGTGGTGAATCCCCCGGTGGCAGTGCGAAATCGGCAGCGAGCCGAACGGCGAGGCGTGCGGCAGAATGTAGCGATGGCGACGGTCGTAGCTTTCCATGCGCACCCCGACGACGAGACCTTGCTGACCGGCGGAACGCTGGCCAAACTGGCCGCCGACGGTCATCGCACCGTGATCGTGGTGGCCACCGACGGGCTGATCGGCTCCGCGGCGGGTGTGCCACCGGTGCGACTGGACGAACTGGATGTCAGTGCCGCCGCCCTCGGCGTCGCTCGGGTGGTGTACCTCGGTTATGCCGACAGCGGCGACGGTCCGGTGCTGTTAGCCGACCCACCGGATCGCTCGCGTTTCGTGCGCGTCGACATCGAGGAGGCGGCGCAGCGGCTGGCCGCGATCCTGCGCGAGGAGCGCCCCGAGATCCTGCTGAGCTACGACCGCAACGGCGGCTACGGGCATCGCGACCATGTCCGGGTGCACGAAGTGGGTAAGCGCGCGGCCGAAATCGCCGACGTGCCACGGGTACTCGACGCGACCATGCCGAGGCACGGCGTGAAACGCATCGGCGAGCTCATCCAAAGGTTCCGTCTGCCATTGCGTTTCGACGCCGCGCAGATCGATGCGGTGTACACCGCGCGCCCGGAGATCACCCACCGCATCGAGGTCGGCCGGTTCGCGCGACAGCGTCGGGTGGCGCTCGCCGCGCATCACTCGATGATCCAGGGCTCCACGCGGTTCGCGGTGATCGCACGCACGCTGCTCGGCATTCCGACACCGCTGCTCACCCGCGTGCTCCGGTGGGAGTGGTACGCCGAAGAAGGGGCCGACCCGGTTTCCTCGGCCCCTTCGGCCGACCTCTTCGCGCCCGCGCCGCGCAGCGGCCGGTCCGTGCGCTGAGCGCGGTCAGCGTCGGCGCACGCGCAGGACATTGTCCTGGCGGACGCCTGGCTCACCGTCCGGGCTCGGGAAATCGCGTTCGACGACCTCCTCGAGTTCGACGTCCCATTGCTCCGGGTCCAGCCGCAGCTCGGTGAGTACCTCGGCGGTGCTCGGCAGATGTACATCGTGTTGCTTCGGTGCCCAGCTCGGGAAGCCCGCGTGTCCGACAATCAGCAGTAGCCCGCCGGGGGCGACGGCGTCGGCGGCCTTGCTCAGGATGGCGGAGCGTTCGCTGGCGTGTGCCACGGGGGAGTGCAGGAACTGCGCGGAGACCAGGTCGAACCGGCCGTCGGGGAACGACTCGTCGAAGTCGTGGCGCTGCCAGTCGATGGCGCCGTCGAGGTTCTTCTCGGCCGCGCGTACTTTGGCGCGCTCCAGTGCGGTCCTGGAGACGTCGGTGGCGGTCACCCGCCAGCCCCGCTCGGCGAGCCAAATCGCGTCGGCACCTTCGGCGCAACCCAGATCCAATGCGGAACCCGGTGTTACGGAATCGATTTCGCGAACAAGCAGAATATTGGGTGAGCCGGACCATACCTGTTCGCGCTCCTGGTAGAAGTCCTCCCAGAAGTCCTCGGTGTTCTTGGTCGGTGCGTCATGGCGGTGCGTTTCGGTCATACGTCCACCTTCCGCCGGGTCGGCGTTTTCGGCAAACATTGTTGCCGCTACGGCAACACCAAAAGGGCGGGGGCCGCTCAGTGGCGGGCGCTGGCGGTGGCCTCTTCCTCGGTCGAGTGCCGCCCCGAGCCCCAGCCCACGTGCGACTCGACGCGGATCCGCTCGACCATGTGCGGGTAGTGCAACTCGAATGCGGGCCGCTCCGAGCGGATCCTCGGCAGCTCGTAGAAGTTGTGCCGAGGCGGCGGACACGTCGTCGCCCACTCCAACGAGTTGCCGTAACCCCACGGGTCGTCCACCGTGACGACCTCGCCAAAGCGGTAGCTCTTGAACACATTCCAGATGAACGGCAACATCGAGCCGCCCAACAGGAACGCCCCGATACTCGACACGGTATTGAGCGCCGTGAATCCGTCGGTAGGCAAATAGTCCGCGTAGCGACGCGGCATGCCCTCGTTACCCAGCCAGTGCTGCACAAGGAAGGTGGTGTGGAATCCGATGAAGGTGGTCCAGTAGTGCCACTTGCCCAACCGCTCGTCCATCATCCGACCGGTGATCTTCGGAAACCAGAAGTAGATACCCGCGAAAGTCGCGAACACAATGGTGCCGAACAGCACGTAATGGAAATGCGCCACCACGAAGTACGAGTCGGTGACATGAAAGTCCAGCGGCGGACTGGCCAGGATGACCCCCGAGAGACCACCGAAGAGAAAAGTGACGAGGAAGCCGAGGGAAAACATCATCGGCGTCTCGAAGGTCAACTGTCCGCGCCACATCGTGCCGATCCAGTTGAAGAACTTCACTCCGGTCGGCACCGCGATCAGGAACGTCATGAAGGAAAAGAACGGCAGTAGCACCGCTCCCGTCGCGAACATATGGTGCGCCCACACCGCCATCGACAGCGCCGCAATGGCCGTTGTCGCGAAAACCAGTGTCGTGTAACCGAACAACGGCTTGCGGCTGAACACCGGGAAGATCTCCGAGACGATCCCGAAGAACGGCAACGCCACCACATACACCTCGGGGTGGCCGAAGAACCAGAACAGGTGTTGCCACAGCAGGGCACCGCCGGTGGCGGGGTCGTAGATGTGGCCGCCCAGGTGGCGGTCGTAGGCGAGGCCGAACAACGCCGCGGTGAGCAGCGGGAACGCCAGCAGGATGAGAATGCTGGTGATCAGGATGTTCCAGGTGAAGATCGGCATGCGGAACATGGTCATGCCCGGCGCGCGCAGGCAGACGACGGTGGTGATCATATTGACCCCGCCGAGGATGGTCCCCAACCCCGACAGCGCAAGGCCGACGATCCAGAGATCGCCGCCGACGCCAGGTGAGTGCACGATAGAGCTCAGCGGTGTGTAACCGGTCCACCCGAAATCGGCGGCGCCGCCCGGGGTGACGAACCCGGCCGTCGCGATCGTCGCGCCGAACAGATACAGCCAGTAGCTGAAGGCATTGAGCCGAGGGAACGCCACATCGGGTGCCCCGATCTGCAAGGGCAGGATGGCATTCGCGAAACCGAACAAAATGGGGGTCGCGTAGAACAGCAGCATGATCGTGCCATGCATCGTGAACAGCTGGTTGAACTGTTCCGGCGACAGGAACTGAATTCCCGGCCTTGCCAATTCGCCGCGCATCAGCAACGCGAGCAGGCCGCCGATGAAGAAGAACGACATGGCCGTTACCAAATACATCGTGCCGAGCATCTTCGGGTCGGTGGTGGTGACAAGTTTCCATACCGCGGACCCTTTCGGCCCGGTGCGGGCCGGATAGGGCCGTACCGCCTCGAATTTCTCGGTTTTCGTCACGCTCACCACACCGCCACCTCCCGAACCGTTGTCCATCCTGTGGCCGGTATCACCGGCAGTTCTCCCGCACGAGCACGTACACCCAAGCACGGACGCGCGCGAAATACCACGCTGTTGAGTACTTCGCGCGGTTCACCGCGAGGGTCGAGGGCGAATATGTGGCGATCTCGGTGTCGGTACACCCATTCGCTGCACCGCTGTCGGATCGCAATGCCCAGGTAGGAGCGGCATCTGCGACCGTGGTCGGATGCGCGGGACGGTCGCGAATCCGTAGCGTGTGAGGTGAGTTGAATCGACAAGGCGGGATGGCATGAAGACCTGGATTCGATGGGCGATGCTGCACGGTGGCCCCGGTATGTACCTCAGGGCGCGGGCGCGTCGCGGCGAGACCCTCGCTCAGATCATGACCGATCCGCACGCCCGCATCGACCCGTACTCCTACGGTGACCGCATCCGCGCCGAGGGGCGCCTCGTGCGCACCCCGGCCTCCTGGGTAACCGCCGATCACGAAATATGTCGTAATGTTCTGCGCGACAAGAATTTCGGTGTCACCTCCACCGACGGTTCCGGCTTGCCGCAACCGATTCCCCGCATTGCGCGCGCGACCGATCTCGCGGTGGTCAGCCCGGTCGAACCGCCCGCGATGCTGATGGTCGATCCGCCCGATCACACCCGCTACCGCAAGTTGGTCGCGCAGGAGTTCACCCCGCGCGCGGTGCGTCGGTTGCAAGACCGGATCGCCGAGGTCACCGATGAGCTACTCGAAGGTCTGCAAGCGCGGCAAAACGCCGACCTGATCACCGATTTCGCCTCGCAGCTTCCGGTCTCGATCATCTCCGAGATCCTCGGCGTCCCCAAGAGCAGGCAGGACGAGATGCTCGAGATCGGGGAGGCGGGTGCTCCGCTGCTGGATCTGGGGTTGCCATGGCGCACCTACCGCGCGGCCATCGCGGCGCTGCGTTACGGCCAGGACTTTCTCACCGAACACATCGAGGAATTACGGGCCGACCCCGGCGACAATATCCTCAGCAAGCTCACCACGGGTGGTGAGCTCACCATGCGCGAACTGCTCGCGTCCGCGGTATTGCTCGCTGGTGCGGGCTTCGAGACCACCGTCAACCTCATCGGTAACGGCATCGTGCTGCTGCACCAGAACCCCGAGCAACTCGACCTCCTGCGCGCCGACCCCGAACTGTGGCCGGGGGCGATCGAGGAGATCCTGCGCATGGACAGTCCGGTGCAACTCACCTCGCGGACGGCTCTGTGCGACACCGAGATCGCCGGTCAACGGATCAGGCAGGGGTCGATGGTCACGCTGTTGATCGGGACGGCCAATCGCGATCCCAAGACCTTCGAGAATCCGAATACCTTCGACATCACGCGTTCCAACGCCAGGGAACATCTGTCCTTCAGCAGTGGCGTGCACAGTTGCCTGGGCGCCAACCTGGCCAGGATGGAGGGCGCGGTCGCGTTGCGATCGCTGCACGAACGGTTCCCCGAACTACGCCTCGCCGGTGCGCCGCAGCGTCGCGGACTGGTGAATCTTCGTGGATACCAACATATTCCGGCCGTACCGGGAGTGCGGGCGAAAGTGGAGAGCGCCTGAATCGGCGGTGCGACGATCCGCGCTGCGGGTCATTCGTCGAGCGGATCGCGCAGCGTCATCCCCTCGACGGCGCGTAGTCGCGCGCTCATCATCGTCAGCAGGTCGAGCGAATCCTCCGATAAACCGATCGCCGTACGGATCAGCCGACGCAGCATCGGATCGGTCACCCGGCCGATCGTGGCCGCGTCGTCGCCGGTCGGCGGGGTACTGCATCGGTCGAGATCCACGCGAAGGTACTCACAATCCGGTCATCTGGCCCCTCGGACCATCGTGGGTGCGCTGGTCAGCGCACCGAAATTCTCGAGGGTCAACCGGCTCGAATCCCGCAACCAGCCGCGTGGCGACCGCGCGATCGCGGCGCCGGCCCTGCGCTACTGACGCCGGACGTGTCGGACGACCCGGCCAATCATTATGCCGTTGTCCGGGCGGATTACGTTGCGCGCCACGGCTTTAAACTGACACGATCTTGTGTCAGCGGCAAAGCCGTGGCGCGCGTGTTCAGTATGCGGTTGTGGTTTCGGCTACCCGCGTTCGCCTCAGCGCCGCCAGGGCCGACCGCGGCCGCGGGTCTTCGCGGCGAGTGCCGGTCCGCGTCCCCGTCCTGTCGCGGTGAACTCGCCGCTGCGCTCCCTGGCGAGTTCTGTCAGTTCGGCGCGGCGTTGTTTGGCGATTTCGGCCCAGTTGGCGCTGCGGTCTTTCGCGGTTTCGGCGAGTTCGGGTCCTCGGTCCTTGGCGACCTCGGCGAGTTCGGCGCCACGTTTCTTGGCGAGCAATGCCCAGTTGTTGCCTCGGTCGCGCGCGAGTTCGGTGAGTTCCGGTCCTCGGTCCTTGGCGAGTTCTGTCAGTTCGGCGCGGCGTTGTTTGGCGATTTCGGCCCAGTTGGCGCTGCGGTCTTTCGCGGTTTCGGCGAGTTCGGGTCCTCGGTCCTTGGCGACCTCGGCGAAATCGGCACCGCGCTTCTTGGCGATTTCGGCCAAGCTCGCGCCCCGGTCCTTCGCGGTTTCGGCGAGTTCGGGTCCTCGGTCCCTGGCCACTTCCGCGAGTTCGGCACCCCGTTTCTTGGCCACTTCCGCGAGTTCGATGCCCCGTTCTTTCGCGGTCTCGGCCCATTCGGGACCGTGGCGCTGCACAGTCTCGGCGAGTTCACCACCCTTGCTTGCCGCGACGGCGCCGAAGGCACTCGCTCGGCCGGCAGCGTCCTGGGCGTGCTTGCGCAACGAATCGCCGGTCGAACTGGTGTCTGTGCCGAACGGCAGCGCGGTGGAGACCGCGGTGGCGGTCCTGCGCGCGGCGCGGCGTCCGCGCCAGCCCACCGACGGCTTGCCCTCGGTGTCGGCGGCGGCGATCAACAGCCCGCCCAGCAGGCCGACATCCTTCAGGAACGCCGCCCGCTTGGCGGCCTTCGTCGCGGGATCCTGCTCGTTCCAGAAGTCCTGCTCGGTCACGGTCGCGGGCACGACGGTCACCGCGAGCACCGCCGCGGACACCCTGGGCAGCTTGCCGAACGCGAGCAGTGTCCCGCCCGCCACCTGGGCAACGGCGTTGGCGCGCACCACCGTGGCCGGATCGGCGGGCAGCTTCTCGGCGTATTGGTCGGGCAGGCGGCCCTGTCCCTCCTGCACCAGAGCGTTCGCCGTCTTCGTCCGTGATTCCGGATGACGCAGCGTATCGATACCCTGCACAACGAACACGCTGGCCAGCAGCGGTCTGGCAAGTCGGCGTAGCAACATTTAGCTTCCTCTCGTCGTCGGCACTAGGGGCCGTGTTCCCGGAAGAGACCAGACCAAACGGTGCGCGTGTGCTCGATCACCGCGCACCGTGGGTACAGCGATCATCGCTCGCCGCGCGCCGACCGTTGGGAGATCGGCGGTGTTCGCTGGAAACAGTCTCGACCAGGGAGGCACGTTCACTGTCTGACCGGTGGTGTCTTCGTTGCTTGGTGGGGCGGTGTCTTCGTCTCCTGACGGGGCCGTGCCTTCGCCGCTTGGCGGGGCCGTGTTCACAGCCCGACGCGGCGGTTGTTCATTGTCCGGCGGGGCTGTTCATCACCGTCCAACGGGACCGGTTCGTCCGCTGCCCTTCGCGGCTGGTTCACTCACCGCTCCACGGGGCTGTCCCATTGGGCTCTGCGGCCACGACCCACGAGGTTGGCCGGAATTGTCGTCGCGCTCAGCTCGGTCGGCGGACTCGGTATCGCGGCGAAGGTCTCGGCCCCGGCTTGCTTCGCCGCGGCGGCCCGGCGTCGCCTGCACAGCTCGCACGGACGGTGGCTCACAGCCCGACGGGGCCGCGGCCGCCTTCCTGCGGTTGGACCGTGCTCGTCCACTGCGGCTCGTCGAACCAGTCGGCGGCGACACGTTGGTGACATTCGCAGTCCGCCGTGCACTGCCAGCCGGGCGTCCCGGTCGCGCCGGTGGTCGTGACCATGCCCGCGAGCCGGTCGTAGTCACGGAGTGAATCGGCGGTGAGCGTGGCAGCGCACGCGAGGACCGCCACCAGTGCGCCGAAGATCAGCAAGCCCGTCAGGCCCGCGTTGTGCAGCGCGCCTACCGCGAGTGTCGCGGCCAGGCCGACGATTAGCACCAGCGGCAGTGCCCACCACGGATCGCGGATGCCGCCCGCGCCGGTGCGCCCGGTGGATGCCGTCGAGGAGGCGGACGAGAATCCCGGCAGCGGAAGGCGATTGGTGGACCGACCGGTTCGGTCCTGCGGGCGTAATCGTTTGTGCACGGCGGCCCCCTGCCTTGGTGATTGCCGCACGGCCGATCGACGGCGGCAGCCTTTCATGACCACCTTCGAGCGTATACGTCACGGGCGCGGACCTGAAGGGGTCGATCGCGAAGAGACACGCTGTGCGCGAAGACTTCACGGTGCGTGTGCGCTCACACGGCAAGCGCGGCGCGTATCACCTTCCCCGTCGCGTTGCGCGGTAGCGCGGACGTGGTGATCCGCCACTGCGTCGGTACCTTGTAGCGCGCGAGACGGTCAGCGACGAACCTGGCGAGCTCTGGTTCGGTTGCGGTGACACCATTTTCGATCACCACGATGACGCCGACGCGCTGCCCGAGGTCGGGGTCCGGCACGCCGAGGACGGCACACTCACGCACGGCGGGATGCTCCTCCAGGCACTGCTCGATCTCGACGGGGTAGATATTCTCACCGCCGCGCAGGATGAGATCCGAACGCCGACCGGATAATTGGAGTCGGCCCTCGTGTTCGGTCCCGATGTCACCGGTGCGCAACCAGCGGTCCTCGGTGATCGCCGCCGCGGTGGCGGCCTCGTCGTTCCAGTAGCCGAGCATCACGTATGGGCCGCGCACCCAGATCTCACCCTCGACGCCGTCGGCCACGGGTTCACCCGCGCTGTCCCGGATCTCGACGGTCACGCCGATAATGGGCCGCCCCACGGTCTCCGGGTGGGCCGCCAGGTCGGCGGGACTGGCGAGGGTCGCCGCCGTACTGCATTCGGTGAGCCCGTAGCTGGTCACCAGGGACGTGCGTGCGACGGGAAGTCGCTCACGCAACGCCTGTTGCATCGCCGCCGACGAAGGCGCGGAGTTCAGTGAGAGCCCGGCCAGCGACGACAGCTCGTAACGCTCGAGATCGGCCTCGAGGATGCGATGCGCCATGGTGGGCATCGCGCCCCAGTTGGAGATGCGCTCGCGTTCGATCAGTCGCAGTACGCGGTCGGCCTCGAACGCGCCCTGATGCAGGACGGTGGTGTCGCCGGTGACCAGCCGAGGCACGACCAGATTGTGCAGGCTGGCGATGTGGAACAGCGGCGAGGTGAGCAGGAAACGTCGTCCGCTCGGCGGCTCGGCCCTGCCGGCGAGTGCGGCGCCGAGATAATCACCGAACCGGTGGTATTCGACGACCGAGGCGAGGTTGCGGTGCGAGTGCACCGCACCCTTCGGGCGTCCGCTGGTCCCGCTGGTGTAGAGGACCACGGCGGGGTCGTCCTCGGCCACCTCGGTGACCGGCAGTGTGCGCGAATCGAATTCGTCGACCAGAGCGGGTAGATCGTGTTCCATCGTCAAGACGGGGACGCGAATGTCCAACTCGGCGAGCAGCGCCGCACGCTTGGCGTCGACGACGAGCACCGAGGGCGTGGTGTGTTCGATGCCATAGGTGATCTCGCGCGGCACCCACCACGCGTTGTAGCCGACCGCGATCGCGCCGAGACTCTGCGCGGCCCAGAATGTCAGCACCCATTCGGGGGTGTTCGCCGCGAGAATGCCGACGCGGTCGCCCTTCTCGATGCCGTAGCGCTCACGCAACGCGGTGGCGAGCGCGGCGACCTGTGCGAGGTGTTCGCGAAACGTCAGGCGCCGACTCTCGGTGACGAGGTAGTCGCGGTCGCCGAATTCGCCCGAGCGCGACAGCAGCTCGCCGAGCGAGCGGGCACGGTGTTTCATCACCGGGGTCGGTGCCCCGAGCACGTGCTCGACCACCTGCTCGAAGCGCCCGCCTGGTCCGGTGAGCTGGGCTGTCGCCGTGGCTGCCATGGCCGCGAGATCGGACGGTTCGGTCATCTGCGCACTTCCTCTATCCGGTGCTTCGGTCGTCTCCATCATGCCGCCGGGCCTCCCGTGCCGCTGGCGGTTTCGGTCAACCGGCGGCCTCGGCCGCGCGGTCGAGACCGGATTCGCGCGCTCTTCTCGGGGCGCCGGCGCGGGTTTCAGGGCTGGTATTGCCGCACCTGCTGTCCCGCTGGCGAACGTCGCTCGGCTGCCGAGGATGGGTGACGATCGTGTCATCGCGCACGCGGCGCGGATGCTCTGCGCGATCGGTTTTCGGGCACGAGGGTCGCCTGCCTCGGCGTGGTCCTGCCACCCTTCTCTGGTCGTGTGTGCTCCCCGGAGGGGAGGTGGCGTGCGGATCTGTCGGTACTGTGCGGCATCATCTGTGCACGCAGTCATCCACGAATATCGCTCGGAGCTACCATGCCGTCCCCACGAACCAAGCCACAGCCATTGTCGGACAGTGAGATTCAGCAGATCGCCGCGGAGATCAAAGGTGGTCGTCCACCGATGGTGTGGTTCACCGCCGCGGCCGTCGGTGTCGCGGAAGGCCGTTCCGGCAAGGTGGTCGCGCTCGGCGATCCCTCTATCGAGGACTTCCTCGAGGTCCGACCGACCGGATCGAAGGACGTGCTGTCTTTCTCTCCGGCCGAGGTGACCTTGACCAAGCCGCCGCGCGGCGCGACCCCTGCCACGCCGAAGTCCGCTACCACACCGAAGCCCGTCGCCACGCTCGAACCCGAATACGTCCCGACCACCCCGAAGGAAATGCCCGTGACTCAGCCGTCGGCCACCCGCACCGCTTCTGCCACGCCGGCACCGGCGAAAACTGTTGCCAAACAACAGGGTTCGCCGAACGGCGAGGCGACCAAGCCGGAGGCCGCGCCCGCGGCGAAGAAGACGGCGGCGCGCAAGACGAAGACACCCGAAGTCACCGTGACGCTCACCGGCACCGCCGACGGCGAGTGGACCGTCGACGTGGTCAACGGCAAGAAGCGCACGGTCCGTGGACTCGCGGTAGCCAGTTCCGCGGTGGCCCAGGCGGCCAAGACGTTGCACCCCGAGGTGGCCGACGTGGTCGCCGGTGTCCTGGATGCCGCACGCGACGTGCAGGAAGCGAAAGTGCAGGCGTTACAGGCTGAGCTCGAGCAGGCGCGTCGGCTGTTGGAGGATCTGACCGACTGAGCGATCGCGTCCGGGTCGTCCGCTGCTCACACCGAGGTGCTTGTCGGGTTGCCGCTCGAGGTGGTCGGCGCGTCGTCTTCGGTGTCGCTGGGAAATGTGGTGCGTCGAGGTTCGGGTTCGGTCAGCGCCGTGCTCGGCAACGCGCGCTCGGCCTGTGCGTTGCCGCGCCGCGAAGACCGTTTGTGTGGACGGTCCTCGCCGAAGCCGCTCTCGCTGTCGCGTGCACCGATGCGGTTGGCGCCTTCGGTCGGCTCCTGAGCGACCGTGGCGTGAGCGTCGCCGCCACCGCTACCGCCGAAGGCTGTGCCATTGCGGCGCGCGGTATTACCGCGCAATGCGGCGTTGGCGTGAAACGCCGTGTTGTCGTGGAAGGCGTAACCGAGCGAATCCTCCTTGGCTCGGTACATCGCCGAGTCCGCGTCCCTGATCAGATCGTGCACGGTATGTCGCGTCTCGCGCGGCCCGCAGGCGATGCCGATGCTCGCCGTGATCGGAATCTCACCCGCACTCAGCGCGAAGGGGCGAACGAACGCGCCGATCAACCGTTCCGCCAGCGCGGCGGCTTCCCGGCGTTCCAGGCGCGAGAGCACCACGAACTCGTCCCCGCCGTAGCGCGCGACGATGTCGTCCTCACGCACCACGCGACGAATCCTGGAGGCCGCGTTCGCGATCAGCTCGTCGCCGACCGCGTGGCCGTAGCTGTCATTGACCATCTTGAAGCCGTCCAGATCGATGAACAGCAAGCAGACCGGGTACCCCGACCACGGGTCCGCGTTGCCGGACGGGGCGCGCAGGAGCGCCGATCGATTCAGCAATCCGGTGAGCATGTCGTGGTCAGCTTGGTACTGCGCGCGTTTCTCGCTGCGCACACTGCGCACGATGGCGCGCTCGCTGCGCACGAGGACGCCGATGAGCATGAGCGCGAACAGTGAGGACACCACCACGCGGTCCAGCGGCCGCAGCGTGGAACCGACCACCGGGACCAGCGAGGCGACGATCAACGCGACCGCGATGACGCTGGCACGCTGGCGGGAACGATGGGGGTGGATCCGCCGCAGTGTGCCGAGCCCGGCCATCGTCGGATGCAGTGCCGCGACACCGACGGTGGCGTAGGCCGCGAGCAGCGGGGTGCCCAGCACGTCCCGATTGATGGTGGTGGTCTGCGCGGCGTCCAAGCTGTAGCCGAGATCGCCGAACAGGACGGCGATCAGCCCGACGTGCAGCAACCGCAGCGAGATCTCCGAACGGGTGGTCGTGGCGATCGAGTGCGCTACCAACGCGAGCAGCAGCGCGTCCAGCACCGGATATGTCGCCGCCATCCACAGATTTGTCGACGCGTCGTGGTTACGCAGAATCGGCGAGATGAGAAAGGTCCACGAGGCGAGCAGCGCGCCGAGTCCGATCAACGCGGAATCCAACACCAGGTCGTAGCTGCGGCTGATGTGGCGCGGGCGCAACCAGATCAGCGCGGCGAGCCCGAGACCGAGGTAGCCGAGAATCGTGCACACGTCGTCCACCGGGCCCAGCGTGTCGCTGTCGCGCAGGACCGAACCGATCGCGAACAGGACGGCCGTGGCCGACAGCAGATACCAAGGCAGTGGATACACCGGACGATGCAACCGCAGCCCGATGCCGATCATGATCAGCGTGGTAACGACCACCGTCACCATCGTCAGAAACGACAGCAGGCGCGAATGAGCCGCGAGATGCAGGCCGACCGCCACCGCGCAGACTCCGAAAAGCGCTGCATACCATCGCAATCCGGCGCACCATTGGCTGTGCGCCGACTGCTCGTGCTCGCTGTGGCCTTCGCTGGTCGTCATCAGCCCCCCTTGGTCGCTCCATCCCCTGTGAACCGGGCAGCGTAATAGGTTTGCGAATCCTCCACCGCTATCTCGACATTCGCCTGCTCATCGAGAACCGCTCGAATGCTGTCGGCGAACGAGAACCGAGCATTGTTGTACGAGCAGATATCCCAACCGACGGTCGCACGCTCGGCGACCAAGACCCGGACCACCGATTCGATCATGGCATGGAATGCCGCGCCTTGTCGCGCGGTTGACGCAACCACCGTGAATCCGGCGTAGTAGATCGCATCGCGCGCGGCATGTTCAGGATAGCGCGCGGCGAAGTATTCCGGGCTGATCCACGGCACCGTCGCCAAGTGTCGGGTCAGCGTGGTCACCCCGATCGGTTCACCCGTGCCGGTCCTCGCCACATGCTTGTGCACGCGGGGGTCGACCATCTCCTCGCGGAATTCCTCGGCGTGCAGCACCTGTCTGGCGATCGCCTTGGTGCGCAGCGCACCGAATTCCCGTTCGTAGAGCCGGTAGAACATGTCGATGTGTTCGTCGGGGATCTTTGTCTCGATCGTCACGTGTAGCTCACTCATCGGCGTGCGCCCCCCGAACCCCGTGTCGTGCCCGAATTCCACGGAATATTCTGATAGGCGGCCATGACGAGAGCGCATACGGGTGCGCCCTCGCTGCGAGTTTCGGTGGTGCACAACCGCACCGGGCCGAAATCCTCCGGCCGATTGCCCACCATCTCACCGAGGCTGGCGTGAATCTGCGCGCTCACCTCGTCGGTGGTCTCGGCCTCGTGTTCGACGAAAAGCCCTGCACCGGAACCGTCGTCGCGTAGCGCCCAGCCGATGCCAGCCGCCGCCGTCGCGCCGACCCCGCTCGCGTGCTGCACCGCGTAGACACAGTAGAGGCGGTCACCCCAGGGGACCGGCTCGCTCGCCCCTCGCCCTCGGCGCAGCACCGCGCGCGGCGGAATGACCGACGACAAGCGGATCAGGTTCGCGTTGCCCGCGCCGAGGGCGCACAGCGCGGCATCGAAGGCGGAGATCGCGGTGGGACCCGCTCCGGTCGCCGCGCCGATATCGATGGTCAACGACGGTCGGAAAATCGCTCGGTCCTGTGGCCGCAGCAAATCGATCCAGTGCCGTCCCAGTAGGCCGCTACGCGGCCCGAGTAAGCCGCTACGCGGGGTGTTGTGGATCATGATGCCCTCCCGAAAGCCCGGCCCTCTATTTTCGCAGGCCGCCATTGCGTCAAATTCGACTGTGCGCTTGTATTCACGATCGCGCACCTTTCTCAGTCGAAAACAGTGTCCCCGTGGCGTGTCTCGCACTGGGTGCACGCAGGCGACTGTCTTGAATGCGACGCTGGTCGCGAATGCGCCGGGTATTGCCAGCGGTGGGACAGCGGTGCGCGCAAGCCCGTCGCTCGTGTCGGTCGGCGCAAGCTCCGCCCCGGATCTGAGGCGTGGGCTTCGCCGTGGTGCCGGTTGGCGCGGGCTTCGCCGCGACGGGCAGCATGAGCGAGTACGCACCATGCGGGCAGACCAGTGACAGGAGGAACGAAGTGCGAACGTGGGTGGCGCCGGGGCGGGTCAATATCATCGGCGAACACACCGACTACAACGACGGGTTCGTGCTGCCGATCGCGCTGCCGCAGGTGGTCGAGTGCGGTGCGCGGGTACGCACGGACGGGCGCGTGTGCGTGGTGTCCGAGCAGCGCGACGACTCGGTGACCGTCGAGGTGGGCGAGCTGCTCGCGCGGCGTGACGAGGTGCCGGGCTGGTCGCGGTATCCGCTCGGTGTCGTCGCGGAATTCGTGCGGCGCGGGCATCCGGTGAGCGGCATCGACCTCGAGTTGGACGGCGCGGTGCCGATCGGCGCGGGCCTTTCGTCCTCTGCGGCGTTGTCCTGCGCGGTGGCGATCGCGCTGCGGGATCTGTTCGCGCCGTCGATGAGTCGCTTCGAGTTGATCGATGTGGCCCGTGCCGCGGAGAACGACTACGTCGGCGCGCCCACCGGCCTGCTCGACCAGTCCGCGTCCGTCCTGTGCACCGAGGGGCACGCGTTGTTCCTCGACATCCGTCGCTTCGGCGAAACCGAGGACGGTTCGTCGGACGGGAACGAGCGGGGTTCGGCGCACGAACAGATCCCGTTCGACCTCGACGCCTTCGGATTGCGGTTGCTGGTGATCGATACCGGGCAGACTCACAACCACGCCGAGGGCGGATACGCCCGCCGGCGTGCCGAATGCGAGGCCGCCGCCGCGGCGCTCGGCGTGCCCGCGTTGCGTGACGTGCCGTCGCTCGACGTCGTCGACGGACTCGCCGACGAGGTGCTTCGCCGCCGCGCCAGGCACGTGGTGAGCGAGAACGCGCGCGTGCTGGAGGTGGTCGAGATCCTGCGCGGCGGTGGGGACCCGCGGGCGATCGGCCCCATCCTCACCGCAGGACACGTCTCGTTGCGCGAGGATTTCGAGATCTCCACCGCCGCGTTGGACACCGCGGTCGCCACGGCGCGGGCGGCGGGAGCCCATGGCGCGCGGATGGTCGGTGGCGGATTCGGCGGCAGCGCGCTGGCTCTGGTCGATCACGATCGCGTCGACGCGGTAGCCGATGCGGTCCGCGAAAAGTTTCTGGCCAGCGGTTATTCAGAGCCGCGGACGTTTGTGGCCACGCCGTCGGCCGGCGCGCGCATGGTGATCTGATCAATCGTTCAAAAAGTTCGCGTGATTGTGGCCCGAGGTCGTAGCACAATCACGCAGAGTTACTGTGAGCCGACGCCGATCGGCTTGCGATGAGGGAAATCGCGCGCACGACGTAGTACCGCACGCCAGTAGTACACGCACGGCCTCGCACGACGAACGATCTCGCTCGACGCCTGTTTCTTGCCAGGAGGGACGCTGTGCCGCTTGTTGACTCATCCGTGCTCGATTTTGTGACCCCAGTCACATCGAAACCGGACATACTCGCCTCGACCACCTATACCGAGGCCGCCTCGACGCTTCGACTCGATGCGGCACCGGTCGATTACGCGTTGGTCGCCTTATATTTCGTGTTCGTCCTCGGGATCGGGATCCTGGCACGACAACGCATCTCCTCCAGCATCGACTTCTTCCTGTCCGGGCGTTCGCTTCCCGCCTGGGTCACCGGTTTGGCGTTCATCTCCGCGAACCTCGGCGCCGTCGAGATCATGGGGATGTCGGCCAACGGTGCCCAATACGGTTTCCCCGCCTTCCATTACTTCTGGATCGGCGCCGTGCCCGCCATGCTGTTCCTCGGTGTGGTGATGATGCCGTTCTACTACGGTTCCAAGGTCCGTAGCGTGCCGGAGTTCATGCGTCGGCGCTTCGGCACCGGCGCGCACCTGGTGAACGCGCTCAGTTTCGCGATCGCACAGGTGCTCATCGCGGGCGTCAACCTGTACCTGCTCGGCTCGATCGTCAACATCCTGCTCGGCTGGCCGCTGTGGGTGTCGGTGGTGGTCGCCGCCGTGGTCGTGCTGTCCTACATCACACTCGGTGGCCTGTCCGCGGCGATCTACAACGAGGTGCTGCAGTTCTTCGTCATCGTGGCGGCGCTGCTGCCGCTCACCATCGTCGGCCTGCACCGCATCGGTGGTTGGGACGGACTGCGTGCGCAGGTATCCGGCTCGCCCGGTGGGGCCGCGCAGCTGGATTCGTGGCCGGGTAACGCGCTCAGCGGATTCACCGACAACTTCCTTTCGGTGATCGGCATCGTCTTCGGCCTCGGCTTCGTGCTCTCGTTCGGATACTGGACCACCAACTTCGTCGAGGTGCAGCGCGCGTTGGCCACGCACTCGATCTCGGCGGCGCGCCGCACCCCGATCATCGGCGCGTACCCGAAGATGTTCATTCCGTTGATCGTGGTGATCCCCGGCATGATCAGCGCGGTGCTCGTGCCGCAGATGAGTGAGTACAAGCAGGCCGTCACCGCCGATCCGGACTTCAAGGGCGACACCACCTATACGCAGGCGCTGCTGTACCTGATGAAGGAGGTACTGCCCAACGGCCTGCTCGGTGTCGGGCTCGCCGGTCTGCTCGCGGCGTTCATGGCCGGTATGGCCGCCAACATCTCGGCGTTCAACACCGTGTTCAGTTTCGACCTGTGGCAGCAATACATTCGCAAGGACCGGCCCGACGGCTACTACCTGAGGATCGGTCGACTGGCCACCGTCGGCGCGACCGTTGTCGCGATCTTCACCGCGTTCATCGCCTCCGGCTTCAGCAACGTGATGGACTACCTCCAGACGCTGTTCAGCTTCTTCAACGCGCCGTTGTTCGCCACGTTCATCCTCGGCATGTTCTGGAAGCGGATGACGCCCGCCGCTGGTTGGGCGGGTCTGGTCAGCGGTACCGGGTCGGCGATCATTGTGTTCATCCTCAACGAGATCGACGTGTTCTCGCTGTCCGGACAGGGCGCGAGTTTCGTCGCCGCGGGTGTCGCCTTCGTGGTCGATATCGTGGTCAGCGTCGTCGTTACCATGGTGACCGAGCCGAGGCCCGTCGAGGACCTGGTCGGGTTGGTGTACTCCGAAACCCCCAAGAGCGTGCGCACCGATCCCGAATCCGGTTCGCTGCCTTGGTATCAGCGTCCGGTGCTGCTCGCGGGCATCGCGTTGGTCATGGTCATCGCCCTCAACATCTTCGTCGGATAAGGAACGGTAGTCATGTTTTTCGACATCCGAACGATCGTCGGCGCCCTGCTCGGCCTGTACGGAATCGTCCTGATCATCACCGGTTTCGTGAACAACACCGCCGCCCAGGAGGCCAAAACCGGCGGCATCAACATCAACCTCTGGTCCGGCATAGGCATGGCCGTGTTCGCCCTGCTCTTCATCCTCTGGGCCTACCTCCGTCCGGTAGTCACCCCCGACTCGGCGGCGACCTCCGAGGAAGAACCCTCCACCGAAATCCCCTGATCACCACGATCACCAGGACATCTCGGCGTCCGTACTCGAACGATCCGCCGCCGATGTCCTGGTGATCTTTTTTATGCCTTCCTGAGGTGGGAGGCGGCCGCGAGGGTGAGGTCGACGGCCAGGAAAGCTAGCAGGGACAGGCCTAGTAAGGGGGCGAACCAGCCGATCAACGCTGCGGCGAGCACAGCGGTCGCGATCAGCTGGGGGGAGCTGGCGCGCAGTGATCCTCGGCGTGGCGGGCGGCCGACGAGTGTGGTGGCCGCGTCGGTGCGCGTGCGGGTCGGGCGGCGGCGCCACCACATCAGATAGCCGCGCGCCACCACGGTCACCAGGCCGACCATGGCGGCAAGCAAGAGCAGTTGGTTCGCGAGACCGAACATCAGTCCCATGTGGAACTGGATGCCCCAGTTGCTGAGCTTGGCGATCAGTGGCCAATCCGAATAGGGGAGCGCGTCCGTGACGGCTCCGGTCGCGCCGTCGACGGCGACCGAATCGACACTGTAGGTGCCGGACTTGCGCCGCTCGGTCACCGTGAACGCCTGGTCCCGCGCGGTCGGGATGGTGATTTCGGCGGCCTTGGTGACACCATTGGCGCGCGCGGTGGCGTAGACGGCATCGAGTTGGTGCACGTGCCGCATCGCCTCGCCCTGATCCGCGCCCATCTCGGCCGCGCCACCGTGATGGTGCTCGGCACTCGAATCGTGCGTGGGCACAGCGCTCCCCGGTAGTGCCGTGCTGACGGCCGGGGTAGTCCAGCTGAGCTGTTCGCGCAGCTGGGTGACGTGCTCGCCCGCGTATGTCGACCAGGTCATTCCCGTCGCCGACAACAGCAGCAACAAGGGAAGCAGCCAGATCCCCACCGCGCCATGCCAATTCACCGTCCGATTGCGCCCGGAGCGCGAGCGATCGGGTCGCAGCAGCCAACCGACGGAATTCCTGGTGCGCCGCGCACGCACCCGACGCACCCAGATGACCAGCCCGGCAGCCGCGATCACCCACAGCCAGGAGGCCGCGAGTTCGCTGTAGATCCGGCCGGGTTCGCCGAGATGCAGGCTCCGGTGCAGGTTGTCGATCCAGGTGCGCAGGGGGAGGGCGCCGCCGCTGCCGTAGACGACGGTGTCGCCGAGGATGTGCCCGGTGTAGGGGTCGACGAAGACCGCGCGGCGCTCCGATTCGCCGAGCGTCGGGTCGTCGAACAGCACGCGGGTACTGTCGTTCGGTCCGCCCGCCGGCGCGACGGCCACCAGGTTCTTGTCGGGTTGGCTGCCGACAGCGTTGTGTACCTGCTCCGACAGCGGTGTCGGTGTCCCGCTCGGTTCGACGTGCAGCAGGTCGCGGGAGGTGATCGACTCCAACGTCGGTGCCAGGGCGTACAGGCCGCCGGTGATCGCGGCGATCAGGATGAACGGTGCGACGAACACTCCGGCGTAGAAGTGCAGTCGCAGGGCGAGCGCGACAAGACCGCCGCGCGCGGCCGGGACACTGCCGGTCTCGGGTCTGCTGGGTGGCGTGGATCGTTCGTCGTCGGGTCGGGTTTCTTGGGTCGTACTCATGAACGTGTTGTTCCGTTTCGACAGGAGTTGCTGGTTCCCGGTGGTGTTCGGTGTGCGGCCTGCGACGTCCGCGAGGTCCGCCGTGTGCGGCGAGTGGGTCGTCCGTGCTCGCGGCGATCGTTTCGAGCCGACTGTGTCGCTGGCCGTGGTGCGTGGCGAACCCGAGACGGCTCGACCGCATACGGAGCGCCACCGTGCGCAGAGCATCGGCGCCACAACGTCATCCGGCGTCGCCGCGCCCGTGCGAGCGGTAGCCAGACCTCGCATGCGGTCCCACCTGTGACTCAGCGATGCTGACCGCACCGGTCTGGAACCGGGCGATGCACCGTCGAATCACTGAAGTTCCCTCGGCTGTCGAGGTGAACAGTCGTCTCAGGGTGTGCCTCCGAAGTGGTCCCGCAGGTCCTGCCCACAGTTCGTGGTGCGATGCGAAGTTCGGATCTCGCACGTTCGGCCGCACTACCCGTCGCCGGACCCACTCGTCCGCGCCGCGTCCGATGTTCTCGGTCGTCGCGCTTCGATAAGTCCGAATACGTCGGCCGCGAATCGGCGTACTCGACGCGCACCACGCGTGTACCGAGCACGCTGTCCGGGTCGCCGGGTCGCCGGGTCGCCGGGTCGCCGGGTCGCCGATGTGGCGACACCCGAACCGAATGGATTTCGCGAGTGGGCCACCGTGCACAGCTGGCTTTCGCAATCGGCAGCGCCGACAGCGGGTGCGCCCGCACGAATCGAACAAGAACATCGTCCGAAGCCGCACCGTCCGGGTCGCCAACATGGCGTTCACCGTTGCCCCGAGGAGCAATCCGCATCCGAAACCACGGTGCCGGAACCGATTTCACGCGAACCGACTACCCGAACAGCACACGCGGCGCGCACACTGCCGCCGACACCTACCCGAGCGCGAATATCACCGGGAATAGGATTGTTTCAGCGCAGCGCAACCGCCGGTGGGCCACGGGTGCGTAGCAACTGCGCGGCGAGCACGCGGAGGATCACCCGGTCGTGATGGACCGTGCGCAATGGTGCCCGGTCGGGAACATCCGGTGCGGGGAGGCGCAAGCGCAATGTGCGGGTCAGCGTGGCGGTGCCCGCCCGGTACGCGGCCTCCACGCCGAGTACCACCAGTGCGGCGAACGCGGTCGCCAGCACGTGTGCCATGAGCATCGTCGGCGACAGTCGCAATCCGGCATGACCCGAATGTCCCGCTCCGAGTCCCATACTCACGTGGCCGAGGAGCTGCCCGGCGAACAACGCCGTTACCAGGCCGGACCCGGTGTCGCGCAGCGGCGCGAGTCCGGCGACGAGCGCGCCGATCAGCGCGCACGCGGCGGCGAGGAGGATCAGTGTGGTGCTGTCCGGTGCCATCCCGTTCGAGGCCCACCCGTGTGCCGCGACCGACACCGCACCCGAGAGCATGCCGACCGACCCACCGCGCACGCGCGCGAGGGCATCGCCGCGACTCGCGGCGGCCCGGTCGGCCTCGGTACTCACCCGTCGATGTTAGCCCGGACGACGACGGACTTCGCTCCGGCGGCCGAATCCTGGAGTAGCCCGGTGCGCGGGAGACCACCGGGCCCCGGGGAGCGGCAGGCCCTCCTGTCTGCCGGGGTTGTGGTCGTGTGTCGAACGGATGCGGGTCGGCGGAAGTGACGCAGCAGTGCGGACATCGACTACGGCAGCCAGGTCCGTTCTTCGGGGAACCAGACCTGTGACGTGGTGTTGTGTCGCAGACACTCGGCGCGGTTCTGCGACGGCTCTCGGGGGGTGCAGCTGCGTGGCTCCGTGTCGCAACGACCGAAGCCGGAGGCAAGATGCGTGTGTTTCGGGTTCGGATGCCCATCGGGAGATCTGGATTGGACGGTGGTCGATGATCGCCTCGATGGTGTTGTGGTCGCCGACAGCTATTCGCGGGAGTCGAGGTTCCGGCGGGACCGAGCGGAGCCGACCACAAAGTCGGGTGCCGAAAGTGCTGCCCTATAGCCGCGGTGGTGCGGCCGCACAGCGCCCTCGCTACAGATCTCCCTCGGTCCGGGCCCCGTGCACGCTGCGCGGCCACGGGAAATTCCCTGCGGTGCCGACGTCTGCCGAATCGGCCGACCGTCGCGACGACAGCGCGTAACGAAACGCTGCCCCAGTCGAATACTGTGGCAGCGCAACGCTTTACCTCGTTCGAGCACCTCGAATACGGTGCACGGGACCGAATCGAACGATCGCCGACTCAGACCTCCCGCTCGATCAGCGGTTTGCGCAGCAACTTGCCCGTGGCGTTGCGCGGCAGTTCCTCGAGGAAGATCACCTCGCGCGGCACCTTGTACCGAGCCAGGTTGGACCTGACGTATTCCTTGATCTCCTGCGCATCGCGCTTGCTGTCGGGTCCGGGAACCACGAAGGCGCGCAAGCGCTTTCCGAACTCACGGTCGTCGACGCCGACGACAGCCGCCTCGAAGATGTCCTCGCGGCCCGCGATCAGGTTCTCCACCTCGAGCGGGAAGACGTTCTCGCCGCCGGAAACGATCATGTCGTCGTCGCGGCCGTCGATGTAGAGCAGCCCGTCGGCGTCGAAATGGCCGACATCGCCGCTGGACATCATGCCGTCGACGATTTCCTTGGTGCGTCCGTCGGTGTACCCGGTGAACGCGAAGCCGTTGTCGACGAAGATCGTTCCGGTGACCTCCGGTTCGGTGATCGGCTTACGGTCCTCATCGAGCAGGACGATCCTGATGCCGACCGGAGCGCGGCCCGCCGTGGTCGGCGACTTGCGCAGATCCTCCGGGGTCGCCACGGTCATCACGGCGCATTCGGTGGAGCCGTAGAGGTTGTAGAGGCTGTCGCCGAAATGGTCGAGGGCGCGGGTGACCACGTCGGGCGAGATAGCGGAGCCCGCCGCGAAGATCACCTTGATGCTGCTCGGGTCGTACTTCGCCAGGATCTCGTCGTCGAGGTCGAGGATGCGCTGTAGCATCGTCGGCACCACCACCAGCGAATCCGCCTGGTAATTCTGGATATTGGCGAGCGTGGTGGCCGGATCGAATCTGCGCTGCTGGAACACGACCCGGTTGCCGAGGGCAAGGCCGAGGGTGAACTGGGACAGCCCGGTGCCGTGGAAGATCGGTGCCGCCATCAGCATGGTGCCGTTGTTGGGCAGCGGAACCCGGTCGACGAACTGCGCGGAGGCGAACGGGCTCACCTTGTCGCGCGGTGCGCCCTTGGGGGTTCCGGTGGTGCCGCTGGTAAGGATGACCATGCCGCCCGGCTTCTCCGGGGCTGGCAGCGGGGTGGTGGCCTGACCTTTGGACACCGACTCGATGGTCGGGATCGACGGGTCGGCACCGTCCTTCTCGTCGACCCAGGTCAGGATCCGGGGAATCTCGGAGGGGATCGCGCTCATCAGGTCGAAGAACTCGCTGTCGTGCAGCACCGCCTTGACCTTCTCGCGCTCGGCGACATCGGCGAATTGCGGCTTGGCGAAGCCGGTGTTCATCAGGACCGCGCGCACGCCGAGCTTGCCTGCCGCGAGCATGCTGAGCACCATCCCGCGATGGTCGCGGGCGAGCACGGCGATCACATCACCCGGCTCGATGCCCTGCGCGGCGATGCCGCGCGCGAACGCGTTCGACCGCTCGTTGAGCTCACCGAAGGTCAACTCCCCGCGTTCGTCGACGATCGCGCCCGCATCCGGCCTGCTCTGCGCGGCGTGCATTACCACACCGGCGAAGGGACCGAACTTGAGCACGTACCTGGCCGAGCGGGCCGCGTGATCGAGCCGGAGGGGATTGAACAGACCACGCTTGAGCATCACATTGACGCCGGATGCGAGGTCACCCGCTTTGCGGAGCGCGGGGAAGGACACAACCATCGGACAAACCTTCCGGCGGTCCACCACTTGAGCGCGGGTGGGTGGAAGACCACTAAATCGAGTTCCAGTGCTGGCGACAACCCTATCAAGAGCCTGTTACCCGATGTGTCACGTATCTCGGCCGACGGCGGCCGCCCTTCGGCTTACGCGGGCGCCTCGTATTCCACCAGCGTGCGGCGCACCAGCTTGCCGGTCTGGTTCCGCGGCAGCTCGTCGAGGAAGATCACCTCGCGCGGCACCTTGTAGCGCGCGAGATTGTTCTTCACGTGTGCCTTGATCTCGTCGGCATCCGGTGTATGACCCGGTTCGGGAACGATGAAGGCGCGCAACCGCTTTCCGAACTCGACGTCATCGACACCGACGACGGCCACGTCGTTGACGTCGTCGCGTTCGAGCAGCAGGTTCTCCACCTCCAGCGGGAAGACGTTCTCGCCGCCGGAGACGATCATGTCGTCGTCGCGACCGTCGACCATGAGCAGGCCGTGCTCGTTGAAGTGCCCCACATCGCCGCTGGACATGTAGCCGTCGATGATCTGCTTGTGCCTGCCATCGGTGTAGCCCTCGAACGGCGCACCGCTGCGGATGAAGATGCGCGCGGTGGTGTCGACGGCGGTGACCTGCTTGTCGTTGTCGTCGAACAGC
This sequence comes from Nocardia callitridis, assembly GCF_039543305.1. Lineage (NCBI taxonomy): Bacteria > Bacillati > Actinomycetota > Actinomycetes > Mycobacteriales > Nocardiaceae > Nocardia > Nocardia callitridis. The sequence goes on along the minus strand of NZ_BAABJM010000010.1, from coordinate 68,666 downwards.
CGCACCTCGCAGGTGATCGGCGCACGTCCCACCGTGCCGGGCGCGAGGGCGAGATCATCGGGGTTGGCGACGGTGGCCACGGCGCACTCGGTGGAACCGTAGAGGTTGTAGAGCACCGGGCCGAACGTCTCGGTGGTCTTCGCGCACAGCTCCGGCGACAATGCCGAGCCCGCGACCAGGATGCAGTTCAGCGAGGACAGGTCGTAGCGTGCGCGCACCTCGGGAGCGAGCTCGGTCATCCGGTGCAGCATGGTCGGGACCGCGACCAACATCTGAGCCTTGTTGTCGGCGACCAGCTTCAGCGTCGCCTCGGCGTCGAAGCGCCGGCGCAGGACCACGGTGTTGCCCATGGCAGAGGCCACCAGCCAGGAAGCCAGGCCGGTGCTGTGGAAGATCGGCGACACGATCACCTGGGTGCCGCCCGGTGGGAACGGAATGCGGTCGATGAGCTGGGCGGTGCTCAACGGCGTCACCTTGGTCCGCGGCGCGCCCTTTGGTAGGCCGGTGGTGCCGCTGGTGAGGATGATGAAACCGCCCGGCTTGCTCGGCGGCGGCAACGGCGCGCTGTCGGCACGGTAGGCGTCGACCAGATCATCCAAAGTCTGTGTGCCCTCGGGCAATTCGGTGCCATCGTCGACCCAGGTGAGCACGCGGGGCAGTTCGGCGGGCAGCGCGTCCAGCAGGCCGAGGAATTCGCTGTCGTGCAGCACCGCCTTGACCTTCTCGCGGGCGCAGACCTCGGCGAACTGGGGTTTCGCGAAGCCGGTGTTCATCAACGCCACTCGAACACCGAGCTTGCCTGCCGCCGCCATGGACAGCACCAGCCCTCGGTGATCGCGCGCGAGAATGCCGATCACGGTGCCTTCGGTGACTCCGGCCGCGCGCAGGCCACGGGCGATCGCGCTGGATTGGGTGTCGAGTTCGCCGTAGCTGATCGGGCCGCGCTCGTCGATGATGCCGGGGAAGTCGGGCTTGACCCGCGCGTTGTGCCTGATCGTGGCGGCCTGCGGGCCATAGATCTTGGTTTCGCGGATCGTGCGCAGTGATTCGAGTGGTTTCTTGGGGTCGCCCACCCCGCGTGATCGGAGCAAACCGAACGCCTTGACGGTTTCCAGCGCGTGCGCCATTTTCATGTCGAACACCTCCACACAACCTCGCGTCGGCAACTCGACCTAGCGAACGGGTACGGCACTTGGGTGGCCAACGGTAGCAGTCCGGGAGCACCGGTTACAGACAACTCCGGCCAAGTGTGGGCAACAATTGTCGATCGTCGCCGAGCGCTTACTCGCACCCGTCAGCGCCTGGCGCTGGCCAACGCGACCAGCAGCGCGACGACGCGGCCTTCCGGTACTTCGAACCGCCCCCGTCCCGCGGTGTGCAACCAGCCGACGGCGGCCAGTTGCCGAAGGTGGTGATAGATCTGTCCCGAGGTGCCGACACCGTCGACTTCGGCGAGTTCGGCCGCCGTCCTGCGCCCACCCATGATCGCGCGCAGCAGTCGTAGTCGAACCGGACTGCCCAGTGCCGCAAGGCAATCCGCGGTTTCCGACCAGTCGTCCTCGATGATGTCGCCGGTGGTGAATCTGGCCTGCCAGCCGTACTGTTCGTCGGTCGGCAACCGCACCGACCCGGCGAACAGCACGCCGCCGTTGGGTTCGTCCTCGTCGGCGAATTCCGTTTGCAGCCGACCGACCGCCCACCGTTCCCCCTGTGGGACGGGCGGTCCCGCCTCCCACGCCTGCCCCGACTCCAATAACTCGAGCCGTCTCTCCAGTGCGTTCATCCGCTCTTCCAGGTTCACACACTGAAACTACGGAATTACGTAATCCCGGACAACAGCAGAGCTGTCCTTCGCTACGACGCCCAGGTCCGGTGCCGACCGCCCTCGGGGTCGTTCGCCAGCGATTCATGAGGCAACATTCGCATCGCACAGTGCGACAACAACTCCCGGTTGGTCGCTCGCACCGCCCGTGCATTCGTCGCGCGCTGCCCGTTCGCGTACTGCCCGCTCGTTCGCGGATCCTCCGCGCGCTGCTCGCCCGCGGGTTCCCTGGGCTATCCGCGAGGGATATCGGAGCGACGCCCATAGCCGCGACAGTCTTAGGGGAGTCGCATCGCGAGCAATGTCGAACGACCCCACACACACGAACTCCGGCCCCCAATCGTCGGAGGCCGGAGCGGTTCGGTCGCGCGTGGTCCTTCGGCTGTGGTGTCGTTGCCGTTGTTCACGCAGGACTGTCCACGGGTGCGATCAGTTGTAGACGGCCCCGAACGACGGAATCGTGATCGTGCCCAGCTGGTACTGGAAACCGTCGGGGTGCTCCTCGCTCACCGGAACCGACCAGCGGTGCCACAGCGTGCCGTACACGGCGGCGACGACCAGGCCGGGGCCGGTGTCCAGGACCCTGGTGCGGATCGTGGTGTCGACCGGGACATCGTTGTGTTCGATGAGCAGATCGGTGCCGCTGCGACCGTTGGACAGGTTGAGCCACACCACTTCCAGTTTCGCTCCGGCCTGGTTCGGTGCGATGGTCCCCGGTCCGCCGAAGAAGCCGAAACGGAAACCGTCGACGCCGAGGGCGATTCCCGAACCGTAGACACCGGGACCGCCACCACGACCGATATCCGACTCCGCGGGAATTTGGAACGGCTGTGCGGGCAAGGCCAGTTGCTCGGCGGCCGGGACCTCGCCGGAGGACAGCAGTCGGTCGATGGCCTGCTCGGCCGCCGCGTTCCCGGCAGCCGACGTCCGCAATTGCTGTGCGGCATCGGGCAAATCGACGGTGGCGGGCCCGGCACCCGCGGTCCCCGCGAACACCGTCACCGCCGCGGCGGTAGCGGCGAGCACGGTGGTGCAGCGGCGCATGAAACTCTTTCGTGGCATAACCAGTTCTCCTTGAAGTCTCTGGTCCAGCTGAGAGGAATTTCGGTGGCCGAATCGGGCGACCCGGCCCACAGGGCGCTACGCTGCCCCTTCGCCGCACCGATGTCCAGGCTCTGACCTCGGGAGACTTTTCGTGTCGCGCCCTGTGCTACGCGAAATCCCGAACCCACGCGAGAGCGCGCGCTGCCTTCGCACCCCGACACGGTTCGACCGCCGCGCGAATCACCCACTCCCGCCCGGAATTTCGCCCACGGCATGGAAGTTCCAAAACCGACTTCCCACTCGATCCGCACCGAGATCAGTTGCGGGCGTGGATATTCGGACCCGGCGGCATGACGTAAGGTTGGCGAACCTCCTGCCGCGGGGCGATGGACTCGGTCCAGACATCGCGCCCAGGGAGGAGGTGGTGGGGAATGGCGAAACATCGCCGAGAAAAGAGCAAGGTCCCGGTCGATACGGCATCATCCTGACAGCTGCTGTCGTAATCGCCGGGGCGCTCTTGCTGGTCCGCCGAGTTTGGCAGGCTAGCTAGCCCACCAGGGTGGGACGTCGCTACAACGGCGTCTCACCCGCTCGGCGTCATTTACTGACAAGCCGAGTGTACAGGGCCATCCCGGCGCGGGACACCTTGTGTGGACGGAATTGCCTACAGGGTCCGAGCCGCCAAGGCTCGGACCGGGCATCGACCGAAGCGACTACTTCCGGCTCGGCACAGCTTCCGACCGAGGACGGCCTAGCGGAGCCACGAGACCGGAGGCAGCGAGTGCACGCGCCCGCTGAGAACGCGAAACCGATCCGAGCCACAATGTCGACTCGGACCGGCTTTACGTATCTGATCCGCTTATTTCAGCTCAGCACTGCTCTTGCCAAGCACTCGGCGAGCCACGATCAACTGCTGGATCTGCTGGGTCCCCTCGAAGATGTCGAGGATCTTGCTGTCGCGGCCCCACTTCTCCAGCAGGCTGCGCTGGGAGTAGCCGATGGTGCCCGCGAGCTCGACTGCCTTGAGGGTCACGTCGGTGCCGGTGCGGCCTGCCTTGGCCTTGGACATCGAGGCTTCCAGCGAGTTCGGCTTCTTGTTGTCGGCCATCCATGCTGCGCGTAGCGCCAGGAGGTAGGCGGCCTCGTAATCGGCCTCCATGCGCAGGAATTCGGCTGCCGCGGCGGGCTGGTTGTTGGCGGGGGTCTCATAGGAGACCTCGACACCGGCGTCGGACAGGATGGAGCGCAGCTCCTCCAGCGCGGCACGGGCGACGCCGATCGCCATCGCGGCCACCAGCGGGCGGGTGTTGTCGAAGGTCTGCATGACCCCCGCGAAACCCTTCTCCACGTTGACTTCCGGGCTGCCGAGGATGTTGTCCTTCGGGATCCGGCAGTCCTGGAACAACAGCACGGCGGTGTCGGAGGCCTTGATGCCGAGCTTGTGCTCGAGCCGCGCCACCGAAAGACCCGGTGCGTCGCGCGGCACCACGAACGACTTGATGGCCGCGCGCCCGAGGCTGCGGTCCACCGACGCCCACACCACGATGTGGGTGGAACGCTCACCGGCGGTGACGAAGATTTTCTCACCGTTGAGCACCCACTCGTCGCCGTCGAGTACGGCGGTGGTGGTCACCGCGGCCGAGTCGGATCCGAACGACGGCTCGGTGATGGCCATCGAGGCCCACACCTTGCCGAAGCGCTTGAGCTGATCGTCGGTGGCCACGGCCGCGATGGCCGCGTTGCCCAAGCCCTGGTACGGGATCGAGAGCATGAGGCCGACATCGCCCCACGAGGTTTCCAGCGCGTTCATCAGCGCGGACATATTGCCGCCGTTGGTGTTGCCGAGCAGCTCGGTGGCGTGCGAGCCACCCTCCTCTTCGGAACGACCGCCAGAGGCGCCGCTGATCTTCTGGGTGCCCGAGTCGGCGAGCCCCTCGATCATGGCGGCCATGCCGTCCAGCTCGACGGGGTACTCGTGCTCGGCGAGGTCGTACTTGCGCGAGACGGGACGGAAGATCGCCTCGGCGACCTGGTGGGCCTGGTTGGCGCTGGCCCGGAGCTTCTTGGGGAGTTCGAGATTGATCATGGAATGTCTCCTGGAGTCAGAAACCGGGCCGAATTAGATGAGGACGACACCCTCGGCGACGCCGATCGCCCGCAGATCGCGGTACCAGCGCTCGACCGGGTGTTCCTTGGTGTAACCGTGGCCGCCGAGCAACTGCACGCCGTCGAGGCCGATCTGCATGCCCTTGTCGGTGGCCAGCTTCTTGGCCAGCGCCGCCTCGCGGGCGAAGGACTTGCCCTGCTCGGCGCGCGAGGCGCCACGCTGGGTCACCAGCCGCAACCCGTCGAGCTCGATGGCGATATTGGCGACCATGAAGGCGACAGCCTGGCGGTGGGAGATCGGCTCGCCGAACGCTTCGCGCTCGTTCACGTAGGGAATCACGTAGTCCAGCACCGCTTTTCCGGTGCCCGCCGCGACCGAGGCCCAGCCGAGGCGAGCCAGCTGCACCGCGTCGGTGTAGTCGGCGGCGTACTGCTTGGCATCGCCCTCGCCGAGAATGGCGTCGGTGCCGACCGCGACATTATCCAACAGCAGGCGACCCAGACCCGCCGCGCGCAGCCCCATGCTCGGGTCGGCCTCGATGACGAGACCCTTGGTGTCGGACGGAACGATGAACAGCGCGGGCCTGCCGTCGAGTTCGGCGGCGACCAGGAACAGCTCGGCGTCCGCCGCGGCGGGCACCAGGCTCTTCACGCCGGAGATCCGGTAGCCGCTGGGGGAGCGAACGGCCTTGGTCTGCAACGCGAAGGGGTCGAACAGGGCACGCGGTTCGCTGATCACGACCGAGGCCTGCGGCACGTTCTCGCCGGTGAAGGCGGGTAGGTAGGTCTTCTGCTGCGCGTCGCTACCCCATTGCGACAGCGCGACCGCGACACCGCTCGGCGCGAGGATGGGCAGCGCCAGGCCGAGGTCGCCGTGCGCGAGCGCCTCCGCGACCAGTGAGTTGGTGACCGCACCGCGCTCCGAGGCCGCGCCTTCGAGTTCTTCGGGAACGTTGATCAGGGTGATACCGAGCTGGGCGGCGCGCTCGAGCAGGTCGCGCGGCGCGGCGGCCGCGGCATCGGCGTCGTAGGCGGCCGGACGCAGGATCTCGGCGGAGAACTCACCGACGGTCTCGACGATCATCTGCTGTTCGTCGGAGGGGGTGAGGTCGAAGTAGTCCTTGGTCTTGGACTCGTTGTCGGCAAGACGCTTGGGCTGACCGTTCCCCGAGACCTTCGAGAAAGCGCGGGTGGCGGCACCGAGGGTGCGGAATCCCGTCTTGGTGCTCTGGTAAGCGGCTCGCTCGATCGGCTTGCGCAGGTTGTACTTCTCGGCGAGGTCGGACCCGGTAATGGTCGTCACCACTCGCATCGCCGTACCCATCCAGTCCCGTTTGGGCTGGTTGAGGCCGACCGCGGACGTGTCTGGACGTCGCTCCGTTGCGCTGTCTCGAGTGCTCATCATCACCTGTTTCCTCGGGTGGGTGGTGCGGTCTGGTGCCAGCTATCTTACTCTGGAGTAAGTATACCTTACTCCAGAGTAAGAACGGCGTCGAGATGCAGCATACGCCGCATATCCCGGTAGGTACTGGACAGGCGCCCACTTGGTTGCCGCGCTCGGCTGTGCCGCCTGCGCACCGCCCGTTCGCGCGGCGGATCCGGCGCCTCGACGTCCCTGATCGACCATCACCAACCGTGGGTACCCGTCGGTAGCGTTTCCACGCCGAACCTTCGTCACCGTAAGAAACGACGAGAGCCGACCGCCGCGGATTCCACCACGGACGGTCGGCTCTCCAGGCCGGAAGATTGGGCTACTCGCGCACGTAATACCGCAATGTCGCATACGCGGTGAGCGCCGCGAACACGATGCCCACCGGCGCGATCGTCAACGCGACCGATGCGATGTCATCCCCGGTGATCTGCGGAAAGACCTTACTGGCGAACAGATCTCCGAGCGCGCGGTCGATCACCAACGGTCGCGCGACCATCAACCCGATCACCGCGACCACCGAACCGGCCAGCGCCGCGACCACCGCCTCCAACAAGAACGGCAACTGCGTGTACCACCGCGTCGCGCCGACCAGCCGCATGATTCCCACCTCCGTACGGCGGGTGAACGCGGCGATCTGCACCATGTTCGCGATCAACAACAGCGCGGCGAACGCCTGCAGCACCGCGAGGCCGAACGCGGCATTACGCAACCCGTCGAACAGGCTGACCAGCCGGTCGACGATGTCCTTGTCATTACGGACCATGCCGACGCCCGGTCGGTCGAAGAACTTGGCGTAGATCGTCGGATACAGCGACGCGTCCTTCATCTTCACCCGCAAGGACGCGGGCAGCGGCGTCTCGCTCACGTATTCGGCCAGCTCCGGCTGGTCCTTGAAGGTCTTCTCCTTGGCCTCACGCACCGCGTCGGTGCGGCTGAGGAACTGCACCGACTCGACATCGTCGGTCCCCTTCAGATCCGTCATCAACGCGCGACACAGATCCTGCGAACAATCCTGGTCGTTCGCGGAGACATCCTCGGTGAGATACAACCGCACCTCGAGCCGGTCCAAGAAGTACTGCTCGGTTTTGTCGGCCATCGTCACCGCGAGCAGGCCGCCGCCGAGCATGGTCAACGAGACCGCGGTGGTCAGAATCATCGCGACGGTCATCGTCACGTTGCGGCGCAGGCCCGCGAAGACCTCGCTGAACAGGAAGCTCGCGCGCATCAGCGGTCCATTCCGTAGACGCCGGTCGCCTCATCGCGCACCAGATGGCCGCGGTCGAGTTCGACCACCCGCCTGCGCATCGCGTCGACGATGTTGTAGTCGTGCGTTGCCATCAGCACCGTGGTGCCGGTGCGGTTGATCCGCTCCAGCAGCAACATGATGTCGTCGCTGGTGTCGGGATCGAGATTGCCGGTCGGCTCATCGGCGAGCAGGACGAGCGGTCGATTGACGAAGGCGCGCGCGATGGCCACCCGCTGCTGCTCGCCACCGGAGAGTTCGGTGGGCAGCCGGTCGGCCTTGCCGCCGAGCCCGACCATGTCGAGCACATCGGGCACCGTTCTGTCGATGACCTGGCGTCGCTTGCCGATCACCTCCAGCGCGAACGCCACGTTCTGATAGACGGTCTTCTGCTGCAAGAGCCGAAAGTCCTGGAATACACACCCCATTCGCTGCCGAAGCTTCGGCACTCTGCGGGCGGGCAGCTTGTCGACTCGGAAATCGGAGACGCGGATATCACCCGTGGTGGGGGTCTCTTCCTTGAGCAGAAGTCGCATGAAAGTCGATTTACCCGAGCCGGACGGTCCGATGATGAAGACGAACTCGCCCTTGTCCACATCGACGTTGATGTTGTCCAGCGCCGGTCGTGTCGAGGTCTTGTACGACTTGGTGACGTTGCGCATGGTGATCACGGGGAGCCAGTGTAACCAGCAACCTTCGGTGCGCTGCCTTCTCGACCCAGCCCACTCGAGTCAGTGGCCGGGTAGCGCCGAATTCGGTGCCGGCGTGGTGTTGTCCACCACTGCGGAGGCGGGTTGGGGGGCCGGTTGGCCGGCGGCGACCGAGTGATCCGGCCGAACGAACATGTACAGCACGAACATGGCGAGCCAGGTCGCGATGAGTATCGCTGTCGATCTACGTGGTTTCACGAATTCCTTCCCTACTGATTCCTTCGCGGCGCAATGCGGCGGCCACGCGCACTCGCAGCTCGCGGCCGACCTCGAATTGCTTACCTGGCAATGTTCTGGCAACCATTCTGATGTTCATCTGGTCGACGGTGAGATCCTCGACACCCATGACCGTCGGCTCATCCAGCAACAACGGATTGAGTCGGCTGTCGGCGAACGCCTTCGTCCCCACCTCGTGCAGCAACTCGTTGATCGTCGTGATGTCGGCGCTGGAAGACACCGGCACGTCGATCGCGGCACGCGCCCAATCCTTCGACAGGTTCGTCACTTTCACGATCTGCCCGTTCGGCACCGTGATCACCTCGCCGTCGGAATTGCGCAACGTGGTGATGCGCAGCGTCACGTCCTCCACCGTGCCTTCGGCATGTTCGGAGGAGCCGGTCACCGCGATCCGCACCACGTCACCGAATCCGTACTGACGTTCGGTGATCAGAAAGAACCCGGCCAGAATGTCCTGCACGATGCGCTGCGCGCCGAAACCCAAGGCCGCACCCAAAACCGCTGCGGGCGCGACCAATCCGGTCACCTGGAAGCCGAGCCTGCGTAGCACCTCCATCGCCACCAACACGTAGGCGACGGTCAGCACCACCCAGGTGACCACCTGCGCCAACGCGTGTCGATGCTTGGCCGCCTCGGTACGCACCAACGAATCACCGCCGCGGAATCCCGCATCGATCCTGCCGGTGACCCGATCGCGAATGAACGTCGCGAACCGGCTGAACAGCACGGCGCCGAGGATCAACAACACGATCTCGATACCGCCGGAACGAAGCCAGTTCGTGGCGTCCGAGGTCGAACCGATGGACAGGCTGACAACCTCGATCGAACTCGCTACTGAACGCACGCCAGACAGGCTACCGTCGCCCGAACGTCATTCCGACCGGATAAACCTCTCTGTGAGCCATCACGCACACCGCGGCGGAATCGCGTCGCCGATCAGCCGACCTGTTCGCGCATCCGCCAACGGATTCCGGACTCGATGAACCCGTCGATCTCACCGTCGAGCACCGCCGAAGGGTTGTTCACCTCGAAGTTCGTGCGCAGGTCCTTGACCATCTGATATGGGTGCAACACGTACGAACGCATCTGGTTGCCCCAGGACGCGCCCTCGTTGGTCTTGAGCGCGTCCATCTCCGCGCGCTCCTCCTGCCGCTTGCGCTCCAGCAGCTTCGCCTGCAACACCCGCATCGCCGAGATCTTGTTCTGCAGCTGGGATTTCTCGTTCTGACAGGTGACCACAATGCCCGAGGGCAGGTGGGTCAGACGCACCGCGGAGTCGGTGGTGTTGACGCTCTGCCCGCCCGGACCCGAAGAGCGATAGACATCGACGCGGATGTCGGTCTCCGGGATCTCGATGTGGTCGGTGGTTTCCACCACCGGGAGCACCTCGACCTCCGCGAAGGAGGTCTGCCGACGACCCTGGTTGTCGAACGGACTGATACGCACCAGTCGGTGTGTGCCCATCTCCACCGACAACGTCCCGTAGGCGTACGGCGACTTCACCGCGAAGGTGGCGCTCTTGATCCCCGCCTCCTCGGCGTACGAGGTGTCGTAGACCTCGACCGAATACTTGTGCCGATCGGCCCAGCGGATGTACATCCGCATCAACATCTCGGCCCAGTCCGCGGCGTCCACGCCACCGGCGCCGGAGCGGATGTTCACCAGCGCGTCGCGCTTGTCGTACTCACCCGACAGCAGCGTGCGCACCTCCATCGCCTCGATGTCGGTGTGTAGGACGGCACGGTCGGCGTCGGCCTCGGCACGGGCGGCTGCCTTGGCGTCGTCGGTGTCTTCCTCCTCGGCCAATTCGTAGAGAACCGGCAGGTCGTCGAGCCGCTGGCGCAGCTCCTCTACGCGCCGCAATTCCCCTTGGGCGTGCGAGAGTTCGCTCGTTACCTGTTGCGCGTGGTCCTGGTTGTTCCACAGCTCGGGGTCGGCGGCCTGATGTTCGAGCTCGTCGATGCGACGCCGTAGCTCCTCGACGTCGAGGACCGACTCGACCGTCTTGAGAGTGGCGTCGAGTTCGGCGAGATCAGCGGAGACGTCAGGATGCACAGTGCTCAACCCTAGCTGGAGGGTCGGACAACGCGGAGCCCACCGGGTCTGCCACGGGTCAGCGCGTCCAAGGCACGCGCTGTCGCCTGGTCCGCGGGCAGGTGCACGATCAGGCGTTGATCGTCGTCGGCGGACAGTTCGAGCGTCTCGTAGGCCAGCCGTAGTTCCCCCGACTGTGGATGCGCGAACCGGGTGATGCCGGTGGGCGCGGCCAGGCTCGGCACCGTAGCGACGCGGTCGGCGAACGCGGGGCCCGCGGTGACGGTGAGTTCATCCACCAAGGCGGCGATGTGGCGGTCGACGCGGAACGGGCCCTGTTTCAACGTGGCAACCACCTCGTCGGCGACGGCGTCCCAGTCCGGGTACACGGTCTCCGCGCGCGGGTCGGTGAACAGGTACTTGGCGAGGTTCGGCGTCGCGACATCGAACAGGCCGGTCGACGCCATGACCCGGTGGTAGCCGTCGGTGTAGGCGAGGATGTCGGTGAGCCGGTTGAACACCACGGCGGGGGACGGGTCCAGTCGATCGAGTACCGCGCGCACAGCGGGTCGCACCGCACGCGGCGGGGCGGCGTCCCCGAGGCAATGGAACCCGCTGTCGGCCGATTTCGACAGTCGGTGCAGGTGAATTCGCTGACTCGGTGTCATGAGCAAGGCGTCGCCCAAGGCGGACAACACGGCGGGGGAGGGATGTCGGTCGCGGCCCTGCTCCAGCCGGGTGATGTATTCCACGCTCACCCCGGCGAGGGTTGCCAGTTCGGCGCGACGAAGGCCGGGTGTGCGTCGTCGCGGACCTGCTTGGAGTCCGACCCGCGCGGGCGACACCGATTCGCGGCGAGTGCGCAGGAACAGGCCGAGCTCGTTATCGCTCACCCTTAGAACGTAGCTCGCGAATGTGTCCTGAGGGTGACCGTCGCACTACCAGCCTTACGACGGTCTTCCTGGTAGGCGCGGCGGCCGCGAGAGTTGTCCTCGCGGCCGAAAGGAGTCGGCCGCCTCAGCATTCGAGGAGACAACATGCCCCATTCGTCCTTGCGGCTCGCGGTGATCATCGGCAGCGTCCGCGATGGTCGTTTCGGCCCGGTGGTCGCGGCGTGGTTCGCCGAGCAGGCGCAGCGCCACGGTGGCTTCGAGGTCGACGTGATCGACCTCGCCGACGTGGAGATTCCCCTGGCCTTGCCCGCCGTCTCCCCGTCGATCGAGCCGAATCCCGAGCGCCCGCCGAGTTTGGCCGCACGCACCGAGCGTTTGGCCGTGGCCGACGCTTTCGTCGTCATCACCCCCGACTACAACCGGAGCCTGCCGGCGTCGCTGAAGGCGTTCATCGACTGGCATTACACCCAGTGGGATGCCAAAACGATCGGGTTCGTCGGTTACAGCGGGGCCAGCGGCGGCCTGCTCGCCATCGAGCACCTGCGCCAGATCTTCAACGAACTCAATGCCCACACAGTGCGCAACTATGTGTCGTTTCCGCGCTACCCGCTGTTCTTCGACGAGGAAGGAAGCCTGCGCGAACCCGAGGCGCCGAATGCGGCGGCACAGGCGATGCTCGACCAATTGCACTGGTGGGCAAGTGCGTTGGTCGCGGCACGGGACGTCGCGGCATCGGCGTGACCAGCGATACCTGGCTCTCGTCGACGCGCACGACCATGCTCAGCGCGGCGAAATCGGGTCGGCGCCGACTTGCTCGGTTGCCCGGCGGAAGCGATCGGGCTCCCGAACGCCGGTACCGCCGGCGGTGATGGGTTGCCTGACCTACCGCGGGTCTCGCGTTATCTCGATGCGGGCTTCGGTGCGGTCGGTCGATAAGGTTCCTGGCGTGGCTGAGCACCCCTCTTATACGTCCGACCTCGAACTTGCCCTGCGGCTGGCCGAGGCGGCCGACGCCATCACCGTGGCACGGTTCGGTGCGCTCGATCTCCAGGTCGACGCGAAACCGGATCTGACGCCGGTCTCCGATGCCGACCTCGCGGTGGAGCGGGAGATTCGTCGCATCCTCGGCGAGCAGCGTCCCGAGGATGCGGTACTCGGCGAGGAGTTCGGTGGAGACGTCGAATTGAGTGGACGACAGTGGGTGCTCGACCCGATCGACGGCACCAAGAACTTCGTGCGCGGCGTCCCGGTCTGGGCGACGCTCATCTCCTTACTCCAAGACGGTGTCCCTGTGGTCGGCGTCGTCAGCGCGCCCGCCCTGTCGCGCCGCTGGTGGGCGGCGCTCGGCGCCGGTGCTTGGACGAGCTTCGAATCCGCCGCGCCGAAGCGACTCTCGGTCTCCGCGGTGTCGGAGCTGAGTTCATCGAGCCTCGCCTTCTCCAGCCTCTCCGGCTGGCGCGACCGCGGTCTACGCGACCACTTCATCGCCCTCTCCGACGACGTATGGCGCGTCCGAGGCTACGGCGACTTCTTCACCTACTGCCTGGTCGCCGAGGGTGCCGTAGACATCGCCGCCGAACCCGAGGTCTCGCTCTGGGACCTGGCCGCCCTCGACATCCTCGTCCGAGAGTCCGGCGGCCGCTTCACCGACCTCGACGGCACCCCCGGCCCGCACGGCGGCGACGCCCTGGCCACCAACGGCTTGCTCCACGACGAAGTCCGCAACCGTCTTTCGTCCTAGCCCCTTCGTGTCGGCGGCTCGGTCGCGACGAGCGACTTCTCCATCAAGACCACGGCCGTTGAGCCGCGGAATGGGGCATAGAGCGGAGCTTCGCGCACTTCGGTGAAACCCTCTGCGGCGTAGTACTTTCGGAGTGCCCGATTATTGGACGCGGTATCCAGACGCTGCACGGTGACGCCCTCGGCCCTGGTGTGATCGGCGCAGAATCGAAGGATCGCCGTGCCGAGGCCGCGACCGCGATGCTCCGGCGCGACCATCAGCGCATGGATATATCCGGCCACGGTTTCGCCGTCCGCACCCCAGAACCCCGGGTCGCGCCAGATCACGCGCACCGCGCCGATCAGTTCGGCGCCGTCGCGGCCGACGAACCATTCGCCACGCCGGGCTTCGGCCTCGACGAATTCGACCGGATACTCGCCCGGCAACCACTGGTCGATCCCGTGATCGAGCATCCATCGCGCGCGCCGATCCCGCAGGTCGATGATGTCGGTGGCATCCGAGGTGGTCGCCGTGGTCATGGTGATGGAGTCCTGTGCGTCCGATGGGGCACAGGACTGCTCGGACTCCGCTGCTTCCCGGCCCTGCGTCATGTCCGTCAAGCTAACAGAGCCTTTCGGGCGTCTCGGCAGGCCGGAATACCTTCTTCGCGACGTATATGGAGGTCAGAGTGTTGTTGGAGCTGTGGGACCGCGCAGCGGGTCCCGAGTTGTGCACATGTGGACAACTCGACGGCGAGCTGAGGGTTTTCGTGATGTACCGACGACGTCATCGGCAGGCGCTCGTAGGATGGGCCGCGTGACTCAGCTCGATGCATCCGTGGCGACGGCGACCGACGGCGACTCCGGCGTTGGCGCCGGATCTGTTGTGGCGCAAGAAGTTCTACGTCGTGTCTTCGGGTACGACGACTTTCGAGGTGATCAGGCCGACATCGTGGACCACGTGGTCGCGGGTGGCGACGCGTTGGTACTGATGCCGACCGGCGGCGGCAAGTCGCTGTGTTATCAGGTCCCTGCGCTGGTTCGGCCCGGTGTCGGCGTGGTGGTGTCGCCGCTGATCGCGTTGATGCAGAACCAGGTCGACGCACTCAGCGCGCTCGGCGTGCGCGCGGGGTTCCTGAACTCCACGCAGTACCCGGACGAGCGCCGGATGGTCGAGCAGCAATTCATCGCGGGGGAACTCGACCTGCTGTACCTGGCGCCGGAGCGGCTGCGCCTGGACTCGACGGCGGCCCTGCTCGACCGAGGCAAGATCGCGCTGTTCGCGATCGACGAGGCGCACTGTGTTTCGCAGTGGGGGCACGACTTCCGACCCGACTATCTGGAACTGTCGATGCTGCACGAGCGCTGGCCCGATGTGCCGCGCATCGCGCTCACCGCGACGGCTACCGAGAAGACGCGCGACGAGATCATCCAGCGCCTCGACCTCGGTGCCGCGCGCCGCTTCGTCGCCAGCTTCGATCGCCCCAATATTCAGTACCGGATCGAGCCCAAGAACAGCCCGCAGCGTCAGCTGCTCGACTTCATTCGCACCGAACACGCGGGTGCGGCGGGGATCGTGTACTGCCTTTCGCGTAATTCGGTGGAGCGCACCGCCGCGTTCCTCGTCGAGAACGGCATCGCGGCCGTGCCCTATCACGCGGGCTTGGACAATCGCACCCGCGCCGAGAACCAGTCGCGCTTCCTGCGCGAAGAAGGTCTCATCGTGGTCGCCACCATCGCCTTCGGCATGGGGATCGACAAGCCGGACGTCCGATTCGTCGCCCACCTGGACCTTCCCAAATCCATCGAGGGCTACTACCAGGAGACCGGAAGGGCCGGTCGCGACGGAATGCCGTCCACCGCGTGGATGGTCTACGGGCTCAATGATGTGGTGCAGCAACGCAAGATGATCGAATCCTCGGAAGGCGACGCCGCACATCGCCGTCAGCTGCAACTGCACTTGGACGCGATGCTCGCGCTGTGTGAAACGGTGAGTTGTCGCCGCACCCGCCTGCTCGGCTACTTCGGCGAACCGGGACAATCCTGCGGCAATTGCGATACCTGCCTCACGCCGCCGGAGACCTGGGACGGCACGGTGCCCGCGCAAAAGGTGCTGTCCACCGTGCTGCGACTGGATCGCGAACGCGGTCAGCGCTTCGGCGCCGGACAGATCATCGACATCCTGTTGGGGAAGAAGAATCCCAAGGTACTCCAGCACGACCACCACGAACTGACCGTTTTCGGCATCGGCACCGACCTACGCGATACCGAATGGCGCGGCGTCGTCAGGCAATTGCTCGCGGCCGGAATGCTGGCGGTGCACGGCGAATACGGTGTGCTCACGCTCACCGAAGCCAGCAGTGAGGTGTTGTTCGACGGACGCGCGGTATCGATGCGCCGCGAGCCGGAACGCGCCGCGAAGCCAGCCCGCGCCGCACGGGCGAGCAAAGCCGCGGCGGCGGAGATGGCCGCCTCGGATGTGCCGGTGTTCGACAAGTTGCGGGAATGGCGCGCGGCGACGGCCAAGGAACAGGGTGTCCCCGCCTACGTCGTCTTCCACGACGCCACGCTGCGCGAGATCGCGGCGAGCAAGCCATCCGGTCTGGCGGGTCTCGGCGCGATCAACGGAATCGGCGAGAACAAGTTGAACAAGTACGGCGAGCAGGTGCTGGAGGTCTTGGCCGATGCGTGAGCGTCCGATCCATCGAACTGGAGGGTGAGAACGCTTGAGCGTCAACGATATTCGGCGTCGGCTGTTCCTTGCCGGTGCCGCGACGATCACCGCGGGCGCTCAGTTGATGGGTCGTACGCGCGCGGAGGCGGTGGCGGACACCGTGGGGGTCGCCAAATTCGGGTTGCCGTCCGATCGCGAACTTCGGATTCTGCTCACCGGCGACGCGGGCACCGGCAACCGAGCCCAGTGGGCCGTCGCCGACGCCATCCGCAACCTGCACAGCAGAGAACCGCTTTCGCTGGCGCTCGGTCTCGGCGACAACATCTATGAGGGCGGCCCGAATGGTCCCGCCGATGTCCAATTCGCGGAGAAGTTCGAAAACCCCAATGCGGGACTGGATTTCCCGTGGTTGATGGTGCTCGGCAACCACGACAACAGCTCGATCCTGCACGGTGACGGCGGCTGGCTGCTGCGCGGCAACGACGAGGTCGAATACCACGCACACTCACCGCGGTGGTGGATGCCCGGCCGGTATTACGCGGTGCGCGTACCCGAAGACGATCCGGTGGTGGAGTTCTTCGTGCTCGACCTGAATCCGCTGGCTGCCTACCTGCCGCCGATCTTCTCCAGCTACTGGGCGGTGGACGGTCAGTTCATGAACGAGCAACGCGCCTGGCTGGACGCGGCGATCGAACAGTCGACGGCGACATGGAAGATCGCCTGTACCCATCACCCCTATCTGAACAACGGGCCACACGGTGACGCCGGACGCTACGAGGGCTTGTCGATCGCGCCGATCAATGGCGTGCACGTCCGGGAGTTCATCGAGGATCATGTGCTCGGCAAATGCCAGTTCCTCCTGTCGGGGCACGATCATTCGCTCCAGGTACTGGAACCGACCACGGAATCGAAGGGTACGAGGCAGATCGTGTCCGGAGCGGCCGCCAAAACCGTTGCCGCCGAACCCTTGCTGCCTCCGCGCGGCCCACGGCATCGTTCGCTGTTCGAGAACTATCACGAGCTGGGCTTTATGGTGCTCGAACTGGACGTCGACTCGGTCGGATTGCGCGTGTTCACCGTCGACCTCAACACCGGATTGCCCACCGAGGTCTTCGTTCGCCAACTCGCTTGAGTTTCAACCCTATTGCGACCCTCACTATCGCAGCGCGAACCGACGCGACGCGGGTTACCGTGCTGCCTATGGCATCCGGTGACGATGGTGGGGGCGATGACCAGCCCGACGACGACGATGACCGCCGCGAGGAAGAGGCGCCGGACGCGCCTCCGGTGGTGAGCAGGGGAATCGACCCGACGGTGGACGAGATGTGGTTGGCGCCGCATTCGGCGCCGACGCGTCGTTTCGGGGTTCCGCGCCTGTCGACGGTGCTGCTCGTCGTCGCCTTCGTCGCGTTACTCGTGCTCTACGCGTTTCTGGGTCCCGGTCGCTGACCTGTGGTACCGGCGGCATCAACCGCCTGACCTCCCAGGTCGCGACCTGTGGGAATAATCCGGTTGCCAGGTCACTTAGAGTGGACCGTTATGAAGGAACAGGGGCGCAAGGTCATCGCGACCAACCGTCGGGCGCGACACAACTACACGATCCTCGATGTCTACGAGGCGGGGATCGCGCTGGTCGGCACCGAGGTGAAGAGCCTGCGTGAGGGCAAGGCCTCGTTGGTCGACGCCTTCGCCACGGTCGATCACGGCGAGGTGTGGTTGCGCGGGCTGCACATCCCCGAGTTCAGTCACGGCACCTGGACCAACCACTCGCCACGCCGTACCCGAAAGTTGTTGCTGCACAAGCGGGAGATCGAACGGCTGGTCGGCAAGTCGCGGGAGGGCAATCAGACCCTTGTGCCGTTGTCGATGTATTTCGCCGACGGCAAGGTGAAGGTGGAGCTCGCGCTCGCCAAGGGTAAGCAGGACTACGACAAGCGCCAAGACCTCGCCAGGCGTACCGCCGAACGTGAGGTCACCCGCGAGTTGGGCCGCCGGATCAAGGGCATGCGCTGACCTGCCACGTGGAGCGTCACGTCACGCGAACCGCGTGGGTTACCGGACCACGACCTGCCTGCTGAGCGAGGTCGCGAGAACGATGCGGGTACCGAAACGCTTGCCGCTCTCTGCGACGCGACTGGAATCGAAGCCGTACCGCGGCGGCGGCAGTGCAGGCCGGACCCGAGGTGCGCCGAACTATCGCAGCGATAACGACCAGGGGTTCTTGTCGAAGTCGGCCTCGGTGAGCAACTCCACTTCGGCGGGTTCGACCGAGGCGCCGAGTCGCTTGTCGTCGACCTCACGGTTGTTGGGGATGCCGACGTCGAGGATCTCGGGGGCGGCAGGCTGTTGGGGCCGCAGCAGGGTCGAGCTGCCTCCCACACCAGCGCTGGACATCGCGCGCCTCCCGTTCATGGTCGTACACACGGCTCGGTGAGCGTCACCTTCTCCTGCGTTTTCCCGTGATATCCGGTGGTCAGAGTCCTGGCGCCGAGCGGCTGGGTGACGTCGGGCGCGGTGATGACCGCCCGTTGCTGGGACAGATCGGGTCGTGCGCCACCGTAGGTGTACGGCGCGATCGCGCCTTCGTAGTCGACGGTCAGCCCGCGCACCGATTCGCGGACGCCGTGGCGATCGAGCTTGCCCTCGGCCAGTGCCCGGTTCAACAGTGCCTGCATCGGGTAGGAGAACATCCAGCCAGCGCTGTAACCCCAGGTCGTGGGTTCCTGGCTGGCGGATTGCCGCGCCCGTTTCGCGCCCGTGCTCGTGCCGTCCCACCCGTCCAGCGGTGAGGTCGAGTTGTACATCGCGGTAATCGATTCCGCGGCGGGGGTTTTCAGTAGCCCTCCGTTCCAGGTCGGTGCCGAACCGAGGAACCTGCCGGTGAATCCGGCGAGTGCCGTCTTGCCCATGATCTCACCGGCCTCGGCGGGTCCGGTGGCGAGCAAGACGAGATCCGGTGCGGCGGCGAGTATTTCGGCGACCGGACCGTCCTGGTTGCCGACCTGTGCGTTCGGTGCGGTCTGGATCTCGTGTTCGATTGCCACGCCGTTGGTTTCGGCCCATTTGCGCGCGCCCGCGGAGTAGTCGCCGCCGTAGTCCCCGGTGTCGCTGACCGTGACGATCTTGCGTGGCTTGGCGCGGTGCTCTCGCTCCCAGTCCAACCCGATGATCGCCTCCGCGCAGTAGGAGTATCCGGACTCCAGTACCAACCCTTTGTCGACGTCCTCGAATTGCCACCCCGACCACAAGGTCCCCGCCGTGGCGACCATGTCGGCGGCGTCCATCCGATCGAGCACTCCTTGGGTCTGCACGGTACCGAGGCTCATGGCCAGTGCGAGCACCTTCGGTTCGATCTCGCGGTAGCTGTCGAGGTGGCGGCGGGCATCGTAGGCGGTGTTCCTGGAGTAGGTGGTGACGTCGACCTCGAAGCGGCCACCGATCCCGCCCGCTTCGTTGACCTGCCGCCAGAATGCCGACTGCGCGTCGTTCATGTCCTTGCCGAGCGCCGCGAACGGCCCGCCATCCAGATCGGACAGTACGCCGAGGTAGATGCAGCCTTTGTCCGTGTCGATGGCGTGCGGGCACGGCGTGCTGGTGACCCCGGGGGTGATCTCGACGGGAGCTGCGTTCTCGGCGCTCGAACAACCGGCCGCGACGGTCCCGACAACGGCTCCAGCGGCGACCATGCGCAGCAGTCGGCTCCGAAAAGTGGTGACTAGCATGTTCTTTCCCTATTCCACTTCGCACTCGCGCCGATCGCCGACCGCCGCGACACCGGGCGTGGCTGCACGAGTGCACATGGGGTAGTTACCACGGGTGGCCCCCGATGTGCGACCCGCGTCACCCTCCACCGGAGCGGATACGCCGTTCGTGCCTGGTCGTTAAGACTTTGACCTGGCGTTTTCTTGATCAGATCGGTCGAGCGTGCGCTCACCGGATATTGGGATGATCTGCCGTCGTGCCGGTGTTAACATGAACAGCCCGGCAAGGTGTCGGGACGTACGGGGCTGAACGGTTTCGACTGCGTACGTAGATTCAGGGGAAGCGTGTCGGTGCAGGCAAGAGACCACCGTAAGCGTCGCTGCAACCAATTAAGCGCCGATTCCAATCAGCGCGAGTACGCCCTCGCTGCCTAAGCAGTAGGTCGTCTCTGTCAGTCCGGGTTCGTCCCTCGACCCGGGTACTGGCATCAGCTAGAGGGAATTACCGTCCGGGCCGGTCGCGGGTTCGTACGGGACATCGAACAGCGACTGGGATCGTCATCCGAGCTTGTTCGCGAGACCCGGAGATCCAAGTAGAGACCTAGCGAACTGCACACGGAGAAGCCCTGGAGACGCGGCGGAGGACCCGGGTTCGATTCCCGGCAGCTCCACTCGAGGCCCCTCACCTGAAGACCAGGTGAGGGGCTTTTTCTATGCGCGGACAAGCCGTAGGCCCTGCCCCGTGGGCACAATTCGGGCACATCGTGCAGCGGCTGCGCGGAGCCGACCACAGCCGATCGGCCACGCCGTCTAAGTTAAGCCGTCCTCGAACGTGCTCTAGCCTCGCGCTGGATCGTCTTCACATGCGCACCGCTAGCGTCCTGAGTGCAGTCGCTGCGTACCGTGTGGGCTGTAGTACGCCCTGAATACGGCGATCATCAGACGAGCGGTCGTTCTCGGAATCCGTAGATGCCCCATTCGTCGCCCTGCATGACCGCATCGTGTTGTGCGTCGGCGCGTGCGGCGATTTCGGCCGACCGTGCGGCACGTTCCTTCCACAGCAACCATCCCAGCACCGCGGCGAACAGTGAAGCGGCGACAACTCCGAACGTACCGGCGGCGAATTCCCCGTCGACCAGGTCACTGATGCCGCCGACCCCGCATACGATCACCGCCGCACCTGCCGAGGTTTTCGGGTACCGCCTGATCAGTTCTCGCACCTTTCGGTAGGTGCGTTTCGTCTGCTCGGGATGCTTGATGCACCAGTAAGCGATATAGAACGGCCAGAGCATCGGTGCCAGCAGGACGAGAACGAGGATCCTCATAGCATCCCTTATAAAGATGTGCGGCAACGTCACTCGTCATCGCGTCTGGCTGTGTATCGCGATCCTGGATTGCCCGTTACGCGCCGGTCTCGTTCTGTCGGACCGTTCCTAGGGTATTTGCCCTTAGAGCGTGCATTACGTGGTTTTGGGTGGTTGGTAGGTGATGATGTTCCGTTGTGACGGAGAGGCTTTCGCGTTCGCTGGCGCCAGATGAGTTGTGGGCCTTGGCCGAACCCCTCATTCCACGATTCGAGTCCCGACCCCGGGGCGGAGGCGCCGCGCCCATGGGCGACCGCGCGGTGTTAACCGCGATCGTGTTCGTGCTGACCAGTGGCTGTGCATGGCGGCGGCCATATCGGCCGCCAACACCAACGACAGCTATGCGTTGCGACCACTGGTCAAAGCCATTCCCGCGATCAAGTACCGGCGCGGGCCGCGATGTCGAAAACCAGCGAAATCGATGTAGCCGTATCTTCAGGCTGCGTCGGTGTGGTGGCTGGTGAAGTTGACGCAAGTGTCATCGGCGTCGAGGGCGATGTTGAGAGTGGCCTCGAGGGCATCGGCGAGCTTAGCGAGCAGGGGGAGGGTCGGCACAGTGTCGGAGCCCTCGATGCGTGAGATTTTGGCTTGGGTGAGACCGGCGCGTTCGGCGAGGTCCGCTTGGGTGAGCCCGAGTTCGGTGCGGCGGTCGTATACGGCTTGGGCTAGTGCCATGGAGAGCCGGATTTCGCGGCGGGCCTCGGTGACGTCGTCGGGTTCGGTGTAGCCCTCGGCGAGTTTGCGTTCCCGCAGGGTCTTCCAGCGTGCGTGGCTCATCGGTCCAGTTCCCCTCGCTCGATTGCGCGGACGAATTCTTGATGGGCGGGTTCGTGTTCCGCCTGGCAGGCCTGTAGGGCGAGTTTCGCGCGCTTGACCTCGGCGTCTTCTCGCATTCGGGTCTTGCGGAACACTGTCAGGAGGACGGCTCTTCGTCCGGGTGCGAGCCAATAGGTAATACGGATAGCGGCGCCGTCCAGTGTCGGGCGTAGCTCGCGGACCCCGTCGCCGAGGTGCCGAGCGTAGGGCTCGCCCAGCGACTCTGCTTGTTCTGCGAGCAGGCCGACATATTCGTCTATCTTGAGGAAGTGCTTGCCTGGCAGTGCTTCCAGCCAGTCCCGCACCTCGGGTTCGATTTCGATGGTGAACAGTTCACCCACGACAGCGACTTTATATGTCGTCAACAACATATGGCAAGGCGTTGTCTAGGGCCGGCGGCAGTGGCCCGCCTGCTGGATTGTCGCTGCGGGCATCGCCACCTCAGCGCCGCCGCCCCATGCTCGGTGGAAGTGGATTCGCGGTGAAGTCCAGGATGTATCGACGGACCGGTGAATGGTACGAACGTGGCCGGGGTACCCAACTCCTCGGCGAGGAACAGCACCGCTTAGAACTACAGCTGGTTCACCCCGCACCACGCCGCGAACCCGCGCAGGGTCTCGGTACTGCGCGCTTCCGTTCGTGCCAATACTCGAACCGTCTCGTGCACCATCGGGTGATACCGGGTCTGGATGGGCGCTATCTGCCGCGCCTTGTTCAGTGAGTCCAGCGTCTTCGCTCGGTCGCCGTGCAGCAGGAACGCGCGCCCCAGATCGATGTACAGATGTCCCGCGCGAGACCTCGGTGTACTGGCCGGAATGGTGAGATGCTGCGCGCGCTCGATGGCTTCGGTGCCTTCCAGCATCTCGACCGCCAACCCGACTGACCAGATATCGACGTTCGTCGGCCCGAAGTAGAACACCGGTTCGCAATACTCGGTGTCGCCGAGCCGCGCCGCTGTCTCGCGTGCTTCGCTCAGATGCGCGTCGGCGGCACCGCGGTCACCCGCACGTGCCGCAGCGAGCCCGGATTGCAAGTGCAGTCCGCCCCAGCTGACGAGATGCTCTGTGTCGTCGCTGCCCAGCTCGGATTCCAGCTCGGCGCGGCAGCGCTCGAGGTACGCCAAGGCCGTATTCCAATCGCCCGTCGACGTGAGCACCAATGCTCGGAAGTACTGCGCCGAGGTCGCCCACAGTCGACTACCGGTGCCCGCCGCCGCCCATGCCAGCCGCTCAATGGTGACCGTCATCAGATCGACGTAGCCGAGCTTGTGCGCCAGGCCGCGAGCGCACAGGTACAGCTCACACAGCAGGCGGTAGGCGCGTTGCTGGTTGCCGCCCTGCTCCTGATGCACCAAGGCGCGAACCTCGATCATCAATGCCGGAAGATCCATCGACATCTGCCGCAGGCTCGACGCACGCCGCAAGGTACGCATTCGCGAGACAGCTTCGGCCACAGCCTCGATCGGCCGAGGAGTGAGCCCAGCGGGCGGAATGTCGTAGGCAGCAAGCTCGCTACGGATCAACGCGATACCGGATGCGACTTCGCTTTCGTCGCGGGTGGTTCGCGGAAACGGCTGTCCGAGCAGTTCGGACGGGCTGACCTTCAATGCCTTCGCGCACGCGCTGACGAAAGCAGGAGACGCCGGCGAGCGTCCCTGTTCGACCTTGCGGACCAACGACACCGAGACGTTCGCCTCGATCGCCAGCCGCGATTGCGTCCACCCGGCGAGCTTGCGTTCCTCCGCTACCCGCTCGCCGATGCCGCCTTCGGTTGTCGTGCCCATGTCGCACCATCCTGCCGTTGCCCCCACCAACAGTGTGGCAAAACTTTTGATACCCCACACCGCCACCCAGGTTGAACCTGAAACCAGCACCCACCGCTGGGGCGAACCCCGTTCCCCCGGCGCAGGCCCCCGGCGGTGAGTGCACCAAACCAACCGCAGGGGAATGCAGGGGTGAACGTGAGCGAGCTCGAGATAACCGTGATCGTCGTTGTAGGAACGCTGGCGCTTCTCGCTACGGTGTTCTGGTTGTTGCCGTGGCTGGTCGACCGGCCGATCGAGGTGCCCGGTGCGGTGCCGGTGGGCGAGATCCTCAATCGGGAATGTCATGCGGCCCCGCAAGTTCCGTACACGGTCGAGCAGGCACATCGGGTGATGCAGGTGCGGATTCACTGCGATATCGCTACCTGCCCGGACAAGAACGCAGCGTTCTGGACGATGGTCGATTCCGGTCGAGCGACACCGGCCGTCGGGGTGGAGCGGTGAGCGCCGGGGCGATTGCCTCGATTGTCGATTCATTGGAATCGGTACAGGCAGGTGCACCAAATGGGGCGGTAGAGCCGCAGCGGATTACCGGAGTTAACGGTAGGGCTCGCGCCGCGACCGGCGAACGGCCGACCCGATGACCGAGGAGGAACCGTTCGTTGCCCTCGGTTACATGCGGACCGACCTATCCGGCGACGCGCGCCAATGGGATGCAAAGCGGTTGCGCGCCTTGGCCTCCCGATACGGATACCAGATGGGCCACATCGTCACTCACACATCCAGCACACCGAACCGCACCGCGAATCTGCTCGACCTCGTGCGCCGGATGAACGCCGTTGCGCTGTTCGTGCCGACGGTTGAACACTTGCCCGAGACCGCGGTGCGTGCGCTGCTCGCCGAACTGGACGGGGTGACGACGTTGTACCCGGAAGAGACCTACGCCCCGTATCCGGTGCCGCCCGCCGAAGGCCCACCGGTCTGGTTGTAATGCCGTCGGCTCCGCGACCACGTTTTGACCACAATCGACCGTGAAACACAGTAATTCGCAATGAATTCGGATGATGTGTTTCTTCTGGTGCAGGCGCAGACAAGTCTCTGGCCAGTGGGACTGATCTCTGGCAGCTCAGCTCGAGGCCCCTCGCCTGAAGCTCAGGTGAGGCGCTTTTCCGTGCTTCGAGCACGTGCGCAGGCCAACCGCATATCGAGTTGCGGAACTTCGGTGGGCTCGCTTACGGTGACTTCAATCCGATTGGCGCTCTCCAGAAGTACTGTCGCAGTGTGGGAGCCTCGCCTTTTCGAGCAGGCGTGGAGTGGGCGACTTGATGTCCCACGTCCAATTCCACCAGAGGATTCTCAATGCATATTGGTCTCGGTCTTCCCATCGCTGATCCTGTCGCGCTGCCCGAGTGGGCCCGCCGCGCCGAGTCTGCCGAGTTCTCGACGCTCGGTCTGCTCGATCGCATCGTCTACGACAACCCCGAACCACTGGTCACCTTGGCGATGCTCGCTGGAACGACCAGCCGTATCCGCCTACAGACCGAGGTGCTGATCGCGCCCCTGCGTGATCCGGTACTGCTCGCCAAACAGGCTGCCACCCTGGATCTTCTGTCTGGCGGACGTTTCGCGCTCGGTCTCGGCGTCGGTGGTCGCGACGACGATCACGAGGCCACCGGCACTGATATCCGCACACGCGGCCGCCGTCTCGACGAACAGCTCGCCATCATGCGTCAACAGTGGTCGGGTGCACCGTTCAGCGACACCTGCGGTCCCATCGGCCCCGCTGCCACCGAACCCGACGGTCCCGAATTGCTCTTCGGCGGCTTCCAGCCCGCCGCCATCGACCGAGTCGGCCGCTGGGGCGGCGGATTCCTCGCCGCCGCAGCACCTTCGTGGGCGGGCCGCCTCTTCGACCTCGCTCGACGCTCCTGGGCCGACCACGGCCGCCCCGGCGCACCGCGCATCGTCGCCCAGGTCAACGCCGTCCTCGGCCCCCAACCTCTGGTCGACCAGGCCCGCACCGCCATCCTCGACTACTACGAGTTCAGTGGCCGCGCCGACCACATGGCCGATGGCCTACTCGTCACCGCCACCCAAATCCGTTCCAACATCAAACAATTCGAAGATCTAGGCGCCGACGAAATCATGCTCTACTGCTACGGCACCGACCCCGACCAGATCGACCGCTTCGCCACAGCCGTGCTCTGATCCGCGACCAACTGTCCCCCGGTCCGGCGGTCCTAGCCGCACGGCCGCGACAGTGGCTTGCGCAGACTTCTGAATACGTTCAGAATGGTGAGATGCCGACCGAAGTGCAGTGGAGCGAGTTGCAGCGAGACCCCAAGAGCGTGGCTGCTCTGGTCGACCAAGGTGATGTGCGCGTTCGGAGGCGGGACGGTGCGCCGCTGCTATTGACTCGCGAAGACAGGGTGCAATCGGAATCCGACGGATCGATCGTCGCCGCGCGTGCGCTACGCAATATCGCAGCGCACCTCACGCCGAGCGTGGCCGTGAGCGGGCTGGTCGACGAGTTCCCGTGGGTCGAGTCCCTACCTGAATCCGCGCAACGGCAGTTCGTGCTCGACTTCGTCCGAGCGTTCCAGGCGTCCGCGGAAATTGGTCAATGGTCCCTTCTGTCGCAGACATTGACCGAGTGGCGTAGCACCGCCGCAATCCACGCGGATCCTGTTTTGTCGCAACAGTTGTCCGGTCCGATCGATGATGATTTCGGCCCGGTCCCGGCGCCTACGGAGAGCTGAGTATGGCGGCTAAGCGTGGTGACCGTGTCGCTCCGCCGGGACAGCCGGGGCATTGGGAAGCGCGATTCGCGACGTCGGAGGCTGCGAAAGGGTGGGAGGAACTCTGCCGTGTCGCTCAGTCGAACACGTGGGAGGCGTGGATCGTGCTGACCGAGCGTCCTACGGCGCCGGAGACCCCGACACGGCAGCATCGACTCAAGGACATCTACGGCACACGGGTCATTGGTGGCAAAGCGCTCGACCAATGGCAGTACGAAGTTACTGCCGGAGGACGTATCTGGTTCTGCCCCGATTCGGACCGCCGAATTGTGTGGCTGACGCTAGCGAGTACGTCCCATCCGAAGCAAACCGAATAGACGGGTGCGTGCCACTGAGACGGCCACCATCAAAGTGATCGGCGGGCTACTTCACCGATATCTCACGCACCCGGCGCACCGTAAGCGGCGGCGACGTCTTGGGAGCCGACCCACTTGCTGTAGGCGGGCGATTGCGGCCAGCCTTCGGGGGAGTCCTGCCATTCTTCCTGGCGGCCGTAGGGGAGGGTGTCGATGAGGGCGAAGGTGTGGGTGAGTTGTTCGGTGCCTCGGCCGTTGGTGTGCCAGGTGCGGTAGACGGTGTCGCCGTCGCGGAGGAAGACGTTGACGGCGAAGCCTTCGCCGGGGCCCGCGCCGACGTCGGTGCCGAATGAGCTGTTGGCGGTGGAGTACCAGGTCATCTTGTTGCCGACGCGTCGCTGGTAGGCGAGCGCTTCATCGATCGGGCCCTGGGTGACGATGACGAAGCGGGCGTCGTAGTTGTTCAGGAACTCCAATCGGGTGAACTGCGCGGTGAATCCGGTGCAGCCGCCGCACTGCCATTGTTCGTCGGGGAACCACATGTGGTTGTAGACGATCAGTTGCCGTTTGTCGCCGAAGAGGTCGACCAACCGGACCGGCCCCTCCGCGCTGTCGAGGGTGTACTCGGGCATCTCGACCATCGGCAGCCGACGGCGTTGCGCGGCGATCGCATCGAGCTCCCTGGTCGCCGCCTTCTCCCGAATGCGCAGCGCATCGAGCTCACGCTGCCAGATTTCGGTGTCGACGACGGGTGGCAATGTCTCGGTACTCATAGGTTCCTACCTCTCTTCACGTATCCCACTGCCAGGTAGGACCGAGTCCGTGCGCCGAATTCATCGGTGTCGTCCCAATTCCGAGGCGGAACCGCAGTTTACTGAACTAGTTCAGAGACATGAGCTTGAAGACTCGCCCGTTCAGTGACCTGATTCGCAAGCAGACCTCGGTTTTTCCGTTGCTGGTGGATGCCGACGTGTTGTTGGAACGGCGGGATGCCGAGGATGTGGTGCTCATGCGCGATGAGCGATACCGCGCGATGGATGGGGCGCTGCGGATCACGGCTCGTTCGCTCGCATTGGTGGCAAAGGCCAATCGCGAGATGGCTGAGGAAGTATTCGCCGAAGAGCTGCCATGGGTGAAGTGGTTACCTGCCGAACATCGACCTACCGCGGTGGCGGAACTATTGGATGACCTTCTGGCAGGCGCGGATACGGGCTACTATCTGCCGTTCCTGCGTGACCTCATTGCTTGGAAGCACACGGCCGAGATCTACACCGATCCGGCGCGCGTCGCACATCTGAGCGGCCCGTTCGATCCTGCCGACTTCGGCGAGGTCGGCCGTCCTGGTGGGGTGTGATGGGGCCGAAGCGTAGTGACGACGCGAATGCCTTCGATGCTCCTCACCGCTGGATTGCCGCGCCAGTCTGCGGATACGATCGGCGTATGTCCCCCGCCAGCCCGCGCCTCGATGACCTCCCGGAGAGCATGACGTGGGACGAACTGGCGAGCCTTCCCGCGGAGTTGGCGACACAGATCGAGTTGCACGAGGGGCGCGTCGTTATCGTCAGGTCAGGGCCTCCGCGACATCAGCGCTTCTACCGGCGGATGGCGAACGCGCTCGAAGCATGCGCTCGATCGGATATGCGCCGTGCATCGGACAGTTGCTGGCAAGTTGATGTTGAGACCAACGTCTTCTTCGCGGACAAGTCGGACTTCCGTACTCCCGATTTTCTGGTCTACCACTGCTTGAACAGTGGCGATCAAGACATCTGGAGCCGCGATGTCGTGCTGGTAGGGGAGGTGCTCTCGCCGGCGAACACGCATGCCGGGATCGAGAGCAAGAAGGCCAAGTACGCTTCCGCCGGGATCCCTTGGTATTGGGAGGCCGATCTCGATGGCGACGCGATTTCTACCATTCGCGCCTACGCCTTGGAGTTGTCCGCCGAACTGCCGGACGGGGTCACACCGCTGCGCTCGAGGAACTACATCCTCGTCGACGAGTGGTCGCAGGATGCCGCCCCCGGCGTCGAGGCCCACTTGCCTTTCCCTATCAAGATTCCGTGGGCGGAACTCGCGTTCTGAAAGGTCGGTGGGGCGCGCCGGTTTTGTCGAAGTGCGGAAAACCCGTTGCCTGATCTAGTTGACCGAACCCATACTCGGTCCATTACTCAACGGGAGGTCGGGGTTGTGAAGTTGGCGGAGGCGTTGGCGTTGCGGGCCGATGCGGTGCGGCGGGTCGAGCAGTTGCGTGCTCGGGTTGTGGGGAGTGCTCGGTTTCAGGAGGGGGAGGAGCCTGCCGAGGATGCCGCGTCTCTGCTTGCCGAGGCGGGAGAAGTGTTGGGGGAGTACGAGAGTCTTATTCGGCGGATCAATCGCACCAATGCGGTGAGTTCGATCGGCGCGGATGGCACGCTCACCGATGCGCTGGCGCGCCGGGATGTGTTGCGACTGCGGCATTCTGTGCTGATCGATGCGGCGGATGCCGCGGCGGGCAAGCATGGCGGGTATGTCCGACAGTTGCGGTCGGAACTGAAGATGTTGTCCGCCTTGCCCGTTGCGGACCTGCGCAGGCAGGCCGACGCCGTCTCGCGAGATCTGCGCGAACTCGACGTGCGCATTCAGCGTGCGAACTGGGAGGTCGACCTGGTGGACTGAGGTGGAGCGGGTAGTCGTCACGGAGGCGCGCACAACCCGAGGCCGACGGGTTATTCGGCCACCTTCTGGTGCACGGAGGGCAGTGCTCGGGGTTCGATTCCCCGTTTCACATCACCGCTCAGCACCGCGCACAGGTGAAAGGGAACCGCACACAGCACACCACCATGTGCGGATTCGTGACGGCGAGGGCGGGTAAGGGGTACTCCACCCAGGATTATTTGTCGCGCAGGAGTTCGACGACCGGCGCGAAGGTTTCGAGATGGTAGCCGTTGACGGTGATGTAGGAACTGCCGAATCTATCGCGGCGCCTTTGGAGTTCGTCGGCGATCTCCCGTGGCGTTCCACGCAGCATCAAGAGGGAATCGGCCTTGATCAGCGCATCGAGGTCGTCGCCGACCAGCGGGACGACCCACGGCGGGATCGCATCGCCGTGGACGAGGATGTTCATGTTGTATTCGATCTGATCGGCGCGGCTGCCCGCGGCCTCGGCGGTCGCCGCGACCATGTGGTCGATCTCTTCCCTGGTGGCGAAGGGGCCGTGCGGCAGGGTGACGATATCGGCGACCGCACCCGCGAGCGCGCGTGACTTCGGGCCGCCCGCGGCGATCAGCACCGGTGTTTCGGCTCCGAGTTCGCGCAGATGGGTGATGGTCTGTCGCACCCGGTCGAGGCGCTGGGTGAATGTGGTTGAGGGTAGGCCTATTTCGTCGACCGCAGCCTGGTTCATCCGCGGATTGCCGGTGCCGATGCCGAATTCGAACCGGTTGTCGGTCAAGGTGGTGAGGCTGTTGGCCTCCCATGCCGCCATCCGTGGTTCGCGCACGGTGCTCGCGAGCACGAACGTTCCCACCCGTAATGCGGTGGTGGCGGTGGCCGCGACGGCGAGGGTGGGCAGCGGCGCAGGAAAGCCGAGTGCGTCGGGTACCGATAGCGTGGAGTAACCGAGGTCTTCGACACGTCGCGCGTACTGGCGCCACTCGGCAGCGGAGTGGCTGGGACCGCCCAATATGCCGAATCGGAACCGTCGATCCACTGCTATCGCCCCACTTCATGTCCGTTGTGCGCAGGCCCACCGATTCCCGCTCGCGCGACTGTACCTATGTGGTGGCTGTGCGTCGACGGAAAATCGTCGCGGGCGTGATCGAGGTCGTGCGGCCGCCGAAATACCCTTGAGTTCGATGGTTCGATACCCGAAAACTTCTGTCGGACAGGTTATTCGAGCTTTCTTTTTCGCCGATCTTCCGAGGGGGCAGCCACCCTGTGGAGGTCGGCATCGGTTGATTGCCGAGAGCGGGAACAGCTCGGGGTCGGCACCGGATACGGTGGTCTCGTTCGGTGGTGGAGGGTTGAATCTGTTGTTGGCGAGAATTGTTCGTCGTCCGGTGACGGTCGCGGCGTTGTCGGTCCTGTTCGTCGGAGTGTTGACTGCGCCGGGTCATGCCGCGCCCGACCCGTCGAACCTGGATCGGTTCTATGGACAAACGCTGGAGTGGAAGCCCTGCGGCATCGCGAGTATGGACGCGGTCGGTGGTGAATGCGCCGACGTGCTTGTTCCGCTGGACTACGCGAAGCCCGGCGATCGCACGATGACGGTGGCGATATCGCGGGTCCCCGCAACCGATCCCGAACGCCGCAGGGGCGTGTTGGTGTCGAATCCCGGCGGGCCAGGCGGTGCCGGTCTCAACAGCCTCGATCTGCTCGGCGACGTGCTGTCGCCGGAGGTGCTCGCCGGTTACGATCTGATCGGCATGGACCCGAGGGGTGTCGGTGACTCCGACGCGGCCAAGCGGTGTGGGTGGCCGGTGGGCGAGATGATCCGGTCGGCAGGGGTGGACCTGCTCGGGTTCGTGCACGACACCATGCTGTCGGCGGGGATGGCGGCCAGTTGCCTGATCGGCGGTGACCAGGACAAGCTGCGGCAGTTGACCACCCGCAACACCGCCCGCGACCTCGATGTGGTGCGAAGTGCGTTGGGGGAGCAGCGCATCAGCTACTTCGGCGTGTCCTACGGCACCTACCTGGGGGCAGTGTTCACGCAGATGTTCCCCGAGCGTAGCGACCGGATCGTGCTCGACAGTTCGATCGACCCCGATCGGTATTGGTCGGGAATGGTGCGGGATTGGGGTCGCGCCGACGAGATCGCCCTGGACGATTGGTCGAATTGGGCTGCTACCCAGGACGATACGTATCGCCTGGGCGACACTCCCGAACAGGTGCGTACGACGATCGTGCGGCTGCTCGATTCGGCGGCCGCGCGACCGATCGTCATCGACGGGTTCCCGATCGACGATCATTGGTTGCCGTTCATCCTGCACAACATGCTGAGCAATTATCGGCTCGACGAGGCGCTCGCCGCCACGGTGCGCGAAATCGCCGACGCCGCGAACGGCGTTCCCGTTACCGCGCGTGAACCCCGCCTACAATCGGTGCTGCAAGCGTTGCGGGTGGAGAATTCGGTGGAAGCTCATATCGCGTGCGGTGATTCGGCGGCGCCGACCGACCCGGTGCGGTACTGGAACGATATCGAGGGCACCCGCGCGACCCAGCCGGTGTTCGGCGCGTTGGCCAACAACATTCAGCCGTGCGCGTTCTGGCCGAGGCCGGTCGAACCGCAGACGGTGGTGCGAAATGCGGTGCCAGCGCTGGTATTACAAGCGACCGGCGACCCGAGAACCCCGTACGACCACGGTGTGGCACTGCACCGTGACCTCACCGCGTCGCGCCTGGTCACCTTGCGGGACGTCCGGATTCACATGACCTTCCGTCCCGACCTCAGCGCCTGCGTCAACGACACCATCAACACCTATTACCGCGAAGGAACCCTGCCCGAGGCGGACCTGACCTGCACCGCCGACCAGGCCTCCGAGTAGGGCGTCGGTCACGGGTGCATGTGTGCGCCTTTGAGTAGCTTGTCGACGACGTTGCGGCGAGCGTGCACCGCCAGGCCCACCAGGTCGAGGTCGTCGTGGCCCACGGCGCGGACGGCGGCGCGGTTGTCGTGGTCGTTACCGGTGGCGAACAGGTCGGCGGTGAAGATCGCGAGCGCAACGCCACGGGTGCTCGCACGGGTGTGTGTGCCGCGCAATGTCTCCTTGGCGCCGGAGAACACGAGCACCGGCTGACGCAGCATCGGCAAGTAAACGGTGTCGTCGGCGTCGATGTACGGGTCGCCGATGATCTCGGGTTCGGCGGCGGTGATACCGCTGATCAGGAAGGCGGTGACGTTCAAGCGTTGCCAGCTCACCAGGTCGTCACGCAAGAGGACGGCGATCTTGGTGTCGAAGCGAACGGGCGCGGGTGCGGATTCCATGCCGACGATGCTGCCGGGGAGTGACCTGCTCGGTCTTGTACATTCTTGACGTGGTCGGCGTATCGGAGGTCACGGCGTGGCGTCCTCGGGTCAGTGGGATCGAGGAGGTCTTCCACGCGCATTTCACCGACCACGCCTACCCGATGCACGCGCACGGAGTGTGGACGTTGCTGATCGTGGATGCGGGGGCGATCACCTACGAACTCGGTGGTCACGCGCACGGTTCGACACCGAATTCGGTGACGTTGTTGCCGCCGCACGTGCCGCACAACGGTCGCGCCGCCGATCCCAGTGGCTTTCACAAACGAGTGATCTATCTCGCGGCGGACCTGTTGACCGACCTCGGTGCCGCGGTCGATGCCCCCGCGGTGACGGATCCGCTGCTTCGTGACCGTGTGCACCGCCTGCACCATGCGCTGCGCCGACCGGGGGAGGAGTTGGAGGCGCAAAGCCGACTGGTGTTCGTGCTCGAACGGCTGCGCGGGCACCTGCGCCGCGAAATCGGCGCCACCCAGGAGTGCCGCGATCCCGCACTGGCCGGGTCGCTACGCGATCTCCTCGATGCCAGGGTGCGGACCGGTATCACCCTCGAACAAGCGGCCGAGTTATTGCACGCCGACCCCGCGTATTTGGTACGTACGTTCTCGCGCCACTTCGGCATCGCCCCGCATCAGTATCTGATCGGTCGACGCGTCGAGTTGGCGCGCCGGTTGTTGTTGTCGGGGTGTGCGCCCGCGCAGGCGGCGGTGACGGCGGGGTTCCACGACCAGCCGCATCTCACACGGCATTTCAAGCGCATGTTGGGCACCACGCCCGCGCGATTCGCCACCTCAGGACGAACCCACCGCGGTTGACGCGCCGGTGCGCGAAAGGTAACGACCACACCGTCATTCGACCGATAACCCGATGCGCGGCGTTGTGTGCTGCTACGAGATTCGTCGAATCCCGCCCCGGCGGCGGGGATGTCGGGCGAGGATCTACTCCGATCGCCGGAGTGCGGCGTCGTTCGATGAAGGATTTTTCGTGATGCGAGTTTGTTCGATGAGGAAAATAACCACGGCACGGGTCGGGGCGGCCGTCGCGGTGTTCGCCACCGCTACCGCCGTGCTGTCGGTGGCCATGCCGACCGCGAGTGCGACGGTGACGAAGGTGGGCGCCCTGCCAGGGATGCATTACGGGGTGGGGACCAATTACGGAACCGGTTGCGAGTACACGGTGGTAGCGCGGGTGACCGACCCGGTCGAGCCAGTAGCCTTCTACGACAACGGGATTCCGTTGCCGGTGGTGCGTCCTTCTGGTGGTGAAGCGTTGCTGCAGTGGGTTCCCGCGACGCCGGGACCGCACACCCTCTCCGCCGTACAGGGCAGCGAGCAGACCCCGCTCGCGAGTGTCGATCTGCGCGTGGGCACGGGCTCGCACGTGGCGCATGCCTGCGTGGTGTTCGGCGGCTGAACCGGGTTCGTCCCGCCAGCATGACCACCGTGGCATGACATCTGTCATGCCACGGTCGTGATGGTTGACAGATCCGCGGCCGGCTCCGCGTCCCTAACGTTTTCCTTGTCGCGCACACACATCGAGCGAGCGCGGCACAGGATCACAGCGACGCCGAGGAGCATGTCCGATGACCGTCAACAGCACAGCCGTCACCACCCACCCCGCCACCGAACCGGACGGCGCGGCCGCCGGTCGGAAGAACCTGCGTGCCGTGCTCGCCCCGATCGCCCGCACCGTGGCGCTGCCGCTCGGTGCGTATTTCGTGCTGCACGCGCTGGGGTACAGCGATTTCGCCGGTCTGCTCGCGGGCACCGTCTTGTCGGGCTTGATGCTGGGCGTCGAGGCGGTGCGCTCGCGTCGGCTCGACGCTTTCTCCGCGCTCATGCTCGGTGTCTTCGTCTTCGGCCTGATCGCCTCGTTGATCAGCGGCGACCCCCGCCTGATGATTGTGAAGGACTCCGTCGGCACCATGATCGTCGGCGCGGCCTTCTTGATCAGCATCGCCATCGGCAAGCCGTTGACCTACGTGATGACGCACAAGGCGATGTCCGCGACGAGCCCCGGGCGCGCCGCCGCCTTCGCCACCACGTATCGGAATGACGCGTCCGCGCGCCGTGTTGTGCGCGGGCTGTCGGCGATGTGGGGTTGCGGGCTGCTCGGCGAGGCGGTGGTGCGCGTCGTGCTGGCCTACCAATTGCCGGTGCACACCATGGTGTGGTTGTCGACGGTGTTGATGCTCGCGGTGGTCGTGCCGATGGTCGCGGTGAATATCTACTTCGCTAGGCGTGGCCGCCGCGCGATCGGGTAAGGCCCGAACATGCGTAACCACGGGTCGATCCTGGTCGGTGTCGACGGGTCCGCTGGCTCGATCGCCGCACTCGGTTGGGCCGCGCGCGCCGCGGCGGTGCATCGCGCACCGCTGCGGTTGGTGCATATGGTCGACCCGACCGCCGATTACGGGCCGGGTGCCACCGAGCCACTGACCAGCACTGATTACACGCGACTCGAGGATCACGGGCGGTGGATTCTCGATACCTGCGCCCACGACGCGAAGCAGATCGTCGACACGGTGGATCTGACGCCGATCGAGATCGGCACCGAACTGGTTTTCGGTGCGTCGGGTCCCGCCCTGGTCGATCGTTCGGCGCAGTGTCGGGCACTGGTGGTCGGTAGCCGGGAGCGGGGTTCGATGCGCAGGGCATTACTCGGTTCGGTCAGTGCGATGCTCGCGCGGCGCGCGCTGTGTCCGGTGGTGGTCGTGCGTGACGGTGTGCGGGGGAGCGCGACGAAGGACCCGATCGTTGTCGGCGTCGACGGCACGCAGATCAGTGAGCCTGCCATCGAGGCCGCGTTGATCGAGGCTTCGGCGCGTGGTGTGGCATTGCTGGCGATGCACGCATCCAGCGAGTCCGATCTCACTGAGCCGCAAGGCGATAGGGCGATCGGGACGATGGTGCTCGCGGAGAGTTTGGCCGGATGGCAGGAGCGCTTCCCTGAGGTGGAGATCCGCCGCGAGATCGTGTACGACCGCCCGGTGCACCGGCTGCTCGAGTGCTCGGAGCACGCGCAGTTGCTGGTGGTCGGCAGCCGGGGCCGCGGTGGCTTCGCGAGCATGCTGTTCGGGTCGACGAGTCAGGCGGTGCTGTTATCGGCGCAGTGTCCGATCATGGTCCTGCGCGACACCGGGTGAGCGCGTGCAGGCCGACTTCGTCAACGGGATGTCTCGTCCACAGAATGGAGTAGATCGATGGAGATCGACATCAATACCGGTAACGGCGTGCGGGGCGATGAGCGTCTGATCGAGCACGTGCGCGACGAACTCGGCTCGGCCCTGGCGAGATTCGAGGATCGGCTGACGTGGGTGCAGGCGCATCTTTCCGATCAGAACGGGGACAAGGGTGGCCCCGACGACAAGCAGTGTGTGTTGGAGGCGCGGCCGGTCGGCGGTCCCTCGGTGGTGGTCACCCACCGTGCGGGGACCGTCGAGGAGTCCTACCTCGGCGCGGCGGCGAGCATGACCAGCCTGCTCGACAGTCGGTTCGGCAAACTGCATCGGGACAAGGGCGGCGAGTCGATTCGCCATCCGCGTCCCGAGTGATCACGCGCCGGTCGTGGAGCCGGGGCGCACGATCATCAAGACGGTGACGGCCACCCACAGCAGGTTGAAGACGCCGGTGTCGGTGGCCAGGCGCCGGAGGGTGAGCGGGGTGGTCGCGGTGAGGTCGCCGAGGACGGTGCGTTGACTGGGCAGGATCATCATCGCGAGCACGCCGCCCGCGGCGGCGGTGAGGCCGATCGAGATGATCAGCCAGGTGTCGGTGAGCACTCCGAGGGTGAGCGCGGTGAGCGCGCCGAAGATCGGCACGAGGACGCCGAGTCCGGCGTATACCCGACAAATGCGGTGCAGCACAGTGAGAATGGTGGTCGAGTTGTCGGGCGCGGCGAGCGCTTTGCGGGTGGTGGCGGGGAACATGCTCGCGGCGACCGTTACCGGGCCCACGGCGATGATGACGGCCAACACATGGACCGACAGGAGAAACTTCGTCACGGCGCTCGACGGTAATGCGGTGGCGCCGCCGCCAAAATGGGCTTGAATGCCAATTACCGACGGATTTCCGCCAATCGCCGGGAACAGGCAGCATGGGCTGTTTTCCAGCTGGAACCGGTTGGCTGATTTCAGTCGGAGCAATAGCATCTAGCCATGCATACCGTGGCCGTGCTCGCGCTGGATCAGGTCGTGGCTTCCGATCTGGCCGCCCCCGTCGACATCTTCGGGCACTCCCGCCTACCCGATGGTCGCGCCGCCTATCGCGTCCGGGTCTGTGGCATGACGCCGAGCGTCGACACCGGCGCGTTCCTGCTGGTTCCACCGTGGGGGCCCGCGGAGTTGGCCGAGGCCGACACCATCGTCGTCGCGGGTTGCGCCGATGTCACCGCGCCCGTCCCCGACGCGGTGGTCGAGGCGCTGCGTTCGGCGGCGGCGCGAGGCACCCGCATCGCCTC
The DNA here is from genome assembly GCF_039543305.1 of Nocardia callitridis. Classification (NCBI taxonomy): domain Bacteria; kingdom Bacillati; phylum Actinomycetota; class Actinomycetes; order Mycobacteriales; family Nocardiaceae; genus Nocardia; species Nocardia callitridis. The sequence continues at coordinate 31,556 of NZ_BAABJM010000010.1, read as the reverse complement.
GATCTGCTCGGGCGCGTTCATCCTGGCCGCGGCCGGACTTCTGGATGGTGGACGTGCCACCACGCATTGGCGCGCGGCCGCCGAACTCGCCGCGCGTTATCCCGCGATCGATGTCGACCCCGATGTGCTGTATGTGGACAACGGCGCTGTGCTCACCTCGGCGGGTGCCGCGGCGGGAATCGACCTGTGCTTGCACATGATTCGCCGCGATTACGGTTCCGCGGTGGCCGCCGATTCGGCGCGCAACGCGGTCGTGCCGCTGGAACGAGAAGGGGGACAAGCGCAATTCATCGTGCACGACCAGCCGCCGGCGCCCCGTGGCTGCGCACTGGAACCGGTGATGCGCTGGATGTGGGACAACTGCGCCGCCGAGTTGACCCTCGACGACATCGCCGCACACGCCGGGATGAGCACCCGGACGCTCAATCGTCACTTCCGGGAGCAAACCGGAACGACACCGCTGCAGTGGTTGCTGCGCACGCGCATTCGGCAGGCTCAGCAACTGCTGGAGTCGACCGCGCACCCGATCGAGCGGATCGCCGGTCAGGTCGGATTCGGTTCGCCGACCGCGTTTCGCGACCGGTTCCGGCGCGTGGTCGGCACCAGTCCGCACAGCTATCGCAGGGCGTTTCGCAGCGGCGTTGCGCAGACGTGAGCTCCCGCGTCAAACGGAGTGATTTCCTCCACTTGTGTGCGGTGCGCCGTAGACTATTCGACGTCGAGAAGCACCGACGATCCGCCATCGAAGTGAGGGACAGGTTCGGTATGACCCAGAGCGACGCAACTCCACTGCCCGACCCGGCAACGATCGATTTCGAGCAGGCTTACCAGAACAAGACGCTTGTCGAGGGGGTGGTGATGCAGCGGCTTCCGTGGGATATCGGTAAGCCGCAGGCCCTGCTGGTCGCGGCGGAGCAGGCCGGTCGGCTCTCCGGCGACGTGCTCGATATCGGTTGTGGCCCAGGCGATACCTCGATTTTTCTCGCCGGACTCGGCTACCACGTCACCGGACTGGATGTGTCGCCGACGGCCCTGGAGCAGGCGCGCGAGCGGGCCGCCGAACGCGAGGTGGCGGTGACCTTCGCCGTGGCCGACGCGACCGACCTCGCCGGTTACGACGAGCGTTTCGACACCGTGGTGAGCAGCGCCCTGTTGCACTGCTTGCCGTATGCGCAGCGCGTCGAGCACGTGGCCGCGCTGCATCGGGTGTTGCGGCCGGGCGGGCGGTTGATCCAATTCTGTTTCACCCGTGAGGATTACGACCAGCCGTACGCGCCGTTCCCGATCGACGAGAACGAGTTGCGTACCGGTTTCGCCGCGCCGAAATGGGAGATCGTTTCCCTGGAGCGCGGGCGCTATCAGGCGGTCATGCCCAAGGAGGCGGTCCAAGCGATCGTCAACGAGCGGCAAGGCAAGGCGCTCGAATTCGACGCCGAGGGCTGGATACAGCTGCCGGTCTGGGCGCTCGAGGCCGTGCGAGCCTGACTGGCCGCCTGCCCGCGGTTGCCCGTCGTGCGGACCGATGAATTTGTCGACATCGCCTCGTCTGATCCCAAGAGAGTCGAAACCACGACCCACTCGGAACACGATCAAGGAGTCACGATGCGCAAGATCACCGCAGGATTGTTCATCTCCGTCGACGGCGTCATCGAAGACCCGCAGGATTGGCATTTCCCCTATTTCAACGACGAGATGGGCGCGGCGGTCGACGCGCAGCTGGGCTCGGCCGATACCTTGCTGCTCGGCCGCGCCACCTATGACGGGTTCGCCGAGGCGTGGCCGGGCCGCGAGCAGGAAGGCGGGGAGGATGCGCCGTTCGCGAAAAAGCTCGGCGACGCGCGGAAAGTCGTTGTCTCCCATCAGAACCTGGAATTGACCTGGCGCAATTCCGAGGTGCTGAAGGGCGGCTTGGTCGAGGGCGTGGCCGCGCTCAAGGCCGAACAGGGCGGCGACATCGGAATGAGCGGCTCGGTGTCGGTGGTGCGCCAGCTGCTCGTCGCGGGTCTGTTGGACGAACTGCACCTGCTGGTGCACCCGATTGTCGTCGGGAAGGGCGACCGCCTGTTCCGTGACGGGTCCGAGGAGATCGGGCTGCGACTGCTGTCGTCGCAGACCTTCGCCACCGGCGTGCTCAATCTGGTCTACACCCGCGCCGAGACCTCGGCTACCGGCGGCTACGACGAAGCGAAAGCGCACCTCGCGCAATAGCTTCGGCTCCCTGTTGCGGGCTATTGGGCGTGTGCGTGCTCCGGTTCCTCCGTCTCGACGGGTGCCGTCAGATCGGCGGGGTCGGTGTTCGCGCCGCACAGCACAACGCACACCTTCTCTCCTGGACGGAACACGGTCGCCGACAGTTCGTCGTCGAGCAACGGCGCGAGTGCGGTCGAGGCCGCGTGCTCGACCGCGAGTCGGTGTTTGGCCCACAGGCCGTGGCGTGCGGCGACGATCTGCTCATCGGACACGAGAATCGACTCGACGTCGTAATGCTGGGCGGCATACAACGCCAACGCGGTAGCGCGGCGGGCGCCGAGCGAATCCGAGGCCACGGAGTCGACCGAGACGTCGACCGGCTCGCCTGCCGCCAGCGCGGCATGGAGCGCGCGGCAGCGTTTCGGTTCGACCGCGACGGTCCGGATGCCGTAATGGTGTGCGACCGTGGCGATTCCGGCGAACAGGCCGCCGCCACCGACCGAGACGACGACCGTATCCAACCCCGGCAGCTGGGCATTGATCTCCATCATCAGCGTGCCGGCGCCCGCGGCGATCAACGAATTGTCGTAGGCGTGCGAAAGCAAAGCGCCTGTCCGCGTGGCGAATTCTTGGCTGGCCAGGAGAGCGTCGGCGTACTCGGTACCGACCTGCTGCACTTCGGCGCCGTAATCGCGAAGCCGCGCCACCTTCACCTTCGGTGCCGTGGTCGGCACGAATACCGTGGCCCGAACGCCCAGTTTGCGCGCGGCCCACGCACACGCCAGCCCCGCGTTGCCGCCGGAGGCGATGGTCACGCCCGCCTTGGGGAGGGTCGCGCTGTCGCGGTGCGCGCGCAGAAAATTGAGCGCGCCCCTGGCCTTGAAGCTGCCGGTGTGCTGCATGAACTCGAGTGCGTACCGCAACTGGACGGGCGTGTCGATCGGACCGCCCTCGGCCAGCGCGATCGGCCGAACGTGGCCGGTCACGCGCTCTGCGGCGGTTACCACGTCACCGTAAGCCAACTCCATGCCCGCTCCTGACTGTCGTTGTAGACCAGCATTATCCGATGAACAGCGTGGCGCGACGGGCGAAGGGACGCCGGTGTCGCGTATCGATACTCCGACGACGCTCAGTGCTCGCGTCGATGCGGAGCGAACTCCAGTGTCAGTAGTGCGGCGGCCGCCAAGACGACCTCGCGCCAGCGAATCAGCACGTAGCGCTGATCGGCCAAGGCGTGGAACTTGCGGAGGAACCGGTAGAGCGATTCCAACCGGATCAACGGGTCGCCGAGGTGCACGAGCACGTAGACCAGCTTGCCGAGGCGCGTCTTCTCCTTCTCGGCGAAAATCTCGGGGAACGGCGCGAACGCCAGCGAGATCCGCCGCACGTCGTGTTCGCGGGCGTAGTCGATGAGATCGATGATCATGCGCTCGTCCAGCCCGTTCGGTGCGTCCTTACGTCGCCACGGCACGTCGAGGCTCAGCTCGCGGCCCTGTCCGGAGATGCCGTAGCGCTGGAACCCCGCGATCTCGCCGTGCTCGTCCTTGCCGATGACCACCAGCATGTTCGGGTTCCTGCCGTCGAGCAGGTGATCGAGAATCATCGAGAACCCTCGGGTCTGTCGACCTCTGCCCCACTCGTCGACGATGCCGAGCAGCGCGGTGCGCTGTGCCTCGGTCAGGTCGGATTCGTAGACCATCTCGGTGGTCACGCCGAAGTTCTTGGTGCGGCTCACGGCCTGGCGCAGATTGCGGAACCGTCGCCCGACGAGGCTGAACTCGTCGACGTCGATCACCACGTCGCGCCCGATCGGGATCGGCCGCAGCCCGCGATGCTCGTGGGCCCGCCTGCGCCACATCTGGGCCAGGTCCGGGCTGGCACCGAGCACCGCCACGCGCCAACCGTGGTTGATCGCGAAGGTGGAGAACTCCGAGAGCAGGTCCGAGAAGGCACTGCGGTCGCCGATCGGGTCACCGGCGACGACGGCGAAGCCGAAGCGGGTGCGGTAACCGATCGCCGCGCTCGAGTCGGCGTTGAAGTAGTAGGTCTTGCTGGAGTGCATGGCGAACGGTGCGATGGCGTCGTTCTCGGTGCGGCCGACCAGCTCGGCCACTCGGTACAGCTGATCGGGCTGCGGCTTGCTGGAGCGCGGAAGCACCATGATGAGGCCGGTCGAGGCGAGCAGCACGAAACCCACCGCGGGGTGTGCGGCCCGGTAGGCCAGGCTGGCGACCGCGAGCACCATCACCGCCGCGGCGAAGTGCGGCAGGGTGATCGGGCGTTGCAGATACAGTCCGCGCGCGACGAGGATGCCCGCGAGGGAGACGGCGATGAACCAGCCGTGATCGGTGCCCTCGTGCAAGGTGTAATGCGCCTCGTACACCAGGATCATGCTGACGACCAGCGCGAGCGTGATGAGCACCGCGCGTGCCAGCGGTGTGGTGGTGAACTCCGCTTCCCGGTAACCGGTGAAGGTCGAGGATCGGGTCGCCCGCGCGAGCGTGCGCTGTCTGTCCGTCATGCCGACGCCCCGACCCGAGACGCGCGCACTATGACCACCTCGGCGATCTCGAGCCTCGTCATGTTTCCTCCCGATCTTCGTCTATCGACCCTAAGCGGGACTTCGATAACGGAGCAATGCCTTATTCCGTCACCCCGGCGGCAACGCTGCCGGAACCCGCAAGACAGCACGGTCTGGGCGGGCCAGGGTCCGTGCTGCCTACAGACAAAACATCGGATGAATTCCGGATATTCCGGTTAGCGAGGGGAATTGCCGAATGCGCGACCGAACAGCGCGAGCAGGTCGGTGAGATGGCGCTCGTAGGCCTGCTCGTTGTAGGACGGGATGTCGCGCTGTGTGAATCCGTGCGCCGCGCCCGCGTACACCACCGACGTGTAGCGGATGCCCGCGCCGTCGAGGGTCTGCTCGAGCCGGGTGATCTGCTCGGGGGGCATCGACTGATCCTGGTCGGCGTGCGCGATGTACAACTGCGCGGTGCTGCCGTCGACGGTGCGGTGCGGACTGTCGGGATTGTCCTCTTCGGCGAGGTTGCCGCCGTGGAAGCTGGCGGCGGCCGCGATCCGGTCGCCGAGTCGACCGGCGGTACGCAGCGCGAGTCCGCCGCCGAGGCAGTAGCCGACCGTCGCGATCGGACCTGTCGCGACGAACTCCGACGACTCGAGTTGCGCGAGGTAGGCGTCCACGTCCTGGATCACGTTCTCCGGGGTGATCGAGGCGGCGGCGATCGGGCGCAGTGCGGCGAAGAACTCGTCGCGCGACCGCGGCTCACTGAAATCCGGCAGCGGGAGCAGCGGCGCGCGCCCCGACCGGTAGAAGAGGTTGGGTGCGAGCACGCTGTAGCCCTCGGCGGCGATGATGCGCACCAGTTCGCCGAGCCACGGCCGCAGGCCGAACGCGTCCATGAACAGCAGCACGCCGGGGTGCGCCGCACCGTCGTCGGGACGGGCGAAGTAGGCGTCGGCGGCGCCGGCTGGAGTCGGGATATCGAGGGTGTCGAATGCGGTGGGCGATGTCATCTGGCCTCCGGCGAAGTAGCGATGGTCGGCTGGTCGACGCCACACGGCTGAGGCGGGCGCCGCCGTGGGCCGATCCTAGCCAGCACGGGTGTCGCGGGTTCGAACAGCGGCTCGGCACACACCGATCCGGCGATTCGTCCGTCGCTCGCGTGCGCCGCCCAGGTCTGCTGACGGTGGGTACAGCGTCAGGTGAGCAGGCCGAATCGTCGTTGATCGCCTCCCGTTCGCACTCGGTGATGCTCGTCGCTCGTCGCTCGTCGGCCGGGTGCCGGAACGTCCGTCCCTGCGTCGTCGCGGGTATCGCGCGACTGGGTCGTAGCTCGCGCGTAGCGTCGGTCGAGTGGGAGACGACGGGTATCGCGAGTGGTCGTCGCGCTACGGCGGTGCGACCGTCTGGACGAAGACGGTGGCACCCGGCGCCATCGGGTCGCCGGTGCTGCCGGACGGGTGTATCGACCTGATCTGGGCCGACGGCACGCTGCTCGTCGCGGGGCCGGACACGAAAGCGCATCACCCGTCCGCCAGCGGGCGAGACTACGTCGGATTTCGTTTCTTTCCCGGTACCGCACCCACTCTGCTCGGCGTGCCCGCACACGAATTACGGGATCGGCGAGTCGATCTCGCGGATCTGTGGGACACCGCCACGACTCGACGCTTGACCGCCCGCGTAGACGACGCCCTCGATCGCGCCGGCGCGCTCGAGGCGGTCGTGCTCGAGCGCGCCAGCGGGGTGGGGCCGGTGGATCCGCTGGTCCGCGGCGTAGTGGGTGCCCTCGACAGCGGCAGGTCGGTCACCGAGGTCGCCGAGATGCTGTCGGTCGACGCCCGCACGCTGCACCGAAAGTCGTTGGCCGCGTTCGGCTACGGGCCGAAGACCCTGGCGCGCATCCTGCGTGTGCGACGCGCGATCGCGGCCGCGCGCGGCGGCCTTTCGTTCGCCGATACCGCCGCGACCACCGGATTCGCCGATCAGGCACACCTGGCCAGAGACGTGCGCGAATTCGCGGGTACTACGCTGCGCCAGCTGCTGTCTCGGCCGTAGGCGCGCCGCGTCGGTCGTGGCTTCGAGACCCTGCGCCGGTCTAGGACTTCGCTTCCGTGCCAGCGGAAGCGGGAACCGGCAGTGCGGCGTAGAGGTCGACGCCGTTGCCGTCGGGATCATGGACGACGGCGTAGCGCTGTCCCCAGAACGCGTCCCACGGTGCCAATTCGCCGTGGTATCCGTCTTCGACCAGTTCGCGGTAGTTGGCGTCGACCTCCTCGGGACTCGCGCAGCGGAAGGCGAGCCCGATGCGGCCGTGGCCGGTGGTCGGCCGGAAATCGGGGTAGAACGATTCGACGGTCGCGCGGGAGTCCAGTGCGATGCGCAACCCGTTCGGGAGGGCGGCCTCGGCGTGGGGTTGTCGCTCGGACCCTTCCGGAAACGGCAGACCGAGCTTTCGATAGAAGGTGACCGTGGCGGGCATATCGGCGACGACCAGGGCAACGAGGTCCAGTTCTGCGTGCATATTCGCAGCGTAATCAGGGTGCGTTCGCCACGTCTTGAACGAATCGGACAGCCTTGCCGCGCTCAGTGGGTGGGTGTCGGGACCAGTTCGGCGACAATGTTTTCCACCAGAATGTGCAGGTGGTCGCGTATTGCTCGGATCGCGTCGAGGTCTTGGCCCGCCGGGTCGGGCAGCACCCAATCCCGGTAGCTGATGCCGGGGAAGAACGGGCACGAGTCCGGGCATCCCATGGTGACGACCACGTCGGAAAGGCCGACGGCGTCCATGGTCAGTCGTTTCGGCGCGTGCGCGGTGAGGTCGACGCCTACTTCGGCCATGGCGGCGACCACGGTCGGGTCGACGGCGTCGGCGGGGGTGATGCCCGCCGAGCGAACCTCGATTCGCTCGCCTGCCATGGCGCTGAGTAGGCCCGCGGCCATCGGGGATCGGCCCGCGTTGTGTGTGCAGACGAACAGCACACTGCGTGTGGGGACCATGGGCGACGCCTTTCGAAATGAGCGGAAAGTGTGCTGTGGCAGTGTCCGAGCGTGGGACGCCCGATCGGCTTCGGGTGGACGGGTACCTCTACCAGCGTGACGATCATCGGGAAGGCGCGCCAGGTGACAGTGAATCGACCCCTGGTTGTCCGGCCCGACTGGGTTGTTCTTCCCATCCAAAGTACTTGCGACACAAAGATATAGGAAGCGCTCGTGGGTCGATCAACCCGGTCGGTGTGCTCGAGTCGAGCAAGACTGGACGGTTTCGAGTTTGCTGACCGGTGTCGGCGCATGAGCAGCGTGTGGTTGTCGAGTCTCGGTAGCGCCGACGTTGCCGCACCGCTGTCACCTGCGCGATTGCTTCTGATATCAGGTATTTCGGACAGTTGTCGGGTCGGGAGAACTCGCCGAAGCGGATACTGGGGAGCGCGGCGGACAACCCCTTGCTCGTCTCGGTGCGTCTGTATCGTGATGTCCGACACCTGATCTCGCGTTGCGGCGAGGCGTCGCGGACGTGTGGGGTCGAAGTCGAGACGTTCGCCGGTCGCATCGATCGGCGTGTCAGCAGCACAGGAAGGTATCCCTCGTGGTCGAGTATCTCGACCTGGCGCAAGACCGGCCACACAGCGCCAGAATGTATGACTACTACCTCGGCGGAAAGGACAACTACCCCGCCGATGTGGCTGCGGCACAACAGGTACTGCGGGCATGGCCGTCGGCGCAGCTGGCTGCCAAGTCCAATCGCTGTTTCATGCAGCGGGTCACCAGAAACCTCGCCGAGGCGGGTATCGAGCAGTTCCTCGACATCGGGACCGGCATCCCCACCGAGCCCAATCTGCATCAGATCGCCCAGCGGGTCCGTCCGAACGCGCACGTGGTGTACGTCGACAACGATCCGATCGTGCTCGCGCATGCCCGCGCGCTGCTGGTCGGAGCCGCCGAGGGCCGCACCACGTATCTGCACGCGGACGCGACGAAGCCGTCATCGATTTTGTCCGCGCCGGAACTGCGCAAGACCGTGGATCTGTCGCGACCTGTCGCGCTGAGCATTATCGCGTTGCTGCACTTCATCGAGGAGGGTGCCCACGAGCTGGTAGCCACCCTGGTCGACGCGCTGGCGCCCGGCTCCTATCTGGCGATCTGTCAGGTCACCGGCGATTACGACCAATCGGTGATCGACCAGGTGCGTGCGATCTATCGCGGCAGCGGCATCACGGCGCAGGATCGCGGCTTCGCCGAATTCGCCAGGTTCTTCGACGGTTTGGCGCTGCAGGAGCCCGGCATCGTGCCGCCGCACCGTTGGCGGGTGGACGGCATCACGCCACCGGAGTCCTACGACGCGCGGGTCTCCTCCTACGCGGCGGTGGCCCGCAAGGTGTGACCCGAGTTCACATCGGGCGCAGATCGATCATCTTGCGCAGGCGCTGGCGGTCACGTTCGAGCCGACGCGCCTCGTAGGCGATCGGGAAGTAGCGCAGCCGTTCCGGTAACAGTTCGACGGCGCGCGCGATCGTCCAGCCGAGGATGCGCAATTTTCGCTCGTCGGCGTCGCTCCAGCTCAGGCCCAGCTTCTGCCTCGCCGCTTCCGGGGTGGTGCCGACGGTGACGAAATACTGCATGCGCCCGATCGGTGCGACGGCGGCCTTCCACAGCGGTGCGAACGCGCGCGGCAGTTGCTTGGGTGGTGCGATGGAGCGGATCGTCTTCAGGTAATCGCGGGCGGTGCCGGTGTTCGCCAGATTGTTGGCCACCGCCTCGGCGAAGAAGGTCTCGAACTCGGCGTATGTCGCCGGAATCTCCTTGGGCGCCACCGACATATTGCGCATCAGCTGGAGCGATTCCTGGTAGTACGCCTCCTTCTCCTGCGAGGTGAATTCCCTGCGCGCGAAGTACTTGGCGTTGGTGGTGAAGGCGAAGGTGCCGGTGTGTAGCACCCAGGCCCACGGCGCGGACGCGAGTGCGGTGTGTCGCACGCCGTGCGCGTCGGTGGTGTTGAGGGTGGCGTGCATGGTGCGAAGTCGGTCGGATTCGGCGAGCGCGTCCTCGCCGCCGTAGACCCACATCATCACCGACGACAGGCTGCGGGTGGCGCGGCCGATCGGGTCGGTGCGGAAGGTGGAGTGTTCGTCGACGACCGCGGAGATGGTCGGTTCCATGGTCTGCATCAGGAATGCCGACCCCGCGGTCAGGGAGAAGGTGATCAGGCCGATCTGGTCCCACATCCTGGTGCCGGGTTCGATCGGCCGACGCGGGGGGAGCGTCACGCTGGTTTGTTCGACTGCCGACGCGGTCATCGTAGATCTCCTTCGACCCGATAATGCAATGAGATGATTAGCGTATCAGTCTCTCATTGTGTGCGCAGGACGATTCCCGGTGCACGGATGGCTCGCGGATCAGCCGATGGGTCCGAGTACCCGATTTAGATAGTCGTTGGCGAAGCGTCCCTGCGGGTCGAACCGGGCGCGGACCTCGGCGAACCGGTCCCACTCTGGGTAGAGCCCGCGCAGTTGCTCCGCGTTCTTGAAATGCCGCTTGCCCCAGTGTGGACGCCCGCCGAATTCGTCGAATACCGCCTCGCATGCGCGGAAGAAGGGCTCGAAGGGCATGCCTCGGTACTGGTGAACCGCGATATAACAGGTCGCGCGGCCGGTGGCGGGCGAGAGGAACGCGTCGTCGGCGGCGACCCAGCGGACCTCGATCGGCATGGGGGTATCGAACCGCTTCGACAGCTCCTTGATCGCACGAATCGCCTCGACGGAATGCGCACGCGGCACGGCGTATTCCATCTCGGTGAATCGGATCAGCCGTGGCGTGGAGAACACCCGGTAGGAGCGGTCGATCTGGCGGCGATAGCTGCCCGCGCGTGCGGCACCGCGGTGGATCAGCGGAATCAGTCCCGGTCGGCCGCGGCCCAGGCGGCACAGCGCGTCGAAGGCGTGGTTGGACAGCAAGGTGTCGCCGAACCAGTCGGCGACCTTGCTTCTCGGTTGCGCTTGCGACTGAATCACGTTGTTGCGCTTGGTCATCGCCACGGAGCTGTGGCCGAACATGTAGAACTCGAAGTGGTCGTTGTCGTCGATATGTGCGTCCAGGTCGGCCAGGACGGCATCGAGGGCGATGGGGCGTTCGACGCCGTCGAGGACGAAGGAGTCCACCAGTTGCAGCGTCACCGCGGTGACGACGCCGAGCGCGCCGATGCTCACCCTGGCCGCGCGCCACCCGTCTGGGTCGGTGTCGGCGTCCAGGTGCACCGTGCTGCCGTCGGCGCGCATCACCTCGACCGCGTGTAGCGCGGCGGAGATGTTCTGTTTGGTGGCGCCCGTGCCGTGGGTGGCGGTCGCGGTGGCGCCCGCGATCGTCTGAACGTCGATGTCGCCGAGATTCGGGAACGCGAGGCCGTAGTCGTGCAAGGCGTTGCTCGCGGCGTTGATGCTGATGCCCGCCTCGACGCGCACGCGGCCGGTGGCGGGGTCGACGTCGAGGACCCGGTTCATTCGTCGGAGATCCAGCAGGACGCCGTCGGTGAGCACCGCGTCGGTGAACGAGTGTCCGGCACCGGCGACGCGCACGGTCTGGCCGGATGCGTTTGCACGGGAAAGGATCTCGGCGATGTCGTCGGTGGTACGCGGGGCGGCGAAGATCGCGGGGGCGCAGCGCTGATCGCCTGCCCAGTTCGTCCACCAGTTGGTCATATGACCAACACTAAGTGATCAACTGTCCAGTGCGCCACCTCGGGCGCGGTTCAAGCCTGGTGAACGGGGATCTAGCGCTTCCGGCCCGAGCAGGCGGCAACCTTCGCCTTGCCGATTTCGTCGTCGGTCAATGGCGGCACCGGCAGCTGCTGGCGCGGAATATCGTCCGCGCGTACGCCGTTGAGCGCGATCGCCATGTAGCGCTGCCACACGTCGGGATTGCTCGGCCGGGCGAATTCGGCGATGCCGTCGACCATGTGAATCATGGCGAACAGGTCGGAGGCCTCGACGCCGGGCGCGAGCACGCCCGCCTCCTTGGCGCGCAGGTAGATCGCGTCGATCGACGGTTTGATCCGATCACGCACGACGGCGAAGCGGTCCACATCGTCTTCCAGCTCCAGCACGACCTCGCTGAAGCCGCGATTGCTCGCCATGTGGCGACACGCGTACTCGAACAACTCGACCAAACCGAACCATGGATCCTGGTGGTGGTACGCGGATTCGGCGGCCGCGGCGAAATCGTCCAATGCCTGGTCGAAGACCTCGGTGATCAGATCCTTCTTGTTGGCGAAGCGACGGTAGACGGTACCGACGCCGACGCCAGCGCGTTCGGCTACGTCATCGAGGGTGATCTCCAGGCCGTGTTCGGCGTAGAGCTCGCGGGCCGCGGCGATGATTCGCTTCTGATTACGGGCCGCGTCGGCCCGCAAGCGACGAGGTGGAGACAGTGCCGTGGCGTGATTCACACCCGCATTCTACCAATTTTCGGGATTAACCGGAGGCAATCCCTCCGTTATGGTGGTAACTTCTGCACTAAGCGGAGGTGCAGGCTCCGTTTAAGAGGCTCATACCTAAGGGGACACATGACTACCGCGATCGACCGTGGGGCCCCTGCCCCCGAAAAGCAGGATCAGGGCCGCCGTGGCTCACACGCACTCCGTTGGTGGGTACTCGCCGTTCTCGGTGTCGCCCAGCTCATGGTCGTGTTGGACGCGACCGTCGTCAACATCGCTCTGCCCGCGGCCCAGCAAGATCTGGGATTCAGTGACGGAGATCGCTCCTGGGTGGTCACCGGCTATGCACTCGCCTTCGGCGGACTGCTGTTGCTCGGCGGACGACTCAGCGACCTGTTCGGCCGCCGCAATACCTTCATCGTCGGACTGATCGGCTTCGCGGTCGCCTCGGCCATCGGCGGCGCGGCGACCAGCTTCGAAATGCTTGTCGCCGCCAGGGTCGGCCAGGGCGTCTTCGGTGCGCTGCTCGCACCCGCCGCACTGTCGCTGCTGACCGTCACCTTCACCGAACCCTCCGAACGCGCCAAGGCGTTCGGCATCTTCGGTGCGATCGCCGGTGCCGGTGGCGCACTCGGTCTCCTGCTCGGTGGCGCGCTCACCGAGTGGGCGTCGTGGCGCTGGGTGATGTTCGTCAACCTGGCCTTCGCCGCAGTCGCGCTCGTCGGCGCGGTGCTGCTGCTGGCCAAGCACGTCAGCGAGCAGCGACCCAAGCTCGACATCCCCGGCACCATCGTGGTCACCGCTGCCCTGTTCGGCATCGTCTACGGCTTCTCGCACGCGGAATCGACCAGCTGGACCAACGGTGTCACCCTCGGCTTCCTGATCGGCGGTGTCGTGCTGCTCGGGCTGTTCGGTTGGTTGGAGACCCGCGTCGCCAACCCGCTGCTGCCGCTGCGGATCATCACCGACCGGATGCGCGGCGCGTCCTACCTCACCGTGTTCGTCATGGGTATCGGGATGTTCGCGATCTTCCTGTTCCTCACCTACTACATGCAGTTGGTGATGGGCTACTCGCCGATCATGACCGGCGTCGCGTTCTTGCCGATGATCGCCGCACTGGTGCTGACCTCGACCACGGTGCCGTCGCTGCTGCTGCCGAAGATCGGCCCGAAGGCCGTGGTCAGCGGTGGATTCGTGATCGCAGCCGCTGGCATGGCGTGGCTGACCCAGATCGGGCTCACCACCGGGTACAACACGCACGTGCTGCCCGCGCTGATCCTGCTCGGACTCGGCCTCGGTGCGTCGATGTCGACCGCCTTCCAGGGCGCGACTTCCGGTGTGCAGCACGAGGACGCGGGTGTCGCCTCGGCGATGGTCAACACCAGCCAGCAGGTGGGTGGCTCGATCGGCACGGCACTGTTGAGCACCATCGCGGCCTCGGCCGCGGGTGACTACCTGTCGAGTCGCACCCCGGACCCGGTCACCGTCGCGCAGGCCTCGATCGAGAGCTACACCACCAGCTTCTGGTGGGCGACAGCGATTTTCGTGGCCGGTGCCGCGATCACCGCGGTGCTGATGCCGAGCACGGTGCCCGCGCCCGCCGAAGGGGAGCCGGTACTCGCGCACTGAGCCACGCGCGGTATCGAAAACCGCGCGCGGTATTCGGAACACAGACAACAGCGCCCGCGTCCATCAGGACGCGGGCGCTGTTCGTGCGCTCGATCGTTCGAACGCCCCGCTACCGACCGCTCGATCGTCGGCTCGCGCGGTCGACTACTCGGCCACTCAGCACGTACTCGGTGCCGTCACACCCGCGAAGCGATCGGCCAGGTACTGGAACGCGCGCGGTGCGCCCTGCACCATCGCGGCGCCGTGATCGGCTCCAGGAATCATGTCCAGCTGCACCGGGGTTCCCGCCGCGCAATAGCGACCCGCGAGCTGTCGCACCGAATCCGGGGAAACCACATCGTCGGCGCCGTGCCACTCGTAGACAGGTGCGGTCGCGACGCCGGGAAAAGTCTCCAGACTGTTCTCGTGCAACACCCGCTCGGTGGCGGCATCGACATCGAACGACCCCGAGAACACGTCGGCGAGGCTGAGATTCGCACCGGCATCGATGATCTCGCTGGTGCACGCGTTGGCCAGCCGGTCGCGCAACGCGAGACCCTTCGGATTCAACTGCTCGTCGAGGCGCAACGTATCCGGGTACTCGCGCTCGAGGCCCGCCGTCGCGGCGAACCCGAGGCCGAACAACGGATTCGGGCTGCTGCCCACTTCCAAGGCCAGCTTGCCGATGTTCGCGGGAACACCACCCTGGGCCACTCCGACGATCGACAACTCCGGCGCGTACTGCGGGGCGAGCGCGGCAGCGAACCCGGTGGCCATGCCGCCGCCGGAGTAACCGGTCATGCCGACGGGGCCGGCGCCGAGACCGGCGGGCGCGAACCGCTGCACCGCGCGAATGCCGTCGAGGGTGAGTCTGCCACCGAGTTGTGCCGCGCCATAGGCACTCGTCGGGCCGAGGTGGTCGGGCACGGCGACGGCCCAACCCCGCGCGAGCATCAGATTCAGTGTCGGCGCCTCCTGCATGCTGCCGTCGAACAAACTGTGCGAGGGCGCGCAACCGGTGCCGAGCGCGTTCACGAACGGTTGATAGGACACCAGCGGACGATTCCCACCACCCGGCGGCAGCAGCACCGTGGTGACCGCCGTGATCGGCTCCTGCTGCGAATTGGTCGACCGGTACGCCAACTGCCATGCCGTCGCACCGGGGAACCCGTTCGCCGGGACCGTTCGGCTACGAATCACGTCACCCGGCTGGAAGTTCCCGATATCCGGTGGTGTGGCGTAGAACCCGTCGCCGTCGGCCACCGGATAGATCGCCGCCGCGGACGCCGCGGGAGGGTGCGCCAGCCCCACCGTCGCCAGTGCGGTGGCGGCGACAGCGGTGAGAACTCCGAGGCGTCCGCGCCACGACCGCACCCGGCTTCCTGATTGTGTGCCGACGGTTTGCTGATCTCTTGCTCGGTGCGGGCGTCTGCCGATCGAGTCCGGCTGCCTCGCGGGGTGTTTCGCCTGTCGTCGCGTCATCATCGCTCCCGACGTGAGTGGTATGGAACGTTCCTGGCAGAGATTCGCACCCGTTCGGGGCGCCACGGCATTCGCACCACTGCTCGGTTCGGATGACCGCGAACACAATTCCCGGAATATATCCGGCCGCCGACCGATCGGTGTCGTCTCTGACATTCCCGCTGGTAGTTGCGGTCTCGCAGGTACCATGCGAATGGTCGTTGCCGGTAGGTGCTTTGGTGACGATTTCGGCTCACCCGTACGAAGAGGCGGCCGCGGCGCGTGATCTCCTGTGCTTCGACCACGCGCGGCACCGACAGTCAGGGGAAAGCATGGCGCCGAATGTCGGCGAATCATCAGGATTGCCGAAGCGCTCGCATGGGTAGCCAACAGGGTGCTGTTGGTCGCACTCTGGCTCGAAGGGCGTATCGGCCGCGCCGCTTTGCCACTTCGGCATCGGGGTTCGTAGACTGCTCGAATCGGGCGTCGCGCTACCGACGCCCAGCGGTATCGGGGGAGTGGTGGCGGCGTTCGAGTGTGTCGAGTCGGTCCGATGACGACCGCCTCGGTGACAGCGCGCACTCGGACCCGGCGGATCGCGGTCGGTGACTGGAACAACACGGTGGTCAATGGGAACGAAACTCCCACGACGAAAGGGGGTTAGGGCAATGGGTGATTCACGAAGCGGCGGACACGTCGCGGGACCTGCTGGAGCAGCGCGTATTACGGCGGCGCTGCCGTCGACCCCGCCTGCCGTTACGATGGTCGGTCCGGCAAGGCTCGGTAGTGACGATGCTCGGTAGTTCGGACAACGACGAGGCGGGGCGACCGAAGGTTGGTCTCGCCGCGAACCGAACCACCACGTTTGTGACGGGTTGGTGCACATGATCTTGATGACGAGCCGGGCACAACCGGCCCGGAAGGGAGCCCTGAGCATGGCCCACGATCGAGCAGGGCGGCCAGCGCGCACCACCGACCTCGAAGACATCGCCGGATTGGTCACCGCCTATTACAGCCGAATTCCCGATCCGGCCGAACCCGCGCACCGGGTGGTGTTCGGTACCTCGGGTCATCGCGGATCCAGCCTGGACACCGCCTTCAACGAGGCGCACATTCTCGCCATCACCCAGTCGATCGTGGAATACCGTGCCACCCGAGGCATTACCGGCCCGGTCTACCTGGCCAGGGACACCCACGCGCTGTCGGAACCGGCATGGACCACCGCGGTGGAAGTGCTCGCCGCCAACGGTGTCACCGCGATCATCGACGCCCGCGACGGATACACCCCGACCCCCGCGCTGAGTCACGCTGTGCTGCGCCACAACCGGGGCGGCACCAAACACCAGGCCGACGGCATCGTCGTCACCCCGTCACACAATCCGCCGCGCGACGGTGGCTTCAAATACAACCCCCCGCACGGTGGCCCCGCCGACAACACCGCCACCGACGCGATCGCCGCGCGCGCCAACGAACTGCTGCGCGGCGGCCTCGCCGAGGTCAAACGCACCACGCTGCGCAACGCACTCGACAGCAACGTCCAGCGCTACGACTACCTGGACCACTACATCGCGGACCTGCCCAGTGTGCTGAACCTGGACGCGATTCGCGGCGCGGGCATCCGCCTCGGTGCCGACCCGATGGGCGGGGCCAGCGTGGACTACTGGGAGGAGATCGGCCAGCGTTACGACCTCGAGCTAGAAGTGGTCAACCCGTTCGTCGACCCCACCTGGCGGTTCATGACCCTCGACAGCGACGGTCAGATCCGGATGGACCCCTCCTCGCGCTACAGCATGGCCTCGCTGGTCGCGATCAAGGACGACTACGACATCTCCACCGGCAACGACGCCGACGCCGACCGGCACGGCATCGTCACCCCCGACGCCGGACTGATGAACCCGAACCACTTTCTCGCGGTCGCCATCGAATATCTCGTCGCCAACCGGATGGGTTGGGACGCGCTCACCAAGATCGGTAAGACCGTGGTGACCTCGTCGATGATCGACAAGGTGGTCGGCGTCCTCGGCCGCGATGTGCACGAGGTTCCGGTCGGGTTCAAGTTCTTCGTCCCCGGATTGTTCAGCGGCAGTTTGGCTTTCGGCGGCGAGGAAAGCGCGGGCGCGTCATTCCTGCGAATGGACGGCTCCGTGTGGACCACCGACAAGGACGGCATTCTGCTCGCCCTGCTCGCCGCGGAGATCGCGGCCGTCACCGGGCAGACGCCCTCGGCGCGCTACGTCGAACTCGAACGCCGCTACGGCGCACCCGCCTACGCGCGCGTCGACGCCGCCGCGACCAAGGAACAGAAACAGCTGCTCGCGCAGTTGACCCCGGATATGTTCACGACGAAGGAAATCGCGGGGGAGCCGGTCACCTCCGTGCTCACCAGGGCGCGCGGCAACGGCGCGCCGATCGGCGGACTCAAGGTCACCACCGAGAACGCCTGGTTCGCGGCACGCCCTTCGGGCACGGAAGACAAGTACAAGATCTATGCGGAGTCGTTCCACGGACCCGACCACCTGGCCCAGGTGCAGTCGGCCGCGGAGGAAATGGTGGGACAGGCACTAGCCGGTGCCGAATAGATTCACCCGCGCGAGTTCGACCAGCACGACCACAGCGGCACCACTGCCCGTCGAGATCTGGACGTTGATCGGCGGCGCCTTCGTCATCGCGATCTCCTTCGGGCTGGTAGCGCCGGTGCTGCCGCAGTTCGCGCGTGGCTTCGGGGTCGGGGTGGCCGCGGCGTCGGCTATCGTCAGCGCCTTCGCGTTGATGCGGTTGCTGTTCGCGCCGTTGAGCGGACGACTGGTGCAGCGGCTCGGGGAGCGCTCGATATATCTCAGCGGTCTGCTGATCGTCGCGCTGTCCACCGGAGCCAGCGCGCTCGCGCAAAGTTATTGGCAGCTGCTGGTTTTGCGATCGCTCGGCGGAGTCGGCTCGACGATGTTCACCGTCTCGTCGTTGGCGCTGGTGATTCGCTTATCGCCCGCGGGACAACGCGGCCGCGTCTCCGGATTATGGTCCACCAGTTTCCTCATCGGTTCGGTCACCGGACCGCTGCTCGGCGGCGCGCTCTCCGGACTCGGGCTGCGCTGGCCGTTCGTGATCTACGCGGTCGCGCTGCTCGCCGTCACCGTGCTCGTCTACTTCCGGCTACGGCACTCCACCTTGGCCGCGCCGGAACGGGTCGCGAACCTACGGATGATGTCGTTTCGCGAAGGGCTCGCCAAACCCGAATACCGCGCCGTGCTCTGGTCCAACTTCGCCAACGGCGCCGCCGTCTTCGGTGTGCGCATGGCGCTGGTGCCGCTGTTGGTCGTCGAGGTGCTGCACCAGAAACCCGGCATGGCAGGGGTCGCGCTGACCGTGTTCGCGGCGGGCAATGTCACCGTGCTGTTCATGGCGGGACGGCTCTCGGATCGATGGGGGCGCAAACCATTTCTGATCGCGGGCACCCTGGTGTGCGCGCTCGGGACCGGTGGACTCGGCTTCGCTCACGAGCTGGCGTGGTTATTGGTCGCCTGCTTCGTCGCGGGTGTCGGCGCGGGCATGTTCACACCGAGCCAGCAAGCCACCGTGGCCGATGTCATCGGTCCCAATGCCCGCGGCGGCCCGGTGCTCGCGGGCTTCCAGATGGCCGCGGACCTCGGCACCGTCCTCGGTCCGATCCTGATCGGCGAGCTCGCGCAGCGCACGTCCTACGGCGTCGGATTGGCCGTCACCGGGGCCTTGCTCGGCATCGCCGCGCTGGTGTGGGCTGTGGTGCCGGAGCCGAAGCGGCGGCGCGCGGTATCGTCGACCGAAAGATACGAGCCCGTCGATGAAGCTCCTATTTCGTCGGAAGATGGTTCGGCGGTTCGTCATTCGATACGGGACCGGTAGGCGGCGGTCGGGCACGGAATATGGTGTGACCGGTGTAGATCGCAAGTTTTTCGGCCGCTGGCTACAAAAATCAACCCAGACCGGCCCTGAGTGCAGGGTCGCGGCGGGCGCGGAAACGGCCGAACGTGGCGGGTAGCGACGTTATCTTCCGGCCGAGCCCGTCCTCAGCCCGGCGAAACCGAAATCCGAGTACAGCAGCGCGCGCTGGTGGGGCGCGCATCGGTGTGCCGTCCGGTTCTTCCGACTGCTGCGGTCGATGAGTTCGTCGGCGGTGCGGGTAGTTACGGACGGAGGAGGGTTTTGATGGCGCGGCGCTCGTCCATGGCGCGGTATCCCTCGGCGGCTTTCGCCAATGGCAGCGTCAGGTCGAAGACCGCGTCGGGAGCGATGTGGTCGCCGAGGATCAGATCGATCAGCTCGGGGAGGTACTGCCGCACAGGTGCGGGGCCGCCGTGCAGGTGCACTGCGGAGTAGAACAGCTCCTCGCCGGGTAGCTCCACGCCGTGCGAGACGCCGACGAAGCCGACGTGGCCGCCTGCTCGGGACGACCGGATCGCCTGCGACATCGACTCCTGGGTGCCGACCGCTTCGATGACGCTGTGTGCGCCGAGCCCCTCGGTCAGCTCCTTCACCTGCTGCACACCATCGTCGCCGCGTTCGGCGACGATGTCGGTGGCGCCGAAGGCGCGGGCGAGTGTTTGTCGTGACTCATGCCGACTCATCGCGATAATGCGTTCGGCACCAAGGTGTTTCGCGGCGAGAACGCCCATCAGACCGACTGCGCCGTCGCCGACAACGACAACCGTCTTGCCCTTGTCCACCGCCGCCGCGTGCGCACCGAACCAACCCGTTCCGAGTACGTCCGACGCCGCCAACAGGGCGGGGACCATCGCGTCGTCGGGGGTGTCCGGTGTGGCGACCAGGGTCCCGTCGGCGAGCGGGACCCGGAGGTACTCCGCCTGAGCACCATTGGCGCCTATCGGTTTCACCTGCACACACCGACTTTGGTAGCCGGATCGGCAGATCGCACAGGTGTTGTCGGAGGCCATGAACGAGCCGACCACGAACTGTCCCGGCCGAACGGAGGTCACGTCTTTGCCGACCTCCTGCACCACGCCGACGTACTCGTGGCCCATCGGCGTCGGCCGTTCGACGGGATTGATCCCGCGGTATTCCCACAGGTCCGAACCACACACGCAGGTCGCCGACAGCTTGATCACCGCGTCGGTCGGCTGCTCGATGGTCGGCATGTCGCGGTCCTCGACCCGGACATCGCCCGGCGCATAGATCACTGCTCCACGCATCGCCATGTGCTCCTCTCGCCTCGTCGTGCAGGGTGGGGCTTTACGGGTGGTGGTACTCCTCGTCGCGGACATGCTCCAGCCAGGTGGTGGTCGTGGCGGGGTCGGCGCCGTTGTCGAGCATCGCGAGATGCTCCATGAAGTCCTCGGGTGTCGCGCCGTGCCAATGCTGTTCGCCCGGTGGCGTGTACACCGTTTGGCCGGCGCGTGCTTCGAGAACGGTGCCGTCGCGTAGGCCGAGGAGGGCAATGCCTTCGGTGATATGCAGCGTCTGACCGTGCTCGTGGGAGTGCCACGCGGTACGAGCGCCGGGCGCGAATCGAACCTTGCCGACGACCATGCGCTGGCCGGGTTCGCGCGGGCCCGCGATCGGGTCGAGCCACACGTCACCGGTGAACTGTTCCGGCGGATTCTTCACCGTCGGTGTTTTCGGCAGGATCTCCATGCTGGTCTCCTTTGCCACGTGGGGCACAACGGGGTGCCCGAGGTAGTACGGGCTTGCCGTGTGGAGCGAAATTCGCGACCTTACCGGCCTGTCTGCGGCCACTGGATTCATCGACAACGGACCGGTGTGGCGTCCAGGCTGTGGCCGCCTGGTCAGCCTATGGCGTCGTGGGGTGTGGCGTTGTCGGTTCGGATCTGTTCGCGCTCGGCGGTGACGGCGGGGGACTGGCCGTGCTGGTTCGGCGTGGGGCAGAGTGGGCGAGGTGAGCGAAAAGCGTCCGGAGTACACCCCGAAGCCGATGTCTAGTACAACCACCTATGCGTTGGGTGCGGTCGCCGTGGTGGTGATCGTCTTGGTGGTGCTGGCTGTGTTCCGTTTCGGACGTGACGAGGCGGCCGTGCGCAACGACGGCTACGGGCCGGTGCACGACCCCGCCGTGTTGGTAGTTCTCCAAATGGACAGTTCGATCCTGCTGGGCAAACCGGATGCGAAGAAGACCATCGACCTCTACGAGGATCCGTTGTGCCCCGGCTGCGGGAACGTGGAGCGCATCTACGGTCAAGAACTGGCCCAGGCGGTGGACGAGGGCAAGCTCGCTCTGCGGTATCACCTGGTGAACTTCCTCGACGAGCAGTCCGCGAGCAAGGACTACTCGACCCGCGCCGTCGCCGCGAATCTCTGTGTCGCCGAAGCGAGTTCGGGACCGACCTATTCGAAATTCCACACCGAACTGTTCACCACCAAACGTCCGAGCGAAGGTGGCGACGACCACGACAACGCCGCACTCGCCGACATCGCCGCGGCTGCGGGCGCTCCCGAATCCGTCAAGCTCTGCATCGCCAGAGGCGCCAAGGTCGACACAGCCCGCGCCACCGCCAAGTCCGCGCTCGACGCCCTCGGCAAGGCATTGGGCGGTGACGCCGCTACCCCCGCCGTCTTCGACGGTGACACCAAGGTCGACGTCAACAAGGAAGACTGGGTCGCCACCCTCACTCCGTAACGATGGGTCGGGTTGCCGCCGTCATCTCGGCAACCCGGCCACCCCTCGACGCGGTCCGGCTTCCTCGTTTCCCCAACCGCACCTTCCGTACTCCCACCGATGGCCGAGCCGCCCGATCCACCAATCAGCGACCCGGCCCGCCCAGTACACGCGGCCTCGACTTCCCAGCCCCGAGACCACGCCCACCGAGCTTTTCGGTTGGTCCACCAAGCCGGACTCCACCAGCCCGACCCGCCTGCCCGATCACACCCTCGCGATCGAACATATGTGCGACTCTAGACCAACATTCCATCCCGCGCTACCCCCACCCCGGCCGGATTTGGCCGCATACACCCCGGTGGTGTAACTTCGTTCAAGCAATCAGGGAAACCTGAAAGCACTCAGCACGGGGCTATGGCGCAGCTGGTAGCGCACCACACTGGCAGTGTGGGGGTCAGGGGTTCGAGTCCCCTTAGCTCCACTCGTGAATTCAGGTCAGGCCCGGTTATTTGCCGGGCCTGACCTGCGCTCCCGCGAGATGTCGATTTGCTCCCCACCCCCCTCGAAGCTGGACGCTTTTGTAGAGCGCTGGGCGAGGTGTTTGCGGTAGCGCAGTGTCATGTTGTCGATGGCGATGCCCGAGGCCATCGCGGATGCGGACATGAGTAATCCGGTGTCCTCCATGTTGTACATCGCGGTCCAGCCGCCCGCCATGAGGAGTAGTTCACGCCGCCACATCAAGTTCGCGCTGAACCGCTTGTCGCCGGTGTTGGGCAGTCGGTTGCGCGTGGCAGGTGGGCGTCACAACTGGATTGCTGCGCAGTGCGATCTTGCACTGTCAGCGCCGGAGCACGTCAGCGCACAGCACCTCGATCGCTGCGTTCGCGTTCCCGAGTAGCGACAGGTGCGGGGTGGTCGCGATGTCGTTGATCATGTTGAGGGCGGCGTGCACCCGGATGTGCGCCTCGGGGTCGTCGCGCGCGGGCTCGGCTTGGCGGACAAGCTGCGTCCATTCCGTGATGTAGTCGTGCTGGATCGTGCGTATCCGGTCGCGGTCCTCCGGTGGGAGTTGGTCGGTTTCGGAGTTGAGCAGTCTGATGAGATTGCCGTTCTCCAGGGCGAATTCGCTGTAACTGGTGACGAGCCTGCCGAGTGCGTCGCCGGGGCCCGTGGCACGACCGAGTGCGCGGTGCAGGTCGGCGCGTAGGATCTCGTGGCCGCGTTCCATGGCGAGGATGAGGATTTCCGCCTTGGTGTCGAAGTGGTTGTACACGCTGGGGCCTGCGATCCCGATGGCGGTGCCGATGTCCTCGACCGAGACATCGGCGTAGCCGCGGGCGGCGAACAATCCGATGGTGGAAGCAAGGATGGCTTCGCGTCGCGAGGGCGCCCAAGCGTTCGAACCGTCGCCGCCGGGGTGGAACGTGCCGGAGTGCAACGGGGGGATCGCGGTCTCGGCCACGGCATGCACAAGTTCGGTGAACAGGCCAGCCGGGACCTCGACGGTGTGAAACGAGATGCTCGTCGCCACGCCGAGGACCGCCCAGGCCAGGAAGTCGGCCTGTCGCTGATCGAGTTCTGGTCGACGCTGTCGCAGGGCGGCGTCGATCTGACCGGTGACGTCTCGGATTCGTTGGCGAAGCTCCTGCTGTGCCGAGTCGGTGAGGTGGCGCGCTTCGCGGTGCCACAGCACACCAACCGCCCTGCCTTCGTGTTGTGCGGTGGTCAGTGCGCCGATGGCATCGATCGTCGGGTTGTCGCGGGAGGTGTCGAGCGCCTTCTGTAACGAGGTCATTGCGTCCGAGACGACCGCCTCCAACAGGTCCTTCTTGGTGCGGAAGTGCCGGTACAGCGCGGAGGGTCCGATGGCGACGGCGGCGGCGATGTCTCGCATCGAGACGTTCGAATAGCCGCGGCGATAGAAGAGTTCCGAGGCCGCGGCCAGCACGAGTTCCCTACGGTTCGCCGGTCGCGTGCCGCGGGCTGGCGAGTTCACCGCGTGGCCTCCTCGGTGCGGATCGCCCTGCTGGCGATCGATCGGATATTCGAGGATATAGCGGCACCGCTGCCGGGTGCCTCGTCGGCGCGCAACCTCCGGTGTCGTTCCACGCTGCCCAGTCAGCGGTTCGGCTGGTCCCGAGCTGGCCCGCGAATTGCGGGTCGGGCCACGGGCACGTCTATCGGCTACGATCGCCAGTCGACCGGCGCGGTCAGATTAATGCTTATCTCTATTCACTTATATTCCAGCGTAGTGGTTCCAAGGGAGAGTTAATGGGACGAGTAAAGTCTTGTGGACTCATCTATATTCACTTACCCTGACGTGGAGGCACTCATCTACAGGGGAGGAAAGATATGCCGACAGTCGGCTCAACTCTGCGATCAACCGCGGCGCGCGTGCCCGAGCGAGAGGCACTGATCTTCGGTGAAACTCGGTACAGCTATGCCGAACTCGATACGGCCGTCGACCGGGTAGCCGCGCTGCTAGCGGACCGAGGCCTCCGTAAAGGCGACCGGATCGCGCTCTTCGCGTCCAGCTCCGATCGCTTCATTCTGGTTTTCTACGCGGCGCATCGGATCGGGGCGATCTTCGTGCCGATCAATCCGGCGTCGTCGGCACCCGAGCTCGACTACATCTTGCGCGACTCGGGCGCGCGGTTCCTCGTCTATGACCCCGCCCTGGTCGAGACCGTCACCACGGCAATCGAATTCGGTCTGCCCGAAGCTGTGCGGATCCTCGCGCTCGGCCCGACGGGCAGTCACGACGACGTGATCGCACTGGCCGATTCGCGAGCCGCCGTGCCGGTCGCGGATCTCGTGCACGAGTCCGATGACGCGCAGATTCTCTACACCTCGGGCACGACCGGACACCCGAAAGGTGCGTTGTTCGACCACCACCGCACGTTGTGGACAGCTGTCACGATGCTCGGCACCTTCGGTATCGGCGATGCGGATCGTATGCTGCACGTCGCGCCGCTCTACCACGCCGCAGAACTGTGCGTCATGCTCATTCCGGGAACCATGGTCGGCGCCACACACGTCGTCCATGCCGGATTCGATCCGGTCAAGGTGCTCGACGACCTCGAACAGCAGCGGATCACCGTTTTCTTCGGGGTGCCGACGATGTACCAATTCCTGCTCCGGCAGCCCGACTTGTCGTCGCGCGATCTGTCCGCGTGGCGCACCGGCCTGTTCGGCGCGGCACCGATGCCCGTGAGCGCGGTCGAGCAGCTGATCACCGCGCTGCCCGAGGTCGACCTCATCCAGCTGTGTGGACAGACCGAGGCGGGCCCCAACGGCATCTTCTGCGGGCCCGATCAGGTACGGGCAAGACCCGACACGAGCGGTCGTCAGACCGCGCTGAGTATCGAGTGCCGCATTGTCGATACCGACGGTCACGACGTCGAGGCCGGCGCCGCCGGCGAGCTGCTGCTACGTGGTGAGACGCTGATGAAGGGCTACTGGAACAACCCCGAGGCGACGGCGCAGACCATCGTGGACGGGTGGTTGCACACCGGTGACGTCTGCCTGCTCGAGGCCGACGGGTACATGACGGTCGTCGATCGCCTCAAAGACATGATCATCACCGGAGGGCGAAACGTGTATTCGGTAGAGGTCGAAGGCGCGATCGGCGAACATCCGTGGGTGCTCGACGCTGCTGTCGTCGGCCGCCCGAACGAGCAATACGGCGAGAGCATCGTCGCGTTCGTCGTGCTGGTCGACGGGGCGACCCTGACACTCGACGCGCTACGCGACTTCGCTGTCGCGAAACTGTCCCGCTATAAGCTGCCGCACGAACTTGTTGTCACCGAACAGATTCCACGCAACTCCTCGGGAAAAGTCCTCAAGCGTGAATTGCGTGAGTCGCTCGATAGTTCTGCGCTATTGCCGTAGCTGCGTGGTTCGCCGATCGCAGCGACAGTGAGCAGGGCCGCCCCCCGGCACCCGAAGCGCTCGACTTTGGGCAGTCCACAACCTCGCCGGACGGTGGAGCCCCGTGTGGTCTCAATGGACTGTCGCGATCTGTCGGGCAACACCGAGGGGCGCGGTGGAGCCTCACTGACACAGAAACCGGTGTGGTACAAACCTTTCAAGGTTCTCGGGTGGGCTATTTGTAGAACCCTTCGCGCAGGTTGATGCCGTGTTCGACCCACACTTTGAGCGCGGCCAGCATGCCGGTCCAGCCCATGCAGTTGCCGAATGCGTTCTTCGCGCCTGCTTCCGTTGGCTGCCATGAGGATTCGGTGATGGTTACCAGGGTGCGGGTGTCGTTGTCGATTGGCTCGAATTCGAAAGTTGTGGTGGTGACACCGGTTTCGTCGGTCGAGGCTTCGCCCTCCCATTGGATGACGATCGTGCGGGGTGGGTCGGCTTTCAGTACTCGCACCGGGAACGCGCCGGGGAAGTCGTGGAAGTCCCAGGTCACCTCGCTTTCGGGGGAGAGTCGGCCGCGGGCGCCGCCGGTAGTGAAGTACTTCGACAGTTGGTCGGGGTCGGCCACGGCTTCGTAGACCTCGGCGCAGGGTCGGGCAACGCGACCGGAGACGGTGAAGGAGAGTTCTTTCAATTCAGACATGTGATAAATTTACAACATGTCTTCGGTCGCTGACAATGATCCGGACGCGCTCGTTTTCAAAGCGCTCGGATCGGCAACTCGGCGGTCCATGCTCGACGCGCTCCGGGAATCGCCGCGCACGACCGGCGGGCTCTGTGACTGCTTTCCCGGGTTCGATCGCACGACGGTGCTGCAGCATCTGCGCGTGCTGGAGCGCGCGGGTCTGGTTACCGGCCGCAAAGTGGGTCGCGAACGACACCTCGCGCTCGCGCCGATGCCGATCAAACGCATCTACGACCGCTGGATCGGCGAATACACGCGCGCCGCGGTCGAACTACTCGACCAGCTCGACGCCGAGTAGCCGCGGACCTGACAGCGAGCAGGCGAAGCCGTTGCGGGTCAGCGTTTTCAAGGAACCAACGACAAACCGCACATCGACTCGCGGCACGGTTTCCGCGCTACGAGTCGATGCGCGGGATGTCGCACAGCAGTGCTCTGCGTTTCAGATGCCCGCACTGCCGGTGGACGGTCGCGCCCTGTGCAGTTCGCAGGCCAGCTGGTTGGCGTCCGGACGGTCCGGGCCGGAACGGGCACAGCCTTGCAGGGTGTAGCCACGTCCGTCGTAGCCGTCACGGTCGTAGCCATGCTTGTCGTAACCCCAGCGGTCGTAGCCCCAGCGGTCGTAGCCCCAGCGGTCGTAGCCCCAGCGGTCGTAGCCATACTCGTCGTAGCCCCAGGAGTCGAAGCCGTCGGAGTCGTCAGGGTCTTTCGGCTCAACAGGTTTCGGTGTCGACGGCGTTGTGGTGGGTGGTTCGGTTGTGGTGGGCGGCTCTGTGGTGGTGGGCGGCTCTGTGGTGGTGGGTGGTTCGGTCGTGGTGGGCGGTTCGGTCGTCACCGGTGGCGCCGTCGTCACGGGCGCGGCCGTGACGGATGTGGCAGTAGGGGCGGATTGATCAGGAGACGCGAACGCCGGTATGACCAGCGCGGCGGGCGCAAGGACCACGGCCCCGGCGACTGCGGCGATCAGAGCCGACTGTCGAACCGTGCGCGGACTTCTCCTGCGACGAGACATCATTGACCTCCACTTCGAGCTGGGCGCGCTCGTCGCACCCGAGTGCCCTATCGGTCGAATGGTCAAATTTGCTACACCGCAGAGAATTTCGCCTTCCGAACCCGATCTACCCGCATCGCGTGTTCAGCGGGCCGGGCCTGGACGCGGAGCTGTCGGCACGTCGTTCTCGCTTGACAGCAAGCCAACCGGCTTCAGGGGGCGTTGAAAACACAGGCGCGCCTGTCGACGTCGCCGCAGTGGTGTCGGCCGCTGCTGTGCCTGGGTGCGGAGTTCGTCGCGGTGGCGGTGTTTCTGTTCGGGTTCACCTGTCTGCTGTACTACTACGTAGCGAGCTCGAACCTGCCCTACCTGCTCGATGGGCGCACGGGTGCTGGCGCCAAGGCGGCACTCGAGCTCGGTACCCTGACGATCGTCTTCGTCGGCTCGGTCGTGAACGCCGAATTGCTCTGGGCGGCAGGTGATATCGGACTCGGCCTGATCGCGTGGGTGAACCTCGTGTGCCTGGTGTCGCTGTTTCCGTTGGTGCGCAAGGTTTATCAGGACTACGAGCGGCAACGAACGCTGGGATACGACCCGATCTTCGATCCGAAAGCGCTCGGCATCGAGGGAACGGACTTCTGGGAGCGCCAAGACGACGCTCACGCACGGAATGTGTAGCGCGGGTGCGGAGTTCGGTCGTTACTCGACAACCGGGGCGTCGGCGGCGG
Organism: Nocardia callitridis; assembly: GCF_039543305.1. NCBI lineage: Bacteria > Bacillati > Actinomycetota > Actinomycetes > Mycobacteriales > Nocardiaceae > Nocardia > Nocardia callitridis. The sequence continues at coordinate 3,415 of NZ_BAABJM010000010.1, read as the reverse complement.
TGGCGCGCACTCCGGCCAGCACGATCGCGCTCACCCGGCGGGCGTCGGCTCGGGTGAAGGTGCGGGAACCACGGCTGACGAGCAGCTGGACGGGGCCGGTGAGCATCGCGCCGAGGAAGGTGGGGTCGATCGCGGGCAGCTCGCCGCGCTCGACCGCGAGGTGCAGGCGGCGTCGCAGGGTCGCCTGCCGCTGGTCGGACACCTCGTCGACGATGGCCCTCAGCTCGGGGTTTTCCCGAGCTGAGGCCACCACGTTGAACAGTGCGCGGCCCTGCGGGCTCGCCGCTGCTGCGGCGACGGCCTCGAGGAAGTCGACGAGGTCGGTGTCGATGTCGCCGGAGTCGTGTAGGGGTGCGGCGCCGCCGCCGAAGGCGGTGAGCGCGTCGGCGACCAATGTGGTTCGCTCTGGCCAATTGCGGTAGACGCTGGTCTTGTTGACCGCGGCGAGCTCGGCGACTTGGTCGTAGCGCAGGCCGCCGATTCCGTCGCGGGCGATCAGTTCGGCGGCGGCCTCGAGAATCCGGCGGCGCACCCTGGCGTTGCGCCCGCCCGGGCGGCGGGCCGGTTCTGGTGCGGGTCCGGCGTCGGTCACGGACGGCAGCGTACAGCGATTACGACATGGTCAGCGAGTGGGCGAGCTCGGGCCCGTCACTCGCGATCATTCGACAGATCTCTTCGGGACGCCGAGCACGGCGCCCGTTTGCCGAACGCGCGCGTGCTGATCCACCAGCCGTCGCCGGAGGCTGGCATTCAACGGGTAGGTCTCGGATCTGGAGATTCAGGCATGCGCCGTTCGAGGGCAATCCCGCTGAACGGGCAAAGGCTCATCTCGCGCGAGGTATGCCGCATGATCAATTCCAAATGTGGTGTCGAAATACCAGTGAGCAAGCCATGTTTCGCCTATATCGGTTGCGCCGCACGCAGCCGGGAGTTACGCGCCTCGATGGCCTCCCAGGTGGCAGGAACCACCAGGTCGGCCCCGCCGCGCGCAAACTCCTGGGCCGCAGCCGCGTGCGGGCGCTGGCGCTGCTCGTAGGCGGTGAAGGCGGCCGCGAGATCGTCGCCGTGACGACCGAGTTCCTCGGTGAGCGTCCATGCCCCGAGCAGGGCCAATGAGGTGCCGCGCCCGGCCATCGGGGTCGCGCAGTGCGCGGCGTCGCCGATCAGCACGACCCGTCCCCGGTTCCAGGTCGGCATGTGGATCAGGGCGGTCGCGTCGAAGTAGAGCTCGGGGTCTTCCTGGGCGTTCTTGACCAGTTCGGGGACCCGCCAATCCTCGATCCCGGCGAAAGCCTCGGCGAGGATTCGTTTCTGCGCATCCAGGTCGTGGTAGTCGTAGTCGATCGGCCCGGACCGGAACTCGAGGATGCCCAGAGTCTTGTCGCGGTAGCGGGCAATGCCTGCGAAACATCCTGGCAGGCTGAGGATTTCGGTCACACGGGTGGTGTCGGAACTCGCCTGGCCGGGGGCCTCTCCGATCGCGGCATACACCCCGAGGTGCTCGCTGAACTGCTCCTCCGGTCCGAACACCATCCGGCGCACCGCCGAGTGCACTCCGTCGGCACCGACGACAAGGTCGTAGCCGCCCTCGCGGCCGGAGGCGAAGGTAACCGCGACCCGGCTCCCGTCATCGACCAGCGCCACGATGGACTCCGCGAAGCGCAGGTCCACCTCTTCGGGCAGGGCTTGCCGCAGGATGGTCATCAGATCTTCGCGGGGGAGCTCGATGTCCTCGGGGGACTCGTTGATCTCCTGTCCCACCAAGGGGGCGACGGCCGCACCGGACCGGTCGACGAACACCGTCTGCTCGGTCATCGTGATCCGGTGCTCGCGCACCGCGTCCAGAATGCCCATGCCGCGCGCGATCTCCAGCGCGTCGCCGCGCACGTCGATAGGTGAGCCGTTGACGCGCAAGTGATTTGCCCGCTCCACGATCTCCACCGTGTGCCCGGCCCGCGCGAGGTCGATGCCCGCGCACAACCCGGCCGCTCCCGCACCACTGATCAGGATCTTCATCATGTCTCCCATCGAGCCCTGCATCGTCAAGCCACTATAGCAACGATTTGTTGCTTTAGAGCTGGGGAGGGGGCGATGTGGTGATATCGCTGGAGCGGTGCCGTGGCCCGGACGCCATCGTCACCGATACCGGCCGAGCGGATCGGTGCCGATACCCACCTGGAAGGTGCGCCCGGAGCACACAGACGGTCGGCAGGAAAGGGAATCGCCCGCGATGACGCTCGGGCTGGTAGCGTGCGCAAGTCCGTGACATCACAGGAGGAGGTGAGACCCATCAACGCTGTATCCATTGGGTGCTCCCCCTCTTCTGCACGGTTGGGCGATTGACGTAGGTGTCGCCGGGAGTGCCGCGAACAAGGCAATCCCGAAAGGCAACAACCTATGCATTCTGTGCATTTCACCGCCGAGACATCGTTGAACGGTGTCGTCGAACGCGACTTCACTGTGGGTGAGGTCCCCGGCGTACTTTTCTCGCCTGCCTCCGGCTCCGATCCCGCGCCCTTGGTGCTCATGGCACACAGCGGCGGCCAGCACAAGAGAGCACCCGGGATCGTGGGCCGTGCCCATCGCTTCGTGACCTGTTGCGGTTTCGCTGTCGCTGCGATCGACGCGCCTGGACACGGCGACCGGCCTCGAACCACAGAGTTCGAGCAACGCGTTGCCGCCCTACGGCAGGCTCAATCGGCGGGCGAGCCGGTCACCGCGATCGTCGTCGATTTGCATACCTACCTGGCCGAACGTGCCGTACCGGAATGGCGGGTGACCCTGGATGCCCTGCGGGAACTGCCGCAGATCGGCACTGAAGGCCCGGTCGGCTTCTGGGGCATCATGCAGGGCACCGGGATCGGGGTGCCGTTGACCGCAGCCGAACCCCGGATCTCCGCGGCCGTCTTCGGTTGTCTCGGACATGAATCCCTGACCGAGGCAGCAGCGCAGATCACCGTCCCGATCGAGTTCCTGCTCCAGTGGGACGACGAACTGCTCGCCCGCGAATCCGGTCTCGCGTTGTTCGATGCCTTCGCCTCGAAGCAAAAGACTTTGCACGCCAACGCGGGCGGCCATTTCGAGGTGCCCCGGTTCGAGGTAGACAGCGCGACACGGTTCTTCGCCCGGCACCTCGGCCAGGCTGTCAGGTCACCGGCCTGATCGTCCTTGCCAGGAAAGGTGAACCCCCGGGTGGGCGCGTGCCTGTCCATCCGGGGGTCCGCCCAGATGCGTTATCGCCGCGAACACGACGCGGTCGACTCCCAGCCGCTCACCGTATCGGCCGCACTAGGGCGTGTCTCCCAATGGGTTTTGCGGTCTGTGTGCGGTAGGTCGTTGTGGCGGGCATCATGTTCGCCGTGGCTACGGTGGTCGGTGATCGGTATCGGGTTCTGACGGACAGGCAGTGGGAGCT
>NZ_BAABJM010000009.1:0-177577 GCF_039543305.1 Nocardia callitridis | reverse complement strand
CCTCGGGTGGTTCGGCGGGGTATGACCACAAGGCGATGGGGATTACCGCGAAGGGTGCGTGGGAGAGCGTCAAGCGGCACTTCGCCGAGTTGGATCTCGATACGCAGTCCACGGATTTCACGGTGGTAGGTGTGGGTGACATGAGTGGTGATGTGTTCGGTAACGGGATGTTGTTGTCCGAGCACATTCGGTTGGTGGCGGCGTTCGACCACCGGCATATCTTCCTCGACCCGACCCCGGATGCGAGCAGCTCGTTCGCCGAGCGTCAGCGCATGTTCGAGCTGCCGCGTTCGTCGTGGGCGGATTACGACACCTCGTTGATCAGCGCGGGCGGCGGCGTCTACGACCGGACGGTGAAGTCGGTGCCGATCAGCCCGCAGGCGCGAAAGGCGCTGGGCCTGGCTGCCAACGTGGTGGCGCTCTCGCCGCCGGACCTGGTGCGCGCGATCCTGCTCGCGCCGGTGGATCTGCTGTGGAACGGCGGCATCGGCACCTACATCAAGGCGAGCACCGAGACCAATGCCGAGGTCGGCGACAAGTCCAACGATCCGGTGCGGGTCGACGGAAATCAGCTGCGGGTCAAGGTGATCGGCGAGGGCGGCAACCTCGGTGCGACCGCGCTCGGTCGAATCGAATACTCCCGAGGCGGCGGCAAGATGAACACCGATGCCCTCGACAACTCCGCCGGCGTTGATTGCTCCGACCACGAGGTCAATATCAAGGTGCTGCTCGACGGCGTGGTCAGCAGCGGCGAACTGGTCGAAGCGGACCGCAACCCCTTGCTGGCCTCGATGACCGACGACGTGGCACGGATGGTGTTGGACGACAACGTCTCGCAGAACTTCCTGATGGGCATCTCGCGCACCGACGCACCCCAGATGCTCAATGTGCACACGCGGATGATCGATGACCTCGAGCGTCGCCGCGGCATGGACCGCGACCTCGAGGCTTTGCCCTCGGGGGCGGAGCTCGCCCGGCGGCTCGAGGACGGCTCCGGCCTGACCTCACCGGAACTGGCGACACTGATGGCGCACGTGAAGTTGGGTGCCAAGGCCGATCTCCTGGCGACCGACCTGCCCGACAGCACCGCTTTCGCGACGAGGCTGCCGGAGTACTTCCCGACCCCGCTGCGCGATCGGTTCGGCGGTGCGATCAAGAAGCACCCGCTGCGCAGGGAGATCGTCACCACGATGATCGTCAACGAAGTGATCGACTACGGCGGCATCTCCTACGCGCACCGGTTGAGCGAGGAGATCGGTGCCACCACCTCCGACGCGGTGCGCGCGTTCACGGCGGTTTCGGAGATCTTCGGGCTGCACGAGATGTGGGCGCGCATCCGGTCGGCCGATATCTCGGCCTCGGTTCGTGACCTGCTGGAATTGGAGACCAAGCGCACCCTCGATCGCGGCTCGCGCTGGTTCCTCAGCAACCGGCCACAGCCGATCGCGGTCGGTGCCGAGATCAATCGCTACAGCGAGGGACTGCGTGAACTCGCACCGAAGGCGCCAGGCTGGTTGCGCGGCCACCATGTCGCGACGCTGACCGATCAGGCGGCCGAACTGATCGCCCGTGGCGCGCCGACCGACCTGGCAACCGAGGTGTTCGGCCTGCTCAACCTGTTCCCGCTGTTGGACGTGGTCGACCTGGCCGACATCACCGACCGGGACGGCGACGAGGTCGGGTCGTTGTACTACGCACTCAACGAGCACCTGAAGATCGACTGGTTGTTGCAGGCGGTCAGCCACCTCGAGCGCGGCGATCGTTGGCACTCGTTGGCCAGGCTCGCGCTGCGCGACGACATGTACGCGTCGCTGCGTTCGCTGACCCTCGACGTGCTCTCGGCCGGCGACCCGGAAGAGACGGCCGACGAGAAGATTGCATACTGGGAGTCGAAGAATCAGTCTCGACTCGGGCGTGCTCGGGCGGCACTGTCGGAATTGTTCGAGTCCGGAACCCAGGATCTCGCCACGCTGTCGGTTGCGGCGCGGCAAGTGCGAAGCATGGTGAGCGGGGTGGGCGCGCAATCGGAGGTACCACGTTGACGAGTTCGTCCAGCCACGCGGCAACGAACGGCGGCGCCGCTGTGCGCCCGAAGCGGTTTCACGCCAAGGTCGATGTCCGCTGGTCGGACATGGACGCCTTCCAGCACATCAACCACGCCAGGATGGTGACCCTGCTGGAGGAGGCGCGGATTCCGTGGCTGATGGGTGACGATCGTCCGACCATCGGCCTTCGTGAGGGCTGCGTGCTGGCCGACCTGCATGTGCGCTACCGCGGTCAACTGCGGCACGACGACACACCGCTGGATATCGCGATGTGGGTGCAGCAGCTGCGCGCGGTCGACTTCACCATCGGCTACGAGGTGCGCGGCGCGAGTGCTCCGCTGGACTCACCGCCGGCGGTGATCGCCACCACGCAGCTCGCGGCCTTCGATATCGAGACTCAGCGGCTGCGGCGGCTCACCGATCCCGAACGGGATTATTTGGCGTCGTGGAAGAGTGAGTAGCGCGGCGACGGTGCGGTCGACGACAGTTCTGGTGCGCGAGCCGTGATCGGGGAGCAGCGCGCGCTGCGCGTGCCCGATCCCGGCGAGCGTGAGAATCTCGCGACCTTTCTCACCAGGGCGGTTCGCCTCGATCCCGCGGCGGTGGTGCGGTTGCGCCGCCGCGGTGATCGGCAGGTATCGGCCTGGGTGGCAACGGGTTTCGAGGCGCTGGCGGTGCGTACCATCACCGCGGAACTCGATGTCGACGACGTGACGGTCGGCGCCGACCAGGTGCTGGGTGGGCTTTCTGGGCTTGTCTCGGCCGGTCCGATCGACCTGGGTTACTCGATGGATTCGGCCTGGCGCGGTGCGGTGCCGCCGTTCGACGGCTTCGATCATGTCGACGATGTTCCGGCACGCACCCTGCTCGAACTCGCCGAGCAGGGCGCACGCTTGGCCCGCGAGCACGGTAGCGAACACGGGCCGCCGCAGTCGCTGCTCGAACAAACGGTGCTCACCGTGTCGGGCGGCGCCACGGAGGTGGCCGTGCCGATGCGGGTCGTCTTCGCGCTGACCGCCATGGATTTCATTCCGCACTCCGGGGAAAAGGCTGATCCGCAGAGCATTTCGGCCACCGAGCTCGTCCGAGTTCGCGGCAGCAAGACCTGGTTGCGCCTGGACGCGCGCTACGGGTCGGTGGCTCGCCGCATCGGCGGCGGTATCGCGCTGATGACCAGCTGACCACTGCGCGAACGGATTCCGTTCGTCGGTCAGGCAACGCCGAGCAGACGTAAGGTCGCCGTGGTCGCGGCGGCGGCCAGCACGACGACGAGGGTGGATTGTCCTCGCCAGGCCAGTAGTCCGGCGACGGCGACTCCGAGTGGCATCGCGAGTCCCAGATCGCTTGTGCCGAGCGGGAGTACCGTCACGGCGACGAGTCCCGCGATCAAGACGATGGCGCCGGTTTCGAGTAGGCGCACCGCGCGGGGGGAGAAGTGCACGTGCTCGCGTAATGCCGGGCCAGCCCATCGGAATGCGAATGTGCCTGCGGCGAGGGTGATCACCCCGAGGATCAACATCATGTGCTCACTTCTCTAGCGCGGACCGGTAATGGTTGGGCGGCTGGATTGTCGGCGGCGTAGGTCCTTGCGCACGGCGGGCCGTGCTGGCGACGCTGCGGTGGTGACGGGCGTGCTGGCGCGCTGTGTCGAGGGGTGACGCCGACTGCGCGGCCCATACCTGTCGGTTGCCCTGAGGCTGCGTCGGTGGCTTTGCGCTGTCAGGTGGGCGATGTCACCCGCATATGGTCTCCGTCCGCTTGTTCGGTTGCGGCGCAGCGCTTTTCCGTCCGCGCTCGGCGCCGCTGATTCATCCTGTCTCATTCGTCGGCCCGCCGACCTACGGCGACCGCTACGCCCGTCAGGGCGACCAACACGGGGAGTCCGGGCGGGAGCACTGGCGCGCTCGCGACGGCGAGGCCAGCTCCGACGAGGGCGGCGCGCCGGGTAGTGCGGTCGCGCAGGGCGGGGATGATCAGTGCGAGCAGTACCGCGGGAAACACGGCGTCGAGCCCGAAGACTGCGGTGTCGGGTACGACCGCGCCGACCAGGGTGCCGATCGCGGCGCCACCCGGCCAGGCGAGCAGAATGCCGAGGCCGCACACCCAATAGGCGGCCTGCTTGCGCGGGTGGTCGCTCTGGGCGAGCGCGGAGGCGACGGATTCGTCGTTCATTACGTGCAGTCCGAGCGGGCGTCGCCAGCCGGTGCCGACCACGTCGGGCACGGAAAGGCCGTAGGGGAGATGTCGTGCGTTGACCAACAACCCGGCGGCCACCGCGGCGATCGGGCTGCCACCCGCGGCGACGATACCGATGAACAGGAATTCCGATCCCGCGCCGAGCACGGCGATGCCGAGGACCACGGGCAGCCAGATCGGCAGCCCCGCGGCGATCGCCGTCGCGCCGTACGAGATGCCCACTACCCCGACAGCCAGTGCCATCGTGGAAAGTCCGGCAAGTGTGCCTCGGTCGAGTGTTCGCCATATCGAACGCATGTAGTTTATGATGAACACTCGACCTACGATTCGTCAACCGGCTTTCCCACGGTCGATCATTCGTCCCACTCGACGGGTGACCAGGATTCGCGAGCCCGCTCGAGCGGAGCTGCCGTCCGATCTGATTGCCGTATCGGATCGCGGTGAGTTCGTACCGACAGGGTCCTGCCGGCTTCTGGGAACCGCGATACTCGGATGGGATTTGCGTCGCCCGATCGGTCGCCTGGCAGCCATCGAACTCCCCGTGACAGAACACCCCGATGGTGTTGACGTGGACATCGGTGGGAGCCGACTGATCGTGGCCGAGGGAGCCGAGTTCTCCGGCGTACACCATCTGGCGTTCGGCATCTCCGGCAAGGCCAGTGGCTCGGCAGCGGGTATCACCGCGCAACGCAGAGCGACCACTTCGGTGGCGGATCGTTTCACCGAACCGCTTTTGTTCAGGTTCGCGAAAGCGTGCGACCTATCCCCGAACGTCGGGACGGGTTGTCGGGATAGGCCGGGATAGGCCGGGATAGGCATCGAGTCGCCCGGCCGATCGGGTCGTGGGTGTCATCAATTAGGTTCTCACCGAGTACGACGACGGGAGCGGACGTGGATATGGGGCGACAGGAACCGGCGCAACCCCCACAGGTGGTGATCGCCGCGGCGCTGCGGCGTCGCCGTGTCGACGCGGGGCTGTCGTTGAGTGTGGTGGCCCAACGGGCGGGCATTGCGAAATCCACACTGTCGCAACTGGAATCCGGCACCGGCAACCCCAGCTTGGAAACGCTGTGGGCGCTGTGCGTCGCGCTGGATATCCCTTTTTCTCAGCTACTGGAGCCGCAGCGGGCCAGCGTGCAGGTGATTCGTGTGGGCGAAGGGCCGGTGGTCGTCGCCGAACAATCCGACTACCGCGTCACCCTGCTCGCCCCGGGGCCGCCGAACGCGCGCCGCGACCTGTATCGCATCGCCACCGAGCCCGGCCACCCACGGCGGTCGGACCCGCACAGCGAGGGGACCGTCGAGCACGTGCTGCTGGCCACCGGCCACGCGCTGGTCGGACCGCTCGATGATCCGGTCGAGCTGCACGCCGGCGATTACATCTGCTATCCCGCAGACATCCCGCACGTCTTCGAGGCGCGCGAACCGGGAACCACCGCGGCGCTGGTGATCGAATCGCGCTGAGGAGGACTCAGGCGGCGCCTTCGCCGAGATACTGCAACCACACCGGGTCGAGATCCGCACTGGTGGACAACAGTCGCCAGTGCGGTCCCTTCGGGGAAACCAGTGGTGCGCGCAGGGTCCAGCCGATTTCGCTGAGCATCTTGTCGGCCTTGCGGTGATTACACGGTGCGCAGCTGGCCACGCAGTTCTCCCACGAGTGCTCGCCGCCGCGGCTGCGCGGAATCACGTGGTCGATGGTTTCGGCTTTGGCGCCGCAATACCCGCAGCGATAGCGGTCGCGGTGCATCAGGGCGGCACGGGTCATCGGGACACGTGCGCGGTAGGGGACATGAACGTAGCTGCGCAGCCGGATCACCGAGGGGACCGAGAGCGCGGTCTCGGCGGAATGGATTACGGGGCCCGTGGCGTCGTCGTGGACGGTATGGGCCTTGTCGCAGATGAGCAGGATGATCGCGCGGCGCGCGGATAACGCGGTAAGCGGCTCGTAGGTGGCATTGAGAAGCAACACCCGGCGCTTGGACCAGACCGGCGGGCCCGGTGGCGGAACTATGTGGGTCACGGGCTCGGGCGCGAGGTCGGCGGGGCCGTGACGAGTATTGGGGAGATAGTCGGACAGGATGTGCAGCGGAGCAGCCCCCGATCCACGGTTGTGGACATCGGCGGGCTGGAGTTGTCGGTGCGCCCTGGCCTCGTGTGATCGGCCGTGCCGCTGCTTCATCTGAACCTCAATCCCATGATTGGCAGGATCATGTGTTTTTCTCAGGGCAGTGTCGTCTCCGGGCAGGAGACTTCACCAAGTGCACCACGGAACGGCGGGCAGCGCACGGTGATTTTCGACAATGTCGGGTTAACGGAGGCTGAAGTGGCCTCGCGTCATTCCGCGAACGGCGCGAAGCGCACCAGCTGGCGGAAGCCGCCGACGGTGATCAGCCATCGGGTGCGACCGTGTGCCACGGCGCCGGCCTCCTGGGTGATGGCCGCGATCATGTGCCGCTTGAAGTGGTGTCGCGGGTGACGCGCGAGTAGATCGGTGACCCAGGCGGGGTCCAGGTCGGCGAGTTCCGCGCCGAACACGTCCACTCCCGCGCCCGCGGAAACGAAGCCGAGGTCGCCGAGATCGTCGGAGACACCGAGGGTGAGGTGGGCGGCGATGGCGGCCCCGACGATGCGCGTCTGCTCGGGTGTCGCGCCGTTCGCGGCGGCGAGATCGACCGCCCTTTCGGCGCCGGTAACCGCGAAACACCTTCCGGGAGTGGGGTGTTCGAGTTTCAGGTCATGGAGCAGGCTGGCTACGTACATGAGTTCGTCGTCGTAGGGAACGTCGTGCAGCTCCGACAGCGCGCGACCGAAGAAATAGGTCCGATAGGAGTGCGCGAGGACGTGCGGGGTGAGACATTCGCGCGCCTCGGCTTCGGCGGCCTTGGCCAGGGCCGAGTCGGGAAGTCGGAGATCGGTGAAGTCGACCCGACCGTCGCCGCGGCGACCCAGTGCCACCCGAACCCGGCCCGCGACAAGGCGCGGCACCGCGGAGACGAGTTCGAGAGTCAGCGACCGGCGCTGGCTGCTCGTGAGCGCGCCGCCCGTTTCGATCGCCCAGTCCCAGTCCATGCCCGCTGGTGCGCCCACGCCAACCTCCGATGCCGCCTGCTGTGTCCGGCTATCAGTGAATCGGGCACGCGGATTCCGGACAAGCGGCAGCGGTGCCACCCATGGGTGGGTTTCTGCCAAAGTGGGGGTGTGAAGAAAGTTGTCGCCGTGGCCTTGGACGGTGTCGTGTCCTACGACCTGGCGTGTGTCGTGCAAACATTCCGGTATTGCCCTGGCACCGAAGGTGAGCCGCTGGCCTTCCAGCTGGAGACCTGCGGGGTACGAGCCGGGAAGGTGCTGTCACCGGACGGGTTCGCGTTGCACGTCGAACACGGTTTGGCGGCCATAGAATCCGCCGATATCGTCGTTGTTCCCGGCTGCGTTCCCGGTGCGGTCCCTGCCGCGGTGATCGAGGCTTTGCGTGCCGCGGCCGCACGCGGCGCGACCATGGTCAGTATCTGCGTCGGCGCCTACGTGTTGGCCGCCGCCGGTCTGCTCGACGGGCGGCCAGCGACCACGCATTGGGCCTTCTGCGAAGATTTGGCGCGGCGTTTCCCCGCGGTCCGGGTGGACCCCGGCGCGCTCTATGTGGACGACGGTGACGTGCTCACCTCGGCGGGGCTGTCCGCGGGGTGGGATCTGTGCTTGCACATCGTGCGCAGGGAACTCGGGGCGGCGGTGGCCGCCGATGTGGCCAGGTGGAACGTGCGACCACCGCACCGTGAGGGCGGTCAGGCACAGTACATCCCCGCCGTGCGCCGCGACGGGCATGGAAGTAGCCTCGCGGCTACCCTGAGCTGGGCTGCCGCCGCACCGGCGCCCGATTTGGCGGTCGCCGATCTGGCAAAACACGCGCTGATGAGTGAGCGAACCTTCATTCGCCGGTTCAAAGCCGAGGTCGGCACCACGCCCGGCCGGTGGTTGGACAGCCAACGCGCCGTCCGCGCGCGCGAACTGCTCGAGACCACCGACCTCCCGGTGGAAGTCGTTGCCGCGCAAGCGGGTTTCGGCAGTGTCACCGCACTGCGTACGCACCTGCGTGCCGCGACAGGGACCACCCCTGCGGGCTACCGTCGATCATTGCACCGCTGATCCCGCGCACCGACGTGGCGGCGGCCACGTCGCGGGACGGGCACAATGGACCCTGGCGCACTCCACGCAGCGAGAGGATTCGAGAGACTTCATGACTTCGGGCGAGCACACAGCGACGTCGTTCTACGAGGCGGTCGGCGGTGCGGACACCTTCCGGCGCATCGTGGCGGCGTTCTACCGTGAGGTGGCCGCCGACGAGGTGCTACGCCCCATGTACCCGGAGCAGGACCTCGGCCCCGCCGAGCGCAGGCTGCGCATGTTCCTCGAACAGTATTGGGGCGGACCGCGCACGTTCTCCGAGGAGCGTGGACACCCGCGCCTGCGGATGCGGCACGCGCCGTTCACGATCGGGCCCATCGAACGCGACGCCTGGTTGCGGTGCATGTGGATCGCGGTCGGCGAGATCGAACCGGAAGTTCTCGACGACGAGCATCGCGCGGCACTGCTGAACTATCTGGAGATGGCGGCGAACTCGATGATGAACGCGCCGTGGTGAGATTCACCGGGTCGTTCCACTATGCGCTGGTAGTTTGCTCGTAGCGGAGGATAGTGCTGTGCGGCACAAGGTTTGCCGCACGCCTTTGGCACTATGACAGCTGTGACTGATACACCCGCCGCGCCCGCCGACTCCCCAGCCGCACTGGCTGAGACATCGGCGGCGCCCGCACAGGCGCACTCGACCGAGCCACCTTGGTGGCGTTCGGCCGTGTTCTACCAGGTTTATCCCCGCTCCTTCGCCGATTCCGACGGCGATGGAGTCGGCGACCTCGGCGGAATTCGCGACAAGCTCGGCTATCTGGAACTGCTTGGGGTCGATGCGATCTGGGTATGTCCCGTGCTGCGTTCGCCGATGGTGGATGGTGGCTACGATGTCGCCGACCCGCGCGACATCGACGAAACCTTCGGTGGTCTCGCCGCGATGGACGAGCTGATCAGGCAGGCACATCTGCGCGGGATCCGGGTGGTGATGGACCTCGTCCCGAATCACACCAGCGACCAACACCCGTGGTTCACCGCGGCAATGGCCGCAGCGCCCGGCGGCGACGAACGCGCGCGCTATCTCTTCCGCGACGGTCGCGGACCCGAAGGCGCGCAGCCGCCGAACAATTGGCCGAGCATCTTCGGTGGTCCCGCGTGGACGCGGGTCACCGAGCCCGACGGCACGCCGGGCCAGTGGTACCTGCACATCTTCGCGCCGGAGCAGCCGGATCTGAACTGGGACAACCCGGAGGTCGCCGCGGATTTCGAGCGAACACTGCGGTTCTGGCTCGATCGGGGAGTCGACGGGTTCCGCCTCGACGTCGCGCACGGGATGGCCAAGCCGGACGGGTTGCCCGACATGGCGCAGGTCAGCACCACCCTGCTGGTGAACGACGACAACGATCCACGGTTCAACAATCCGCGCGTGCACGAGATCCATCGGGGGATCCGCCGCGTCCTCGACGAATACCCCGAGGCCGTGACCATCGGCGAGGTGTGGGTCGACGACAATGTCCGCTTCGGCGAATACGTCCGTCCCGACGAACTGCACATGGCGTTCAATTTTCGACTCGCCGAAGCGCCGTTCGCCGCCGAGCCGCTGCGCGCGGCCGTGGAGAATTCGATAGCGGCCGTCACCTCGGTGGGTGCCGCGCCGACCTGGACGCTGTCCAATCACGACATCGAACGGGAGGTCACCCGCTACGGCGGCGGCCGCGAGGGTCTCGACCGCGCGCGAGCGATGATCCTGCTCGAGTTGGCGCTACCGGGTGCGGTATTCCTCTACAACGGTTCGGAACTCGGCTTGCCGAACGTCAACGATCTGCCCGAGCACGTGTTGCGCGACCCGGTGTGGGAACGGTCGGGACACACCGAGCGCGGCCGCGATGGTTGCCGGGTGCCGATCCCCTGGGAGGGCGGCGCACCGCCGTTCGGATTCAGTCCCGATACCGAGGGTGGTGGCGCGGCGTCGTGGTTGCCGATTCCCGCTTCGTGGGCGGAGTTGACCGTCGAAGCGCAGTTGGAGGAGTTGGACTCCACGCTCTCGCTGTATCGGATGGCGATCGAATTGCGTGGTGCGCGACCGGAATTCGCCGGTGATCAGATCGAGTGGTACACCAGCCCGCCGGGAGCGCTGGTCTTCGGCAGGCCGGGTGGTCTGGTGTGCGCGCTCAACGCCTCGCCCGAACCCGTCGCGCTGCCACCCGGTGACGTGCTGTTGTCGAGTGCCCCGCGCACGGGCGCGCTGCTGGCGCCGAACTCCGCCGCGTGGGTGGTCTGAGCGGGTGAAACTCGACCGGTGGATGAACTACTACACACGATCGTCTAACGTTGATTCGTGAGCATTCTCGAGACAGTGCTGATCTACGCCGGCATCCCCCTGGTGATCTACGGCGCGCTCGCCGGATTGTCGTATCTCGGTAAGCCACTGCCCGGCACCAAGCCAGCCCACTTCGACCTCGGTCAGCGGTGGACGCAACAGCCGGTGCTGTGGAGCGCGACCGACGAGGTGACCGCCGCGGCGGGCCACCACGAGGTCGCCCATACTTCGCACCCGCGTCACGAGGCGATCGGGGCGAGCCAGTCGGAGCTGATCGGAGGCCGGGCAAGTGGCAAGTTCTAAGTGGCCAGCGGTGGTCGAGGCGGACCTGCCGCACGGGTACGCGATCACCAGCAGCGGCCGGGTTTCGGGCGTACACGAGGCGGGTGACGTCTTCAAGGAAGCGCCCTTCCGCGACGAAGAGCGCCTGGCCATCGACAACGTCCTCACCGAGGCGGCGCGGGCGACCAAGGTCCGTTTCAACATCTACATCGGTGACCTGGGCGGCGATCCGTCCTCCGGCGCCGACGAACTGTTCCCGAGCACGCCGGAGGCGGCGCATTCGGTGCTCATCGCCGTTTCGCCGAACGACAACGCGATCGAGGTGCGTTCGGGCCACGCGGTCGCCGACCGTGCCACCGAGCGGGTCTGCCAGTTGGGTGTGACCGCGGCATCGAGTTCGTTCCGGCAGGGCAACCTGATCGACGGTTTGATCTCCGCGGTACGCGTGATGTCGGCGGCCATCGGTCGCTGAGCACCACACCGCGTATCCCTCGGCGCCGAATCGGCGTCATCGAACGCAGCTTCGGCGCGCTCGCTCATGATGAGTGGGCGCGCCGAAGCCGTTTGTGGGGCGAGATCTTCGCGGCACCCGACCGACTCGGTCCACGCGACCGCACGGAGATGGTGGATGACAGCGCAACGAGTCCGTCATCGAGATGACGCTGGCGCAGCATGCCGAAGGAGAGCGACGCTCGGCCGGAAGGTTCAACCGGACGCATTCGTCGTCCATCCGACCACGTTCGCCCAGGCGGTCGGCACAGCACTGAGGGCGCACGGCGCGCACGACCGAGTACGTGCCCACTGTTGGTCGCCCGATTCCCCTGCCCGGCCTAGGTATCCGACGCCGAACCTCTGCGCCGGGCAGGATGACCGCGAGCTTGCCGGTCCACGTCCCGACGACTGCACCGACGCCGGAATTCCCGCATTGTGCGGGAAAGGCTTGGCGGACTCGACGATCACGTCCGGCTGCGCTACAGCGCGGACATTACCGACGTCGGGTCCGGGGCGAAGCAGCGTCAACCCTGCGCAGAACGGACGAGATCGCGCGGTCGCTTTCGTCGGCGCACCATCCGGAAACAGCGCCGTCCAGCTGGGCGGCGGCGCGAGGCCGGTCGGAGGGCCGTCGCCCGACCCTCCGACCGAACGACGCGGAGCTACTGTGCGTCGAACGCGCGCGTGCGCAGCGAGCGCTCGATCCCCGCTTTGCCCTCGATCACCAGGCGACGCAGCGCGGGCGGGTGCTGCGCCGACAGGAACTTGTCCGCCGCCGCGACCGCGTCGGCGCTGATCGCCCAGGACGGATACAGGCCGATCACCACGGTCTGCGCCACCTCGCTGGAGCGACGCTCCCACACGCCGGGGATCTCGGCGAAGTACCGCTCGACGAAGGGCGCGAGCAGCTCGGCCTGGCCCTGCGGTGCGAAACCGGTGACCATCGCACGCGCGGTGATGTTCGCGACGGTGTCGTCGGTAACGACGGTCTCCCAGGTCTGCTGTTTCACCGCCGCGATCGGGCGCGCGGCCGCGGCCGAGGCGGCGTGCCGCTTGCCCGCAGCCGTCGAGTCGCCCGCGAGTTCCCGATCGATGAACGGGGTCGCCACGCCGTCGTTGTCGATCGCACCGGCCGCCGCCAAGGCGGTCACCACGCGCCACCGCAGGTCGGTGTCCACCTCGAGTCCGGTGAGCCCGGCGTTCGCGTGGTCACCGTCGAGCAGCGCGCGCAGCGCCTCGACATGCGGTGCCGACAGCTTGGCGGAGGTGAGTGCGTTGACGAACGCCAACTGATGATCAGATCCGGCCTCGGCGGCGCGCGCCAACTCCAACAGCCGGTCGGCGTACTGCGCCCATCCGGTGCTCGCGGCCCATTCGGGGTCGGCGTAGCTGCCGAGGGCGGTGCTGGCCTGCATCAGAAGACGTTGCACCACACCGATTTCGGACTCCGCACCGACACCGCGTTGCACGAGCGCGACGAAATCGCGGGCCCGCAGCTCGGCCTGACGGGTCATCTCCCACGCGGCCGACCAGGCCAGGGTGCGTGGCAGCGGTTCGGCGATATCGGCGATGCGGTTGACGAGTACGTCGAGCGAATCGGCGTCCAGCCGCACCGAGCAGTAGGTGAGGTCGTCGTCGTTGATCAGCACGAATTGGCCGCGTTCGACGCCGACCAGCTCGGGCACCTCGGTGCGCTCCTCGGCAAGCAGGTCGAGTTCGACGCGCTTGGTGCGCACCAACTTTCCGTCCTGGTCGGCATAGACGCCGATGGCGAGCCGGTGCACGCGCTGTTCACCCGCGCCGGGGGCCGCGCCCTCTTGGACGACGGCGAAGGAACTGAACTTTCCGTCGGCGTCGACCTCGAAGTCGGGACGCAGGATGTTCAGTCCTGTGGTCTTGAGCCACTGCGCGCCCCAGTCCGAGAGGTCGCGGCCCGAGGCCTTCTCCAAGGCCGCGAGCAGATCATCGAAAGTGGCGTTGCTGTAAGCATGTTCGGCGAAGTACGCGCGCAGTCCCGCCAAGAACGGCTCCAAGCCGACGTAGGCGACGAGCTGTTTCAGCACGCTCGCGCCCTTGGCGTAGGTGATGCCGTCGAAGTTGACCTCCACCGCGGCCAGGTCGGGGATATCGGCGGCGATCGGGTGCGTGGAGGGCAACTGGTCCTGGCGGTAGGCCCAGGACTTCTCCACATTCGCGAAAGTGGTCCACGCCTTCGTGTATTCGGTGGCCTCGGCCTGGCACAGCACCGAGGCGAAGGTGGCGAAGGACTCGTTGAGCCACAGGTCGTCCCACCACTTCATGGTGACCAGATCGCCGAACCACATGTGCGCCATCTCGTGCAGCACGGTCTCGGCGCGGCGCTCGTAGGAGGCGTGGGTCACCCTGGAGCGGAAGACGTAGTCCTCGAGGAAGGTGACCGCACCCGCGTTCTCCATCGCGCCCGCGTTGAATTCGGGGACGAACAGCTGGTCGTACTTGCCGAACGCGTACGGAACGCCGAAATTGCGGTGGTAGAAGCCGAAGCCCTGTTTGGTCTCGGTGAACAGCCGCTCGGCGTCCATGTGCTCGGCCAGTGAGGCGCGACAGAAGATGCCGAGGGGGATGGTGCCGTGCTCGTCGGTGTAGCTGTCGGTCCACTTCGCGTACGGACCGGCGATGAGCGCTACCAGGTAGGTGCTCAGCTGCGGTGTGGTGGCGAAAACGTGTGTGCCCGCGTCGTTTCGGGTGGTCGCGCCGTTCGAGATTACCTGCCAGTCGGTGGGCGCGGTGACGGTGATGTCGAAGGTGGCCTTCAGGTCCGGCTGGTCGAAGCAGGCGAACATGCGCTTGGCGTCGGCGGTTTCGAACTGTGAGTACAGGTAGACCGCGTCGTCGGCGGGGTCGACGAAGCGGTGCAGACCCTCGCCGGTGTTCGAGTACTCGCAGTCGGCCTCGACGACGAGTTCGTTGCGCTCGGCCAGTCCGCGCAGGGTGAGGCCGGTGGACTCGTCGTAGTCGGCGACATCGAGTGCGGTGCCGTTGAGCACGGCCGAGCGAACTCCGCGCGCGACGATGTCGAGGAAGGTTTGCGCGCCCGGCGTCGCGGTGAAGGCGATTGTGCTGCGAGAGAAGAAGGTCTGCTCGCCCGGCTTACCCGCACCGTCGGTCAGGTCGAGGTCGATGCGGTAGCTCTCGACCGACACTGTCGAGGCGCGTTCGATCGCCTGGTCACGAGTGAGGTTGGGTGCGGACATAAGGCTCCTTCGTTGTCGAAGAACTGGCACGGGCAGCACCCACAATGCCACCTCGCGTCCGGTGTGCGCGCCCGAGTTCTTCGCCGCAGCTCGGCCGAGGGTGTGTTCTCCGACATTCGCCGCCCCGTGCGGCCTGACGCGCAGATCCCGGTGGCGGTGTACTGGCGGCGCCGCAGGTCCCCCAGAGAAGCCCGGGGTCGCGTCGACTGCCGCGCACCTGGGTGGGTTCGATCTAGTCGAGCGTTCTGGGCCGCCGTCACCGCACTCAGCCCGGTCCTGCACAACGCGCGCGGCAAGGTAATGAGCATCGTCGCGGGCGGAATCACCGTCTCTGACGGCGGTGGCCAACTATTACGGCCTGACGGCCTGACGGCCTGACGGCCTGACGGCCTGACGGCCTGACGGCCTGACGGCCTGACAGCGTGATGGTGTGACCGCGGCGCCGGTGCGACTGCGACAGTGCGGAGTCCTGTGTCGGCCTGGGGCACGTGCCGAGTTCATCGCCGCCGAGTGTGTTCGGCGGCCGGCGGCCGGTGAGCGGTGAGCAGAAGCCCTGCTTGCCTCGGTCGGCGAGAGCGATGCGGTGGCGGCGACGGGCGCATTCCGCCGCACCGGGCCGCGGGTATTGTTCCTGCGGCGCAGGTTCACCAGCAACGGAATCGGAGGCTCGACGTTGAAGCATGTGCACGCCGGGAAGGTTCGGGATCTCTACGACGACGACGGCACGCTGCTGCTGGTCGCCTCGGATCGGGTCTCGGTGTACGACGTGGTGCTGCCGACGCCGATTCCGGACAAGGGCGCGTTGCTGACGCAGCTGTCGAACTGGTGGTTCGACTACTTCACCGATATCCCCAATCACGTGGTGTCGGCGACCGAGGTCCCTGCGGAATTCGGCCGACGCGCGATCCGGGTGAAGCCGCTGAAGATGGTGCAGGTCGAATGCATCGCCAGGGGCTATCTCGTGGGGTCGGGGTGGTCGGAGTACCAGCGGATCGGCTCGGTGTCGGGGATCGCGCTGCCGCCGGGATTGCGGGAGGGCGACCGTTTGCCCGAGCCGATTTTCACCCCGACGACCAAGGCGTCCGAGGGACACGACGAGGCCATCACCTTCGCCGATGTGGTGAACCAGGAAGGCAACGAGGTCGCGCGGCGGCTGCGTGAGGTGACCCTCGACATCTATACCCGCGGCGCGGCGCACGCGGCGGGACGAGGCGTGATCGTCGCCGATACCAAGGTCGAATTCGGTTGGGACGGTGCCGAACTCACACTTGCCGACGAGGTGCTCACCTCCGATTCCTCGCGCTTCTGGCCCGCCGACGAATGGGAACCCGGTCGCGCGCAACGGTCGTTCGACAAGCAGTTCGTCCGCGATTGGGCCACCTCCACCGGATGGGACAAAGAGCCTCCCGGCCCCGCCATCCCGGCCGATATCGTCGAGGCGACTCGCCAGAAGTACCTCGAGGCGTACGAACTCATCACCGGAAACAAGTGGGACACAGCGTCGTAGCGCTTTGACACGTTCGCTTCGGAGGGTTGCGCGGCGTGGGTCCCGATTCACCCGGTGACCGAGGCCGGAGGCGTCGAATGCGTTGCCACGCACGATCCTGGTCGGCGTCGGGACGCAGTGGGTCGGGGCCGAGCCGTTCGGTCAGCGCGGTGACCTCGGGTTCGCTCAGTACCTCGCACGCGGTGGGTCCACGCAGATCGGTGCCGAATCCCGATCCGCCCACGACGCGCATCCGCAGCGCGCTACTGTGCCGTCGATGATCTGTGCGCTGGCCGCATTGCTCGGCGCCGAAGGAATGCCAGCGGCGGCCGTGTTTTCCGTCCGAAGCGTGTCAGCACGGTGTGCTGGGTGCGGCAACCGCTTTCCACTTCCGCATGGCGCCGCGCAGTCAAGGAGTGCGGATCAGGCGGTGTCGCGTTAGTCGTCGACTCGGGGTAGGACAGCCTCCGCTGGCGCGTGCGATGTGTCAGATGGATCAGTCCCGCTTTGCCGCACGAATAGGCGATGCTGCTCGCCGAGGGGTGCCGCAACGCGTCGGATTCCTGCACACGGCCATGGCGGCGCGGGCGTGGTCCGGTTGGTCCACGCTAGGAACGTGCGCACGCGACGGGTGAGCTGGCATGTCTGCCCGGTCCGTCATGTTTACGGACTCGCATGCTCCAACTGTTCGGCCAGGCGGTCCAGGAAAGGTCGTTGCCCGGCGCCGAGCTTTTCCCGTGCGGTGTCGAGGTCGAACCATGCGGCGCGGTCGATTTCGGGGAATTCGGCCAGCTTGCCGGATTTCGGCGGCCACTCCATCTCGAAGGTGCCTGGTACGACATCTGCGGGGTCGAGGTCGCCTTCGACAGCCCAGACGGTGACGGTCTTCTTGCCACGGCCGCTGCCGTAGCGCACATCGCCCAGCGCGATCCACGGTCCGGCTGGAACAGGGAGACCGAGTTCCTCGGTGAACTCGCGGGCCGCGGCGGCGCGCGGCTCTTCTTCGTCCTGTTCGTATTCGCCCTTCGGAATCGACCATGCGCCAAGGTCTTTGCGGGTGAAGTACGGGCCACCCATGTGTCCGATCAATACCTCGACCCCGGCTTCGGCGTCGCGTCGAAACACCAGGACACCCGCGCTGTACTTTTCGGTCACCTCAGCAGTCTGCCGCATGGCCCCGACACCCTTGTAGCTGCTGACCGGGTAACGACCCATGGTGTCCAGCACTGGGTCGTTGATCCTGCGGCGGATCCAGGCCAGCAGCAACGCCACCACGACACCCCACCGCGGCGCCACCACCGGCGGCCAAGTCGAAATCGCCACCGCCTGCCACACCGTCGTTGGCTGCCCACGCGCGGATCGCGGCTTCCGCCGAATAATGCGGTTCCAGTGTGGTTCCGAGATCGCACGCAGATCGTCGTCGGGGTTTCCCTGGTTGAACTTCAACGTGCGCAGTATGCGGACCTGCCGGTTATCCATTGTCGACAGCGGCGAACGGAGCCGGTCCCGCGTGGGGATGCAGCGATCTGTGGCGACAAGGGCGCGAGCTCCGGCACATCGATGATCGAGGCTTCGTAGCCGTGGGTGTGGACCTGAGACGCGCCGAACATGTATGGCCTGATGCCGGTCGCCCGCGGGCGGGACGTGGACATACCCGCCCGCGGGCGGGACATGGACATAGCCCGAGCCCCACCCACGGACGGCGGGATGCGGCTGGTTACCAGGTCACCGGAAGTCCGCTGATGCCGCCGGTGACGTGGCCGTCGCGAACGGCGAGGTCGCCGATCTCCCCGGCGAGGCGCAGGTCGGGCAGGCGGCGGGCGAGTGTGGTGAAGACGCTGCGCAGTTCCGTGCGTGCCAGTGCGGCGCCGACACAGAAGTGATTGCCGTGGCCGAACGCGACGTGGGTGTTCGGGGCGCGGGTGGTGTCGAAAATATCGGGGGCGTCGAAGGCGGTGTCGTCGCGGTTGGCGGCGGCGACCGACAGCAGGACCGCGTCGCCGGTGGGGATGGTCGTGTCCCCGACGGTGACGTCGGTGTGTGCGTAGCGAAGCAACCCGAGCCCGCCGGGCGCCGAGTAGCGCAAAATCTCCTCGACGGTGGGTTCGATCCTGCCCGTCGGATCCGCGCGCAGGTCGGCGCGTAGCTTCTCGTGGGTGTCCAGCAGCAGTACGCCGAGGTCGATGCGGTTCACGGTTGTCTCGTGCCCGGCGAACAGCAACCCGACGCACAGGTCCACCAGTTCGTCCTCGGTGAAGGTGGGGTCGTCGGCTTGTGCGGCGACCAGGTCGGAGATGACATCCTCGCCCGGCTCGGTCCGCTTGGTCTCGGCCAATCCGCCCATGTAGACGCCGAATTCGTCGCGCGCTGCCTGCGCGTCGGTGCCGCTGACCATGGAACTCATCCGCTGCGAGAGATCGCTGAAGTACGCGCGGTCGCCGTAGGGGACGCCGAGTAGTTCGCAGATCACCGCGACCGGTAGCGGGAACGAGAGGTGTTCGTGCAGGTCGGCGACGTGGTCGGGGGCGTTGTCGCGGGCGGCGATCAACTCGTCGACGTAGCCGTCGACCAGTTCCTGCACATGGTCGTTGAGGCTGCGCATCCTGCGCACGGAGAACGAGGGCCGCAGGAGCTTGCGCATCCTGGTGTGCGCGGCCTTCTCGGTGTCGTAGTCGCCGGTGGGTCCGTTCTGGATGGCGGCGTCGGAGATGCGTGCCGCTCGCTGCGCGTCGGGGTGTGAGCGCCCGAGTCTCGGGTCCGACAGCAGCGCGCGCACCTCGGTGTATCGGGTGACCAGCCAGGCGAGATCGCCTGCGGGGGTGAGTACTTCGGTAACGGGTGCGTTCTGTCGCAACAACGCGTAGAGCGGCGACAGTTCGAGGACGCTCGGTCGATCGAAGGGTAGTTGCGGGCGCACGGTGTCGGTCGGTGTGGTCATCACGTCTCCTCGAGAACGAGGCGAAATACGCCATCGATAAATATGTTTTGCGCAACTAACAGTCTGCCCGCTGGTCGGCTCCCGCGCATCCGAACGCTCGCCACGACGCCGTAAGGCGCAGCTGCGCCACCGCTTTCGTTTCCGGCGACACGCCGCTTGCGCCTCGTGGCGGCAATGTGTGGCCGCGTCGACAACGAGGCCGCCTGGCCCACTCCGGCTAGACACAGTTTCCGACTGTCGCCCGCGTACGCACACAAGCCCGCCGGGCACCATATGCGCATATGGTTCAGTCCCGCCGAATCGACAACGCAGCGCTTCGGGATGCAAGGTCCGCTCCAGGGCCGACCTCAGCGAACGGCGACAATGGACGTCCGCACCACCGGGGCGAATTTCGCACCGAGCAGTCGTCGCCCGCCCCGGCTGCTCGGTTCGCGCTGGCGACACGGGGTGCCGACCCGGGCTCCGTCGGTGCCATGATCGCGCCCGCCGACCAGTGGGAAGTAGCGGAAAAGCCTCGGTTACAACGGAATCGAGGAGTCCGCCAACCGTGTCGGGTCGACGGGATCGCCCGCGGTGATGAGTTCCTTGATGCGGTCGGTCAGATCCCACACGTTGACATTCATGCCCGCGAGCACGCGATGGTCGGCATCGAGCCAGAACGCGACGAATTCGCGACCGGCCTTGTCGCCGCGCACCACCACCGTGGTGTCGTCATCCGGCGCGGTGTAGCCGGTGTATTCCATACCGAGGTCGTACTGGTCGGTGAAGAAGTAGGGCAGCCGGTCGTATTCGGTTTCGCCGCCAAGCATGGTCACGGCGGCCGTGGTCGGCTGGTTGAGCGCGTTCGCCCAGTGCTCCACCCGAATTCGGCGCTCGAGCAGCGGATGTCGCTGCGCGGCGATGTCGCCGACCGCGACGATATTCGGGTCGCTGGTCGCCAGGTTCGCCGCGACCAAGACGCCGTTGTCCACCGCGAGTCCGGCGTCGGCGGCGAGTTGCGTGTTGGGGGCAGCGCCGACCGCGACCAGCACGGCATCCGCCTCGACGGTACTGCCGTCGGCGAGCAGAACACCGGCCGCGCGGCCCTCCCGTACGACGATTTCGGCGACCCGCGCCTCGAATCGGAAGTCCACGTCGTGTTCGCGGTGCAGATCGGTGAACACCTGCGCCATCTCGGATCCGAGGACTCCGAGCAACGGCAACCGCGCGGACTCCAGGATGGTCACCGCGACGTCGGCGGCCCGCGCCGCCGCGGCGACCTCCAACCCGATCCATCCCGCGCCGACGATGGCGAGACGGTCGATCTTCGCGAACAATTCGACCAACGCGTCCGAGTTCTCGATCGTGCGCAGCGTGTACACGCCGGGTGCGTCGGCGCCGGGGATCGGGAGGGTGCGCGGCGTGGACCCGGTGGCGAGCGCGAGCTTGTCGTAGGACAGCGTCGACCCGTCCGGCAGCGTGACGGTCCGCGCCGCGGGATCGAGCGCGGTGGCCTCGGTGCCGAGACGAAGATCGATGTTCTCGTCGCGGAACCACTGTGCGGGTTTCGGTGTGAACTCGCTGAGTGTCTGCTTGCCCGCGAGGTGTTCCTTGGACAGCGGTGGTCGCTCGTAGGGCAGGTGTTCCTCGGCGCCGATCAGCGTCACCGATCCGTCGAAATCGTTGTCCCGCAATGCTTGCGCGGTCTTGACCGCGGCAAGCCCGCCGCCGACGATGACGAAATGCCGATCAGTGGTCATCTGGACTCCTATCGGAAACCGAGCCGGAAACCTGGTGGCTCGAGCCTACTGCTGTGCCGGGCCCCCGCTCGCGGAAATCGGCGGCACGGGAACGAATCGGCGCCGTCGGCGGTTGCTTCGGGGGAGCGAGGAGACTCACTCGACTGTCGACGCCTGTGATCGAAAGGATTGCCGTGAGCGATAAAGCCACCGAGGCCGCCAAGGACGTTGCCGACTTCTGGTTCGATCCGCTGTGCCCGTGGTGTTGGATCACCTCCCGCTGGATTCTCGAAGTCGAGAAAGTCCGTGACATCGACGCGAATTTCCACGTGATGAGCCTGTCGGTGCTCAACGAGGACAAAGAAGACCTGCCGCAGCAATACCGTGAGCTGCTCGCCACCGGATGGGGCCCGGTGAGGGTCGCGATCGCCGCCGCGCAACAGCACGGTGACGAGATACTGTCACCGCTGTACACCGCACTGGGCACGCGTATCCACAATCGCAGCGCCGAGTACGAACGCGACAGCCGTGCCGAGACGCTCGCCGCGGTGATCGCCGACTCGCTCGAAGAGGTCGGGCTGCCCGCCTCGCTCGCCGAGGCCGCCGAGAGCACCGAGTACGACGAGGCGCTGCGCAAGAGCCACCATGCCGGGATGGACAAGGTCGGCCCCGATGTCGGTACGCCGACCATTCACATCAACGGTGTCGCGTTCTTCGGTCCGGTGCTCTCGCGCATTCCGCGCGGCGAGGAAGCGGGCAAGTTGTGGGACGCCGCCGTCACGTTGACGGGTTATCCGCACTTCTTCGAGCTCAAGCGGACCCGCACCGAAGGCCCGGAATTCGACTGAGTGCCACCACGAGCGCCGCCGACCCGGCTCGGCCGAGGATTCGGCGGCGCTCAGTGCTGATAGGGACCCGTCGGTGGCAGCGGAGTCTGGCCGTAGGCATTCGGGTATCCACCGGCCGCTATCGCGGGACGGCTCGGGCGCAGGAACAATTTTCCGTGCCTGCTCCTGTCGCGTAGCGCCCACATTCGCCAGGTCAGTACGGGATGCGAGGACGTGGCGTTGACCACCCAGACGAAGAAGCCCTTCTCCGTCGCCGCGCGGTCGGCCATCTCGTCGAATCCGACGAGGGTGTTCATGTACTTACCTGCCGCGAGCGTGCCCATGGCCGAGGGGGCACCGGTGTGCCGGTTGCAGTAGCCGTGGTTGTCGGCGGTGTACTCCTGCGAGCGGATCAGCGAGTTGCCGAGGATGGGCAGGAACGGCACGAGGAACATGCCGAGTTGGCGCCAATACGAGGTATGTCCCGCCGCGATGTGGCCGACCTCGTGGCCGATGATGAACGCGAGCGCGTCGGGTTGCCTTGCCGCACCGCCTACTTCGAACAGGTCGCTGTAGACGACCACGTAGCGGCGGAAGCCGTGGCCCGAGGCGAAGGCGTTGATCTGACCATTGCCGAGCACCACGTAGGCGTCCGGCGGCGTTGGCATGCCGAAGCGTGCCGCCGCCTCCTGCACCATCCGGTAGCCCTCGGGGAACTGGGTCGGTGACATCTTGACCCCGTTGACCCGCTGGGTCGAATAGTTGATACCGCGACCGAACCAGATGAGCAGCGGCGCGGCCGCCAACGCGACGACGTACTGGTCGACATTGCCGAACGCGATCAGCAGCAGCGCGATGAGGTAGGCGAGCACCGTGCACACGATGACGATCACCAGCAGGGCGATCTCCCAGCTGTGCCTGGCCGGGCGGCCGAACGGGGACAAGCCGCGCGGTTGCTCCTGCGGAGGGACAGCGGGCGGCACCGGCGCCGAGGGGAACTGCCCGTAGCCGGGGGGATAGGGCTGCGGCTGAGCGGCGACCGGGTGCGCGCCCGACGGGTACTGCTGTCCCGCGGTAACTCCGTGCGGATACCCCCAGCCGCCTTGTTGGGTGACGTGCGGATCGGACGGCGGCCCGTCCTGCGGTTCGTGCGGCTGCATGAGAAGAACTCTAGGCATTCCCCCGGCGCTGCGGCCGGGTGCCGTGTGTCGCCCGCGTGAACGTCCGGTGGCCGCGGCGGCGATAAGCCCTGTCGACGTCGTGCGCGCGCACGCCTGACACAATGCCTAGCCATGCGCGTTTACTTGGGAGCCGACCATGCCGGTTTCGAACTGAAGAATCACGTCAAGGCTCATCTGGAGCAGGCGGGTCACGAGGTGGTCGATTGCGGCGCCCTCGAATACGACGCGCTCGACGACTACCCCGCGTTCTGCGTCGAGGCGGCGCGGCGCACCGTGGCCGACGAGGGCAGCCTCGGCCTGGTGTTCGGTGGCAGCGGCAATGGTGAGCAGATCGCCGCCAACAAGGTGCCCGGCGCCCGCTGTGCCCTGGCGTGGAGCGTCGAGACCGCGAAACTTGCCCGCGAGCACAACAAGGCCCAACTGATCGGCATCGGCGGCCGTATGCACTCCACGGAGGAGGCGCTGGCCATCGTGGACGCGTTCATCGCGACCGCGTGGTCGGGCGAGGCGCGCCACCAGCGCCGCATCGACATCCTCTCGGAGTACGAGAAGACCGGTGTGGCACCGGCATTGCCGGTCAGCTAACCCGCGCAAGGGCGTATAACACTGTGCCCGAAGGACATACCCTGCACCGGCTGGCGCGGCTGCATCAACGTCGGCTGGTCGGTGCGCCGGTGCGGGTCTCGAGCCCGCAGGGGCGCTTCGCCGCCGGCGCCGCACTCGTGGACGGTCAACAGTTGATCGACGCCGAAGCGTGGGGCAAACACCTCCTACACCGGTACGAATCGGGTCGAGTGGTGCATGTGCACCTCGGCCTGTACGGAAAGTTCACCGAATCCGCTGTGCCGATGGGTGAACCGGTCGGTCAGGTGCGGATGCGCGTCGTGGGCGGATCGGGATTCGGCACCGATCTGCGTGGACCCACCGCGTGCGAGGTACTGAGCGAACCCGAGGTCACCGCGCTGACCGAACGGCTCGGCCCCGACCCACTGCGTCCCGACGCCGACCAGGATCGTGCGTGGCAACGCATTCGACGTTCGCGCCGAGCGATCGGCGCGCTGCTGATGGATCAGCGAGTGATCGCCGGTGTCGGCAATGTGTATCGCGCGGAACTGCTGTTCCGACACGGGGTCGCACCACGTCGGCCGGGCACCGCGCTGTCGGCGTCCGAGTGGAGGGACATGTGGGCGGATCTGCTGGTGCTCATGCCGGTCGGTGTTCGGGTCGGCAAGATGGTCGTCGTGCGACCCGAGCACGACCACGGCGCGCCGTCCTACGCGCCGGATCGGCCGCGCACCTACGTCTACCGCAGACAGGGGCAGCCGTGCCGGGTCTGTGGCACACCGATCGCGCACGCGGTCCTTGATGCGCGAAACCTCTTCTGGTGTCCCACCTGCCAGCCGGATTGACCAACGAGTCGCGAGCCGACAGCGGCTGGTCGGTCAGCCCGCGACGGCGGTGTCGATGTCGGGGTCGTCGGCGAGAGCGAAGCGTTTACCGCCCGCCGTCTTCGCCGAATACATCGCGCGGTCGGCCCTGCGTAACAGGTCGCTGAAGTCGCAGCGGGCGCCCGGCGGGCAGTAGGCCGTTCCGATGCTCGCCGACACCGGGACCGGTCCCGCGCTCGACCACACCGGGTCGCGCAGCGCGGCGACGATCGCATGGGCCAGATCGCCGAGGGTGTTGCGTTTCGGGTTGACCGCGAGGACGAACTCGTCGCCGCCGTAGCGACAGATCACCGTCTCCGGCGGGCACACCTCCCGCAGCCGGTTGGCCAGGTCGACCAGGACCTCGTCGCCGATGGCGTGCCCGTAGCCGTCGTTGATCTGCTTGAACCGGTCCAGGTCGATGAGCAGCAGGCCGACGCCTCGGCTCGGGTCGCTGGCCATCAGGCGCACCCGATCTTGCAGCAGTGTCCGGTTGGCGAGGTCGGTGAGCGCGTCGTGGGTGGCTTCGTGGCGGAGCCGATGTTGTAGTGCGGCGATTTCCTGAACGCGCAGTGACACTTTCGCCTTGAGGTTCTCCTCCTGTTTGGCGAGCGCGCGCACTTCCAGCACCTTGGCGTAGCTGTCGATGGCTTGACTGGCGACGAACGGCCAGCGGGTGGCGACGAGCGAACCCGGCGTGCCGGGCCGGAACCCGAGCAGCGATCGGGTGGCCTGCGCCAGCATCCGAGTTCGGTCGAAGGGTTCCTCGGCGAGCCGAGCGCCGAGTGCGCGGGCATGCCGGATCGGGAAGGGTTCGGACTCCGCGAGCGCGAGCAGGCCATCGATGATCTGGATCAGGACCGGCCCCAGCGTGGCCGCTGTCGCCGCTGAGCCTGGCTCGGTGCAGACCGCTCCCGCCCACTCCTTGGCCATGACGGCGACCGGGTCCTCGATGTTCGTCGACATCGAGCTCACCCGGTCTTGGTGACGTCGGAATCCCGGTGCCTCATCGCGGCGCGGAAGCCGATATCGCTTCGATCGTTCACACTGCTACGCGGCTGTGTCCGCCTGGCTCGGCACACCCTCACCGCCCCCTTTCCAGATACCCCGTTCCGGCAAAAAGGATCCTAGCAAGCCACTCGGCATCGAAATGCGCCGTTTTGCAACGCGTTCGCCTGCCTCGCGAATGGCGATCGGATGTACATCGCCCTCGATCGTGGCGGTGTTACAACCGATTTCGTTCGCTGCGAAATCGCGCTACGACGCGCTGACGAAGGCATGCGTTGGTGGCGCGCGGACGGTAGCACGCGGGCGTGTGGCCGTGTACTCCCGTCCTCGCGAAACTACGGGAACCGCAACAGATGTCAGTGTGGTCGCGGGAGGGTTAGCCAGCGGTGCGCGGGCCGTGGTCGCCAGGGCCGATCCGGCGGCGGTGCCTACCGGCGCACCGGCTGTGGCGACGAGTCGTGACTTCCCCATCGGAATCCTCTGGCGGCGATGATGTTTCCGCGTGCGGACGGTGATCCACGGCGTTCCCTGCGGGGGCCGTCACGCGTTCACTCATATTCCACTTTCGTGGCGCGCCGCGCGTCATTTTCGAGGAATGAACTCCTCGAAAATTTCGGGGTGTGGCACGCGTGCGACCGGCCGAGAGGGGGCTGATTGGCACATCCGCGATCGGGTTCGGTAGAGTCGTCTCGCACACGACATCGCGGCGATCCCGTAGATGTCCTGTGCTCGCGGGTGTAGTTCAATGGTAGAACCTCAGCCTTCCAAGCTGATGGTGCGGGTTCGATTCCCGTCACCCGCTCAAAATCGACTCACCTCGTCGGCGTCGCCGCGAGGACAACGGGGTGTAGCGCAGCTTGGTAGCGCATCCGCTTTGGGAGCGGAGGGTCGCAGGTTCAAATCCTGTCACCCCGACAACGATTCGAGGCTCTATCCCCTGGGTAGGGGATGTGTGGGCAGTCCGGCGGCTCTGTGAGTTCGTCGGACAGGGGCGTCTCAGCGTTCCAAGCTGGTGGTGCGGGTTCGATTCTTGTCGCCCGCTCGACATCGATTCACCTCGCAGGGGCGGGCGGTGCAGGGCGAGAGCCGACTTCCCGCGCAGTGCGTATGTCGCGCGTCTTGCGCGGAGAGACCGCCGCTCGGCACAGCTTTTCGGTAGGTCCGCGCACGGCGATGCGTGTCAGACGATCCTGCCTCGGGTCAGCGCGGTGCGTTGTTCGGCCAGCGGCCGAAGGGAATTCCCCTGCGCTCGCACACTTCTCGGTCCACCGCGCCCTCGGCGCAGGCGTCGCGCAGTTGACCGTCCACCCAGTCCTTGTGTTGTGGGTCGCCGCAGGCGGGGGAGTCGAACGGGGTGCACGGCGGGGCGGGTTTCGGCATCGTGGATACCGAGGGTGTTGTCGCGGTGGAGGTGTCGGTCGTGTCGGTCTCGGCTCTGCCGCAACCGACGAGCGCGATGGTCCCCACGAACCCGAGCGCTATGATTCGCCGGGCAGCCGCGGCAGACACTCTCATGCCGAGGAATCGGTGGTCGACCAGGGTTTTGTTACCCGTTGCCGAAAAGTCGCCACCGATTCGACGTCGGCGCGGGGTCAGGCCGCCGCGCCGAGCGCCACCGCCACGACGACCGGCACCAGGTACAGCATCGGATACGCCAGATGGTGGTAGGCGCGCGCCCGCGACACTGTGACGATCGCGCCGGTGAAGTACACCACCAGCCCGATCGCGGCGAGCACTCCCAACACCGGCAGCCACAGGCCGATCAGCAAGCCGACGGCGCCCGCGGCCTTCGCCGATCCCAACCAGGGCCACCACGATTCGGGGACGCCGTACTCCGTGAGCGGGTCGACCACCCACGACTGACGGGTCAGAATCGCGAACGCGGAGAAACCGACCCACAGGGCGGCGCCGACGGTGACGACGAGATGAGCGTTGTACATCGGTGGTCTCCTCGATGAGAACGGGCGAATTCATCGAGGAGACGACGTAGCCGTCGCGGGTGTGACAGGACACTCGGCCATGGTCGTTGTCGGCGTCCCGCGATTCAAGGGCGCGTCGGCCCGAGGCTCGTGATTCAGGGCTTCGCGTACGGCCAGGTCCAGTCCGCGACCTCGGGGATGTCCGCACCGTGCGAGCGAGTCCACGCACGCGCGGTCAACCGCGCGTCGCTCATTTCCTGACGCAGTGGCGCGGCGCGTTCGCGCAGGCCGGGCACTCGGTCGAGCACATCCATCACCAGGTGATAGCGATCGAGATCGTTGAGCATCACCATGTCGAACGGCGTCGTCGTCGTGCCGCGTTCCTGGTAACCGCGCACGTGCAGGTCGCCGTGTCCGGTACGGCGGTAGGTGAGTCGGTGGATCAACCATGGATAGCCGTGGAAGGCGAATATCACCGGTCGGTCGGGGGTGAACAGGGTGTCGAATTCCTGGTCGGGCAGCCCGTGTGGATGTGCGTCGTTGGGTTGCAACCGCATCAGGTCGACCACGTTGATCACCCGAATCCGCAGTTGCGGCAGACGGTCTCGCAGGATCGCCGCCGCGGCGAGCGTCTCCAGTGTCGGCACGTCACCGGCACAGGCGAGTACCACATCCGGGGTGGTGCCGATCTCGTCGTTGTGGCCCGCCCAGTCCCAGATACCGATGCCCCGCGCGCAGTGCGCGGCGGCCTCGGTGCTCGAAAGCCAGTCCGCCTGCGGCTGTTTGCCCGCGACGACCACGTTCACGTAGTGGCGCGACCGCAGGCAGTGGTCGTAGGTACACAGCAGCGTGTTCGCGTCCGGCGGCAGGTACACCCGCACGATCGAGGGCTGCTTGTTCATCGCCACGTCGAGAAAGCCGGGATCCTGATGGGTGAAGCCGTTGTGGTCCTGCCGCCACACGTGCGACGACAGGAGATAATTCAGGCTCGCGATGGGCCGCCGCCACGCCACCCGTGAGCTCGCGTCGAGCCATTTCGCGTGCTGGTTGAACATCGCGTCGACGATGTGGACGAACGCCTCGTAACAGGTGAATACGCCGTGCCTGCCGGTGAGCAGATAGCCCTCGAGCAGTCCTTGGCACATGTGCTCGGACAGCACCTCGATCACCCGACCTTCGCGGTCGAGCCGGTCGTCCTCGGGTCCGATCTCGTCCTGCCAGTCGCGGCCGGTGACGTCGAGGATGTCCTGGAGCCGATTGCTGACCAGTTCGTCCGGAGCGAAGGTCAGGAAATTGTCGGGATTGTTCCTGACGACCTCGCGCAGCCACGTGCCGAGCACCTGGGTCGCCCCGTGCGTCGAAGCACCGGGGTTGTCCACCTCCACGGCGAACTCGCGCCAGTCGGGCAGACGTAGGTCGCGTACGAGTGAGCCGCCGTTGCTCACCGGGTTGGCGCTCATCCGGCGCGCGCCGGTCGGGTTCTGCGCGCGCAGCCGAGGCACCGGCGCGCCGTCGGCGTCGAACAGCTCCTCGGGACGATAGGCGCGCATCCACCGTTCCAGTACCTCGCGGTGCTTCGGGTCGGTGCGCGCGTCGGGCAAGGGCACCTGGTGGGCGCGGAAGGTGCCCTCGACGCGCGCCCCGTCGACGATCGGCGGACAGGTCCAGCCCTTCGGGGTGCGTAGCACGATCATCGGCCAGATCGGACGCTGCTCGGCGGCGTTTTCCCGTGCGGCCCGCTGGATCTCGGCGATCCGTCGCACGCACTCGTCCATCGCGGTGGCCATCGCCTGATGCACCGTCGACGGATCGTCGCCCGCGACGACGACGGCGTCGTAGCCGTATCCGCGCAGCAGCGTGCGCAGCTCGGATTCCGGCATCCGGCCGAAGATCGTCGGATTGGCGATCTTGTACTCGTTGAGCGCGAGGATCGGCAGCACCGCGCCGTCTCGCTCGGGGTTGAGGAACTTGGCCGCGTGCCAGCTCGTCGCCAGCGGGCCTGTCTCGGCCTCACCGTCGCCGACCACGCAGAACACGGTGAGGTCGGGGTTGTCCAGCACCGCGCCGAAGGCGTGCAGCAAGGAATAGCCGAGTTCACCGCCCTCGTGAAACGAGCCAGGCGTCTCCGGTGCGCAGTGACTCGGGACGCCACCGGGAAAGGAGAACTGCGCGAACAGCGCGCCCATCCCTTCGGCGTCGCGCGGAATGTGGCTGTAGAGCTCGGAATAGGTGCCTTCCAGCCAGGCACAGGCGTTCGGGCCTGGCCCACCGTGGCCGGGACCTGCGAGAAACACGGCGTCGAGGTCGTTGGCTCGAATGACGCGATTGGCATGTGCCCACACGAGATTCAGTCCGGGAACCGTGCCGAAATGACCGAGCAGTCTCGGTTTCACGTGCTCTTCGCGCAGCGATTCGCGCAACAGGGGATTGCCCATGAGATAGATCTGGCCGACCGCGAGATAGTTCGCGGCCCGCCACCACGCGTCGATGGCGAACAACTCGGCGCGATCGAGTGGGCCGGGCCGGTCGGTGAGTGGATAGGGGACTGGAGCGACTGTCTCGCCGCTCCCACCGACGGCATTGTCGGCGGCGGTGTCACTCGTCGGGTGGGTCATCGGTCGACTCCTCACGCACGCTCCGAGAGCAGTTCCGGGCGGACCGGACACGCGGATACCCGCGCTGCTCCTGATCGACAACGTCGGATCGAGATTCCTGGCCAGCGTAACGGCGTCGCGCGCAACGGGTGGCGGAAGCGGTATGCGCGCACGGGTGGTCTAGGGTCCGCCCATGCACACACTCGGCAGGATTCTCGGGATCGGTACCGCCGCGCTCGCGGTCATCGCGCTGACCGCCTGCGGTTCCAGCGACGATTCCGACGACACGACAGCGGCGACGAGCCCTGTTCAGAGCACCGGCGCCGCCGCCTCGACCGCCCCCGCGGCCAAGACCGGCAAGGAATGCACCGCCGAGGACATCGGGGTCACCGGCGATTTCGGCACGGCACCGAAGATCACCATTCCCGACACCTGTGATCCGCCGACCCATCTCATCGTCAAGGACCTCAGTGAGGGCGATGGCCCCGCCGCCGAGTCCGGTCAGCAGCTGACCATGAACTACGCGCTGGTCACCTGGTCGGACCGGCAGACTCTGGACAGCTCGTTCCAGCGCGGCGAGCCCTTCCCACTCAGTCTCGGAGCGGGTCAGGTTATCCCCGGCTGGGACCAGGGGCTGATCGGTGTGAAGGAAGGCTCGCGCAGGCTGCTGATCGTTCCGCCGGAACTCGGCTACGGTCAGGGTGGCAACGGTGTCGCACCGAACGAGACGCTGGTCTTCGTCACCGACGCCGTCAAGGTCGGTAACTGACACCTCGACAGGCCCCCGCCGCGTGCAGGGCGTCGCGACCGGTCAACTAACCTGGTCAGCCAGTGCTGCGTCAACAGTGCGAATTCGCCTGCCCGGCCGTGTCCCGAACACGTGCTGTGCGGTCGATGAACACGGTCGAGGAGTGCGAGTCAGCCGTCGCCGTGATCGTGCGGTGCGGTGCACCAGCACGAAACGCCGTGCGGCACGAACGCCGCGCGGTGAGCAGAATCCGATCACGAGCAAACCGATCACGAGCCGAGCGGTACCAATGTCAACCAGTACGAACAACGATCAAGGAGCATGTCCGTGAAGAGCACCGTCGAGCAGCTGAGCCCGACCCGGGTCCGGATCAATGTCGAGGTGCCCTTCGAGGAACTGAAGCCGGATTTCGACAAGGCCTACAAGGCGCTGGCCCAGCAGGTCCGCATCCCCGGCTTTCGTCCTGGCAAGGCTCCGGCGAAGCTGCTCGAAGCGCGCCTCGGTCGCGGCGCGATCCTGGAGCAGGTCGTCAACGACGCGCTGCCCGCCCGCTACAGCGAAGCCGTCACCACCGCTGAGGTGAAGGTGATCGGGCAGCCGGAGATCGAGGTCACCAAGATCGAGGACGGCGACGAGCTCGCCTTCAGTGCCGAGGTCGACGTGCGCCCCGAGGTCGCCCTGCCGGATTACGAGAAGATCGCCGTGACGGTCGACGCGTTCACCATCACCGACGACGACATCGACGAGCAGTTGCAGTCGCTGCGGCAGCGCTTCGGCACCCTCACCGGTGTCGAGCGGCCGATCCAGAACGGCGACTTCGTCTCCATCGACCTGTCGGCCACTGTGGACGGTGAGGAAGTTCCCGAAGCCTCCACGACCGGCCTGTCGCACGAGGTGGGATCGGGTCAGCTCATCGAGGGCCTGGACGAGGCGCTGATCGGCCTGTCGGCCGAGGAGTCCGGCGAGTTCACCTCGAACCTCGTTGCTGGCGAGCACGCGGGCAACGAAGCGCAGATCAAGGTCACCGTCGGTTCGGTGAAGGAGCGCGAGCTGCCCGAGGCCGACGACGAATTCGCGCAACTGGCAAGCGAATTCGACACTCTGGAGGAACTGAAGACCGATCTGCGCAGCCGCGTCGAGCGGTCCAAGCAGGTCGAGCAGGCCGGTGAGATCCGCGACAAGGTGCTCGAGGCCCTGCTGGAGCAGGTCGAGGTGCCGCTGCCGGATTCGGTGGTCAAGGCCGAGGTCGACGCCGTCGTGCACGACGCGGTCCACGGCTTCGACCACGACGAGGCCGCCTTCGCGCAGGCGTTGGAGGCGCAGGGCAGCAGTCGCGAGGAGTTCGACACCGACGCCAAGGAATCGGCGGAGAAGTCGGTGAAGACCCAGCTGCTGCTTGACGCGGTCGCGGAGGCGGAAAACACCCAGGTCGGCCAGGAAGAGCTCACCGAGCGGATCCTGTTCCAGGCGCAGCGCTACGGCATGTCGCCCGAGCAGTTCATCCAGCAGGTGCAGCAGGCCGGTCAGCTCGGTGCGGTGTTCGCCGATGTGCGCCGCGGCAAGGCGTTGGCGGGTGTCGTCGGCAAGGTGACGGTCACCGATTCCGAGGGCAATACCGTCGACACGAGCGAATTGTTCGGCGCGCCAGAAGATTCCGACGCGGAGCAGGCGCCGGAGTCCGACGACAAGTCGGTCGCGGCGAGCGCCGAATAGTTTTCATGCGTGACCAGCGCGAACGTCGGCCATCGACCTGCCGTGATTGCGCTGTGAGCGAAGAAGGGCGGTACCGGGAGTTCGGTGCCGCCCTGCTTCGTTAGTGTTTGTGACAGCAAGGTGGACATGCCGTAGCGATGGGGATAAGCCACATATCCCATAGTGTTTCGGCGTAGCCAACCAGTGATAGCCGTGTGGCGATCAACGAGCCGGCGAGAGAAGGCAGGTATCCGTGACAATTAACCAGGCAGAGGTCATGACATCCCCGACTGCTGGTCTCAACCTCAGTGACTCGGTGTACGAGCGCCTGCTGCGCGAGCGCATCATCTTCCTGGGCACCCAGGTGGACGATGACATCGCGAACAAGCTGTGCGCTCAGATCCTGCTGCTCACCGCGGAGGATCCCACCAAGGACATTGCGCTCTACATCAACTCGCCGGGCGGCTCGGTGACCGCCGGTATGGCCATCTACGACACGATGCAGTTCGCCGAGTGCGACATCGCCACCTACGGCATGGGCCTGGCCGCGTCGATGGGCCAGTTCCTGTTGACCGCGGGCACCAAGGGCAAGCGTTTCGCGCTGCCGCACGCGCGGATCATGATGCACCAGCCGTCGGCGGGTATCGGTGGTTCCGCGGCCGACATCGCGATCATGGCCGAGCAGTTCGCGCACACCAAGCGTGAGCTGAACGAGTTGCAGTCGTTCCACACGGGCAAGCCCTTGGAGCAGGTCGCCGCGGACGCGGACCGCGACCGCTGGTTCACCGCGGCGGAGGCGCTGGACTACGGCTTCATCGACCACGTGATCAGCCACGCGAACCAGGCGGTCAACGGTAAAGGCAAGGGCAAGTCCGGCGGCACGGACAAGTAACCCGGCCCCCGTTTCGAGCCGCGTTCCCGCCGTTTACTCACACACTTTGGAGACGAAAGATGGCCAACCAGTTTGACCCACGTGGCCTCGGCGGCATGGCGCCGCAGGGCCCGCAGTCGCGATACATCCTGCCGTCGTTCATCGAGCACTCGAGCTTCGGTGTCAAGGAATCCAACCCGTACAACAAGCTGTTCGAGGAACGCATCATCTTCCTCGGCGTGCAGGTGGACGACGCCTCGGCCAATGACGTGATGGCGCAGCTGCTGGTGCTGGAGTCGCTGGACCCCGACCGCGACATCACCATGTACATCAACTCGCCCGGCGGCTCGTTCACCTCGCTGATGGCCATTTACGACACGTTGCAGTACGTGCGTGCCGACGTGGCGACCGTGTGCCTCGGTCAGGCCGCTTCGGCCGCGGCCATCCTGCTGGCCGCCGGGACGCCGGGTAAGCGTGCCTGCCTGCCGAACGCCCGCGTGCTCATCCACCAGCCGTCGCTGGAGGGTGGCATTCAGGGGCAGGTCTCGGATCTGGAGATCCAGGCCGCCGAGATCGAGCGTATGCGGCGTCTGATGGAGACCACGCTGGCTCGGCACACGGGCAAGGATCCGGACACCGTCCGCAAGGACACCGACCGCGACAAGATCCTGACCGCGGAGGAAGCCAAGGAGTACGGCATCGTCGATACCGTGTTCGACTACCGCAAGCTGAGTGCGCAGAAGTAGGTAACAGCACGGCGGCAGATCGCTGATCCCGGTGGCGGTTGGCTCGTAAGTTGTTGTATAACAGGGAGATTCCGGCCGGGACGTGCGCCAGGTGGCGCGCGGACCGGCCGGATCGCTTCGATGCCACCGCACTCGCAGAAGCCATCTCCGATCTGTTGTGTGCCGAAGTACACGGTCGACATCGACGGCCGTGGATGGACAACGTGAACGGACCAACGTGCCTCGGTGTCGTGAGAACTGGCACAACGCACCCGAGAAACATGCTCGAGTTGTCGACCTCCTTTGCGCACACCGGGTACGGTCGACCTAGGGACCTTTGCTCCCGGTTGACGGCACCACCCAGATAGCGGAAATGGTCGACGCGCTTGTGCGACAACGGCGCTTGTGCGACAGGTCCGAGGACGGCAGCTAGCTGGCAACCTGGACGGACGGTTGCACGCGGACAAGGAAGTAGGGACCCACG
This sequence comes from Nocardia callitridis, assembly GCF_039543305.1. Classification (NCBI taxonomy): domain Bacteria; kingdom Bacillati; phylum Actinomycetota; class Actinomycetes; order Mycobacteriales; family Nocardiaceae; genus Nocardia; species Nocardia callitridis. Next base: position 143,269 of record NZ_BAABJM010000009.1, on the reverse strand, counting down.
AAATGGCGCGCATCGGAGATGGCGGCGATCTGCTGAAGTGCTCGTTCTGTGGCAAGAGCCAGAAGCAGGTCAAGAAGCTCATTGCGGGGCCAGGGGTGTACATCTGCGACGAGTGCATCGACCTGTGCAACGAGATCATCGAAGAGGAGCTCGCCGAATCGAGCGAGGTCAAACTCGATGAGCTGCCCAAGCCCGCCGAGATCCGGGACTTCCTGGAGAACTACGTCATCGGGCAGGACACCGCCAAGCGCACCCTCGCGGTGGCCGTCTACAACCATTACAAGCGTATCCAGGCCGGTGACAAGGTTCGCGACAGCCGTGGCGAGACCGTCGAACTGGCCAAGTCGAACATTCTGATGCTCGGCCCCACCGGCTGTGGCAAGACCTACCTGGCGCAGACGCTGGCGAAGATGCTGAATGTGCCGTTCGCCATCGCCGACGCCACCGCGCTGACCGAGGCGGGCTACGTCGGTGAGGATGTCGAGAACATCCTGTTGAAGCTGATCCAGGCCGCCGACTACGACGTCAAGCGCGCCGAGACCGGCATCATCTACATCGACGAGGTCGACAAGATCGCCCGCAAGAGCGAGAACCCCTCGATCACCCGCGACGTGTCCGGCGAGGGCGTCCAGCAGGCGCTGCTGAAGATCCTGGAAGGTACCCAGGCCAGCGTGCCGCCGCAGGGCGGGCGTAAGCACCCGCACCAGGAATTCATTCAGATCGACACCACCAACGTCCTGTTCATCGTGGCGGGCGCGTTCGCTGGTCTGGAGAAGATCGTTTCCGAGCGCACCGGTCATCGCGGTATCGGTTTCGGTTCCGAGGTTCGCTCCAAGGCGGAGGTCGACACGTCCGACCACTTCGCCGAGGTGATGCCGGAGGACCTGATCAAGTTCGGCCTGATTCCCGAGTTCATCGGCCGCCTGCCCGTCGTGGCGTCGGTGACGAACCTCGACAAGGAATCCTTGGTGAAGATCCTGTCCGAGCCGAAGAACGCGCTCGTCAAGCAGTACGTGCGGTTGTTCGAAATGGACGGCGTAGACCTCGAATTCACCGATGACGCACTCGATGCCGTGGCCGATCAGGCGATCCTGCGTGGCACGGGCGCCCGTGGCCTGCGCGCCATCATGGAGGAGGTGTTGCAGCCCGCGATGTACGACATCCCGAGCCGCGACGACGTCGCCAAGGTGGTCGTGAACGCCGATACCGTCAACGACAATGTGCTGCCGACGATTGTGCCGCGCAAGGCGCAGCGGTCCGAGCGCAGGGAGAAGTCGGCCTAGGCTGGCGCACAGCTCTCGCGTTCGGGGGGTCATGCATCCGCCACAGTCGCTGCTGCCTGCCGGTCCAGGGTCGTTGATGGAAGCCACCGACGTCCTCAACGGCATCGTGGACATGCGGACCTATGGCCGTAGGTATCTGACGATCTACGCCGCGCCGCCCGCACGGTCGGGCGGCTTGTCCGCCATGTCCGCCGTGGCCCACCCCGACGGTTTCGGTGTGTTCGAGACCGTCACCACCTGTGTCGAATGGTTGGACGAGCACTTCGACTTCGAGGTGGCGGCGGTTTTCAACCGCCAGGTGGGCGCGGGGTACATCTGCTACGCGATGCTGCGCAGGCGCGCCGATCAGCTGGTGGGCGACGAGAATAAGGTTTGAGGATGTTCGACAACCGTCGCCTCGAGCGCAAGATGGATGCCGCCAATGCGAAACTCGATCTCATCCTGAATCATCTTGGTATCCAAGATCTTTCGTCTGCGCAGCTGGGTGCAACCCGGCCGCCGTATTCGTCGCCGTCGGCCGCGCCGGTTGTCTCCGGCGCGGGATTCGCGGAGCTGGACGAGCTCTTGGCTCGCGGCAAGAAGATTCAGGCGATCAAGCGCTATCGCGAGCTGACCGGCAGCGGCCTCAAAGATGCCAAGGATGCCATCGAGGCACGCGCCAGAGACTACTGAGCGGCGAGCGCGCCGAGGCCCGGGAGGCTCAGCCGCGTCCCCGGCCGGCGAGGTCGGCCAGTTCCTGGTCCAGTTCGTCGCCGTTGGCGTAGGAGGGGTGGAACGTCGCTTCTTGGCCCTCGTCCTCGTCGGGTTCGGGTGTTTCCTGTTGCGGCTGTTCCTCTTCCACCACCGGCGTCCCCGCCTCGATGATCATCGGGGCATTGATGTGCGGCGGGCCGGGGCGGTAGACGTCCATCGGCATGGCTCGCTTGATCCGCTCCACCGGGTCGGGCATCTCGCGGACCTGATCGGAGGCGCGGGTGATGGCGAGGCCGTAGCGGGTGCTCGCTGCGTCGTGCACCAGCAGCGCCACGCCGATCATCACGGGCGCGACGGCGTGCATGGCGGCATCGAACCAGTGCTTGTCGCGGATGTAGGGGTAGGTGTTGAGGGTGACAGTCAGTGCGAGCAGCGCGATTTCGGCGATGGCGACCTGACGGCGACTGTCGAGCACGCCCCATTCGGCGACCTTGTTGGTTCCGACCATGACGATGATCAGACACACGCTGATCATGGCCTCGACGAGGTAGCTGAACCAGTACAGCGGGTCGCTCGGGCCCGACGGCGCGATGTTGTGCTGCACGTTGACCGCCGACCACAGCATGCCTGCCGCGACGACGCCGGCCAATGCCCGCAGCGACCACGCGCGGTGCTGGTAGAGCGAGGCCATCCGCGCGTGCGGGCTGGACTGGCGGCGCTGGGCGGCGATGGCCTTGCGCGCGGTCAGCAGGTCGCGGATGTCAGCCTTCTCGATCGACTCGGTGGCCTGGCGCGCGCGGTCGGCGGCGGACGCTTCGGCCTGCACCTGGCGCCACCGCATGTCGCGTTCCTGTGCGCGCATCCGTTCCGCGAGTGCGCGTTCGGCGTCCAGTTCGTCTTCCGACAGCGCTTCGGTGAGCGCGGGATCGAACTGATAGACCAGTCGGCTACGGGCGTGGTCCACCCGCTTCGCCAACTGCGCGACATCGGCGTCGGGGAAGGTTTCGTCGCGCATGCGGCTCCAAAAGAAAGTGGGCTGAAGGGAAGTCGGTGATCAGTGGTGGTCGCGGCTACCGACAGCTGGGTGGTTGCTCAGGAAAGAGGGTAGCGGCATGTGGCGTCGACACATACTCTTCTTAGTCCATTCGCCGCCGGAACGACAGGTCGGATCCCAACCTGCCATGAAAGCGACGGCGCGTCACGGTGTTTCGTCGCCCACTCACGGGTCGCACTGCGCGACCGTGCGACCCGTGAGCGGCCTGGTCAGGCCCAGGGAACGCGGCAGGAATCGGTGCTGAATCCCTGGGCGGTGATACCGAGTGCGGAGTTCGTGCGCGCGCGTGAATTCTCCAGTCCGACCTGAAAAGTCAATTCGAGCACGCCCGCGTTCCCGAAGCGGTGCACGAGGTCGGCGATCTGTTCGTCGGTCACCGTCGTCGGGGTGGCGGTCATGGCGTCGGCGTACGCGATGGCCGCGCGTTCATCCGCGGAATACAGCGAGGAGTTCGCGTAGTCGGCGATGTGCTCGAGTCGCGCGATATCCAAATTACTCAGTCGCATCAGCATGGCGCCGAAGTCGACGCACCACGAGCAGCCGAGCGTCCACGCGGTGCGGTAGACGGCGATTTCCCTGATATGGGTCGGCAGGACGGTGCTCGCCTTTTCGGCGGCGAGTTCGTGGACGGTGCTGGCGGCCAAGAGCTTCGAGTGGTGGGCGAGCACGGTGAAGGGCTCCGGCACCTCGCCGAACCTCCGGCGGGTGATCCGGTAGAGCAGCTTGGTGAATGGGCCCGCCTGCTGCGGGCTGAGACCGGGGATGCGGGAGGTGCTCACGGTTGTCTCCTTCGTTCGAGAGTGGCTCTTGCTTCTCGGACGAAGTACGGACCCGAAATGTGACGCTCCCGCGTTGTGTCTGCCGGGTGATCGCGGCCACCACGGCGGCTGTCCCGCGCAGGCACAACGCGGCGGGTGTCTACTCGGTGTCGACTCGCATGTCGTCTTGGCTCCACAGGGCGCGCATCCCGGTGATCTTGCCGTCGTCGTCGAATTCCATGACGTCGATCGGGGTCAGCACGAAACGCTGGTCGTTCACCGTGGTCACGACCGTGAACATGAAGGCGGCGCTGTTACCCGCGATGCGCACCGTTTCGGGGTGCAGGGTGGTCTCGCGCTCCAGCGGCACCAGCAGCTCGTAGAACTCGCGGATAGCGTCGTGTCCCTTCCTGACCGGCGTGCCGACCGGGTCCTCGACGGTGGCGTCGGCGGCGTACAGGCTCACTACGTCGTCGGCGGACCCCGCGCCGACCAGCTCGACATAGCGTTCGATCGTGGTGCGAATCTTGCTGCCCATGGAACCTCCAGAAATAGAACTTGTTCTAATTTTGCAGGTTAACAGCACGCGTAGGCTGAGGACGATGGGGCCGGAATCGGAAAACTCATCGCTATTTGCGCCGGTCGGCCCCGGTGTGTCGACGTTGTACGGTCGGCACCGTGCTGTTTACTCGGCACGGTCAACCAGATGTTCGAGTGACGAGTGGAAGCGGAGGAGACATGGCACTGCCTACCATGACCGCGGAGCAGCGCACTGAGGCGTTGGCCAAAGCGGCTGCGGTCCGCAAGGCACGCTCCGAACTGATCGGCAAGGTGAAGGCGGGCAAGGTTTCGGTGTCCGACCTTTTGCAGAAGGCCGACAGCGACGAACTGGTCAAGAAGACCAAGGTCGCCGCCGTCATCAAGGCGCTGCCCGGCGTAGGGCCGGTCAAGGCGGCGAAATTGTTGGATCAGGCCGAGATCCCCGAGGACCGTCGAATCGGTGGTCTCGGTGCGCGTCAGCGCGCGGCACTGCTCGACGCCTTGAAGGACTGATCCCGCCGAGTTCGGATCGTGATCGTAGAAGTGGGCAACAAACCCTGGGTTCGGCGCGATCGTCGAAGAGGGTGCTTGCCCGCGAGGAATACGCCAGTAAAGCAAGTCGAAGGATCGCGCCGCGTCGTCGGCGCACCGGATCACGCCCGTGGCGACGATCGAACCGGCCACGGGCGTCCCGGACCTCTGTCGAGGCGAACACTAACGTGTGCCACCGCGCCGTGGTCGGCGCGGAAATCGCAGCCGCAACGGCGCCGGGTCCGACATCGGGATATCCCCGCGCGGTGGCAGGACGAGCGCGGCGATCCCGCCCGCGAGCAACAGCAGCACCGCGACCAGGCTCAGTGTGAAGCTCACGGCGCCGATGTCGTGCGGATGGTGGGAGACGTGGTAGATCACGTGCGGGACGCTGAAGACCGCCCAGCCGAGTCCGGCGATCCGCGCCACCGTCGTGGTGTCCACGACCAGCGCCGCGACGGTCACGGCGGTCAACGCGAGGAAGAACGCGCCGACATCGGCGGCGAGGTGATGGTTGTACGGTCCATCGACCGAGACCCACCGCATCGCGAACCCAGGAAAGCTCGTGTACCAGGAATGCGGCGCGCAGACCGCCCACAAGCCGGTGAACGCGCCTTGTAGCGCCAGCAACAGCAGAATGACGCGGGTGGCGAGCAGTCGGCGCCGGTATTGATCGAAGCGCATGCGAATCCGCACGCCCTCGTTGCCGCCCTCCATCGAGATTCTCATCGGCTCACCTTGTCTCGCCGGAATCCTCGTGTTCACCGTAAAGTGGGCAATCCGCCCGAACAAGGGGCCGTGTGCGCCATGTCGGGTCAGGCGGGCTGCGGGGCGGCGCGTTCGTTCAGGACGCGATCGGGTCTGGTGTAGACATTCATCGTGTCGCCGCGAAGAAAGCCGACCAGGGTCAGGCCCGCGTCGGCGGCCAGGTCGACCGCGAGTGAGCTCGGTGCGGAGACGGCCGCGAGCATCGGAATGCCCGCCATCACCGCTTTCTGGACCAGTTCGAACGACGCGCGACTGCTCACCACCAGCACGAGATCGTGGGCGGGGATCAGGTTCTCGCGCAGTGCCCAGCCGAGTAGCTTGTCCACGGCATTGTGTCTGCCGATATCCTCACGCACGGCGAGCACCGTGCCGTCGGTGGTGAACAGGCCCGCGCCGTGCAGGCCGCCGGTGGCTTCGAACACCGCCTGTTGCGCGCGCAGGGTGTCGGTCATGCCCGAGAGCACGCGTCGGTCGAGGGTGGGACCGTTGTCGGGGAGCGGAAACTTGGTGCGCGTGCGGACTTCGTCGAGAGCGGTCTTGCCGCACAGCCCGCAGGCGCCGGTGGTCAGGACATTGCGGGTCGGCACCGTGGTGGGGGTGCGTAGGGTGACATCGAGGACGTTGTAGGTGTTGCGCCCCTCGTCGTCGGTGCCCGAGCAATACCGCGCGGCCACGATCTCCTCCGCCGCGCCGATCATGGCCTCGCTCAACAGGAATCCGTGCACCAGGTCGACATCGTTGCCCGGCGTGCGCATGGTGACCATGAGTGGCGCTGCGCCGATCCTGATCTCCAGGGGTTCCTCCACCGCGAGGGTGTCGGGGCGCTGGATCTCGCCCTCGGGCGAGATGCGACGCATCCTGCGGCGCGCGGTGACGCGGCTCACGGGAGTACCTCCGGTGCGGTCGCGGGCTCGAATCGGATGACCACTGCCTTGGACACCGGCGTATTCGACCGTGCCGCAACATGATCCAGGGCGACCAGCGGATTGGTCTCCGGGTAGTAGGCGGCGGCATTGCCGCGGGGCGTGGGGTAGCCGACGAGCCGAAAGTTCGCCACCCTGCGCTCGACGCCGTCGGCCCACTCCGACACCACATCGACCAGATCGCCCTCGGCGAAACCGAATTCGGCGATGTCCTCGGGGTGTACGAGCACCACCTTGCGGCCGTGGTGGATACCGCGGTAGCGGTCGTCCAGGCCGTAGATGGTGGTGTTGTACTGGTCATGGCTGCGCATGGTCTGCAGGATCAGCTTGCCCGGCGGGACCGGTGTCCAGCTCAGGTCGTTGGCCGCGAAATTGGCTCTGCCGGTGGCGGTGGCGAATTCGCGACGGTCGCGCGGTGGGTGTGGCAGCTGGAACCCGTTGCGATCGCGCACCTTGGTGTTGTAGTCGGCGCAGCCGGGCACCACCCGCGATATCGACGCACGGATCAGGTCGTAATCGAGGCTCAGCTCCCGCCACGGCACCGGGTGGTCGGGACCGAACAGGGCACTCGCGAGTTCGCAGACGATGGCGACCTCGCTGCGCAGGTGTTCGCTCACCGGGGTGAGTCGACCGGTGGACAGGTGCACCATCGACATCGAATCCTCCACCGACACCTGCTGTTTGTGTCCGTCGCGCAGGTCGGCGTCGGTGCGGCCGAGGGTGGGCAGGATCAGTGCCGTGCGTCCGTGCACGAGGTGGCTGCGGTTGAGCTTGGTGGAGATCTGCACCGTGAGCGCGCAATCACGCAGCGCCGCCTCGGTCACCTCGGTGTCCGGGGTCGCGGACGCGAAATTGCCGCCCATACCCACGAATACCCGCACCCGACCGTCACGCATCGCACGGATCGAGTCGACGGTGTCCAGACCGTGCTCGCGGGGGCTGGTGATGCCGAATTCGCGGTCGAGTGCGTCGAGGAACCGATCGGGCATCTTCTCCCAGATGCCCATGGTGCGGTCGCCCTGCACATTGGAGTGGCCACGAACCGGACACACACCCGCGCCCGGCTTACCGATCATGCCGCGCAGCAGCAGCACGTTCGTCGCCTCTTCGATCGTGGCGACCGCGTGCGTGTGTTGGGTCAGGCCCATCGCCCAGCAGACGATCGTGCCTTTCGACGCGGCGAGCAACCGCGCGGTGTGCTCGAGTTCGTCCATCGTGAGTCCGGTCGCCGCGAGGACGGTCTCGAAATCGACCGCGCGGGCCTGCTTTTCGTATGCGGGAAAGCCCGCGCAGTGGGCGTCGATGAACTCGCGGTCGAGCACCGACCCCGGCGCGCGGTCGTCGGCCTCGATCAACAGGCGAGCCAACCCTCGCATCAGCGCCATATCGCCGCCGAGGCGGATCTGCAGGAATTCGTCGGCGATGTCGACCCCACTGGTGAAGCCGCGCACGGTCTGCGGGTCACGGAACCCGAGCAGCCCGGTTTCGGGCAGTGGGTTGATCGCGATGATTTTGGCGCCCTCGGCTTTCGCATCGGCCAGGGCGCTGAGCATCCTCGGGTGGTTGGTGCCGGGGTTCTGGCCCGCGACGAGGATCAGATCGGCGGCGGCGAAATCGTCGATCGTCACCGAACCCTTGCCGATGCCGATCGCGTTGCTGAGCGCGGCGCCGGATGACTCGTGGCACATATTGCTGCAATCGGGCAGGTTGTTGGTGCCGTAGGAGCGCACGAGCAGTTGATAGAGGAACGCGGTCTCATTGCTGGTGCGTCCCGAGGTGTAGAACACCGCGGCGTCGGGTGCGGGCAGCGCGCGCAGATTCTCGGCGATCAGTCGGTAGGCGTCGTCCCAGGCGATGGGGGAGTAGTGAGTGTCGCCCGGGCGCAGCACCATCGGGTGTGTCAGCCTGCCCTGTTGGCCGAGCCAGTAACCGCTCTTGTCGGCTAGTTCGCGAATCGAGTGCGCGGCGAAGAACTCCGGGGTCACCGTGCGCAGGGTGGCTTCCTCGGCGACGGCTTTCGCGCCGTTCTCACAGAACTCGGCTGGACGTCGATGCCCCGTTGGTTCCGGCCACGCGCAGCCGGGGCAATCGAAGCCGTGCACCTGGTTGACCCTGGTCAGGGTGCGTGTGGTGCGCAGGACTCCCATTTCCTCGACCGCGCGCTTGAGTGCCACGGTGACCGCAGTGACACCCGCGGCCTGGCGCTTGGGCGGTGTGACGGTCAGCGCCGCTTCGTCGATGTCCTCGCTGGGTCCGTTTCGGTGCATGATTCGTATTGTCCTCCTCCCGTGTGCCGACCGGTTCGGTTCGGTGCCGAGGTCGACTTCGTCGCCGGCCGCGGTAGGTGTTCCCGAGCTGTCCCGCGCCGTCACGTCGGGGCGTGGCGCTGGCGTTTCTCGCGGGACCTCGTTCGTTGATGTGTGCCTTCATGCCGGGACGCGGCACGCACGTTCGTGCGTGACCTCGTTCGTCGTGTGCGCCTCCATGTCGGGGCGCCGCACGGCCGTTCTTGCGTGACCTCGAGCGCTCACCCGCGCACGAGAGCCCGCCTGGTCGCTCCGGCGAAAAATACGTGGAAATCCGCACGCGAGGCGCGACACAATGAGTTGTCCATGCGTCTGTGGGTATGCGGTGAGGGAGCGCGCGAATACGTGATCGAGCAGTCCCGGTCGGATCGAACGCGAGCTAGCTGCTCGAGAAAAGCGCGTGCCCCCTCGTACATTCGGTCGGGTAATGGCGCGGCCCCCGCACGCGGGTGCGGATGTCGCGCCGCGCGTCGCGAAACGACGAGCGCCGCGCGAGCCGTGTTCGTGCCGAGATCGAAACCATCAAGGAGCACAGAGTGATTCGAGACGCGACCGAGGCGGATTTGCCCGAACTGCGTCGGATCGAGTGGGCGGCGGGGGAAGTGTTCGCGCGGGTCGGGATGGCGGCGGTCGCGCGCGACGAGCCCGCCTCGGTGGCGACCCTGCGGGAGTTTCAGCGTGCCGGCCGCGCGTGGGTGTGGGCCGATGAACTCGACCACCCGGTCGCCTATCTTGTTCTCGCCGTTGTCGACGGCGCCGCGCATGTCGAGCAGGTGTCGGTGCACCCCGACCATGCTCACCGCCGGATCGGGCGGGCGTTGATCGAACACGCCGCGCGGTGGGCGCGTGATCGCGCGCTGGCCGCGCTCACCCTGACCACGTTCGTCGAGGTCGAGTGGAACGGTCCGTACTATCTGCGCCTCGGGTTCCGGTATCTCACCGCCGCCGAGCAGACCCCCGGCCTGCGTGCGATTCGCGCACAGGAACGAGAGCGCGGTCTGGATCGATGGCCGCGTGCGTGCATGCGCGTCGAACTGGCGGACTGGAAATTCGACTGAACAGCGTTGCGAGGCAACGGACTATGGCACCGCTCGGTGCGGTGGGATCGGTGCGGCCGACACCCATGCCGTGTCATCGAACGGACGTCCTTCTCACCTGCGCTGTTGACCGCACGCGGCGACCTCGGTCTATATTGCAGGCGCTAGGGAGCAAATCTTGATCATCGGAGGTCCACTGTGCGCCGTGCCCTGTTCGTCGAATCCGTACTGGCCGCGTCCGTTTTCGGTGCGGCGGTGCTGGCCGCACCGCTGGCCGGAGCCGACCAGTTCCCGCCCCCGGGACAGGGTGCGCTGCACCTGACCGCGAACAGTGTGGGTAAGGGTGCCGTGCCGCTGGTCGGCGAGCCCATCGGCGGTGTGCGGGCCAGCGTGGCCCCGTGCGATGGTGGCCCGGAATTCGCCACACTCACCTCGGGATCGGACGTGAAGGACGCGCAGAACGATGCCACCATTCCGGTGGCGCCGGGCTGCTACGGACTGAAGATCACCGGCGTGCCGGAGAACTGCGAGGCCGTGGAATCCGACGGTCCCTTCGCGGTCCAGGTCTACGTTGCCCCCGGCGGCGCGACCCCGGCCCCGGTTCGGGTGCGCTGCGCGTAGACCCATCTCACGACTGTCCGGGGCTCAGCGCCGGACAGCCGAGACTCCGGCTTCTCCGCATCCGGCCTGCGGGCACGAATGATGTGGGCGTTCTGGGCGATGTGGGCCCGAGCCTCGGCCGGTCTTTCGATCGGCAAGGTGACGGTCGGTGGGCGGAGGTGTTCGGGGTCAGGGGCTTTCGATCGGGGTTGTGGCGGGTGACGGCTGATCGGCCAGGACGGCCTGGGCGGCGGCGCGTGCCGCTTCTCGGTCTTTGGCGACCAGGCCGATGCGCGAGCGTCGGTCGAGGAGGTCTTCAGTGTAGAGCGCGCCCTCGTTGGCGACAGAGAACGCGAATTCGGCTGCGGTGACGTCGATTCCGGGCGCCACCGGTTCCGCGAGGCGGGGGTCGCGGCGGGTGGCGGCGGCGATGTCCTTCGCCTCGCTGCCATAGCGGTCGATCAGTATTTGCGGTGCGTCGATGTGGTCGCGGTCGGCTCCGGAGACGGCGCCGACCACCGGCAGTCGCTTGGTCCGGCAGGGGCCGGCGTCCAGCTTTCCGTGTTTCACCGCAGCGTCCACGGCGTCTTCGGCCATGCGCCGGTAGGTGGTGAGCTTGCCGCCGACGACGGTGATGATGCCGTTGGGTGCGCGCACCACCGCGTGCGAGCGCGACAGGTCGGCGGTGCTGTCGCCGCCGGTGTGCAGCAGCGGCCGCAGTCCCGCGAAGCTGCCGAGGATGTCGGCACGGGTCAACGATTCGCGCAGCACCGTGTTGACGGTGTCGAGCAGGAAATCGATCTCGGATTCGGCGGGCTTCGGCTGGTCGGGCACAGGGCCGGGCGCGTCCTCGTCGGTGAGTCCCACGTAGACGCGACCGTGGGCGGCTGGCAGCGCGAAGACGAATCGGCTGACGCTCTCGGGCAGCGGCACTACGAGCCCGGCGCTGAGGTCGCCGAATGTCGACGCGGAGAACACCAGGTGGGTGCCTCGGCTCGGCCGCAATTCGATACTCGAATCCACCTGGTCGGCCCACACGCCGGTGGCGTTGATCACCGTGCGCGGGCGGACGGTGATCTTCTCGCCGGTCAGGGTGTCGCGCAGGGTAGCGGAGTCGCCGGTTACCTCCAGCGCCTCGGTGCGGGTCAGCACCTTCGCTCCGTGTGCGGCGGCGGTGCGTGCCAAGGCGACAACGAGCCGGGCGTCGTCGATGAGTTGTCCGTCCCACGACTGCAATCCGCCGCGCAGCCCTTCGCGGCGCACGGTGGGTGCCAGGCGCAGGGTTTCGGTGGCGGTGACTCGACGCGAACGCGGGAGCAGCGCGGCGGGGGTTTTGGCGCTGCGCCGCAGCAGGTCACCCGCGAGGAAACCGGCTCGCACCGTCGTGGATTGGACCTTGCTCAGGCCGGGCAGTAGCGGCAGCAGTTGCGGGAGCGGGCGCACCAGGTGGGGTGCGGTGCTGCGCAACAGGATTCCGCGCTCCACCGCGCTCTCGTGGGCGATGCCCACCCGGCCGCTGGACAGATAGCGCAGGCCACCGTGCACGAGTTTGGAACTCCATCGACTGGTGCCGAAGGCGAGGTCGTGGCGTTCGACCAGCACGGTGCGTAAGCCGCGCGCGGCGGCGTCGAGTGCCGCGCCGACGCCGGTGATGCCGCCGCCGATCACCAAGACGTCGATGCTCGCGCGGTCGTCGAGTTGGTCCTGTTCGCGCGCACGTCTTGTCGCGTTGAGTGCGCTGTCTCCCGTTGTGGTCGAATTCGTCGTCATCACAATGCCTTTCGGTGTCGACGTCGCTGCCCGTCGCGGATCACGAAGTGACTCCTACGGCAGCGTCTGGATCGGGTCGCGGGGACGAAGTCGGTGCGTGTGCGGGGCTGAGGTAGCTGTCGAGCGCACGGGTCAGTTCGGCGTCCAGAGCGGCGTCGGCCAGCAGCGGCGCGACGGTATTCGCCGATTGCACGGTCGACTGTGCGATCAGCAGCACCATGACAGCCAGTTGCTCCGGGTCGCCGTCGCGGATAGAGCCGTCCTGCTGTCCCTCGCTGATGCCCGTGCCGAACATCTCGATCAGCGCGCGTTGATTGCGGCCGAGTCGGCCGAACACGTAGGTGAGCATGAGGTCGGTGTCGGTGCGAAAGATCTTGTCGAACAGCTTGTTCGTCCGAACCTGGGCGGCACCGACGACGATTCCGGTGACCAGCCGGGTGCGCGCGCGCCCGCCGGTCGGCATGGTGGCCGTGATGATCGCTCGCAATTCGCGCACCAGCAATTCCGAGACCAGCGACCCGGTGTCGGGCCAGCGTCGGTAGACGGTCGGTCGGCTCACCCGTGCGCGGCGTGCGACCTCGGTGAGGGTGGTGCGGCGCACGCCGAATTCTGCGACGCAGGCGCGGGCGGCGTCGAGAATCGCCAGATCAATGGAGGAGGTCGCCTTCTCGGCGGACTCTGCGGAATCGGTCACCATCACCACCGTCGGTCGGGGTAGCCGAAACGTCGCTCGGCATAAGTGAAATATACGGGTTTTGGTTTACTTCGTTACGTTCTATGTCACAATGTAATGCATGGTCGAGACACAACACCGCATCGGCGAGAAATCCGGCGATGATTCCGAGGCAGCGACGATGTCGGACATAGCCGGGTCTACGCCGGGTATGGTCTGGGATGCCTGGGGTGTGCCCGCCGGACGCAAACCGTTGTCAGACCAGCTTCGTGGCCTGGTGACGCAGGTTTTCGGAGTGTCAGGGGACCCGGTGACGCGTCGCGATGAGGGCGATGTGCCATTGCGTGAGTCGGCGTTGACGTCGACGCTGCGAGACGGCTTGGCCGAGGTGGTCGGCGCGGACAATGTGTCCACCGACCACTTCGACCGGCTTCGGCACGCGGGCGGAAAGAGCACCCCCGACCTCTTGCGTCGCCAGAGGGCAGCGACCCAGCAAGCGCCGGATGCGGTGGTGTTCCCCGCCGACCACGACGAAGTGCTCGCGGTACTCGCGCACTGCGCGCAGCACTCGATCGCCGTAGTTCCGTTCGGCGGTGGCACCAGCGTTGTCGGCGGTGTCGACCCGTTGCGCGGCGGCTTCGCGGCCGTCATCACCCTCGACCTGCGTCGGCTCGACGCATTCGTCTCGATCGATCCGGTCAGTGCGACCGCGACCCTCGGCGCGGGCCTGTCCGGTCCGGGGGCCGAGGAACTGCTGCGTGAGCAGGGCTTCTCGCTCGGGCACTTTCCGCAGAGTTTCGAATTCGCCAGCATCGGCGGCTTCGCGGCGACCCGGTCCTCCGGCCAAGCCTCGGCGGGCTACGGCCGGTTCGACAGCATGGTCCAACGACTGCGTGTCGCCACACCGCAGGGCGCCCTCGATCTCGGGCGCGGCCCCGCCTCGGCGGCGGGGCCGGACCTGCGTGCCCTGTTCGTCGGCTCCGAAGGCGCGTTCGGCGTGCTCACCGAGGTCACCGTCCGGGTGCACCCTGTGCCGGACTACGTGGTCTACCAGGCGTGGTCGTTCCCCGATTTCAGCACCGGCGCCGCGGCGATGCGCGCGGTCGTGCAGGAAGGCGCGCAACCCACGGTGTTCCGGCTGTCCGACGAGGCCGAGACCGGCCTCAATCTGGCCCGCGCTGGTGATATCGGCGGTCAGACGGTCTCGGGTTGTCTCGCGATCACCACCTTCGAAGGCAGCGCGGCGCATGTGGCGGCGCGCAGTGCCGAAGCCGGCGCGCTCCTCGCCGCCAACGGAGGAACATCCTTGGGTGAGGCTCCCGCCAAGGAATGGGAACACGGCCGGTTCTCGGCGCCGTACATGCGCGACGCCTTGCTCGACCTGGGCGTGCTGTGTGAAACGTTGGAAACCGCGACCACATGGGCGAATCTGGCGAACCTGAAGTCGAAGGTCACCGCGGCGCTCAACGGCTCGTTGCGCGATCAGGGTGCGCAGCCACTGGTCATGTGCCACATCTCGCACACCTACCGCAGCGGGGCCTCGCTGTACTTCACCGTCGTCGCCAAGCAACTCGATGACCCGATTACCCAGTGGTACACGGCGAAAAAGGCCGCGGGTGACGTGATGATCGCCGAGGGGGCGACGATCACCCATCACCACGCGGTCGGCACCGATCATCGCGACTGGTTGCCCGAGGAGGTCGGTGACCTGGGCGTGCGGGTGCTGCGTGCGGTCAAAGCCGAACTGGATCCCACGGGGATCATGAATCCAGAGAAGCTGGTCTCTTGAGCTCGAGCACACGCCGCGACGTGCGGTTGGTCACCATGGTGACCAACCCGGCGTCCGGGCTCGGACGAGCGAGCGCGGTCGCCGCCGTCGCGGCCGAACGGTTGCGGGCGCGTGGCGTCGAGGTGGTCGAGGTCAGGACCGACTCGGCCGCGGAATCCGTTCGCCAGGTACGGCATTCGATCGCCTGCCGGCGCCCCGACGCCGTGGTGTCCGTCGGCGGCGACGGGCTGATGAACGTGCTGTTACCCGCGGTGGCCCAGACCGGCGTTCCACTCGCGCTGGTGCCCGCGGGCTCGGGCAACGATCTGGCCAGGGTGTTCGACATACCGACCAAGAACACGGTGGCCGCGGCCGACATCGTCCTCGACGGTCGCACGCGCACGATCGACCTCGGTCGGCTCGAGTCGGCGGAATCGGGTTCGGCGCCGATGTGGTTCGCCACCGTGGTCGGCACCGGGTTCGACGCCCGGGTCACCTTGCGCGCCAACGAGATGGAGTGGCCGAAGGGGCGCTCGCGCTACACCGCTGCCGCGGTTGCGGAACTCTCGCACAAGTGTCATGCGCCGTACCGGGTGACGATGTCGGATGCGAGCACCGAGGGTCTGCGCAATCCGGGGGTGGGTTCGGCGGTGCGGGCTGACGCGGTGATGGTCGCGGTCGGCAACACCAGCACCTACGGCGGGGGCATGCTGATCTGCCCCGACGCGATCCCCGACGACGGCCTGCTCGACCTGACCGTGGTCGGTGAGCTGTCCCGTTTCGAGATGATGCGGTTGCTGCCCGTTCTCGCTGCGGGCAAGCCGACCACCCACCCGAAAGTTGTGCAATTCCGCGCGTCGGAGATCACTGTGAGCGCGCCGGGAACGCCGGTCACCGCGGACGGCGAGCCCGCGGGCATGCTCCCGATCACCATCCGATCGGTGCCCGCCGCGCTGACCGTCCTCGCGCCGGCGGGTCGCTGGTAGCCGGTTTCGGACTATGCGCCGCCGCGTCCTGGTGACTTCGCGCGCAGATGCATGCGCTCGCCCTGTTTGCCGAACAGGCTGAGTAGCTCGACCGGCCCGTGCCCCGCGCTGCCGAACCAGTGCGGCTGGCGGGTGTCGAACTCGGCGGCTTCGCCCGCGCCGAGCACGATGTCGTGCTCGCCGAGCACCAACCGCAGTCGGCCCGCCAGCACGTACAGCCATTCGAACCCCTCGTGCACGCGTGGGTCGGGTTCGCCGCGGTCGGGTGGGATGATCATCTTGTAGGCCTGCAACGGTCCCGGCTGGGTGGTCAGCCCGATGACGGTGATCCCGTTGATCTTTCGGGTGGTGGTGTGCACGCGCGGGTCCTCGACCTTCGGTGCCGCGACCAGTTCGTCCAGGGGCACTTTGAGCGCGACGGAGATCGGCAAGAGCAGTTCCAGACTGGCCTTGCGCTGGCCGGCTTCCAGCCGCGACAGCGTGCTCTTGGAGATGCCCGTGCTCGTGGCCAAGGCGGTGAGGGTCACGTTGCGTTGGGTGCGCATGGCCTTCAAACGTGGGCCGATATCGGCCAGTGTCGCCGCGACCGACGGTGGTGTCGTCATGACCCCAGTATCCGATTTTTCCCAGAAACAGCAATATCAGTTGCTGATTTTGTTATTGCCTGGCACGTTGAGTCGTGGAGGTGATCGCTGATGAGCGAGACGCAGAAGAACTACGACGTGGTGATCGTCGGTGGCGGACCGGCGGGGCTTTCGGCCGCCCTGGTCTTGGCGCGAGCGCGCCGCAAGGTCGCGGTGGTGCGCGGCGGCCCCGCGCGCAACGCGCCGTCGCGGCATATGCACGGATTCCTGACCCGTGACGGCATGGCACCGTCGGAGCTGATCGAGACGGGCGTCGCCGAGGCTGCCTCGGTGGGTGCCGAGTTGGTCGACGATTTCGTGGCCGAAGTCGAGAACCACGGTGACACCGCCGATTTCACCGTTCGACTGACCGGAGGACCGCGGCTGCGCACCCGCAAGCTGTTGGTGACGACCGGTCTGCGCGACGAGCTACCCGAACTGCCCGGCGTGCGCGAACAGTGGGGCACCGACGTGCTCGGTTGTCCGTACTGTGACGGCTACGAGGTGCGTGATCAGCCGATCGCGGTGCTCGGTGGGAGCGAACCGGGCGCCCTCGCGCGTGCGGTGCACCTGGCGCTGATGCTGCCGCAGTGGTCGCGTGACCTCACGTTCTTCCCGCACACCATGACGCTGTCGGATGCCGACCGTGCGCGGCTGGACGCCCGTGGCGTGCGGGTGGTCGACGGCGAGGTCGCCCGGCTCGCCGTGACCGATGGTCGCGTTCGCGGCGTCGAACTGGTCGACGGGAGCGCCGTGGCGCGCACCGCGGTGTTCGTCGCGACAACCTTCATACCGAACAACCGGGTACTGGCCGACCTGCGGTGCGAGCTCGACGACGGCGGCTGGGTGCGGGTCGACGCGTTCGGTCGCACCAGCGTCGACGGCGTTTGGGCGGCGGGCAATGTGACCAATCCGGCGGCGAACGTGATCGCCTCGACGGCCGCGGGCTCGGGTGCGGCGATGATGATCAACGCGGACCTGGTCGAGGCCGAGGTGGCCAGCGCGGTCGAGGCGGCTGCCGTCGGCGCTCGGTGAGGCGAACTCGCGGTTGGTCGCCAGAAACTGAGAATTGCTTATGGATTGGGGTTCGGGCCCCGAGGAGACGGTAGGATCGTGGACGTAGGCAGAGTCTTCGGTGTCCCTCATCCACCGAAGACTCTGCCTTACTTCATGTCTGGGCCCGTTGTCCCGGTGCAGGTCCATCGCCTGGGCTCCCTCGGTTCGCGCGACTACACCCCGACGTGCGCGCGCGGGTGAGAGGGAGGTGGCAAAACGGTTTGCTCCCGGCTATTAGAATCGCCTGGTGACCAGCACAGCCCCCGATAACACACGCGATCGTGCCGATGCCCTGCCCAAGTCCTGGAACCCAGGCGACGTAGAGGCGCAGATGTACGAGCGCTGGGTAGCCGCTGGGTATTTCACCGCCGACGTCACCAGCGGTAAGCCCCCGTACTCCATTGTGCTGCCGCCGCCCAACGTCACCGGGAACCTGCACATCGGCCACGCGCTCGACCACACCTTGATGGACACCCTCACTCGCCGCAAGCGTATGCAGGGCTACGAGGTGCTGTGGCTGCCCGGGATGGACCATGCCGGTATCGCGACCCAGACACTGGTGGAAAAGCAACTGTCGGTCGACGGTAAGACCAAGGAAGACTTCGGTCGCGAACTGTTCGTGCAGAAGGTCTGGGATTGGAAGCGCGAGTCCGGCGGTGCCATCCAGTGGCAGATGCGCGCGCTCGGCGACGGCGTCGACTGGTCACGTGACCGCTTCACCATGGACGAGGGCCTCTCGCGGGCCGTGCAGACCATCTTCAAGCGGCTCTACGACGCGGGGCTGATCTATCGCGCCGAGCGACTGGTCAACTGGTCGCCGCAGCTGCGGACCGCGATCTCCGATATCGAGGTCAAGTACGCGGACGTCGAGGGCGAGCTGGTCTCGCTGCGTTACGGCTCGCTCGACGACGCGCAGCCGCACGTCGTCGTGGCGACCACCCGCGTGGAGACGATGCTCGGTGACACCGCCGTGGCGGTGCACCCCGACGACGAGCGTTACCGTGCGCTGATCGGCACCACCCTCGAGCATCCGATCACCGGCCGCAGGATCCCGGTGATCGCCGACGATTACGTCGACCCCGAGTTCGGTTCCGGCGCGGTGAAGATCACGCCCGCGCACGACCCCAACGACTTCGAGATGGGTTTGCGCCACAACCTGCCGATGCCGAGCATCATGGACGAGGGCGGTCGAATCACCGGCACCGGAACGGATTTCGACGGGATGGACCGGTTCGAGGCGCGGGTGGCGGTGCGCGAACGCCTCGCCGCCGAAGGACGCGTCGTCGCCGAGAAGCGGCCGTATCTGCACAGCGTCGGCCACTCCGAACGCAGCGGCGAGCCGATCGAGCCGCGCCTGTCCATGCAGTGGTGGGTGAAGGTCGAAACGCTCGCGAAGGCCGCCGGTGATGCGGTGCGCAACGGCGACACCGTGATCCATCCGGCCAGCTCGCAGCCACGCTGGTTCTCCTGGGTGGACAACATGCACGACTGGACCATCTCCAGGCAGCTGTGGTGGGGTCACCGGATCCCGATCTGGTACGGGCCCGACGGTGAGGTGACCTGCGTCGGACCCGACGAGACCGCACCGGAGGGCTGGGTGCAGGACCCGGACGTGCTCGACACCTGGTTCTCCTCGGGTCTGTGGCCGTTCTCCACCATGGGGTGGCCCGAGAGCACCGAGGAACTGCGTACCTTCTATCCCACCAGCGCACTGATCACCGGTTACGACATCATCTTCTTCTGGGTGGCGCGGATGATGATGTTCGGCACCTTTATCGCCGACGATCCCGTGCTCGCGCAGGGGCGGGTGCCGTTCCGAGATGTGTTCCTACACGGGCTGATTCGCGACGAGCATGGCAAGAAGATGTCGAAGTCGCGCGGCAACGGCATCGACCCGCTGGAGTGGATCAACGAATTCGGTGCCGACGCACTGCGTTTCACGTTGGCCAGGGGGGCGCAGCCGGGTAGCGATCTTTCCGTGGGTGAGCCACACGCGCTCGCCTCGCGCAGCTTCGTGACGAAGTTGTTCAATGCCACCAAGTTCGCGCTCATGAACGGCGCGCGCTCCGGTGCGCTGCCCGACCGCGCACAACTCACCGACGCCGACCGCTGGATCCTGGACCGGTTGGAAACCGTGCGCGCGGAGGCGGATTCGGCGTTCGACAACTACGAGTTCGGTAAAGCGTGCGAGGCGCTGTATCACTTCGCCTGGGACGAACTGTGCGACTGGTATCTGGAACTGGCCAAGGCGCAATTCGCCGAGGAAGGCCCCCGGAGCGAGGCCACGCAACTCGTGCTCGGCGCCGTGCTCGACACCGTGCTGCGTTTGCTGCATCCGGTGATCCCGTTCGTCACCGAGTCGCTGTGGCAGGCGCTGACCGGCGGCGAGTCGGTGGTGATCGCCGCGTGGCCGGAAGCCTCCGGTGTGCCGACCGACGAGGTTGCGGCGCAGCATGTTTCGGATGCTCAGCGGTTGATCACCGAAATTCGTCGCTTCCGCAGTGATCAGGGTCTGGCCGACAAGCAGAAGGTCTCGGCCAGTCTGGTCGGCATCGAAGCGGCCGGTCTCACCGGGCTGCGTGCCTCGGTGACCAGCCTCGCGCGGCTCACCGAACCCGGTCCCGAGTTCGCCGCCACCGCCTCGGTGGAGGTGCGCTTGAGTGTCAGCACGGTGACCGTCGAACTGGACACCTCGGGTGCGGTCGACCTCGTCGCCGAACGCCGCAGACTGGAGAAGGATCTGGCCGCCGCGCAGAAGGACTTGGCTTCCACCACAACCAAACTCGGCAACGAGGCCTTCCTCGCCAAGGCGCCCGAGCAGGTGGTCGGCAAGATCACCGCGCGCAGGGATGTCGCCGCCGCCGAAGTCGAGCGCATCGGCGCGCGCCTGGCGGAATTGAGCGGCAAATGAACGCGGAGCCGGAACCGCAATACGACGACGACCGCCACCCCTCGGTGGGGCCGCGACTGAGCTCCGGCCCCTCCCCGGTCGAGCTGGCGGAAATGGCGCTGGTCGAGGCCGAACTCGACAAACGGTGGCCCGAAACCAAGATCGAACCCTCGCTCACCCGCATCGCCGCCCTGATGGATCTGCTCGGCTCGCCGCAGCACAGCTACCCGTCCATCCACGTCGCGGGAACCAACGGCAAGACCTCGGTCAGCAGGATGATCGACGCCCTGCTCACGGCACTGCATCGGCGCACGGGTCGGATCACCAGTCCGCACCTGCAGTTGGCGACCGAGCGGATCAGCATCGACAACCGGCCGATCAGCCCGGCCGAGTACGTCGCCACCTACCGCGAACTCCAGCCCTACATCGAGATGATCGACGCCAAGTCCAGTGCCGAGAACGGCCCGGCGATGAGCAAGTTCGAGGTGCTCACCGCGATGGCGTTCGCCGCGTTCGCGGAGGCGCCGGTGGATGTGGCGGTCGTGGAGACCGGGTTGGGTGGCACGTGGGACGCGACCAACGTCACCGACGGTCAGGTCGCGGTCATCACCCCCGTCGGCATGGATCACACCGAGTACCTCGGCCCGGATCTGGCCAGCATCGCGGGGGAGAAGGCCGGGATCATCAAGCGCGCGCCGGAGAGCTTGGTGCCGCGTGACACCGTCGCCGTCATCGCCGAGCAAGCTCCCGAGGCGATGGAGGTGCTGCTGCGCCGCAGCGTCGAAGTCGATGCCGCGGTGGCGCGTGCCGGGTCGGAATTCAGCGTGCTGGGTCGCCAGATCGCCGTCGGCGGTCAGCAACTGCGCCTGCAGGGTCTCGGCGGCGTCTACGAGGAGATCTTCCTGCCGCTGCACGGCGAGCATCAGGCGCACAACGCCGCATTGGCACTCGCGGCCGTCGAGGCGTTCTTCGGTGCCGGTGCGCAGCATCAACTCGATATCAACGCCGTGCGCGCGGGGTTCGCGAGCGTCACCAGCCCCGGCAGGCTCGAACGCATGCGCGCCGCGCCGACCATCTTCATCGATGCGGCGCACAACCCGGACGGTGCCAAGGCCCTCGCCTCGGCACTGACCACGGAGTTCGACTTCCGCAAGCTGGTCGGGGTGGTCGCGGTGCTCAGCGACAAGGACGCCGCGGGGATTCTCGACACCCTGGAACCGGTGTTCGACGAGATCGTCGTTACCGCCAACGGTTCCCCGCGCGCGATGGATGTCGACGCACTGGCCGACCTCGCGGTACAGCGATTCGGTGACGAACGCGTCGTCACCGCGACCACACTGCCCGACGCCCTGGAGACCGCGATCGCGATCGCCGAAGAGGTCGGCGACTCCGGGGAGATGGTCTCCGGCGCCGGGGTCGTGGTGACCGGCTCGGTGGTGACGGCGGGCGCCACGCGCGCGCTGTTCGGCAAGGATCCCGCGTGAGCGTGCCCCGCGCGCTCGACGATGGCGCGCGCGGCGCTACGGTGCGTGCGAACCGATCGCAGGGCGATACGGAAAAGAAGGATGCGCAATGACCGAACCGGGTGAACCCGACGCCGAGGTGTCGCCACCGGCGACCGACCCGTGGAAGAGCTTCCGTGGCGTCATGGCCGCCACATTGGTGCTCGAGGCGATCGTGGTGCTGCTGGCCTTGCCGGTGGTCGCCGCGGTCGGCGGCGGAGTCACCTGGGCTTCCGGCAGCTACCTGGTCATTCTCGCGGTGGTGATGTTCCTCGGCGCCGGTGTGCAACGCAAGCCGTGGGCTATCTCGTTCAACCTCGGCCTACAGGTATTGCTTCTGCTCGGCACGTTCTTCCACCTGTCGATCGGCATTATCGGCATCGTGTTCGCCGTGGTCTGGGGCATTCTGCTGGTGCTGCGCGCCGACGTACGAGCGCGGATGGAGAAGGGTCTGCTGCCCAGTCAGCGACTCTGACGAGCGGCCCTGAGTGAGCGCTCGCGGGCGAACGATCCCGTTGCGCGGACAACCCCGTGCATGACCAGCGCACCTGCCGATTAGAGTGTGCGCCGTGACTGAGCAGACGTTGGTACTGATCAAGCCGGACGGTGTGGCCCGAGGTCTGGTCGGCGAGGTGCTGGCCCGGATCGAGCGCAAGGGCTTGACCATCGCGGCACTCGAGCTGAAGCAGGTGTCCGAGGAGCTGGCCAAGAGCCACTACGCCGAGCACGCCGAAAAGCCGTTCTTCGGCTCGTTGATCGAATTCATCACCTCGGGTCCGGTCGTCGCGGCCATTCTGGAGGGTCCCCGCGCGATCGCGGCGTTCCGCCAGATCGCCGGTGGCACCGATCCGGTCGAGAAGGCCGTGCCGGGCAGCATTCGCGGCGACTTCGCTCTGGAGACCCAGAACAATCTCGTCCACGGGTCCGACTCGCCGGAGTCGGCGAAGAGTGAGATCGCTCTCTGGTTCCCGGAATTGCCCGCATAAACCCCGCCTGAACCCGCCGGATCGCTGCCGGAATCCCGCACCGAGACGGCCTGTCGACCCGTGTTCGAGGTGAGCGCGGGCGTCGGGTTCGCATGCGCCACGGCGAACCCTCGGCGCACGGTGTGGGATACTGACAGCGGCCGCCTTTGCCATGGACTGTTCGTGCAGGTATGCGAACGATCGATGCGATCGCAGCCGGATGACACCGCGGTTCGATGCCGATCATCGCTGCTACGGACGGTGTACCCGGTTATCGGGTGCGTTGTTCGCGTCGGCACGCTGGATGAGCGCTCGACATCGCGGATCAGCCAATAGCCAGGCGCCGCGTGACCAGTTAGCCCGACCGACGAACGACAAGGTGATAACCGGAAACGCGGGGCGAGACCATAGGACCTTGCGCCCAACAGGTGCGAGGCAGACGGACAGCGCCCCCGCGTCGGCCGCGTCACTCCCGCTGGGAGGGACGCGCCCGGGGGCGGCGAGGAGACTTTCGTGGCCGATCAAGAGCCGCCGAACACAACAGCACAGGATGCCGAACAATTGCCGGAGCGAATCCGAGTTCATGCACTTGCCAAACTGCTGGGGACGACGAGCAAGCGCATCCTGGCAAAACTCACCGAGTTGGGATCCGAGGCTCGCAGTGCCCAGTCCAACGTCGACCGGTCGGTCGCGGAGTCGGTCCGTGATGCGTTGGTCCCCGACGAGGCCGCTGCCGCCGAGCCGGTAGCGCCCGCGCCGGACCCGACCTCCGAGCCGCGGCAATCCGCCGCTGGCCAGGAGAAGGCCGCCGAGACCACCGAGGACACCCGGTCCACCGGCAAGGGCGCCACGGCGTCGGGCAACCGCGGTGTCATGTTCTCCGCACCCGACCCGGTGATCCCGGGTACCGAGCCGAGCGTCGAGCCGGCGCACCGGCCCTCGGTGCAGTTGTTCACCCACTTGGCCGGTACCCAACCGCAGGCTCCCGCGCCGGTGGCCTTCGAGGCACCGGCGGAGGTGTCGGCGCCGCTGTTCCTTTCCCCGGACGCTGCGGCGGCCGAGGAGGCGCGCAAGCAGCGACGGCTGGCCCGGGAGAGCCGCAAGGCCGAACAGCAGCAGGCCGCGGCGGAACCGGCCGAACCCGAGAGCAGCGAGCACGCCGAATACGCGGACAAGTCCGAGGACGTGGAGTCCGACGGCGACCGCGAATCCGATGATTCCGGTGATCAGCACGACGACGGTCAGCCGAGGCGGCGGCGGCGCGGGCGACGCGGCCGTGGCCGCGGTCGTGGCGAGCAGCAGAGCGACGACGGTGACGACGATTCGGTCGACCAGAACGACGCGGACACCGCTGACCGGCAGTCCGGTTCGGGCGGCAAGAACGACGACTCGGCGACCGGTGCCGACGCCAAGTCGACCGGTGATGCCAAGTCCGGCGATACCAAGTCCGGTGATGCCAAGTCCGGTGATGCCAAGTCCGGTGATGCCAAGTCCGGTGATGCCAAGTCCGAGTCGTCGAACTCCGACGCCTCCGACGGTGACGCCGAGGACGACGAGAACTCCGACGGGTCGACGCGGCGGCGTCGGCGGCGTCGCCGTCGGAAGGTCTCGGGTGATTCCGGTGGCGACAACTCCGGCGACGACGCCACCCAGGACGATCCGCCGAACACCGTCGTGCACGAACGCGAGCCGAGGAACAAGAGCCGCAACCGGACACCGTCCGACGAGGTGCAGGGCATCAGCGGCTCCACTCGGCTGGAAGCCAAGCGCCAGCGCCGTCGTGACGGCAGGGAGGCGGGTCGGCGTCGGCCGCCGATTCTGACCGAGTCGGAATTCCTGGCCCGCCGCGAGTCCGTCGACCGGGTGATGGTGGTGCGCGAGAAGTCGTTCCCCGACCATCCGACCGCGACCCAGGTGGCGGTGCTGGAAGACAACATCCTGGTCGAGCACTTCGTGACCAGCACAGGCTCGGCGTCGATGGTCGGCAATGTGTATCTCGGCAGGGTGCAGAACGTGTTGCCGAGCATGGAGGCGGCCTTCGTCGACATCGGCCGTGGCCGCAACGGCGTGCTCTACGCCGGTGAGGTGAACTGGGAGGCCGCCGGCCTCGGCGGACGTGAGCGCAAGATCGAGCAGGCGCTCAAGCCGGGCGATCAGGTACTGGTGCAGGTTTCCAAGGATCCGGTGGGGCACAAGGGTGCTCGACTGACGACCCAGATCAGCCTGGCCGGTCGGTTCCTGGTGTACGTGCCGAGCGGCACCTCGACCGGGATCAGCCGCAAGCTGCCCGATACCGAGCGCAAGCGGCTCAAGGAGATCCTGCGCGAGATCGTGCCCGCCGACGCGGGTGTCATAATCCGCACCGCCTCCGAGGGGGTCAGCGAGCCGGAACTGGCGCGCGACGTCGAACGGTTGCAGGCGACCTGGCGCACGATCGAGAAGGCCGCCGCCGGTAAGGATTCCAGCGGGCCCAAGGCGCTGTACGAAGAGCCCGACCTGCTGGTGAAGGTCATTCGCGACCTGTTCAACGAGGACTTCTCCAAGCTGGTCATCGAGGGTGACCGGGCGTGGAGCACCGTCGAGAAGTACATCGGCACGGTGGCGCCCGACCTGCTCACGCGGGTGTCGCGGCACGAGAACAACGGTGTCGACGTGTTCGAGGCGCATCGCATCGACGAGCAGTTGTCGAAGGCGTTGGATCGCAAGGTGTGGCTGCCCTCGGGTGGCACGCTCGTCATCGACCGCACCGAGGCGATGACCGTGATCGACGTCAACACCGGCAAGTTCACCGGGTCCGGCGGCAGCAATCTCGAGGAGACCGTCACCCGCAACAATCTGGAGGCGGCCGAGGAGATCGTGCGCCAGATGCGGCTGCGCGATATCGGCGGCATGATCGTCGTCGACTTCATCGACATGGTGCTCGAGTCGAATCGGGATCTGGTGCTGCGTCGGCTCACCGAGGCGCTCGGGCGCGACCGGACCCGACACCAGGTGTCGGAGGTGACCTCGCTCGGCCTGGTGCAGATGACCCGCAAGAAGTTGGGAACCGGGCTGGTCGAGGCGTTCTCGACCACCTGCGAGCACTGCCAGGGTCGCGGCATTCTGGTGCACACCTACCCGGTGGAGGCGTCCGCGTCGTCGTCCAACGACGACGGTGGCCGTAAGGACAGTGGTTCGCGGCGTCGTCGCGGTCGGGACAAGAACGCGCCCGCCGCCGCTGCGCCGAGTACGCCGGAGCCCGCGACCAACGGGTCGGCCCCAGCACCCGCCGAGGAAGACATCGCGGTCAAGCGCGCGCATCCGGTCGCGTTGGCGATGGCCTCGCATCACCCGGATTCCGACGAGGTCGCCGCGTCGTCGGACGACACGGCGGTGGTCGAGCAGGAGGCCGCCGTCGCGGTGCCCGCCGACGATGCCGAGGTGGTGCCCGCGGAGGCGGTCGAGGTCGCCGAAGCGCGGGAGGCGAGCCCTCGGAAGCGTTCCGGACGCGGACGGTCGGCCAAGAACCGCTCCTCGGACAAGCCCGCCGACAGTGCTGCCGTGGAGCAGCCGGAGGCCGTCACCGCGCCGACGGACACGCAGGAGGCCGCGGCAACGAGTGCGGTGGTCGAGGCGAGCGTCCCGGCGCAAGCGCACGCTCCCGCTGAGCCGACGGCACCCGCAGGGTCGGACGCGCCGACCAACGGTGCGCCAGCGCCCGCGCAGCGTCCCGCGCGTCGCCGGAGGGTGGCGCGTTCCACCGCGGCTCCGGCGGCCGACAGCGCCGGTGCGGTGTTCGTCCTGCCGAGCGCCGAGCAGGCCGCGCCGGTGGCGATCGACTACTCCGATCCCGAGCCGCCCGAGGTTCCGGT
Source organism: Nocardia callitridis (assembly GCF_039543305.1). Lineage (NCBI taxonomy): Bacteria > Bacillati > Actinomycetota > Actinomycetes > Mycobacteriales > Nocardiaceae > Nocardia > Nocardia callitridis. The sequence continues at coordinate 116,692 of NZ_BAABJM010000009.1, read as the reverse complement.
GCGGCGCCCGCGGCGTCGGGCCGTCGGCCGTCCTGCGGGGGCGCCGGACTGAGTTGTGCCAGTTCACGTGTGGCCTCCGTCATCGATCGATGACGGAGGCCACACGTGTTCGTGCGGTTCGGGCACTGCTGTCGAGGTCGTGCCGGGGACCGGTTTGGTTGTGATGGTGCCCGTCCTGTAATCTTGGCCAGTCGCTGCCAGGTGACAGCATGTGCTGTCTTCGTGGCCCCGGTACTCGAGGAGAGGCGTTCACGCCGTCGCAAGACGTCGTCGAAGGTCGACACCGAGCATCACCAGGCGCCGAGGCGGCGGTAAATACCAGACCAGTCTTGCGGCTGTGCGCGTCCGGCGGAATCATCCGGCCGGTTGCCTTTGCCGCGTGAGCGAGTGCCGAGCACTACAGGAAGAAGGGCAGCCGACCGATGGCAACGTACGCGATCGTCAAGACCGGCGGAAAGCAGTACAAGGTCGCGGTCGGTGACCTGGTGAAGGTGGAGAAGATCGAGGGAGCGCCCGGCACGGCCGTCGCGCTCGACCCGGTCCTCGTCGTCGATGGCGCCGACCTCACCGCCGATGCCGCGAAGCTCGCGAAGGTCTCCGTGGCCGCCGAGGTCGTCGAGCAGACCAAGGGCCCGAAGATCCGCATCCACAAGTTCAAGAACAAGACCGGCTACCACAAGCGCCAGGGTCACCGTCAGCCGCTGACGGTCATCAAGGTCACCGGCATCAAGTAAAGACTTCGAGGAGAATCAGCTATGGCACACAAGAAGGGTGCGTCCAGTTCCAGGAACGGACGCGATTCCAACGCCCAGCGCCTCGGCGTCAAGCGCTTCGGCGGTCAGGCCGTCAAGGCGGGCGAGATCCTGGTGCGTCAGCGTGGCACGCACTTCCACCCCGGCGTGAACGTCGGCCGTGGCGGCGACGACACGCTGTTCGCGCTCGAAGCCGGTGCGGTCACTTTCGGTAGCAAGCGTGGCCGCAAGACCGTCAACATTGTCGTCCCGGAGCCGGTCGAGGCATAGCCTGGCCCAACGTAGACAACAGCTGAGCGGGTCAGGGTTTCACCCTGGCCCGCTTTCTGTGTCTCGTGACGACGCGATCTGTCATCGGCTGTGCCGCGAACCCGCGACGCGACCTCGAGTACGACCACTCCCGAAGGAGGATGATCGGCCTATGTCCAAATTCATCGACCGTGTCGTGCTGCATGTGCGTGCGGGTAAGGGCGGGCACGGCTGTGCCTCGGTGCACCGCGAGAAGTTCAAGCCGTTGGGCGGCCCCGACGGCGGCAACGGTGGCAATGGCGGCGACGTGATCTTGGAGGTCGACGCCAACGTGCACACGCTGCTCGATTTCCACTTCCATCCGCATGCCAAGGCGGGCAACGGCAAGCCGGGGGAGGGCAGCAACCGCGACGGCAAGCAGGGCGGCGAACTGATGCTGTCGGTGCCCGATGGCACCGTGGTGCTCGACAAAGCGGGCAACGTTCTGGTCGATCTCGTCGGCCCCGGCAATCGATTCATCGTGGCCAGGGGTGGTCGCGGCGGGCTCGGCAATGCCGCATTGGCGTCGAAGGCGCGTAAGGCGCCGGGTTTCGCGCTGCTCGGTGAGGAGGGCGAGGAGCTGGAGCTCGTTCTCGAGCTGAAGTCGGTCGCCGATGTGGGGTTGGTCGGTTTCCCTTCCGCGGGGAAGTCGTCGCTGGTCTCGGTGTTGTCGGCGGCCAAACCGAAGATCGCCGACTACCCGTTCACCACGTTGGTGCCCAACCTCGGGGTGGTCGCCAGCGGTGACACCACCTTCACCGTCGCCGATGTGCCCGGCTTGATTCCCGGTGCGAGTGCGGGGCGGGGGCTGGGGTTGGACTTTTTGCGGCATCTGGAGCGCTGCGCGGTGCTCGCGCATGTGGTCGACTGCGCGACGCTGGAGCCGGGTCGCGATCCGGTGTCGGATGTGGACGCGCTGGAAGCCGAGTTGGCGGCGTACAAGCCCGCGCTGAGTGCCGACGACGATCTCGGCGACCTCGCCGGTCGTCCGCGCGTGGTGATCTTGAACAAGACCGATGTGCCCGATGGCGCCGAGTTGGCCGAGATGGTGCACGACGAGTTCTCCGCGCGTGGCTGGCCGGTGTTCGAGATCTCGGCGGTGAGCCGGGCGGGGTTGCGGCCGTTGACATTCGCGTTGGCGGATCTGGTACGCGAGTATCGCGAAGCGCACCCGAAGGCGGCGCCGAAGCGCACCGTGATTCGGCCGATCGCGGTGGACGAGTCCGGTTTCAGTGTGTACGCCGACCCGGAGGAGCCGGGCGGTTTCATCGTGCGCGGCACCAGGCCGGAACGGTGGGTACGCCAGACGCAGTTCGACAACGACGAGGCCGTCGGCTATCTCGCCGACCGTTTGGCGCGCCTCGGTGTTGAGGCCGAGTTGGTGAAGCAGGGCGCCGAGCCGGGTGCGCCGGTCACCATCGGTCCGGTGAGTTTCGAGTGGGAGCCGCAGATCTCGGCGGGTATCGAGCGGGTTCCGACGGGGCGCGGCACCGATATTCGGCTCGAGCAGAACGAACGGATCGGTGCGGCCGAGCGTAAGCACGCCTCGCGGGTGCGTCGTGGGCTCGTCGGCGACAAGCCGTCGGGCGAGGCCGACCTCCCACCGGCCGACGACGTGGACGCCGACGACGACAGAGACTGAGGACAGGACAGGGATATGGGCGCGAACATGCCGTTGCGGTTGACAACCGAATGCGCTGGGGCGCCGCATATTCCACATCCGTTGCCACCCCGCGTACCAGGCGCCGTGTATTCGGTTGGCGCGCAGGGGGTGCGGGCGCTGTGTCTATGAATTCGGTGGCCGCGGGGGCGGATTCGTCAGGTTTCAGTGCGGCGCGACGGTCGATCGTCACCGCGCGCCGGGTGGTGGTGAAGATCGGTTCCTCGGCGCTGACCAGCTTGCCGGGCGGGTTGGACACCGCCAGGCTGGATCGTTTGGTCGACGCCGTCGAGGCGCGTATGCGTGCGGGCTCGGATGTGGTGGTGGTGTCCTCCGGTGCGGTCGGTTCCGGGTTGGCGCCGCTCGGGCTCACCAGCCGTCCGCGTGATCTGGCCACCAAACAGGCCGCGGCGAGTGTCGGGCAGTTGACGTTGGCCCATGCGTGGGGCACGTCGTTCGCGCGGTATCAGCGCACGGTCGGCCAGGTGTTGCTGAGCGCGGGTGACTTCTCCCGTCGCGAGCATCACCGCAATGCCCAGCGCACGCTGGATCGGTTGCGGCTGCTCGGTGCGGTGGCGGTGGTGAACGAGAACGACACCGTGGCGACCGAGGAGATCCGCTTCGGCGACAACGACCGGCTTGCCGCGTTGGTCGCGCATCTGGTGGGCGCCGACGCGTTGGTGCTGCTGTCGGATGTTTCCGGTTTGTACGACGGTGATCCGAGAAAGGGATCGGCGAACTTCATCCCCGAGGTGCGCAGCAGTGCGGATCTGGACGGCGTGATCGCCGGGAGCGGCGGCACGCTCGGCACCGGCGGGATGGCCTCGAAGTTGTCGGCCGCGCGGTTGGCCGCCGACGCGGGGGTGCCCGTGTTACTCGCCGCCGCCGACTCGGCGGCAGCCGCGCTCACCGACGGCGAGGTCGGCACCGCGTTCGCCGCGCGCCCGGTTCGGTTGTCCGCGCGTAAGTTCTGGGTTCGCCATGCCGCCGACAGCCGCGGTGCGGTCCTGCTCGACGCGGGTGCCGTGCAGGCCGTCGCATGTCGTCGACGGTCGTTGCTCGCCGCGGGGATCACCGGCGTGCGTGGGCGTTTCTACGGTGGTGACGTGGTGGATCTGGTGTCGCCGGACAATCGGGTGATCGCAAGGGGCGTAGTCGAATACGACAACACCGAGCTTTCCGGGATGCTCGGTCGGTCCACCGTGGAGTTACCGGATACTATGCAGCGTCCGGTAATTCACGCCGACGATCTGGTCAAGGTCTGAGTCTCGACCGTGTCCTGATCGCCGCGTGATCGAGATGCGAACCGCAGAAAGCCAGGAATCTCGGATGAACGTTCTTTCCCGTCGGGTGCGGCGGGCCGCGGTGTTGTCGGCCGTTTGTATCGTGCTCTGCGCACCGTCGGCGCTGTCGGCGCCGCTGTTGCCGAGCCCGCCGGTCGCGGCGTTGGCCTACACCGTGACGGTGAACGAGCCCTCGGGTGCGCCCGGCTATGTCTATTACTCCAACGGGGTGAGTGCCGCTGCTCTCGTGCCGGGGGTCGCGCAGGCGTTGGCGCCGCTGCCCGCCGTGGCGGCGGCGAATATCGTGCTGGACAAGGCTGGTCATGAGGTGTGGCGCTACACGCCGCCGCCCGGCCAGGACGTGTCGAACTTCCGTACCCAGACCTATCAGGGCAAGCGGGTGCTGACCTGGTGGCAGGGCAGCACGGTCGCCGGGCACGGATCCGGTGCCGATTATATCGCCGACGAGCACGGCAACATCATCGAAAAGATCTCGGCGCCAGGGATTTCCGGGTCCGATGTGCATGAGTTCCGGCTCACCGAGGACGGCCGCGCGCTGATCACCTCGTACGAGGAGGTGTCGGCGGATCTCACCGCGATCGGCGGGCCGAAGGACGCGAAGATGTTCGACACCGTCGCCTCGGTGGTCGATGTGGCGAGCAAGCGAGTGCTGCTGCGCTGGAGCGCGGCCGAGCACGTGCCGCTGACCGACAGCACCGAGCCGGGCCTGCTGCCCGGCGCCAGCACCTACGATCCGTTTCACATGAATTCGATCGCACTGGATCCGCACGGCGATCTGGTGATCTCGTTGCGCAACACCTCCACGGTCTACGACGTCGACATCGAGACCGGCGAGATCAACTGGCAGTTGGGTGGCAAGCGTTCGTCGTTCGCGCTGGAGCCCGGTGTCGAGTTCGCCTTCCAGCACGACGCGGAGTTCGCCGACCCGACGACCCTGCGCCTGTTCGACAACAACTCCAGCGGCCGCACCACCCTTGGCCTCTCCGACGTGCAGTGGATTCGGCTCGACGTGGACGCGGGCCGAGCGTCGTTGCTGCGCAAGCAAGTTCATCCCGCCAACCTGACGGCCTACGCCATGGGTAATGCCCAGACACTGCCCAACGGCAACACCCTCGTCGGCTGGGGTTCGGCCGCGCACATCTCCGAATTCACGCCGTCGGGTCAGCTCGTGTACGACGCCGCGCTGCCATTGGGCACCTACCGTGCGTACCTTTCGGAGTGGGCGCCTTCGGCCTGATGTCGCCGCGCGCAAGGCAGGGCCGAACGAGCCGAACATGAATCTGCGCGGCCAGCCACGTTCGGGTTGGCGTGGAGATCGCTTTCCTGACCCGTGTGTTCGGTCGCCAGCCCGCTCGCGCCAAACGTGGGGGACATGCACTGTGTCGGATCGGGCTGCCGACGGGCATGCTGCTGAGCAGCGCGGCCAGGCGTGGGTGCGGCAGAGCGGCGGCTTCGCCCGCGTGGGAGTCGCGCGGTCATGCAGGCGCACTACCGATGACGCGAATGGCGGTTGCTGTATCGCGGCACGTTTCGCCGCCGGAGACCACCGTTGGGCGTCTGAAGTCTCCGCCGATCGATGCAACGGGTGATGCGGTTCGTGCCCGCTCTCCGCGTCGCGCGGGCCATGTGCGCCGGCACGAACGCACAAACCATCGGCGTCATGCGGATACGACGCGCTGTCGCCGAGCCGCGATACCGCGCCGAGTGATTGGTGCCGAGTAGCGGCCTGGCACTTCTCCGCTGTGTCATTTCGAGGATGCCGCCGTTCTCGGCCCGGGCCGAACACGGAAACGGTCTGCCGACTATCTCACCGTTTGGAGGGCACGACCCCCGGCTGGTTGGTGGTCGACGGTGGGTTCTGGCTGGCTGGGTCCGGGATGGGACCGGTGATGCCCGGCTGGCCGCCGGGGTCGGTGAGGGTGGGTTCGCCCGCACCGGGGATGGGCGGGGGCGCCTGTGGCTGTTCGGGTTCCGGGATCGGGAGCGGTTCCTGTGCCTCGCCCTGGTCCGGGATCGGTGGTGGTTGCGGGAGGTCGGGGTCGGGTACCTCGGGAATCGGGGGAGCTGTCGGCAGCGGCGCTTGCGCGTCCGGCGTCGGCGGTGCCTGCGTCGGCTCCTGGGTGGGTGTCGGTGCCTGCGTCGGCGGTGCTGGCGCTGTCGGCGCGGGCGGTGTCGGCTGCTCGGACGACGGCGCGGGCGCGGGGGAAGGGACAGGGGCCGGAGTGGCTTGGGGGTCAGGGGTTTCCGGCGCGCTCTGCCGGGGTGCTCGGTGTTCCGGCGCGTTCGGCTCGGCAGCGTTCGGCGCGGGTGTGACCGGGACGGTCTCGGTATCGGGTGCGGTCACGCTCGGGTCGACCGCGTGGCCGTTGGTCCGTGGCTGTCCCTGCGGTGCGTCCCGCTGCAGCGGGGGCGGCGGCAGCGCGGGAACGCCGGTACCCGCCAGCCGGTAGGCGGGTTTGTACACCATGTTCATGGCGAGCACGGCTTCTTGCCGTAGCACTTCCTGGGCGGCCTGCGCATCGATCACGTGCGCGGATTCGAGCAGTTCGGCGATCGCGCCGACGGGCCCCGAGGTGCCGGGTGGTACCACGGCGAGCTTCACCGCTTCGGCGGCCGCGGCGACACCGCCGAGCCTGGCGCTGACCTCGGTCATGATCCCGGCGAGTTCATCGACCGAGGCGGCGAAGCTGCGCGTGCTCTCGTAGGCGGCGTCGGCGGTGGCGCCCTGCCACTGCACCGAGTTCATCTCGCGGTCGACGGTGTCGCGGGTGAGCGGGAACGACGCGGTGAGGGTCCCGGCGACCTCCAGCCAGGTGGCCGAGGCGCGCAGGACCTGTTCGGCGTCGATTTGCTGCGCCTTGGCGTAGATCTCCTCGTGGCGCATCGACTCGAAGTGCTCCATCGAGCTGATGTAGTCGGGATCGTTGCCGGTCATCGTGGTGCCCTTGTCTCGATGGCGCGCAGCGCGGCGGCGTTGGCGGCGTCGGCCTCTTCGAAAAGGCCCGCGCTGAGCAGAAACGCTTCCTTCATGCGGTAGGCGGCTTCGATGTAGTGATCGAGCAGCGCCGCGGCGTCACGTGCCTTGTGGGTGAACCCGGCCTGTAACTGTTGCGCGGAGACGAATCCGCCGAATCCGCCCAACTCCGAGGTGGTTTCGAGCTGTTGCTGGAGGTAGAGCAGCCGGTCGGCCTGGTGGTCGTACATTTCGGCGCACCGTCGCGCCGCGTCCGGGTCGAACTGGACGGACCCTGCCTGCGCCGCCTGCTTGAATCCGGCGATATCGGCTCGGCTGGTATCGATCATCATCGCGCACCCCTGAGATCGGTTCGTTCGACCAGAGTAGCGGCAAGCGGTAGGCAGGGCAGCAGGTGTTGCCGGTTGGCATCTGGCCGTCGGGCTTACGCAGGAATGCGTTTTTGCAGCTGTGCACCGATCTGCTCGGTGCTCGCCGGCGTGATGTGCACCTGCTCGCCCGCCTTGATCAGGTAGCGGCCGTCGTCGGCCACGTCGAACCAGGTGTAGTGAATCGGTGGCGGCGGTGTCGGACGGTCCAGCCGGGGTTCGATGCGGATGTGTCCTTCGGCGGTGTGCGGTTGCAGCAGCAGCCTGCGGATGCGCGGCGCCGCGGGCTGACTGGCGATCACCGACTCCTCGTCGCGTACCGCGTCGGCGGGCGCGGTTCTGGCTCGGTGGCGTCCCGCGTCGGCCTCCGGCAGCAGCGCGGCGATCCGTGCGCCGAGTTTGCCGGTGTGACCGATCGAGATGCCCACGTGGCCACCGAATTCCGCGCTCGATCCTGGTTGCTGTACGGCGAGTACGGCGCGGTTGTAGATGACCCCGGCGAGCAGGCGGATTTCGTGGCCGCGCTGGTGGGTACCGCCGACGGCCACGATCCTGGTGTGTGGTGCCGCGAGAATGCGCAGGCAGGCGGTGAGGTCGGGATCGGCCCCGCTCGGCAATTGCTCATCGAGGCGTTGGCGCAGCTTGTGCGCCTCGTCCTCGGTGCGAGGAGTTTCGAGGATCCGCAAGGGGAACGGGTGGCGGTCGAGGTCGGTTTCGCGCCATACGTGGGCGAACTCATCGGGAGTGAACGTCCAACCCACTGCCGAATCACATCCTCACAAACCCACCGACACTCCAGGGCAGCCTAGCGGTCACACCCGTTCGCTCGCGCGGCGGCGACACTGTGCCCTTGGCAGTATCGGTTAACGACCCGGGAAATACAGGGATATATCCCAAGAACCTCGTGAAATGTGTCCGGTAGGTAGTGCCGGGTGTTCGGGTGTTGAACGCAAGAGGCGAACCGGAGAACGGCGCCGGTCGGGGCCGATGGGAGAGAACGCAGTGCGACTGCTTGGACCGTGGACCGATTCCGCGACGATGGCTGCCGAGGGTGGTGGCAAGGCCCGAGGGTTACTCGGCTTGCACGAAGGGGGTTTCCGCGTCCCCGAATGGAATGTGCTCGGCATCGAGACGTTCGCGCGCTTCGAGAAGGACGCCGGGCTCACCGCGGCCCTGGCCGAACTCACTGATATCAGCGTTACCGAGCAGGGTGCCCTCGATTCGGCCCTTGCCGCCGGTGCGGCGCTGCGCGCGGCGATCGTCGCCGCGCCGGTGGCCGAAGACGTGCGTGCCTTGATCGCCGACGCCTACGACCGGCTCGGTGGTGGCGCGATCGCGGTGCGCTCCTCGGTGCCGGTCGAGGACGGCCCCGGTTACTCGTATGCGGGACAGTTCGATTCCTTCCTCGACATCCACGGAATCGACGAGGTGCTCGACCGAGTGCGGCGCTGCTGGGCTTCGGCGTTCTCCGAGCGTTCGATCCGTTACGCGTTCGCCCATGCGCAGGCGTTGCCCTCGGCGGCGGCGGTGGTGTTGCAGCGGCTGGTCGCGGCACAGACCAGCGGTGTGTTGTTCACCGCCAACCCGATCAGCGGCGGGGCCGACGAGTTGGTGATCAGCGCGGTCTACGGCCTCGGCGAGGGCTTGGTCTCGGGTGCGGTCGACGCGGATTCGATCGTGATCGACAAGGTCACGGGCGCGGTGCTGGAGACGACCGTGGGGGACAAGGAGCAGTCCTACACCGCGACCGGCGCGTCCGGCGTCGCGGTGCGTGCGGTGGAGCCGGAGCGTCGCGCACGCTCGGCACTGGCGCGGGCCGAGATCGAGGAACTCGTGGAATGGGGCCGCAAGCTGGAGGCCAGCTTCGGCGCCGCGCAGGACGTGGAGTGGGCAATCGATGACGACGGTCTCTGGTTGTTGCAGGCGCGCCCGATCACCTCGACGGTGGCCGAGCGGGGCGCCGAGGAGACCGCGTTGCTGCGCGGTGCCGGTGAGCAGGTCCCCGCGGGTCAGCAGCGCATCTGGGACAACTCCAATATCATCGAGAGTTTCAACGGCGTCACCTCGCCGTTGACCTACACCACCGCCGCCGATATCTACGGTCGCGTGTATCACGGCTACGCGCGGTCGCTGAAGGTGCCGGCGGCGCAGGTGCGCCAGACCGAGCAGTGGACTCCGGTGCTGCTCGGCTACTTTCACGGCCGCGTCTACTACAACCTGTTGCACTGGTACCGGATGGTGGGCATCGCGCCGGGCTACCCGCTCAACCGCAAGGTGCTGGAGGCCGCGCTCGGCGTGGCCGAACCGTTGCCGAACGAGATCGCGAAGACGTTGCGCCCGTTCACCTTCGACTCGCCGTGGAGCAGGCTCCGCTCGCGCGTGGTCACCACGGCGACCTATTGGCGTCGGTTGACCGGTATCGACGAGATGATCGAGAACTTCATGACGGAGTTCTACCGCGTCTACGACGAATACGACGCCATGGACTACACCACGATGACGGGCGAACAGGCCTACACCGCCTATCGCACGGTCGATGACGATCTGGTGCGGCGGTGGGGTCCGCTGATGGTGCTCGACGCCATCCTGCTCACCTGCACGGGCCTGATGTTCCTGCTCACCAAGCTATTTCTGCCGAAGGCGCCGGAATGGTTCCTCTACGCCGTCGTCGGACCCGGCGCGGATGTGGAGTCGGCCGAACCCGCCCGCGCGATGAGTGAGCTGGCCGATCTGGTGCGCGCCGACCGCGAGCTGGCGGAGTTGGTGAAATCGACAGCGCCCGAACAGATCTACCCCGCGATCGCCGAATACCCCGCCTTCCGTGCCGCGGTCGACGCCTATATCGACAGCTACGGCTATCGCAGCCTGGACGAGCTGAAATTGGAGACCCCCGACCTGCGGGAGGACCCGTCGAGCCTGTTCGTCATGCTGCGCAGCGCGCTGCCGGACGCGCCGCTCGGGCACGGCGACGAGGCCGAGGAGTACCTCGACGCGCACCTGAGGGGTTGGCGTCGCGGGATCTATGAACGGTTGCGCGGCAAGGTTTCTCGGTGCGCCGCCCATCGCGAACGATTGCGGTTCTGCCGGACGAGGGCCTTCGGGATCGTGAAGCGGATGATCCGGGTGATGGGCCGTGATTTGGCCGCGCGCGGGGTGATCGACGAGTTCGCCGATGTCTTCTTCCTGACGGTGCACGAGTTGCGTGGCAGCTACGAGGGCGCCGACACCACCGGGTTGCGCGCACTGATCGCGGCTCGAAAGGCGCAGCGCGCCAGGGATTGCGAGCTCGTCGCACCGGCACGGTTCGTGACGACGGGCGCGACGTTCTCACGGGCGGAATTGGCGCAGCAGGGCTGGGTGCCGGTCACCGACACCCCCGCGGCCACAGCGGGCACGGTGCTCACCGGAACGCCGTCCGGATCAGGTGTCGCCGAAGGCGATTCGGTGATCGTCGACGAGCCGCGCGATGTGGCGGGCGGGGTGTTGATCGCCTACCGCACCGATCCGGGCTGGGTCGCGGCGTTGCCGTCGGCGGCGGCGCTGGTGATCGAGCGCGGCAGCCCGCTCACCCACGTCGCGATCGTCGCGCGTGAGCTGGGCGTCCCGACGGTGGTGCAGGTCAAGGACGTCACGAAGCGGTTGCGAACCGGGATGCGAATTCGGGTCGATGGAACGAATGGGACGGTTACTGTGCTGTCCGAAGGAGATCAGCGGGATGCATGACAACGATGTCGCGCGAGTGGGGGATGTCGCGGCCGTACGCGGGTGGCTCGTCGACCCGGCGACCGATACGGGAATCCATTTGGCCGACGAGTCCGACGGCTGGGAGTTTCGCAGTTACGCCGAGCTCGCCGAGCAGGCGTGGGCGATCGCCGAACTGATGCGCGCACACGGCATGACCAGCGGCGACGGTGCGTGCGTGATCATGCCGACCGGTTTCGCCTGCGTGTCCGCCTTCTATGCGGTGTGGGCGTGTGGCGGGGTGTTCACCCCGGTCGCGCCGCCCATGTTCGGTGACATGGCGCAGATCGTCGCGCATATCGCGGGAATTCTCGAGCAGTCGGCGCCGCGCCTGGTGGTGACCTCGCCGGAGTTCGTGTCGTTCGTGCGCGAGGCCGCTACGGCGGCGGGTCGCGCCGATGAGCCGTTGGTGATCGATGTGGCCACCTTGGCCCCCGCACCGGCGACCAGGGTGCTCGGTGAACAGGACGAGTGCGCGTTGCTCCAATTCACCTCGGGGTCGACGGGTGCGCCGCGTGGTGTGCGGGTGAGTTGGCACAATCTGGCCAACAACATCGACATGATCTCCCGGTTGGTCGATTGGCGGCCCGGCGAGGCGATGGTGTCGTGGCTGCCGCTGTATCACGACATGGGTTTGGTCGGCGCGTTCCTCACAACGGTGACCAACCAGGGCAATCTGTATCTGATGCGCCCCGACCAGTTCGTCCGCGACCCGGTGCGCTGGTTGCGTGCGATGGCGCACGCACAGCATTCGCCGTCGCCGTCGTTCGCACTGGGTTATGTCGCCCACCGGGTGACTCCGGAGCAGATTGCCGATCTCGACCTGTCGGGGTGGCGCACGCTCGCGGTGGGGTCGGAGCCGGTGGAGGTCGCCGATCTCCAGTCTTTCGCCGAACTGGCAGGCCGCCAAGGCTTTTCGACGAACGCCTATACGCTGGCCTACGGTCTCGCGGAGGCGACGCTGATGGTGACCTCCTCGGCACGCGGTCGTCCGATCACCGCGTTGCGCCTGGACAACCCGGCGCTGCGCTTCGGTGAGCCGGTGCGGGTGTTGGACGAGCGCGCCTTGGACGACACCCATCGGGTGGACGGTGCCGGCTGGATCACCGGTCTCGGCTTCTCCACCCCGGAATCCACCGTGCGCGTGGTCGACGAGCAGGGTCGCGAGCTGCCCGACGGTGTACTCGGGGAGATGGTGGTGGTCGGCGACTCGGTGGCGCTGGGCTACAGCGATACCGGCTCAGGGTCGACCAGGATTCTCGACGGTGCGCTCTACAGCGGTGACGCCGGATTCCGTTATCGCGACGAGGTTTTCGTACTCGGGCGGATGGGGTCGAGCCTGAAGGTGCGTGGCAGGTCGGTCTTCATGGAAGACATCGAGTCACGGGTGTCGCAGGAGACCGGGATCACCAAGGGCAAGCTCGCCGCCGTGGCGATCACCGAGGCGGGTGCCCAGGGCATCGCCTTGTTCGCCGAGTCGGCGCCGGGTGAGTGGATCAGTCAGGCGCGCAAGATCATTCGCGGTGAGCTCGGTCCCGCGCAGACGGTCACTATCGTCACGGGGCCGCGCGGCATCATCCGAAGGACCTCGAGCGGCAAGCCGCGGCGCAGGCACATGTGGCAGCAGTATCGCGACGGCCTGCTGCCGGACGCGGTGGTGCACGAGGTGGACGGCACCGCCGCCGCACTGAAGAGTACTGCGGCGCAGCAGGATTCGAGTTCGGATTCGCTGCCGCGACCGACCCTGCCACCTGCGCGGATCGAGCAACTGCTGGCACACGCGCTGGTGAGCGTCGAGGTGGCCTCGGGTTCGTCGGTGCTGTTCGAGGGCTCGTTGGCCGAGGGGTTCGGCAACGACGGCTCCGACGTCGATTTCCTCGTGCTCACCCCCGGTGACGAGGAGCTGCCGACCCTGCCGACCGTGCTGTTCATCGATGGTCGCCGGGTGGAGGTGCGGACGCGCTCGACGGCGCAATTGCGTCGACAATTGCGCAGGGTCGCCGAGGCGGCGAGCGTCGCCGAGTTGGACGAAGACGTGCTCAATCGGTGTCAGCGGTTCCTGCGCGCCACGGTGGTGCGCAGTCCCGACGGTGCTACCGAGGTCGCCGCGCTGCGCGGGTTGCTCGAACACAGCGGCTTCGCCGACATCGTCGCGGACTGGTGGTTCGCGCGCGCTCGGCAGGCGTTGCGTCACGCGGTGGCGCTACACGCCTTGCGGGCCGAGGACGAAGCCGCCGACTGGCTTCGTGACGGCCTGACGCAGGCGATGAAGGGGTGGGCGGCGCGGCGCGGCGAAACGTATGTCGAAACCAAATGGCTGCCACGCCAACTCGATCGGCTCGGTGCGCACGCACCCATCGGCACCTACCGCGATCTCGTCGCCGTGGACACCTCGGTGAGCGCACCGGATACCTGGGCGCGCGCGCTCGACTTGGCCGAGGAGCTCGGCGTCGACGGTGTTCAGGACGATCCGCACCAGATTGTGTTCGCCAGGGTTCCCGGCGTCACGACCTGGTCGATCGGCGGGCGAGTGCATGTCCTGCGTGGCGAACGCGAGGTATTCGTCCTGTCGGACAACGGCGCTCGCGCCTGGCGGTCGGTGGTGTTCCGGCATTCGGTGGCCGACGTGCTCGCTCGCGCGCGCCGCGACATCACCGAGGAGCTCGCGGAGTTCGTTCGGCTCGGATTCGTCGGATTGCAGTGGCGTCGAGGCGAAGTGATCGCCCCCGCATTGGCGATGTGCGCGCAGCTGCGCCCCATGACGCCGGTGCCGTCTTCGCTCGCGCCCGCTCTCGGCATCCTCGGTGCGGCCAGGGAGGACACGATCGCGACGCTCTCGCCCCTGCCCGCCCTGCGGTTCACCGAGTGCGCGTTGAATCTGGTGTGGGCCAATATCGTGCTGGAGAACGCGCGCGAGGATCTCGCGGGCGCGGTGAAGAACGCGCAAGGCGGCGTCGCCGATATCGCGGCGCACCGTTTGATCGCCATGAGCGTTCGAGTCCTGTTGTCGGCGTTCGGTATTCATCCGTTGCCCGCCGATGTGGCCGCGGCGGCGACGATCCGGCGGCTGCTGCCCACCCATGCCATGCGCCGCGACGACCTGCTCGCGAGTCTGGCCGAGGCCCAGCGAGTGCGGTTCTCGCGGATTCTCGACGCGGGGCAGGACGCGATCGCCGGGCTCAGCGCGGTGGACGAATTCGTGGCACTGGTGCGCTGGGTGGCCGCCGGTGGCTCCGCGACCGGATTCCCCGCCTCGTTCGATTCCCGCGAGCAGTGGCGCCGCACCCTGGCGATCAGCTACGACTGGCTGCGCATCGCCGGCTACCTCAATACCGACCTGCCCATCGATGAAGCCAGGGACCTGCTGAATTCCGGTGGGCACCAACCTCATCTGCGTGAAACGGAGCTGTCATGACCACCGGCGACGTGCTGGATCCTGCCGAACGGGTGCGCGCGCTGATCGGCGCGATGGCCCCCGAACCCCGTACCGACCTCGACGCCGAGCAGCGGCTGATAGAAGACATCGGGTTCGACTCGCTACGACTGATGGAGCTGACCGTGGTGCTCGAGCGCACCTTCGACCTGCCCCGCTACCGACCGGAACAACTGTTCGGCGTGCGTCGCGTCGGCGATGTCGTCACCCTCGTCACGACGAGCCTCGCCGAGGAGGGACGCGCATGAGCGACCGCGACACCGTACTGATCACCGGCGCGAGCGGCTTGGTCGGCGCCGAGGTGGTGGCGCGCCTGTTGGCCGCGAGCGTTCCGGTGTGCGCTGTGCTGCACAGTAATTCGGCGATCGTCCGCAACGACGCGACGGTGGTGACGCCGGGCACCTCGGTGCAGGGTGACATCCGGCTGCCGGAGTTCGGCATGGCCGAGCGCGACCTCGCCGAGTTGTCCCAGCGTGTCGGCATGATCGTGCACTGTGCGGCCACGACGGCGTTCGACGCCTCCGACCGGGACTACGAGGAACTGAATGTCGCCGCCACCGCCAACGCGATCGCACTGGCACGGCGGTGGGATGTCCCGCTGGTGCAGGTGAGCACCGCCTACGTGTGCGGCATGCGCGGCGGCACGATCACCGAGGACGCGTCCGACGGCGAACAGTCCTTCGGAAACGGCTACGAGGACAGCAAGTTTCGTGCCGAGCAGCTGGTGCGGGCGCAACCGGACCTGCGCTGGGCGATCGTGCGCCCCGGCATTGTCACCGGAGCCAGCGACACCGGCGCGATCCGTGAGTACAAGAATCTCTATACCGTCGTCAAGCTGATGGTGGAGGGCAAACTGCGCTCGTTGCCTGGTCGCTACGACGCGACGCTGTCGCTGGCGCCCGTCGATCATGTCGCCGCCGTGGTGGTCGCCGCGGTGCTCGATTTCGACTCCGCGCAGGGCCGTACGGTGCACGCGGTGGGGCGGGACACGCTGTCGTTGCGTGAGGTCTCCGACGTGCTCGCGGAGTATCCGTCCTTCGAGGTCGCGACGTTCGTGCCGGAGGCGACGTTCGCCGAGTCGGATCTCGAGCCGGTCGAACGCGAGTACTACCGGCGTATCGGCTGCCTCTACACCAGCTATTTTCGTCGGCGGCTGGTGTTCGATACGACGAACGCCGACGCGCTGCTCGGGACGCGTTCACCCGCCAGCGGCAAGGATTATCTGCGGCTACTGCTGGACTATTGCTTGGAGTCCGGATATCTCGGTGCGCCGCTGCCCTCGATCGAGCAGATACTCGCCGACGACCGGTCCGCAGGAGTGCGCCGATGACCAACGACCCACAGACCGAAGAACTGCGCGCCCTGCTCGAGCGATTGACACCGCAGCCGGCCAAGGTGGCCGCCTATCTCGGCGACACCTACTTCCAGGAGACCGTCGAACATCTCGATCGATTCGATCTGGATGCCGAGGAGTTCGCGCGATCGCACTCGATCTTGTTGCTCAAGCCGGACGCGATCGTCGCCCGTGCGCTCGAGCCGACGTTGCAGTGGTTGGCCGACAACGACTTTCAGGTCGTCACCAGCGCCAGGATTCCCGTCGACCGGCACCTGGCTCGGGCACTGTGGTATTTCGCGTGGAATATCGCCTCGCCGGAGCGCCGCCGCCTCGCCGACCTGTTGGTCGGCATCTCCGAGGTGCTGGTGCTGCTGGTGCGCGGGCGCGACGGCCAGGTGCCGGTGCCGATCCGGCTGGCGGAGTCGAAGGGGCCTACCGATCCGCGCAAGCGCGTGCCGGGCCAGCTGCGGTATCTGCTCGGTAGGCACAACTACCTGTTGAATCTCGTGCATTCACCCGACGATCCCGCCGATGTCCTGCGTGAGCTGTCGGTGTACTTCGATGAACGCACTCGCACCGTGGTGCTGAGTCAGGCCGGGATCGGTGGCGAGCGCTCGGCCGAGACCAAGATCCTCGCCGAGCAGCTGTACGCGGCGACGCCCGCGCGCGGTTTCGATCGGGCCGAGGCCACCGCGCGCATTCTGCGCGATGTCGCGCGCTCGGGTGCCACGGTCGGCTCGGAGTTCGATCCGGTCTCCGACAGTGACTGCGCGCGACTGCTGTACGCCGCGTGGGAGCGCGATCTCGACCTCGACCCTTGGTCGGTGATCGTGCTCGGTTCCCACGTACTGCCCATGCGAACCGGAACGGGCGCACAGATGTTGCGACCGGTGTCGGCACACGATTGGTTGGAGGCTGGACTGTGAATGCTCATGCGGTGACCACCGCACGCCACAGCCGCACGATTTCGCGCGAGCTCGCGCACCGATGCGCGGTATCGGAGGTGTTCGTCACCTCGATGGACTCCGTCGCCGAGGACGAATTCCTGGTCGGCGCCCAGTTACCCAGGATGCATGCCTATTACGGTGACCACGCGGGTTCGCTCGGGCTACGCCACGACCCATTGCTGGTAATGGAGGCCGCGCGCCAGGCCGCGATCGCGCTCACCCACGAGTTCTACGGTGTCGGACCGGAGATGGCGTTTCTGGTGCGTACCTTCAACGGCACCGGTGCGGCCACCTCGGCGTGGGAAATCGGTTTGGCGCCAGCGGATCTCGTGATGCGTATTCGCGCGCCCCGCCAGCATCGCCGCGGTGAGACGCTCACCGGCCTCGACATGGTGATCGAGATCGAGCGCGACGGCGCCTCGATGATGACGGTCGACGGATCGTTCTCCTGGACCACCCCGCGACACTGGAACGGTTTGCGCACCTCGTTTCGCGACAGCCTCGGCCTCGGCCCGTTCGCCGGTGCTCTCGCGCGCACCGAGCGGGCGAGTGCGGCGGCGGTGGGTCGGGAGAACTGGCGCAATGTGGTGATCGGAGCACCCGAGCTCAGCGGTGATACCGCGCGGGCGACGCTGGCGCCCGACCTCGGCCACCCGTTCCTGTTCGATCATCAACTCGACCACGTGCCTGGCACCCTGCTGATCGAGGCCTGTCGACAGACCGCGTTGGCCATGGTGCTCGAGCAACGTCCGCGCCTGGACTGTGTGGCCAGCGCGTTCGATCAGTTCGTCGAACTGGATCTGCCCGCGGAATGCGTCGCGCGGGTGGTGGGCGAGCAGGCCGAACGCACCGAGATCCACTGCGAAATCCGGCAGGCGGGTGTGGTTGCCGCGCAGCTGGATCTGGAATTCGCCGAAGACGATCTGGTGGCCGACGCGGATCTCGTCGCCGACGGCGGCGATGCGGAAGCCGATTCGATCTGATGGGCGAACACACCGCAACGGTGGTGCTGCGTCGGCTCGGCATCGCGGGGGACCAGGCGCCGACGACGCCGATGGTTCCGGTGGCGCGACTGTTGTCGGAGAAATGTGCGCTGCCGGATAACCAGGTCGAGGCGGCGACGCTGCCGGATCGGGGGCGTCGATGAGCGAGGCCGCCGCGGCACCGACCGGGGTGCTCGCGTCGGTCGCCAGGATCGTTCGGTTCACCGTGGTGATGTACAAGCCGCACTACCTGCTCTACGGCATCGTCTGGGTGCTCGCGCTGGAGGCTACGGCGGCATTGGTGACCCGACCCGACACGGCGTGGACACCGAGCGGCGCGACGCTGCTGCGAATCGTGATCGTCGCGTTCGTGCTGCTGTATCTGCGGATGGTGGACGAGCAGAAGGATCTCGACTACGACCGCGTGCACAACCCGGATCGTCCGCTGGTCACCGGCGCGGTGCGCGCCGGCGACTTACGCGCCGCCATGGGGGTGATCGCCGTCGGCGCGGTCGCGGCCTCGTTCGCGCTCTCGGTGGGGTCGGCGGTGATGATCGCGGTGGCCATGGCCTACGGCCTGGCACTGTGGGGGTGGGAGTCGCTCTCGCACACCGTGCGTACGAACATTCTGGTGAGTTTGGTGGTCACCTATCCGGTGCAGCTGTTGGTCACCGCGTATGTGGTGGTGTCGGCGATCGGTACCGGTCAGGTGCTCACGCGGTGGCCGCTGGTGGCGGTCGCGGTGATTTTCGCGGGGGCGTTCCTCCAGTTCGAATTCGCGAGGAAGACCGTCCGCGAACCGGTACCTGGGCAGTTGTTCTACTCGAATATGTTGGGCCCCAACGGGAGTGCCGGTGCCGCGCTGGGGTGCGCTGCGGTGGCGGTGCTGGTGGATCTGGTGTTGGTGCGGCCATGGGATCAGTCCGGCATCGGTGCGGTGATTGCCTGGATTCCGTTGGTGCTGTTGCTGTTTCCCGCATGGGCTGGTTGGCGTTTCCATGCCGCGCGCCGCGCGGAGCATCCTGTCGTCGCGGCCGTCTTGTTCATTCTCACGCTGTATCTGACCCTGATCGCGCAGGCGTTGGTGCTCACTCGCGGGTGAGGGCTCGGTGATTCCCCACCGTTGGAACGGGTGTCCTGCTCGACGTCGCGCCGCGGGTCTGATGAAATGGCCGGTGAGCGACGATCGATGCGCATACCAGCGAGGATGCCCATCTCGCCGGCTGTTCATCGGGGTAACGAACAGGCACGAACGTCCGCGTAGAAGGGAATTCGGTGTGAACGAGTCAATCAGGGGCGCAGCACCTTTCGACCCACGCCGGATCGCGGCGGGTGTGGGTCTCACCCTGCTCGCCGCCGGTTTCGCGCTGGCGGGCACCGCGACGGCCTCGGCCGATTCCGGTGACTGCTTCGTCGACCGGGGCGTCACCGACGCCGCCGCGCTGTGTCACAGCGGTACCGGCCGGTATGTGCTCTCCACCGAATGCCAGGGCTTCTTCGTCCCGCCGGGACAGGTGGTCCCGGTCTACGGTCCCTACCGAGGTTCGGTGTCGACCCCGACACCCGTCGACCAGCCGATGCGTGCGTCCTGTCTGTTCGGCGGCGCGCTCGGGATCACCACCGGTGCCTCGTTGGCGCCCGCGTGAGCCGGGGTCACGGGCGCGCCTGCTGACGGTCGCGTTCGGCGGCGGTGGCCAGGTAGTCGCCGAGTTGCTGGCGCAAGGTCTCGTCCAGCGAACGGGCCAGCGCGGCCTGCACCGAGGTCACGGCCAGCTCGCGCATCCGATTGAGCATGGTGGTTGTCTCGGCGATCTCGTCGCTGGTGTCGGGCAGCCAGCCCGGACCGCGCTCGTCGACGATGTGCTGCTTGGCCGCGGTGATCATGATCTGCGCGATCTCGTCGACCCGGTCGGCGACCTCGGCGTGGATGTCGATCAGCGTGCCGAGCTCCAAGCCGTACTCGTGCAGTTCGGCGAACGAGGTGAGCAGCTGGGTTTCGGTGAAGACGACCGTATCGCCTTCCAGGCGAACGAGATTCATCTCCCGTAGCCGCTGCACCAGCTCGTCGGAGTCGGTGCCGAGGATGGTGCCGACCAATTCCCTCGGCACCTCGAACGTCTCGTCCTCGCCCCAGGACGCGGTGACCGCGTGCTGGAGTCCGAGCACCTCGGTGAGGTCCTTGCCGGTCTCCCAGCTGGTGATGAAGTCCGCGATGTGCGCGGTGGTGAAACCGCGTTGCAGCAGCGCGTCGATCAATTGCAGGCGTTCGAGATGCCCGTCGCCGTAGATGCTGGCCCTGCCGTCCTTACCGACCGGCGGTGGCAGCAATCCGCGTTCCTGATAGGCGCGCACATTGCGGGTGGTGGTGCCCGCGGCGCGCGCGAGGTCATCGATCCGGTATTCCGGCGTCGATCTCACCTCCCTGATTCATCGCCGCGCGTGGCCGCCGACAAGACAATTCTCGCGGGTAGGAGTCTATCGTCCGTGCTCGTCGACCCGACGTTCGTGTCGGCGGCCCGCCTACGGCTAGGCGATCGGTATCGCGTCGGCCTCGTGGTCGGCACGCCGAGCCACTACCTCGTAGTCGTCGAGTTCCAGTGTGCGCAGTTGGTTGACGTACTGCGTGGCGAAACCCGGATACATCGTCGCGTTGAAACCGTCTTCGGTGAGATACCAACTGCGGCAACCGGAATTCCAGGTGGTCGCGGTGAGGCGACGCTGGATCGCCGCGTTGTGGCGGTCCTGACGCTCCTGACGCACGTCGAGCATGTGCAGGTCCTCGCGCAGAACGGTGTCGATCGCACCGACCAGATAGTCGATCTGTGCCTCCATGTACACCAGTGCCGAGTTGTGGCCAGGACCAGAGTTCGGCCCGAAGGTGAGAAACAGGTTCGGGTATCCCGACACCGCGACGCTCTTGTAGGCGTAGGCGCCGCGCGACCACTCCTGCGCGAGCACCCTGCCGTCGCGCCCGACGATCGGGATCGGCGTTCCCGCCTTGGATACCTCGAATCCGGTGGCGAACACGATGCAATCAGCCTGGTGCTCAACACCTTCGGCGGTGCGGATGCCGCGCTCGGCGAGCCGAACGATCGGCCAGGTCACCAGCTTGCAGTTGTCGCGCTGCAACGCGGGGTAGTAGTCGTCGGTCATCAGCAGCCGCTTGCAGCCAGCGCGGAATTCGGGGGTGAGCTGACGGCGCAGCCACGGATCCTTCACCTGGCGCCGCAGTTGCGCGCGGCCGACGAGTTCGACGACCCTGGTCAGCGGTGATTTCCAGACCACGCCGAGCGCTACCGACTCGTGCCCGTAGAACCAGGCCTGCCTGCTGAGCCGCTCGGCGGCGGGAACGCGGCGAAACAGTTCCTTGGTCACCGGGCTGGTGCGGCGGTTCACCCTCGGCAGCACCCATCCCGGCGTGCGCTGGAAGACCTTCACCGAGGCGGCACGCTCGACCAGTTCCGGGACGATCTGCACCGCGCTGGCCCCGGTGCCGATGACGGCGACCTTCTTGCCGGTGAAGTCGTAGTCGTGATCCCAACGGGCACTGTGAATTTTGTGTCCGGCGTAGTCGTCGATGCCGGGAATGTTCGGGAATCCCGCATTGGCCAGCGGGCCGGAAGCCAGGACCACGGTGCGTGCGCGGACGTTCTCGGTGTCGCCTTCGATGCCGACGTCCCACCGTCCGGCCCCCTCGTCGAAGACGATGCCGGTGACGTTGTGGCCGAACCGGAAATGCGGTGCGAGTCCGAATTCGGCGGACATCGTCTGGATGTAGCCGAGGATCTCATCGCTGCCCGAATATGTGTGCGACCACTCCGGATTGGGCGCGAAGCTGTAGGAATACAGCCGCGACGGAATGTCGCACGCCGCACCGGGGTAGGTGTTGTCCCGCCAGGTACCGCCGATGGCGGTGCCGCGTTCGAGGATGACGAAATCGTGGATTCCGCGTTGCTTCAAGCGAATCGCGGCGCCGATCCCGGCGAAACCGCCGCCGATGATCGCGACGTCGATGGTGCGCGGGTGTGTGCCCGCCGTGTTGCTCATGCCGCGGGCTCGTAGGTGATTTCCTTGGACCACGTGGGGTCCTTGCGCAGCAACGCCTTCGGCACCCGCGCGGTCACTTTGACCAGTGCGTCGGCGACGAGGTGATAGGGGCTGTCGCGGTTGATCACCCAGTTGCCATGCCGTTTCACCAGCTGATACATCGGTAGCCGCCGCGCGAACTCACTGCGCTCGCCGACATTGCCGTAGCGTTCCAGCGCGCGGTAGAGGCGCTGCTCGTCCACGCCCATCGCGACGATGTTGTCGCGCATCTTGTTCAGTAGCGGCACATAGCTCAGCACGCCGATGATCAGCGACGGCTTGGTCCAGCCGCCGACCAACTCGATCAGCAGCTTGCGCATCTGCGCGTGGCCGAGCAGGTCCATCACCGCGAAATCGACGGCCAGATGCCGGGATTCGTCGGAATTGATCTTGCGGAACGTGTCCTGGCAGACCGGATCCTCGATCTCGTCCATGATGAACTTCACCAGCGCGCCGTCCAACGCGACCTCCAGCATCGGGATCACCGTGCCGAGGAACGACAGCGACATGTCGTCGGCGTACTTGTCCAGGAAGTCGATGACCAGCTTGACGTTCACGTTCGGTTGCGGAATCTCGTCACCGTCGAGCATGTCCCAGCGCCGCATCAACGCCAGTTCCGCATTGGCATGGCGCTGTTCTTCGGCGTGGAAGTACCGGTAGATCTCGCGCAGGGTCTCGGTGGGCGCTTTCTTCGCCATGGCGGCGAAACCGCGCGCACCCACGTTCTCGATCCACATCAGATCCGCCATGAACGGCTTGAGCTTGGCGTGCAGTTCGGGGCTGATCGTCTCCGTCCCCGGCGCGTCCCAGTCGATATCGGCCAGCGCCCACTGCCGGTCCTTGATCTTGGCGAGCATGTCGTCGAAGTCCATCGTGATGGCCATGTCAGACTCCTGTTCTTTCGGTGACCGTTGTCCGGTCGTCAGTCGAATCATCCTGGGGCAGAAGGCGGTCCAGCAGACCCAGGACGTAGGTGTATTGGGCGGGGAAGTGCCGCTTGAGTTGCCAGACCACATTCGCGTCCAGCTGCGGGAGCACGTACAACTTGCCGCGGTCGTGTGCGTCGAGGGCGTCGCGTGCGACGCGGTCCGGGGTGAATCCGGTCCAGCGCATGAGGTTTTCGACCAAGCGAGCGGAACCGTCGGTGATCCGACCGTCCTTGCCGACATTGGTGCGCACGAAGGTCGGGCACAGCACGGTGACCGCGACCCCGCTGCCGCTCAACTCGGCGGCCATGGTCTCCGACAGCGACAGGACTCCGGCCTTCGACACGTTGTAGACCGCCATCGAGGGCGCGGCGGCGAATCCTGCCGCCGAGGCCACATTGATGACGCCGCCGTATCCGGCCGCGCGCAGTCGAGGGGTGAAGACCTCGCAGCCGTGCACCACACCCCACAGATTGATGCCGAGCGCCCATTCCCAATCGTCGAATCCGATGCGTCCGACCGGTTTTCCGCCGATACCGACGCCCGCGTTGTTGATCACCAGTGTGAGCGGACGATCGAACAGCGAATCGGCGAAGTGCGCGAGGGTCTCCACGTCGGCGCGTTGGGAGACGTCACAGCGGAAGGCGTGCGCGGCGCCGGGATGGTCGCGCTCGATCAGGGCGACAGTATCGTCGGCACGGGCCTCATCGATGTCGGCGCAGACGACCTGGCCGCCGCGCCGGGCGATCTCCAGGGCGAACGCGCGGCCGATGCCGCTGCCGGCGCCGGTCACCACCGCGCGGGCGTTGTGTGTGCGTTTCGGTCGAAACCCCTGGGGTAAGAGGTTTTCCAGTCCGAGCATGTCAGCTCACCCTTTCTTCGGACGTGGTGGCGGCCAGTGCGGCGCGCAGGAAGTCGGCTGCGCGGTCGAGGGCGGGCCCGGCCTCGGGGATCAGCGTTGGCAGCGCTTGGAATACATGCATCTGGCCCGGCCACACCTCCAGCTCGCATCGGCCGCCCGCCGCGCGCACCCGGTCGCGGATCGCGTGGGCGTCGGCCAGCAGCATTTCGGTGCCGCCTACCTGCACGAGCATCGGGGGCAGCGTGAGACCGTCGGGAATGCGCAGGCGCAGCCGTGGAGTGTCGTCGGGGACATGACGGGTGTAGGTCTTCGGCATGCGGCTGGCCGCCTGTGCGGAGATGAGCGGATCCGACCGTCGCCGTTGCTGTTCGGCGGCGAGGCCGAGTGTGAGATCGAACAGCGGCGAGAACATGGTCACCGCCGCGGGCTGTCCTCGTCCGGCCCGCGCGTTCTCCAGCAGCAGATCGAGAGCTAGGTGGCCGCCCGCCGAATCACCGGCGATGACAAGATCTTCCGGGGCCATGCCGCGGTCGAGCAGCCATCGGTAGCCCGCCGCCACATCGTCGGCCGCTGCCGGAAATGGATGCTCGGGAGCCAGTCGGTAATCGCTGACGAACACCGGAAGTCCGGTCTTGTGCGAGAGATTCGCGGCCAGCGTGCGGTGCGTCTGCGCCGAGCAGATCACATACGCGCTGCCGTGCAGGTAATAGACGGCGCGGCGGCCGAACCCGACCCCGGGCGCGCGGACCCATTCGCCCCGAACCGCTCCCGCGCGAACGGCGGTGATCGTGGTGCCGCGCGGCACGGGCCCGCCGCCGACGGTCATCAGGGTGGCGATGAGCTTGCGCGCGAACCATACGCCCGGCGGGTTCATCGGAATCGCACAGTTGAGTGGCCGCAGCCCGATTCGGGTCGCCGCCTCGGCGACGATGGCTCGCGTCGACGGCGTCGCGGGGACGTCGGGGACGGAGGTCAACGGTGACCTTGTCATGCGCTCAGAATCATCCATGAATGTGCCAGTTGTCAATGGCACATTTGGTGCAGGCTGGTAAATGGGGGCGTTGACGTGCGGGGATCGGTCGGAATCGGCAAGACGAGCTGGTCTGCGCGGGGCTCGGCAGCCTGGGGCTGGCGGCCGAACCTGCCCCGCCGCGGGGTCACCTGCTCGGCCGAGCGAAGACCGGCCCATGTCCGAATGTCCGGTCGGTCCGGTCGGTCGAATGTCCCTCCCGTGGCGCTGCGACCACGGTCAGGGTGGTGACCGCCGCGGGTACTTCGAGGTCTAGGACAACCGAGCTTCCAGAATATTGTTGGGCGACACGGTCGGAACCACTCGGGTGAGCGTAAAACCGTGCTCTGCCAAGAACTCTCGATACTCGGCCTCGGTACGCTCTCGGCCCCCGGTGTTCACCAGCATCTCGAGGTCGATGAACTTGCTGGGATGCGGTTGATCATCCTCCGGCACAACGAGTTCGATGATCAGCAACCGGGCATGCGGACACATCGCGCGGTGCACCGTGCCGAGGATCCTGCCCGCGTCGTCATCCGACCAGTCGTGCAGAACGTGCTTGAGCAGGTACGCGTCGCCCCCTTCCGGCACCGACTCGAAGAACGAACCACTCTCCACCGCACAACGATTCGCGAGACCTAATTCGGCGAGGCGAGTCCGCGCGGACTGCGCGACCTCGGGTAGATCGACCAGCACGCCCTTCGATTGTGGTGCCTTCCCGAGGATTTCGGCGATCATCGTGCCCTCCCCACCGCCGATATCCACGATCGTCTCGAAGGCGCCGAAATCATAGGCCGCGAGCAGGGGCTCCAGCGACAACGACCCGATACTGGTCATGCCGCGATCGAAGATCTCACCGAGGCTTCGATCTTTGCGTACGAGGTCGAAGAAGGGCATGCCGTCCAACGCTTCGCCCACCGGCTCGCCGGTACGTACCGCGTCCACCAGATGTGACCAATGTTCGCGGTGGACAGTCGAGCCGAAGAACAGCGCGGTGTCGCGCAGTGAGACCTCGCAGTCACTACGCAGTGGCTGCGCCATGGGCGTCAGGGTGTATTTGCCGCCCTTGTCTTCGGCGAAGATCCCCTCGCTCGTCAGCAACCGCATCAGTCGACGCAACGCGTCCTCGTCCGCGCCGACGGTCCGCGCGAGCTCCGCGCCGTCGCGGGGGCCGTCCGCCAGTGCGTCCGCCACGCCCAGCTCCGCCGCCGCGTGAATCGCCTGGGTGAGGAAACCGGCGCCGAGCATCTCCAGCAGCGCGACGTGGCCCGGCACCAGCGCACGGTAGGTGGTCCCGAGTAGTCCGCGCAGCCGATCTACCGCCCGGACCAGTGGTAGCGGCGGCAATGACAGAAGCGACGCCATGGTGACTCCATCCTCGTCGACGGTCAGCACACTGCGCACAAGCACCCGAATGGGGTCGATGTGGAGCGTACGTCACGCCGCACGCTCGTCAGGTGCGTTCAGAAGCGCCAGCGTGTGGCACCGCCCGGTGCCGAGGTCTGCAGCGCCGTCGCACTGTCGAGGGTGAGTCGGTAGACGAACCACGGCGCGGGTCCCGCCGACGGAGCGTTGAACTCCGCCGTCAAGCCGTAGCCCGTTTCGTCGACCCGCACCGGCCAGCCACCGGCGAACCAGCGCGCCACCACGCGTTCGACCGCCTTCGGGTCATCGATCTTGGCTGCCGTGCCCGAGGCGACGACGTCGTAGTCCGCGATCGACACGCTCATGGTGCAGCGTGGGTCGCGGACGATATTGCGCGCCTTGCGCGCACCGTCACCGCTCTGGAACCAGAACGCGTCATCGATCCACACCGCGCCCACCGGTGTGGTGTGTGGGCTCCCGTCCTGATTGGTCGTGGTCAGCCACGTTGTCTGTCGTGCCGCACCCGCGCGCTCCGGGACCTGATCGAAACCCTGGTCCAACTGCGCTCGGACCGGGCCCCACGCCAAGGCGGGCAATTCATACAGTTGCGCCAGATTTTTGGTTTCCATAGTGATGAGGACGCCGTTTCGGTGCTGAATTCATCGGTCGCGTGCGCCCCTGTCGTAGCGATGAGTTCTCGGCTTCACCTGATGCGTGCGGTGGCACGGAGGACGCCCGGCGCCGGGACTTTGCCCCGCGTGTCGATACACAAGTGAGACCCCTTCTTCTCCTTCTGTTTATCCAGGTCGACAGGGGTTCGGCGCGGCGAGGCCGCGACGGCCCGCGGTGGTAACTCCATGACATACGCACTGTTACCCTTGCCGGGTGAGTTCGGTAGTCGTGTGGGAGTAGAAGTGTTGCGGCAGTTCGTTATTGGAATTTCAGAGCGGAATCGTTTCCGAACTGCTGCGGCGATGGTCGCACTGTCCGCGCTGGTCGGTGGGTGTGCTGGCGAACAAGAAACGTCGCTGGCATGGCGCGACGTCGACCCGTGTTCCCTCGCCGACGCCGATCAGGTCGCGAAACTCGATCAGAGCGGCGCCGACCAAGCGGTCACCGAACCCATTCGTTCCGATTACGGTGGTCCCGGCTGCCATTGGGACCGTTACCTACAGATCAGCATCGTGGGTGACGTTGCCAGCGCGAGTGATTCGAGCCGGGCCCCGCAAGATCCGGTCGGCAATCCACCCGCCCGCACCTTCGATCTCGAAGGACGGCATGTCACCGTCACGGCCGAACGAGGCGGTCGGTGCAGCGTTTTCACCCGGTACTCCCAGGCTCAGCTCACGGTGAGCATCGAGGTCGCGCGCAGCAAAACCAATATCGACACCGCCGACACCTCGCAGGTCAGCTGTGACGCGCAGAAGCCGCTGATCGGTTCCATTCTGAGTCGTGTCGACCTGAGCTGAATCGCCGATCATCGCCGAATACGCCCGGGGTTCTTCCCTTTTCGGTCTCTTCATGTGGCACGACGTAGCGGCGATGGCGCTGCTACGATCTGGCCGTTGACGTGCGAGATATCGGAGGGGGCCATGCGGAGAATCCCGACAGCAGGGGAGCTTACCGACCAGGTGCGTTGGCCGAAACGGGGCAACGGCGTGCGAAGTCGGCCAACAGCGTTGCTACTGCTCACTTTCGGTGTAGCGGTGACGGGCTGTTCAACCGTCACTTCGGCGTCCGCGCAACCGAACTGGCGCGATATCGACCCGTGCGCCCTGGTCGAAAACCAGCAACTCGATCGGATCGCCGATAACCCTTCCTTGCTGAAAACTCAGCGCACCGACGACGAAACGCACACCGGCTGCGCCTACACCGATCCCTACGGCATGGTGCGTTTCGAGATCGGTCTCGGCGCGGGCGCGCCGACTCCGCCGTCGCCACCGCCCGCCGTCGCGCCGCCACGCGCGCTGCGAATCAACGACAAACCCGCGACGGCGACGTTCGAGCGCAGCGGCAATTGTGACGTCTGGGTGCAGTTGACCGATGTGGTGGTCGCGGTCACCGTCAAACCGACTCCCGGCAAGTCCACGGTGGCACTCGGCGATACGTCGCCCGCCAGCTGTGACGCGCAGGCTCCGCTGGTGGGCTCGGTCCTGGAGCACACCGGATTGTCGTGATGCTGTCGGTCGTGGGGTGATTTCGTCTGACAGTGGGGTGTTGTGGTCGCCGGTGGCCCGCGCTTGGGTTTTGGAGCGCATCGGATTGTGGTGATGCTGTCTGTCGTTGGGTGGTTGCGTCTGGCGGGTCGGGTGCGGTGGCAGTGTGTCGGCCCGCGCTTCGGCGCAGCGCGGAACGTGGCAGACCCGAGTTCCGCTGGGCGCCATGGAGTTCGTCAGCCGCAGCCGATTCTTCGGCGTAGCTGTCCGCGCGGCGGCGGTGTCATCCCCCTGTCGCGCGGCCGGGACGCAACGCGTCGATGACCAGGTCGAGCAGGCGTCCGGTCTGCTCCCGGGATCCGTTGGACGACGTGGCGAGGAAGATCCCGAAGATCATCGCGGTGACGTCCTCCGGGGCCACGTCCGCGCGGAACAACCCCGCTCGCGTTCCCTCGACGAGGATGTCGCCGATCACGGCGGTGATGCGTTCTCGCGTGGTCGGTGTCGCGATCGTGCCCGATGCCCAGCCCGCGCGGAGGATGTCCATCATTCCGCGCTTGGCGGCGATGAACGCGGCGTAGCGGTCCAGCCATGCGCGTAGCGCGCGGTCCGGTGGGTACTGCGCGAGGAGCGCGGGAACGCAACCGGTGACATCGTCGAGTTCGGCGGCGTAAACAGCCTCCACGAGCGCCTCGCGGGTGGGGAAGTGGCGGTAGAGGGTGCCGATACCGACCCCGGCGCCGCGGGCGATGACTTCGAGCGCGACCGCGCCCGCCGTCGCGTCCGCCTCGGCGAACGCGACGCGTGCGGTGGTGAGCAGTTTCTCCCGATTGCGTCGTGCGTCGGCACGCGCGGGCGCGGCGGCGGGCGGCGTGTTCGCTTGTCGTGGTGCTTTACCTGAACTCAAAACGGAGGAACCTCCGGTAGTGCTATGGTCGACATTGCGGAGGATCCTCCGCTTACTGTCATCGTCGCACAGAAGGGGACTCACATGACACCCACCGATTCTTCCGACACCACAGCCGCGGGTAAGCCGCGTCCAGGCGGGTCGTATCCGCTCGCGGGTCGGACCGTCTCCCGCATCGGCTACGGCGCCATGCAGCTACGCGATCGCAGTCACGCCGAGTCGGTGGCGATCGTGCGGCGTGCGATCGAACTCGGCGTCGATCACATCGACACCGCCCAGTTCTACGGCGCCGCCAACGGTGTGCTCCGCGAAGCGATCCGACCGTTCGACGACGTTCTCGTCGCCAGCAAGGTGGGCGCGACGCCGGATCCCGACGGCGATATTCCGTTGCGTCTGGCGCAACGTCCCGAGGAACTGCGTGCCGATATCGAGAGCAACCTCGCCAGCCTCGGCGTCGATCAGATCTCGCTGGTGAACCTGCGTCGCGCCGAAATCGGCCCCGGCCTGCGGGCCGAGGGTGACCAGTTGGTCGACTTGGACGATCAACTCGCCGTCATGATCGCGCTGCGTGACGAGGGCAAGATCGGTGCGATCGGTCTCAGCGCCGTGCGTGCCGACAGCCTGCGCCGAGCCCTGCCCGCGGGCATCGCCTGCGTGCAGAACGCCTACAGCCTGCTCGCCCGCGAAGACGAGGAGATGCTCACGCTCTGCACGGCCGAAAACATCGCCTGGGTCCCGTTCTTCCCACTCGGCGGCGCCTACCCCGGCCTGCCGAAGGTCACCGACGAACCGGCGGTCCGAGCCGCCGCCGACGCCGCGACCGCCACCCCATCCCAAATCGGCCTCGCCTGGCTACTGCACCACGCCCCGAACATCCTCCTGATCCCCGGCACCGCCAACCCCGACCACCTCGACCAAAACGTGGCCGCGGGCAACATCACCCTCCCCCCGGAAACCCTCGCCACTCTCGACGCCATCCCCTCCCGCACCGGCGACATCGACCGCACCTAGCCTCCCGCCGCACGCCCTCGGACCGCCTGCGTTGCGTCCGATCCGAGCCTTCTGAAAAGGGTGAGACACCCCTTCCCTCGAGAGTTTCGAACGCAGTCTCCGACCTCCGCACGGCACGCGGCCACATCCGCGCGGAGCGTCTTCAGCGGCTCGACACTCCGCGTGGACGACCGCTGAGTCAGTCGGCGAAGACTGCATCGACGGTATCGGCGTCGATGGCTCGGTCGAGCCAGGTGTTCAGCTGATCGAGGTCGGTCTCGGACTCGATCCGGGCTGCTACGTCCTCAGGGATCCGGAGGCCGCGCTTCCTGAGGATTCTGAGCAGCGCGTTCGCTTCGCCCCGTGCTTCACCGCGCGCTTCACCTTGTGCTTCGCCCTCGGAGAAGTACGTCCGTGCGAACTCGGTCTTGTATTCGTACTTGGTATTCATGAGGGTCTCCAGGATGTTTCGGGCTGCCTTGGGGAGGATCGCCGTTACCAGTTCAAGGTACATCGCGCGGTCGGGGGTGGTCAGCATGCTGGTGGCAAAAGTGTCGAGTATGGTGGCGCGGTCGGGGTGTCTGCTGTGGGCGATGGCTGAGAGCACCATCAGTTCGGGGTTCGCGGACGCTGTCGCGGGGTCGGTGATCACCGGTACCTCCTCGGGGCTGATGACGATCGGTTCGAGGGTGCACCGAGGGGCGATGGTGATAGGGGTGCGGGATTTGGCGGCGGACGTCTTGTCCGGGCACAGAACCATCAAGACGGTGGGGCAGCGCAGTCGAGCGCGCAGCGTGGTGAGGTACACCGGCCAACTCCACGCTTTGTCTTTGTCATGGCGGAGTTGGACTTCGATAATGACAGCGGTGTCCGGGGTCGAAGCCTCGGAGGTCAGGACCACGACCGCGTCGGCGCGGTATTCGGTGGGGGTGATGTCCGGGAAGTCACCGGAATCCATACGGGCATGGGTGTATTCGGGTAATGGGCTGTCGAGTCGGTCCGGCACGAGGGCTAGCAGTTCCGCGGCCAGTTCGGGACGCTGCCGGAACAGATCGATCATCGTCTCGTGCTGAACTGAGGGCATGCGGAAAAGCTATCAGTAGTCGCCGACAGGAACGGGGTGGTGACCAGCTGGGGGACAGTGGTTTTGGTGGATGGAGTGGACTCGTGCCGGTCGACCTCGCGGCGCGGTCCTGACTACCGTGGCGGGTCAGGTGTCGCGCCGAGTGCCTGCAACAGGCTCCAGTAGTCGCGGTAGCTCTGAATCTCGCTGTCACGCACCGTGATCACCGCGACCCGCCGCCGTCGGTGACATCGTCGGCGGCGTCGATCAGCTGACGCGCACCTTCGGTGGCAGCCGTGAATGACGTATTGGTGCTCGGTGCGACCGGCACCACCGGTGGGCGCGTCGTCGAATTCCTGCGCGGTCGGTCGGTGCCGGTTCGGCTCGCGACTCGTACTCCTGGACCGGATCCGAGGACGGTGCGGTTCGATTGGTGGGACCGGGCGAGCTACTCGCCAGCCTTGCGTGGCGTTCGCGCCGTGTATCTGGTGGCGCCGATCGGGGTCGAGCAGCCGGTGCCGATTGTCGAGCTCTTTCTGAAAGTAGCTGCGCGAGAGGGGGTTCGACGCGTCGTTCTACTCGGATCTTCCGCGGTGGATGCCGCGTCGACCGGAACGGGAGCACTGTATGAGCTGGTGCGTGCGACTATGCCGGAATGGGCGGTGCTTCGCCCGTCCTGGTTCATGCAGAACTTTCTCGGTGACCACGTGGTCGCCCACGGTGTCCGTACCGGTGCGATCGCGACCGCGACCGGCGAGGGGCGTGTCGCGTTCATCGACCCCGCCGATATCGCCGCGGTCGCGGGACATGCGCTGGTCGACGAGACGCCGCACAACACCGAGCATCTGCTGACCGGGCCCGAAGCGCTCAGCTACGCCGATACGGCGGCGATTCTCAGCGCACACCTCGGCCGCCCGATCGTCCACCGCGCGATCTCGACCGCCGAAGCCGTTGCTCGTTACCAGGATTCCGGTATCCCGGTGGAATTCGCCAAGCTGCTCGCTGAACTCGATGAAGACATCCGAGCGGGCACCGAAGACCGCGTCACCGATACCGTGCGTGCTGTCACCGGCCGCATCCCACGCTCCTTCCGCGAATTCGTGCGCGTACACCTGTGATTCGGTGCGCCGACCCGTGGTCTTCCTCGAGGTAAGGATGTGCATCGCTCGGGGCGAGTTCCTTGCGGCCGATGACAGTGGCGGCTACGCGCGTCCGTGTTCCGCTGGCGAGTTGCGCGAGTAGTTGGCCGCTAACAAGCACATCGGCTGCGGCGGGGTGCGCGGAATGGGGATGTCGTCGGCGCAGGAGGGCACGTCCTGGGTCCTCGCAGCCGAGGGGTAGGTTCCCCGGCGGGGTCCTGCGCGAAAATCGATACGGCCTCGCCGCGGCAAGGCCGAGTAGCGACCGAGTAATCGTTCGGATAGCCGGTGGCGCGCCGCAGTCGCGGTGTCGGTCGCGTCCGCACCAGGGCACGTACGGAATGTGTGCCGCACCACGTGATTACCGAGACGTCACCCTCTGCTCCGACGCTGTAAATTTCCGTGCCCGCTCGACTATCGGTGATCCACCATGCCGGACGGCTCGGTCAGTAGCCGCGATCCGGGTCGACCGGGGCGAGTAGATCGCGGCCCTCGCGGAAGCGGGCGACGTTTTCGCCGACGTGGTCGGCGAAGGCGGCGAGGCGCAGTTGTGGAGGGTTCGAATCATGGGGGGTGACAATGGCATTCGGTAGCACCCAGAGTGGGTGTCCGTCGGGGAGCGGTTCGGGATCGGTGACGTCGAGACCGGCGCCGCCGATCGCACCGGCGGCGAGTGCGGTGACCAAGGCGTCGGTGTCGATGAGGCTGCCGCGGGCGACGTTGATCACCCAGGAAGACTGCTTCAGGTGGGCCAGTTCCGCCGCGCCGACGAGATGACGGGTCGCGGGAGTCGCGGGAGCGGCGACGACCACATGATCGGTGCGCGGCCACACACGGCCGAGGTGTTGCGCGGCAACGGTTTCCACGGTGTCCGGGATGCCGGGGCCGGTCACGGGCCGACCGCTACGGTTCACCGCGATGACGTGCGCACCGAGCGGGAGCAGCAGGGGAATGAGCGCGCGGCCGATGCCACCCGCGCCGACGATGGTGACGGTCTTTCCGCGCAACGTGTCGACGTGTGGGAAGAAATCGTGCTGGCGCCAGCTGCCCGCGCGCAGGTGTTCGGGTAGGTAACGCACGCCCGCAAGCAGCAACATGAGCGCGTGTTCGGCGACGCTTGCAGCGAAAGCGCCTGCGGCAGAAGTGAATTGAACATTCGGATGCTCGGTGAAGATCCCCGCGTTGAACCAGTCCTCCACACCGGCGGCGGGCAACTGCACCCACCGCACCGATTCCGGAAGCTCGTCGGGGAACTCGCCGGGCCCGCCGACCCAGATCAAGCCGTGCGCACCGTCGAGGTCGGCGACGGTGGCGCCCGCCTCGGTGATCGCCTTGTCCAACAGGGGCGGCGGCGCAGTATTCGGTCCCACCGCGATCGGTGTGCGCGGGGCGGATTCGCTGTGTTCACTCATGGATACGATCTCCTTCGGGTGCCCAACAGCGGGCCTGGTCACGACACGGCGAACCGCTGGCAATTCATTGTCCATGGCGACGGTAGCACCGCGTGCGGACGGCGGTTCAGCGGTGTGAGACGAGTTGGTGGCCCGGCTATCCCTCGTCCAGGTCGGTCGGTTCCGCACCCGACTCGCGCTCGTCGCGCTCGGCCCATTCGAGCAGCCGGTCCAGCTCGAACACCGCATCGTCGATGCCCGCGTGCAGGTCACCGAGCTGCGCGAACCGCGGCGGGACGGTTCGCATGGTGAAGTCGCGCGGTTCGATGTCCGCGATCTCGGCCCATTCGACGGGTGTCGAGACGGTGGCTTCCGGTACGCCGCGCACCGAGTAGGCGGCGGCGATGGTGTGGTCGCGCGCGTTCTGGTTGTAGTCGACGAACAGCAGTTTCGGGTCGCGGTCGCGCCGCCACCACGCGGTGGTGACATCGGCGGGCGCCCGGCGTTCGACCTCACGGGCGAAGGCCAGCGCGGCACGGCGCATGTCGGCGAAACCCCACCGCGGCGCGATCCGCACATACACGTGCATGCCGCGTCCGCCCGAGGTTTTCGGCCAGCCGACGGCGCCGATCTCCTCGAGCACCTCGCGCACGACACCCGCCACGCGCTGCACCCGTGACCAGGGACAGTCCGGCATCGGGTCGAGATCGATGCGCCACTCGTCCGGGCTCTCGGTGTCGGCGGCACGGGAGTTCCACGGATGGAATTCGACCGTGGACATCTGCACGCACCACACGATGTCGGCGAGCTCGCGGACGGCGAGTTCGTCGGCGTGTCTTTTGTAGCGCGGGAAGAAGACTCGCACGGTGGGGAGCCAGTCCGGCGCACCGGCGGGTAACCGCTTCTGGTGCACCTTGTCGCCGCTGAGTCCCTTCGGGAACCGGTGCAGCATGCAGGGCCGGTCGCGCAATGCCCGGACTATGCCGTCGCCGACGCTGAGGTAGTACTCGACCAGATCGAGCTTCGTCGCCCCGGTCTCCGGGAAGTAGACCCGGCCGGGATTGGAGATGCGGATCGTGCGGTCGCCGACGTCGAGTTCGATGGCCGACGACGCGGTGCTGGCCACGGCCCCGACCCTAGCCGAAGTGCCAGGCGGCCGGGGTCGAATGGGTGCCGGTCATGTCGGTGTGGCCAGGGCGAACGGCAAGACGGCGTCGGCTCCCGAGGCGCGCAGGGCGTGCGCGGCCACGGTCATGGTCCAGCCGGTGTCGGTGACGGTGTCCACCAGCAGGATCGGGCCGCTGATGTGGGTGAGGTCGGGGACCTCCCAGGAATCGAACAGCCCCGCGACGCGGTGTGCGGAGTTGGCGGCCGAGACCGGCGGGTGATCGGGCCGGGGGTACAGGGTGCCGAGGTCGTCGAGGCGCCCGACCTCG
This sequence comes from Nocardia callitridis, assembly GCF_039543305.1. NCBI lineage: Bacteria > Bacillati > Actinomycetota > Actinomycetes > Mycobacteriales > Nocardiaceae > Nocardia > Nocardia callitridis. The sequence continues at coordinate 81,576 of NZ_BAABJM010000009.1, read as the reverse complement.
GCGAGGCGGGCGGCGAGCGTCGCGGTGAGTACCGGATATCGCGGTGACGCGAACGCGAGCACCGACGAGGGTCGTTGGGTCCAGTCCCATTCGCGCAGCACGGCGACGCAGGCGTCGAAGACCGTATCGGGGATCGGGTCGTCGGGCGCGTCCAGCAGGGCACGCAGCCGCTGTCCCCACCCGAGATCGGTGAGTCGACCGAGTACCCTGCCGGTCTCGGCGCCGCCGGTGATCTTGCCCGACAAGGGGATTCCGAGTTTCGCCAGCCCGGTCGGCCACTGCTTGCGTGGTGCGAGATTCAGTCCCGGCCGATCGAGCCTGGCGCGGGTCGCCGCGACGGACTCGGCGGCGACGGTGGTGTCGGGATGGGCGCCGGTGCAGTTGTCGCAACGACCGCACCCCGGTGTATTCAGTTCGCCCGCAGGCAGTCCTGGGTCGTCGAGTTGGCGTCGCAGGAAGTTCATTCGACAGCCCGACAGCGACTGGTAGTCGATCATGGCCTGCTGCTCGACCTCACGGGCCTCGGCCAGGCGTTCGTAGCGTTCGGTGTCGTACTCCCAGGGTTCGCCGGTGTTCAGCCAGCCGCCGCGCACGCGACGCACCGCGCCGTCCACGTCGAGCACCTTGAGCACCATCTCCAAACGGGAGCGATTCAGCTCGACCAAGGGCTCCAGCGCCACCGTCGACAACGCGCGATCTTGCTCGAGCGCATCGAGTACCGAGCGCACCACGTGCTCGCGCGGAAAGGCCACGGAGGCGAAGTAACTCCAGATCCGCTTGTCCTCGGGGCCGGGCAGCAGCACCACTTCGGCGCGCGCGGTGCCTCGCCCCGCGCGACCCACCTGCTGGTAGTAGGAGATCGGCGACGACGGTGCGCCCACGTGCACCACGAACCCGAGGTCGGGTTTGTCGAACCCCATGCCGAGCGCCGACGTGGCGATCAGCGCTTTCACCTCGTTGCCGAGCAGCGCGCCTTCGAGCGTCTCGCGTTCGGCGGGGTCGGTCTGCCCGGTGTAGGCGGCGACGGTGTGGCCGTGCGTGGTGAGGACGTCGGCGAGGTCGTGCGCGGCGGCGACGGTGAGGGTGTAGATGATGCCGGAGCCGGGCAGGTCGCGCAGGCGGTCGCTGAGCCACGCGGTGCGCTCGATCGGATCGTCGAACCGGACCACCGACAGGTGCAGTGATTCGCGGTCGAGTGTGCCGCGCAGGACGAGGGTGTCGGTGCCGATCTGGGTGGCGACGTCGGTGACCACTCGGTCGTTGGCCGTCGCGGTGGTGGCCAGCACCGGCACCTCGGAACCGAGGTCGGCGATCAGGGTGCGGATACGGCGATAGTCGGGGCGGAAATCGTGTCCCCAGTCCGAGACGCAGTGCGCCTCGTCGATGACGACCAAGCCCGCGTCGGCGGCGAGTCTGGGCAGCACCTGATCGCGAAAGTCGGGATTGTTCAACCGTTCCGGGCTCACCAGCAGCACGTCGACCTCGCCGGAGGCGACCTTGGCGTGGATGTCGTCCCACTCGGTGACATTGCCGGAGTTGATCGTCGCGGCGGTCACGCCCGCGCGTTGGGCGGCGGTGACCTGGTTGCGCATGAGCGCCAGCAACGGCGAGACGATCACCGTCGGGCCGCGGCCCGCGCGGCGCAGCAGCTTGGCGGCGATGAAGTACACCGCGGACTTGCCCCAGCCGGTGCGCTGCACCACCAGCGCACGCCGCCGCCGCACCACCAGCGCCTCGATCGCGGTCCACTGGTCTTCGCGCAGGCGCGCTTCGGGCCCCGCCAGCTCCCTGAGTAGCTGTTCGGCACGTTCGCGCAGATCAGGTGCGCTGAGGTCGAGCTCCGGGACATCGGTCGCCGTAGTCATGTGCTCCATCGTGCCCGACGGTACCGACAGATTTCCCCGCCCGCGTCGGGGCGCGTCCCTGTTTCCGAGGCGTACGCGGGCGATATCGCGCGCACGATCGGGCGGGAGGACGCAGAATGAGCCGAGGAGGATCGCCGCTACCCGCGATCCGGAGGAGGGCCGATCAGTGTCGAGCAGTTATGGACCGCCGCCGGGGTGGGCGCCGCCGGGCGCGCAGTTCCAGTCGAGGAGTGGTTTCGGGCGGGCATTGCTGGGGACCTTGCTCGGGGTGGTGGCGACTCCCGCGGGGGTGCTGCTCGTCGCACACGGTTCGCTGCAGAGTCGTGGCTGGGTGGTTTCGGGCAACGCGTCCGATCGATGGAGTTCGAACTCGCAGATCATCGGCGGCGCGGTCTTGCTGTTCTTCGTGGTCGCGCTGGCCGCGTATTCCCCTGTCGGCACCGCGATCTCGGGGCTGATCTGGGGAATCGTCCCGGCGGCGATGCACATCTTCTTTCCGAACGACACCTTTCGGCAGGTGGAGAAGCTGCCGATCCTGTCGGGCGAATATCTACTGGCCCTGCATAATTGGTTACAGAACGGCTTATCCGTGGTGATCGGACTGCTGCTGATCGGTGCGGCACTGGCCGCGACGCTGCGCAAGCGTTGACCCGCCGACGACCTCGACCGCTGACCCGTTTCGTGCCGGAAAACCTCAGGCACGAAACGGGTTCCACCGCTATCCCTTGACGCAGAGCACCTGACGCAGCGTCGCCACCACATCCACCAGGTCCTGCTGCGCCGCGATCACGTCGTCGATGTTCTTGTAGGCGGCGGGAATTTCGTCGACCACCCCCGCGTCCTTACGGGACTCGACCCCTTCGGTCTGCGTGACCAGGTCGGCCACGGTGTACTGGCGCTTGGCGGCGCTGCGACTCATCCGGCGACCGGCCCCGTGCGAGGCGGACTGGAACGAGTCCGGGTTTCCCTTGCCGCGCACGACATAGGACCGCGTTCCCATCGAGCCGGGGATCAGCGCCAAGTCGCCCGCCCCGGCGCGAACCGCACCCTTGCGGGTCACCAGCATCGGTGTTTCGTCGATCAGCTCTTCGGAAACGTAGTTGTGGTGGCACGAGATCGGTCGATCGAAACGCACTGTGCGCTCGGCGAATTCGTCCTGCACCGCGCAGCACACCAGCGCGAGCATCACCGCGCGGTTACGCGCGGCATACTCCTGCGCCCAGGTGAGATCGCGTCGGTAGGCGGCCATTTCGGCGGTGCCGGCAAGGAAAACGGCCAGGTCGCGGTCCGGCAGGCCGGTGTTGTGCGGCAAGGCGCGGGCGATCGCCATGTGTCGCTCGGCGAGTTCCTTGCCGATATTGCGGCTGCCGGAGTGCAACAGAATCCACACCGCGTCGTCCTGGTCCAGACACAGTTCGATGAAATGGTTTCCCCCACCCAGGGAACCCATCTGCTTGTGCGCCTTCGATTCTCGCGTTTGCACGCCGTCGTGCAGTTCGCCGAAGGAACTCCAGAACCTGGCCCAGCCCGCGCTCAGTGTCGCCGTGTTCGCCCCGGACGCGGCGACGCGCGGGCGCAACCTGTCGACATCGACCGCACGGTCGTGCGCATGGAAGCCCACCGGCACAGCGCGTTCGATTCGTGACCGCAATCCGCGCAGGTTGTCTGGCAGATCGGCCGCGGTGAGATCGGTTTTCACGCTCTCCATGCCGCATCCGATATCCACACCGACCGCCGCGGGTGACACCGCGTCGCGCATCGCGATCACAGACCCGACGGTGGCACCTTTGCCGAGGTGCACATCCGGCATCACGCGCACGCCGTGGACCCATTGCAGCGCGGCGATATTGCGCAGCTGTCGCAGCGCTTCCGGTTCGATCGCCTGCTCCTGTGCCCACATCAACGTCCGCGCACGGGTGCCGTGCAACTCGACGGGAAACATGATGACGTCCTCTCTTTCGGTCCTCTCACCGTAGAGACGGGCATTGTCGAGTGCACGCGAATTAATGCCGCGCACCCGCGTGCGGTCAGGTGTCGCGCTCGCGGCGCAGCAGTTCGGCGACGGCCGACTCGGTGGGCAGGGAACTGCTCGCGCCGAGCGTGGTCGTAGCCAGCGACCCTGCCGCAACCGCCCAGCTCATGGCGAATTCGGGTCCTTTGTGCCAGGTGGCGGCCAGTGCGCCGGTGAAGGCGTCGCCCGCGCCGGTGGTGTCGACAACGGTGATCTTCGGGCTCGGCCGAGACAGTCGTGCGCCGTCGCGGCCGCGATATTCCGCGCCGTCGCCGCCTCGGGTGATCACCACGTGGTCGACCATGTCGAGGTCGCTGCCGAGCTTCTCGTGCTCACCTGAATTAACCACTGCCACATCGATATTCGTCCACATGTCGGCGGGAAGGCGCTGAACGGGCGAGGGGTTGAGTACGACCGTGGTGGAGTTGTGCCGTGCGTGACGCGCCGCAACGGCGACCGTCTCGAGCGGAATCTCCAACTGGCACAGCAAGATATCGGCCTCGGCGATGGCGTCGAGTTCCGCGCGGGAGAGTTCGGTCATCCGCGAGTTCGCGCCCGCGACCACGATGATGCTGTTCTCGCCTGCTTCGTCGACCACGATGCTGGCTACCCCGCTCGGGCCGGGTTCGCTGCGGAGAAGCTTCACATCTAGTGATGAATCCCGCAGTGCGGCAGTGAGTTCCACGCCAAACGTGTCGGCACCGACCGCGCCGAGAAACCGCACGTCGGCGCCGCAACGACGAGCCGCGATCGCCTGATTGGCGCCCTTGCCCCCGGCCACCGTCGTGAAGTCGGTGCCGAGCAGGGTCTCGCCGGGTTCGGGGCGTCGTCGGGTCGTCGTGACCAGATCCATGTTGACGCTGCCGAGCACGGCGACGACGGGGATGTCCGAATCGGCGGTCATGGTTTCCGACCGTAGTCGTTCGCGTGAACAGGACACGATCGGCGCGGTGTCCCGCCGGAATCGGTTCGATGGGCACCGAACCGGGTGCGTAGTCTGGGACCCATGACGGTAGGAACGACGGCCGATCCTGACACGCGCGAGGTGGTGCACGGCGCAGCACGGAGGGCGCGTGTCGCCGCACGTGTGCTCGCTCAGCTCACCACGGCGCAGAAGAACGACGCACTGCACGCCGCGGCCGATGCGCTGCTCGCCGCCGCCGACACCGTGCTCGCGGCCAACGCCGAGGATCTGCTGGCCGCGCAATCCTCCGGGACCGAGGATTCCTTGCTCGACCGCTTGCGGCTGACCAACGCACGAATCGACGGCATCGCCTCGGGACTGCGCCAGGTGGCCTCCTTGCCCGACCCGATCGGCACGGTCCTGCGTGGTTCGACGCTGCCCAACGGGTTGCTGATGCGTCAGGTGCGTGTGCCGCTCGGCGTGCTCGGCATGGTCTACGAGGCACGGCCGAACGTCACCGTCGATGCCTTCGGGCTCGCGCTCAAATCGGGGAACGCCGCGCTGCTGCGCGGGTCGTCCTCGGCCGCGCATTCCAATGCCGCTCTCGTCGAAGTGTTGCGGGAAGCGCTGCTGGCACAGGGACTTCCGGCGGATGCGGTGCAGTTGTTGCCCAGTGCGGACCGCTCCAGCGTCACCCATCTCATCCAGGCGCGTGGACTGGTCGACGTGGTGATCCCGCGTGGCGGCGCCGGGCTCATCAATGCGGTCGTCCGCGACGCCACCGTCCCGACCATCGAGACCGGAACCGGCAACTGCCACGTCTACGTGCACGCCGGCGCCGACCTCGACATGGCCGAGAGCATCCTGATCAACGCCAAGACGCGGCGGCCGAGCGTATGCAATGCCGCCGAGACGGTGCTGATCGACGACGCGATCGCCACCGTTGCCGTCCCGAGGTTGATCGAGGCGCTGGAACGCCACGGCGTCACCGTGCACGGTGACCTGCCCGGGCTGGTGCCCGCCGACCAGCAGGACTGGGGCGAGGAGTATCTGTCGTTGGACATCGCGCTCAAGGTGGTCGATGGCCTGGACGAGGCGATCGAGCACATCAACTCCTGGGGCACCGGCCATACCGAGGCCATCGTCACCGGTGAGTCGGCGGCGGCACAGGCGTTCACCCAGCGGGTGGATGCCGCGGCCGTGTTGGTGAACGCCTCGACCGCATTCACCGACGGCGAGCAGTTCGGCTTCGGCGCCGAGATCGGCATCTCCACCCAGAAGCTGCACGCACGCGGGCCGATGGCCTTGCCGGAACTCACCTCGACCAAGTGGATCGTCTGGGGTGACGGCCAGACCAGGCCGGTCTAGGGCGTCAGTCCGAAGGAAAGGAACTCGCACGTGACCGATGTAGTGCAAGAGCCGATTTTCGCCTCGGTAGAGGATGTGATCGCGCGGCTGGCCAGCACCGGTTACCTGGCCGACAAGGCGACGGCGACGTCGGTGTTTCTCGCCGATCGCCTGGGTAAGCCGTTGCTGGTGGAGGGCCCCGCCGGGGTCGGGAAGACCGAGCTCGCCAGGGCGGTCGCGCAGACCTCCGGTGCCGAACTCGTGCGGCTGCAGTGTTACGAAGGGGTCGATGAGGCGCGCGCACTCTACGAGTGGAACCACGCCAAGCAGATCCTGCGCATCCAGGCCTCTTCCGGCGACAACGAGTGGGTGGACACGAAGTCCGACGTGTTCACCGAGGAGTTCCTGCTCTCGCGTCCGCTGCTGACCGCGATTCGGCGCAGTGACCCCACCGTGTTGTTGATCGACGAGACCGACAAGGCCGACGTCGAGATCGAAGGACTGCTGCTGGAGGTGCTCAGCGATTTCGCCGTGACCGTCCCCGAGCTGGGCACGATTACCGCGAGTCGGCGCCCGTTCACGCTGCTCACCTCGAATGCGACCCGTGAGCTTTCCGAGGCCCTCAAGCGGCGTTGCCTGTATCTGCACCTGGACTTCCCCGACCAGGAGTTGGAGCGGCGCATCCTGGCCAGTCGGGTTCCCGAACTGTCCACCGAGGTGGCGAGCAAGCTGGTGCGCATCGTGCATGTGCTGCGCGAGATGCAGTTGAAGAAGCTGCCTTCGGTCGCGGAGTCGATCGACTGGGCACGCACTCTGCTCGCCCTCGGGCTCGCCGACCTCGACGACGAGGCCGTACGCGCCACCCTCGGCGTCGTGCTCAAGCACCAGAGCGATCACCAGCGTGCGCTGGCTGAGCTGAAGTTGGCCTGATCGTGTCGGCCGCAACGGTGCCCGCGCCGAGCCCGCCGCACGGGCTGCCCGGTCATCTGGTGGGTTTCGTGGCGGCCCTGCGCGCGCGTGGTGTCCCGGTCGGTCCGTCGGAGACCGTCGACGCGGGCCGGGTGCTCACCGTGCTCGATCTGCTGGACCGGGAGACCTTGCGCGAGGGCCTCGCGTGCTCGCTGCTGCGGCGTGCGACGCATCGGGCGATTTTCGACGGCCTGTTCGATCTGTGGTTTCCCTCGGCGCTCGGCGAGCGAACCGTCGATTCCGAGGACATCGAGGTGCCGCGTCAGCCCGGCGGTGAGGTCGACATCCCAGCGCTGCGCAAATTGCTCGCCGAATTGTTGATCGAGGAGCTGGCCGAACAGTCCGGGCAGGCCACCCAGCGGTTGGACACGCTTGCCGCACAGATCGTCGAGCAGGTCGGGCGCTACGAATCCGCGCGTGGCCCTTCGTATTCCGCGTATCGCGCGCTCAAGGACCTACAGCCACAGACGCTGCTGGCGCGCATCCTGGCCGGTATGGCGGGCGCGACGCCGGACGACGGATTCGACTCCGAGGTGGCCAAGCGGGTCGCCCGTGGGCGCATCAATCGTTTCCGGTCGAGTGTCGAGGCGGAGACCAGGCGTCGCGAAGCCGAGCAGATCGGCAGGGATCGGGTCGCGAGCTACAGCATCGGTCGGCAAGCCGAAGAGGTCGATTTCCTGCGCGCTTCGCAATCGGATCTGGACGAATTGCGCCGCAGTACCCAGCGTTTGGCACGCATCCTGGCATCGCGGCTGGCGGTGCGGCGCCGTCATTCGCGCCGCGGCGAGATCGACTTGCGTCGCACTCTGCGCAAATCCATGTCCACCGGTGGTGTGCCGATCGATCTGGTCAATCGTAAGCCGAGGCCGGGTCGCCCGGAGCTGGTGCTGCTGTGCGATGTGTCGGGGTCGGTGGCGGGGTTCAGCAGTTTCACGGTCTCGTTGGTGAGCGCGCTGCGCGAACAGTTCTCGCGGGTAAGGATTTTCGCGTTCGTCGGCCAGGTCGACGAGGTGACCGAATTCTTCGATCCCGGTCTTCCTGCCGATACCGCGATGGCCAGGATCTTCAACGAGGCCAGCGTCGTCGGTCCGGACGGCCGCTCGGATTACGGCAGCGCGCTGCTCGGGATGGCGCGAGAGTTTCCCACGGCCATCACCAGTCGGAGTTCGTTGCTGGTGCTCGGCGACGCACGCACGAATTACCGCGACCCGGAGGTGGATACGCTGCGCGAGTTGGTGGAGGTCGCCAAGCACGCGCACTGGCTCAACCCGGAGCGACACGGCCAGTGGGGTTCGGGTGATTCCGCGGCCGAGCGCTATCGCGAGGTCATCGAGATGCATGAATGCCGTTCGGCGAAACAATTGACGGCGGTGGTCTCGCGGCTGTTGCCGGTGTGATCGCGGCGGGGTCCCCGCGCACAGGGTCGATCAGGTTTCGTTAAGCGAATCGTTGGCGCGGGTGCGCAGACTTTCCGACTATGAGCAACAGGTCGCGAGACAGCGCGTGGGTGGACAACGGTGTCGCTACGCCGGGACGCGGCGAGGAGGCGCGGCGTGCGGCTGCCAGGTGCCAGCGGAGCAACACCGGCGACGCGGGTTCATCAGGGGATCGAGATGCGTTGGTGCACACGGTTATTCGGAATCCGCCCGACAATGGGTATGGGTACACGACGGAACACTTCGAGGGCGATCGCGAGGCCGAGGTGCGGCGGCTGGCCGAACTCGGTGCCGCGCGGCTGGCTGAGGCGCCGGAGTTGGCCGAAGCGCACTTCCGGGAGGCCATCGTCCTCGGCACGGGCGCGCTGGCCGCGCACGTCTGCGCCACGCTGAGTTCGCAGCTGGTCATCGCGATCTGTGCGCAACCCGACCGCGACGTGGACCTCGCGGAAGCCGCGGTCCGCGCGGCGACAGCATGGACGGGCCTGTCGGACCAGAACGTGCGCCACTACACCGTGGTCGCCGCGCGTGCGCTGGCCCGCGCCACCCGCCACGGCGAGGCGGTCGCCCTGTTCGAACAGGCATTGGCGGGCGAGGAACTACCGTATCCGGCGGCCGAGTCCGCGATCGTTCGAGCGCAGTTCGCGCGGTCGCTCGCCGCCGTGCGCCGCTCGAGCGACGCGGTGTGGCATTTCGCGGAGGCCGCGCGGTTGCTCGAGCACGAACCGGGACAGGCCGATCTGCTCGCCGAGCTCGCCTGTTCGGCGGCTCACGCGTGGGAGAGCGGGGGACGCGCGGCAGTCGTATCTGCGTGCGGCGCAGCTGTGGCTGCGGGTGGGTCGGCTCGACGAATACGCGCGGTGCACGCGCGCGGCGGCGTGGTCGCAGCTGCGGAGTGCGGGCGAGGGCGACGAGCACCGACCGTGGATCGCGACGATGCGGGGGCTGCTCGCGGATCTGACGCACCTGTCAGGAGGCGATGGTGTACCCGAGGACGACGATGGTGTACCCGAGGACGCGGCCTTGTCCTGGCTCGCCGACGAACTCCGTGACACCCACGAACAGTTGGCCGCGATGCTCGAGCTGTGCGGCGCCGGTCACGTCGACGAGTGCTACCGGTTCCAGTTCTGAGCGCACCCATTAAGCTCGGCTCTCATGCACGAGACAGGCCGGCGCGTCCCGAGGCTCGGCGTGATGGGTGGCACCTTCGACCCCATTCATCACGGTCACCTGGTAGCGGCCAGCGAGGTCGCCAACCGCTTCGACCTGGACGAAGTGGTCTTCGTTCCCACCGGGCAACCATGGCAGAAGGTCGATAAGCAGGTCAGTCCCGCCGAGGACCGCTACCTGATGACCGTGATCGCGACCGCGTCCAACCCGCGTTTCTCGGTCAGCCGTGCCGACATCGATCGGCACAAGGTCACCTACACCGTGGACACCTTGCGCGAGATGCGCAGTCAGCATCCAGAGGCCGACCTGTTCTTCATCACCGGAGCGGACGCGTTGGCCAACATCCTCACATGGCAGGATTGGGCCGAACTGTTCGAACTGGCGAAGTTCGTCGGGGTGAGCCGTCCAGGGTACGAACTGAACACCGACCATCTCGAAGAATATCTGCGTGATCTTCCTGCCGATGCGGTGACCATGATCGAGATCCCGGCGTTGGCGATCTCCTCGAGCGAATGCCGCCGTCGCGCCGCCGAGAACCGGCCGGTGTGGTACCTCGTTCCGGATGGCGTGGTGCAGTACATATCGAAGCGGCACTTGTATGTGCCCGCAGGACGGAAGGTAGCGGAGCTTGAGTGAGAGCGGCGAGGTGCGAGCATGAGCGCAACGGATGAGGCGATCGAGATGTCGCGCATCGCGGCTCGCGCCGCGGACGCGAAGCTGGCGACCGATGTGGTGGTGCTCGATGTGTCCGAGCAGTTGGTGATCACCGACTGTTTCGTGATCGCCTCCGCGCCGAACGAGCGCCAGGTCAACGCGATCGTCGACAATGTCGAGGAGAAGCTGCGCGACGCGGGGCACAAGCCGGTGCGTCGCGAAGGCACCCGCGAAGGCCGGTGGGCGCTGCTGGATTACGTGGATGTCGTGGTGCATATTCAGCACAGTGACGAGCGTGATTTCTATGCGCTGGAACGGCTTTGGAAGGATTGCCCGGCCGTTCCCGTCGAGGGAATCGGCCAGGCGGCCGTGCAAGCCGACCCGGTCGCGGAGGACGACAGCGAGTGAGTCTGGCCGAACACGACGCGCGGACCCACCGGAACGCGCGGGTAAGAACCCTGATCCTGTTGCGGCACGGGCAAACCGAATGGAATGCCGCCGATCGGATGCAGGGACAAATCGATACCGATCTCACCGAGCTGGGGCGGCGGCAGGCGAAAGAAGCGGCGCGGGAACTGGTTTCGCGTAATGCGATCGCGCTGATCTCCTCGGATCTGCGCCGTGCTTTCGATACCGCTTCCGCGCTGGCCGAATACGGCTCGCTCGAGGTGGTGCCCGAGCCGCGCTTGCGGGAGACCAGTCTCGGGGAGTGGGAAGGCTTGACCCACCTCGACGTCGACGCCGGATATCCCGGTGCGCGCGCCGAATGGCGGCTCGACGCCGCCTTCACGCCACCCGGCGGCGAGAGCAAGCTGGAGGTGGGTGCGCGTGCGCTGCCCGTGGTGCGGGAATTGCTGGTCGAGCGGCAGGACTGGCCCGGTCGGTCTATCATCCTGGTTGCGCACGGCGGGCTGATCGCCGCCCTCACGGCTGCGCTGCTCGACCTGCCCGCGAAGAACTGGCCTGCCCTCGGTGGACTGGCCAATACCAGCTGGGTACAGCTGAGCAGCCACGTCGAGAGCATCGAGCAGCCCGCGTGGCGACTCGATGTGTGGAACGCAGCTGCGAAGGTGGCCCCGGATGTCCTCTGAAGATCCGATCAGGCAGGTGCCGGACGAACTGTTCCGGCGTGTTTCGGCGAAGCCGGAACGTGCGATCCCGGACGCGCTGTTCGGGCCTGCTCCGACCCCGGCACCGGCGAACCCCGATGTCGACGTGGTCGATTCGGATACCACCGCCGCCTCGAACGTGCTCTCGCTCGACGACGGGGAGGCGGCCGAGGAGCCTTCCGCCGTCGCGGCGACCGATCGCCCGCCGCAGCCGGCGCACGAATCCGCCGGTGCGGAACCGGCCGAAAGCTCCTCGCCGGCAGAGGTTCCGGCAAGCGAATCCGGTGACGCGGTTTCGGCGGCGCTGGTTTCGCCGGAGTCTCCTGCCGAGCCAGCGGATTCGGTCATCGCGGAGGACTCGACGTCCGATGCGGCGCCAAGCGTGGTCGGGACAGACGAGTCCGGTCGTGAATCGGTGGCGGAGGCAAGGGAATCCGCTGCCGCGGTCGGTGACGGCGCCGATGTGGGGCACGATCAACGGGTCGGCGTCGAGGTTGCGGACGCTTCCCGGACCGAAGCGCCCGATGCCGATACTTCCAGTACTGACAGCTCCAGCGTTGACAGTTCCGGTATCGAGACGTCGGATGACCTCGACGCTTCTGACGTCGAGGTTTCGAGCCCCGACGTGTCCACCGTCGAGATTTCGAGCGTCGAGGCGAGCTCCGGTGATGCGGCCAGCGGCTCGAACGAGACACCCGCGAGTGGACGACCCGTGCTCTTGGTGATCGCCGATTCGCTGTCGTACTTCGGTCCGAAAGGCGGTCTGCCCGCGGATCACCCGAAGATCTGGCCGAGTTTGGTCGGCGCGGAACTGGATTGGGACATCGAGCTGATCGGGCGTATCGGCTGGACCCAACGCGACGCGTACTGGGCGTTGATCGGCGACCCTCGGGTCTGGGCCGCGGTACCCAAGGCGAGCGCGGTGGTCTTCGCCGTCGGCGGCATGGATACCCTGCCCTCGCCGCTGCCGACCGCGCTGCGTGAACTCATTCGCTACGTTCGCCCACCCGGGCTGCGTCGGGTGGTACGCGGCTGCTACGGCTGGTTGCAGCCGAAACTCTCGAAACTCGGTCGCCCGGTGGCGCTTCCACCGAAGGTGAGCGTGGACTACCTGGAGCGTTCCCGTGCCGCGCTGGCCTACCTTCGGCCGGAATTGCCGGTCGTCGCCGTGCTGCCCTCGGTGCACAATTGCGAGGCATACGGTCGGGTGCATTCGGGTCGTCCCCGCGCGGTGCGCGCATTGCGCGAATGGTCGGCGCGCACCTCGGTGCCGCTGGTCGATCTCGGCGAAGCGGTCCGAGACGACGTCTTCTCCGGCGAAGCCAATCCGGACGGAATCCATTGGGGCTGGGCGGGTCATGCCGCCGTCGCCACCGCGATGGTGAAGACCTTGCAGGAGGTTCGGTAGTCCGTGGCCGTCGTGGTCGTCACCGATTCGTCCGCCAGCCTGCCTGCTGACCTCGTCGACGAGCTGGCGATCGCCGTCGTTCCGCTGCACGTGTTGGTCGGTGACCAGGCGATCCGCGAGGGAATCGACGCTGTCGACATCGACTACGGCTCGGACGCGGTCAGCACTTCGGGTGCGTCGCCGGGGGAGCTGCGCGCGGTCTACGAACAGGCGCTGACCCGCAGCGACGGCGACGGCGTTGTCGCGGTACATCTTTCGCGTCAGCTCTCGGGAACCTGGGAGGCGGGCAGGCAGGCCGTGCGGGAGATGGCCGCCGAGGATCGGGTGCACCTGGTCGACTCGCTGGGTGCGGGTTTGGCGACCGGTCTTCCGGTGCTGGCGGCGGCCCGACGAGCCAAGACCGGTGCGCCGCTGGCGGAGGTCTACGCCACCGCGGTGTCCGCGTCGCGCGAGGCGCGCACATTCATCCTGGTCAATCGCACCGAACAATTGCGAAGGGGCGGCAGGCTGTCGGCCGCCGCCAGTTTCTTCGGCAGCGAACTGGTGACGAAGCCGCTGTTGCAGATCGTCGAAGGTCGGCTGGAGCTGCGGGAAAAGGTGCGCACGCGTTCCAAGGCGTACGCCAAGCTCGTGGCCGCGGCCGTCGAATCCGCGCACGGTGCGGGTGCCACCGTCGCCGTGCAGCACCTGGGTGCCGAGGACGCGGCGAACACCGTCGCGGGCCAATTGCGGGAGAAGCTGCCCGACCTGCGGGAACTCATTGTCACGGAGTTCGGTCCCACGCTGGCCGTGCACCTCGGGGTCGGTGCGGTCGGCGTGGTCGTCATCCCCGCCTAGTCGGTGTTCGCCGCGTGTCGTCGGCGAGTTGTGCACAGTGGTTAGTTATCAACAGGTTTGACGAAGTGCCTGGTGCGAGCGGATCTTTCGGGGTCCGATCCGGTTAGCGTCGCCGACATGTCACGACAGGACGAGCGCGAACGAGTTCGGCAGCGGATGGGCGCGCTGACCGACCGGGTCGGCGCGAGCAGGACGGTGGGACTCGGCGTCGCGGGCGAGGGTGCGCGTCCGCGCGGCGACGTCGAGCACGACGGGATGTCCTCGGGGCGGTGGAATCTCACGCGGTTACCCGGCACCGCACGGAGTCAGGCTTCGGTCGACGCGGATCATGCCGCCGCCGAACCCGACGAGGCGGGGACGATCCGTACACCGAGCTGGTTGACCGAGCCCGAAGACCGGTCATGGCGGGAACGGCTGGTGCCGGAGCGCTTTCGCGGCGCCATGGTGGACCCTGGGCGTCGAGGCGTGCGCGCCATGGTGGTCGTCGGGATCGTGGCGGTGGTGGTCGCGGGTGTGGTGGCCTTCCGCGAGCGCCCGGTCGCCGCGGCGGTCGCACCGCTGCCCGCCCTCGGATCGACGACAGCGACGGCCACCCGCGCGGCCGACGATCCGCTGACCCATGGTGGCGTGCCAGTCGCTGCGCCGACTCCGCAGCCACCCACACCTACCGAATTGGTGATCAGTGTGGTCGGCTTGGTGCACCGTTCCGGCCTGGTCCGATTGCCCGACGGTGCGCGGGTCGCCGACGCCGTCGCGGCGGCGGGCGGCTCGCGCGACGGCGCGGACTTGACCGGCTTGAATCTCGCGCAACGGCTGCTCGATGGCGACCAAGTGCTGGTCGGCCCACCTGGCCCGGTTTCGGGTCCGCCCCAGCTCGGGAGCACGACGATCAGTTCCGGCGGACGCTCGGGCGCACCCGCTTCCGGTTCGGGGCAACCGGCAGGGCCGGGAAGCTCTCCCGCACAGGCGAAACCAGGTAGCGCCAACACCACGGTCGACCTCAACACGGCCACCGAAGCCGAACTCGACGCATTACCCGGAGTCGGCCCGGTCACCGCGGCGGCGATCATCGCATGGCGCACCAGCAATGGCCGCTTCACCTCCGTCGACCAACTCGCCGAGGTCGACGGCATCGGCCCGGCCAGGCTCGCCCGACTGCGCGATGTGGTGAAGGTATGACGGGGGCTTGGCGTTCGTTGTCGAGTCAGCGAGCGGTTCGGGTCGCGGGAATCTGCCCGACCGGGCTGGGTACGGCAACGCGAAGCCGCGTGCTGGCAGGCGCCCGTATCGATCGTTCGGGCGCTCATCGTGGCACGAGGTCTGGGCCACGGTCGTTGGGTGGGCAGCGCGTCTCACGGTGCCACGCACGGTCGGTGGTCGGAGCGTGAGCAGGCCGGGAAGTGCCGTACGTGGTCCTTCCGATCCGGCGGGGGAACTTGTTCGCCCCGATCGAGCGTCGTCCTCGGCGGGAGCGGAGTCGCCGCCGCTGGACGCGCGGCTGCTGCCTGCGGCGTTGTGTTGCTGGGGTGTGACGATCGTGGCGCTGGCCCTCGGTTGGGTGGCCGGACTTCTGGTGGCCGGTGCGCTGGTGGTGGCGGCGATCGGGTTGTGGGTGCTGCTGCTGTGGTCGGTCGCGCACCGCGCAGAGCGGTCACGGGCGGTCGCCGTGGTCGCCTTGGCGGCGGTGGTGCTCGGGATCGGGTTCGCACTGGCGGGTGCGTGGCGGGAGCATCGCGCGCAGACACATCCCTTGCGCGCGGCGATCGGACGCTCGCTGCACGTGGTGGCGATACCGGTCGACGACCCGAAACCGTTGCGCGGGGCGGCGTTCGGCGGTGAACAGCAATGGGTCGTGCGCGCGGACCTGCGCGAGTACCGTCTCGGCGGCGCGACCGTTCGCGCGGGCGGCGAAGTGGTGATCCTTGCGGCGGGTCAGGAGTGGGCCACGCTGTCGCCGGGACATCAACTCGACTTCCTCGCGAGAGTGAGCGCGCCGAGTCGATCCGACCTCACCATCGTGGCGCTGCGAGCCACCGGGCCACCGAAGGTGATCGGCACATTGCCGTGGTGGCAGCGCGCCGCCGGATCGATGCGGGCGAGTTTCGCGTCGGCGGCCGAGCACGCACTCTCGCCCGACCCGGCGGGGTTGCTGCCCGCGTTGGTCGTCGGCGATGTGTCACACCTGTCGGACGAGGTACGTGACGAATTCAAAACTTCCGGCCTGCAACATCTTTGCGTGGTCAGCGGAGCGAATTTCACGATCCTGCTCACCGCTGTGCTCTTCGTGGTGCGTGCGCTCACCCTGGGGCCGCGCGTCGCCGCGGCGCTCGCGGGCGCGACACTGCTGATGTTCGTCATCGTCGCGCGCCCCGACCCGAGTGTGTTGCGCGCCGCGGCGATGGGTGCGATCACCCTGCTCGCGGTGGTGACCGGTCGGCGCAAGCAGGCGCTGCCCGCATTGTGCGCGGCGGTCATCGGACTTCTCGCGCTCTGGCCCGCACTGGCGGTCTCCGCCGGGTTCGCGCTGTCGGCCGTGGCGACCGGCGGTCTCATCCTCTTGGCGCCGAGCTGGGCCGATTGGTTGCGCGCACGCGGATGGTGGCGCACACCGGCGGAAGTGGTCGCGGTCTCGGCGGGCGCCTTCGTGGTCACCACCCCGCTCATGGTCGCGCTCACCGGACAGGTGAGTCTGGTCGCGATTGTCGCGAATGTGCTTGTCGCGCCGGTGGTCGCGCCGATCACGGTGATCGGCGCCGCCGGTGCGGTGCTGTCGTGTCTGTGGCAACCGTTGGCCGAAGTGATCCTGCGGTGCGCGGCGCCACCGATGTGGTGGGTGCTGTTCGTGGCCGAACACGCGGCAGGGGTGCCGGGCGCCACGGTCGCCGTACCGGGTGGGCTCGGTGGTGGCCTGCTCGCGTGCCTGCTCGTGGTCCTCGGCATCGCGGTACTGCGGCTGCCCGCGCTGCGCCGCATCGTGCTGGCGACGGTACTGGGCGTGGTCTCGGTATTGATCCCGGTGCGCATCTGGCATCCGGGGTGGCCACCGAGCGGGTGGGCGCTGGCGGTCTGCGATGTCGGCCAAGGTGACGGACTCGCTCTGTCCCTCGGCGACGGCTCCGCCGTGGTGATCGATACCGGACAAGAACCGAAGCCGATGCGTGCGTGCCTGGATCGCCTCCACATCAAGCACATCGCGCTCCTGGTCCTCACCCACCCACACGCCGACCACATCGGCGGACTGACCGGCGCCCTGGCAGGTCGTACTGTGTCCGCGATCGGCATCGGGGCGCACGAACGGCCCGAGAATTCCGGAGCGGTCGTGAAACCTGTTGTCACACACCCGGAACCATTCGCTATTCCGGGTGGGAGCGCGGCCGTCGCTACGCTGCTCCCGGCTGCGGACATCCGCCCCGGCTGGAGCGCACGCTCTCCGACGGAACGATCGACGCCGCCGAATTCGCCGGCCGATGACGAATCAGCCCTTACCCGCGCCGAGTTCGCGCGCTACGAGATCACGGATGTCGCGTCGAACAGCATCGAGGGTGTGCGCCGGAGAAATTTCGGCAAGGGCTCACCGGCGTCGCACGGTTCGCATCGGCCTGTGCTCGCCAGCAGGTGGGAGGCACGAGTGCGCACGGATCGGATCGGTGACGACGTGCCGCCTGCGGTCGACCCGTCGGCGGCGGTCGGACCGAGAAACCCTGCGTGGGAGCAACATCGGGACGTTGTCGGGCGTTCGCTGCCGGTGTCGCGCTCGGGTGGGTCTTCCCGGGCATCGAGACGAGCGAGCGAGGGGCACAGGAGGAAAGCCGAGTTCTCGTCGGCCGCGCGGTGGCCGGGTCGATCGGCTGACCTCGTCGGCGCAGGAGCAGGGCGGCGGGCAGACCGGAACGACGACGGCGGACGCGAGGCCCGCTGGCCAACCGTGTGTTGCTCGACCTCGGCGCACCACCCGCGCACAGCATCGGTTCCCACCTCAGGATGCGCCCGATTCCGGTGGTGTCGGTCTCCGCGATCACCGGCCGACTACTCGTCGGCTGCCGGAGGCAGGCCGCAGCTGCGCGCCGTTGGGACCCAGGGGGATTCGTTGTCGGCGCGGTGGCCGATTACCACCACCGGCGGCGGACGAGTGCGTGCGGTGGACGGGGCCGGTGAAGTGGCTGGCACGGCTGTGGGCGGCCAGATGCGTACGGAACGGAGAAGCCCCGGGGAGGAGGGGTCGGCTGGGGACGGGTGGGCGCAGGTGTTCGCAGTGGCGGAGCAGGCGGGTGTTCCGCTGGTCGAGTTGTCGGCCGGGCAGGTATTGCGGTTCGGGGACGTCGGATTGAATGTGCTCGCGCCCCTCCCCGGCGGCCCACGTCCGGTACCCGGCGACGAAGGGGAAGGCGCCAATGCGCGGTCGGTGGTGATCGCGGCCGATACCGCTGCCGGGCGCGTCCTGCTCACCGGTGATATCGAAACCCCCACGCAGCGTGCGCTCTTGAACGCGGGCAGCCCACTGGCCGCCGACATCCTGAAACTCCCGCACCACGGATCCCGCAACACCGCACCGGAATTCCTCGCCGCCGTAAACCCCCGGCTGGTCGTCGTCAGTGTCGGCGCCGACAACACCTTCGGCCACCCGAACCCCGGCATCCTGACTTCCCTCACCGACCGCGGCGCGACCATCGCCCGTACCGACCGGAGCGGAGACATTCTGGTCCTCGGCACCGCCAACGACCTCCGGTTGATCACCGCGGGGCACCGCGACAATGCCTGAGCTATCCACCGCGCTCGCGACCCGCGTCGTTCGCCCACCGACATTCAGGTCGGCCCGGTCGTGCCGGGCGCGGGCGCGGGTGGCGCTCGGGTCGGCGGGTTCGACTGGGTCAGCGATCGCACCCGCACGATCTGCGCGGTCGACGATCTCTACTGCGCGACGGTCCACCGCCGACGCGGCGGCACGCCCCTTGCGCGCCGGTGACCCCTACTACCGGCTACCCCCAGCAGTCGCCGCGGCCGAAAGGACGGTGCGATCGACAACGCGGTGTCGTCGGATTCCACCAGGTACCACCGGTTGTCGACGACCGAGGGCACGACATCGGCGAGTAAGACCGGCCATGACCGCAGCCACGGATCGACGCCCGGTGCCGAGGGCATGGTCGGTGGCCGTTGCCGTCACGGCGTCTGTGGCAGGACTCCCGACGTTCTGTGGTGCGCACCCGCGTCACCCCGCGTCACCCCGCGTCACCCGTGACGCTCGTGACGCTGCGCGGAGGCGTCGGTGGCGGACCGTAGGATCACAGGGGTGAGCCAGGGCAGCGAGCGAACCAACAGCAGTGGGGGTTATCGAGTGGCGCCGTCGCACGTCGCCGGGGTCGACGGTCGGGCGGGTTCTTGGCGGGGGGCCGGGGTTTCGGCGGTGCGGGGAGCGGCGGCATGAGCGAGCGGCCCGCCGCGGTGCAATTGGTACTCGGCGACGAGGAATTGCTGGTCGAACGGGCGATCGCCGAGATCACCGCCGGTGTGCGCGCCGTCGCGCCGGACGCGGAGGGAGTACCGGTGGATCGGCTCCGTGCGGGCGACGCGAGTACCGCGGAGCTGGCGGAGCTGCTGAGTCCTTCGCTGTTCGCCGAGGATCGGGTGGTGATTCTCGAATCGGCGGCGGAGGCGGGTAAGGATGCCGTCGCGGTGATCACCGCCGCCGCGGGCGACCCGCCCGAGGGCGTGGTGCTGGTGGTGTTGCATTCCGGTGGTGGGCGCGCCAAGGCCATGGTGCCCGCGTTGCAGAAGACGGGCGCGGTGGTGCACGACTGCGCCAAGATCACCAAGAATGGTGAGCGAATGGAGTTCGTGCGCAACGAATTCCGCGCGGCGGGTGCGCGGGTATCCGGCGAGGTCGTTCAGGTCGTTGTGGAGGCCGTCGGTTCCGAGCTGCGTGAATTAGCCGCGGCGGCTTCGCAATTGGTGTCCGACACCGGCGGAAAGGTCGATGTCGCCGCGGTACGCCGTTACTACTCCGGAAAAGCGGAGGTGACCGGATTCGATGTCGCCGAGCTCGCCGTCTCGGGCGACCGCCCCGCCGCGATGGAGGCGTTGCGCTGGGCCAACGACCGCGGCGTCGCACACGTCCTGCTCGCCGACGCCCTCGCCGATTCGGTCCACACCATCGCGCGCGTGGGCTCCGCGGGCCGCGGCGACCCCTTCAAGCTCGCACAGCAACTCGGAATGCCCCCATGGAAGGTGAAGAAAGCGCAAGCCCAAGCACGCGGCTGGAATTCACGCAGCATCGGCTCCGCCCTGCAGATCGTCGCCACCCTGAACGCGGACGTCAAAGGCGGCGCCGTCGACACCTCCTACGCCCTCGAACACGCCCTCGGCCGAATCCTCGACCTCCACGCCACGCCGTAATCGTGGCTGGCTACGCCACCGCCGTAATCGTGGCTGGCTACGCCACCGCCGTAATCGTGGCTGGCCACGCCACCGCCGTAATCGCGGCCCGCCACGCCACGCCACGCCGTAACCGCGGCCCGCCACGAACCTCCGTGACGGAAACTTGCCCCACCGCACAGTGCTGGAACCCGGCTCTTCAGTAAGAACTCGTGCTCGGGCTGCACAAGACGCCGAGACCTGTGCTCGCCCGTGACCGGCTCTCAGCGGTCTCCGTGCAGCCCCGGGTCGTCTCCCACCGACGCTCAGCGGTGCGCTTCGACTTCCAGGTCGTCGTCGATCACGCTGCGCGACATCGCGCTGGCCAGAAAGACGCCGAGACCTGTGCTCGCCCGTGACCGGCTCTCAGCATGGTCTCCATGCCGCCACGGCTCGTCTCCCACCGACTTCTCAGCGGCGCGTTTCGACTTCGAGATCGTCGTAGATCACGCTGCGCGACATCGCGCTGGCCAGGAAATGGTGTGGGAAGCCGAGGTCGACGGCGCTGGCTTGCTCGAGTGTGGCCAGGTGGGTGCTGTCGAATTCGATGTCGAGTGCGCCGAGGTTGTCTTCCAACTGTCGGGCGGTGCGTGCGCCGATCAGCGTGGAGGTGACACCGGGGTCGAGCAGGGTCCAGGCGAGGGCGACCTGTGCGCGGGACTTGCCGAGATCGGCTGCCACCTGCCCGACCACGTCGGCGATCGCGAGTCCGCGTGCGGTGAGCGACCCGTTGGCGGCGGCGACGTTCTTCCGTGTGCCCTCGGCCGAACCCTCGGCCTCGTGTGCGAGATCGGCGGCCGTGTACTTGCCGGTGAGTACCCCGCTGCCCAGCGGGGACCAGGGGACGACGCCGAGGCCCATCTCCTTCGCCATCGGGATCAGTTCGCGCTCGACGGTCCGCTCGAGCAGGCTGTATTCGATCTGCAAGGCGATCAGCGGCGACCACCCGCGCAGGTCGGCGATCGCCTGCATCCGGGAGACCTGCCATGCGGGCGCATCGGAGATACCGACGTAAAGCACCTTGCCCGCCCGTACGAGATCGTCCATGCCGCGCAGGATTTCCTCGACGGGTGTGCGGAAATCCCAGGCGTGCAGGTACAGCACGTCGAGGTAGTCGGTGTTCAATCGCCGCAGGCTCGCCTCCACCGAGGCGAACATGCTCTTGCGGTGGTTACCACCGGAATTGGGGTCGCCCTTGCGGCGAAGCATGGTGTATTTCGTTGCCAGTACCAGGCTTTCGCGATTGCTCGCGGTGAATTCGCCGAGAAGTTGCTCGGCGGTGCCGTTGGTGTACTGATTGGCGGTGTCGATGAAGTTCCCGCCCCGATCGAGGTAGGTGTCGAAGATCTTGCGCGCCTCGTCTTTATCCGCGCCCCAGCCCCAGTCGGCGCCGAAGGTCATCGTCCCGAGAGACAGTGGCGACACCCGAAGTCCCGAGCGGCCGAGCAGCCGGTAGGAATCGAGGGTGTTGGCTCCGGACATGTCCAGCTCCTTAAGTCGTATCGCGGCTCGCGCCGATTGCGTTGCCGCTGAACACAAGTCTGGAGCGGTGCGCGGGACACGGTAAGGGAAAGATCTTCCTGGGAAAGCCGGTACCAGGCAGCCGTAGGATTGACGACGATGACTCCGACCGTGAACACCACCAGGGAACTGGCGGCCTTCCTGCGTGATCGCCGCCAGCGCTTGAACCCGCAGGATCTCGGGCTGCCCGCGCGCAGACAGCGGCGCACGCCGGGGCTGCGGCGCGAGGAAGTGGCGGAGTTGGCCGGGGTGAGTATCGACTACATCGTTCGGCTGGAGCAGGGGCGCGGACTGCATCCGTCCGCGGAGGTACTGACGGCGTTGTCGCGGGCTCTGCGCTTGACCGACGACGAGCGCGGCTACCTGTTCGCCCTGGCGCGGCAACGTGCGCCCAGCGTCGGGAAACCGGCGACCGCGCCGACCCCGGCGTTGGCGCAGTTGGTCGACGATCTGTCACCACGCCCGGCGATGGTGGTCAACCATCGTTTCGATGTGTTGGCGTGGAACACCGAGATGGCGACGTTGGTGATCGACTTCGCCAGCTTGCCCGAACGTCATCGCAACTCCATGTGGCTGTGCCTGTTGGAGCCGAGCATGCGGGATTTCTATGTGGAGCGCGAGCGCACGATCCGCGAGGGCATCGCGGACCTGCGTGCGGCCTGGGCCGGTCATCCCGACGACCAGGTGCTTGCCGACCTGATCGCGGAATTCACCGAGCACAGCGCCGAGTTCCAGGCGGCGTGGGCCAGGCACGATGTTCGGGTGCAGGGACGAGGTCGCAAGCAGTTGTTTCATCGCACGGTCGGCCGCGTCGTGGTGGATTACGAGGTCTTGCTGCCGCTGCGGGAACCCGATCAGCGGGTGATCATCTATCGCGCCGCGGACGAGGTCTCACAGCGGGCGCTGGACCGGCTCGTGGCCGAGCCGGAGGCAGCGGCGGTATCCGAGTGAGGTAGACGGGCTTATTCGACGGAGCTGAGCGCGCTGAGGACCAAGCTCGCGGCGGTCTCCTCGTCCTCCTCGGAGGGCTCCTCGTAGCGGCCCTCCCACTCCTCGTAGGCGGGCACTTCCTCGTCGCGGGTGACAACCCACTCCAGGGAGACGTTGCCTTCGTCGTCGATCGGGATCAATACGTTTTCGATGCGCAGACCGATGCCGAGCACCTCGGCGGCGCGGATCACGTCCGGCAGATCTTCGGCGCGGACCACGGTCTGATTGGCGTACACGGTAACCATGTGCCGAATGGTAGCTGTCTGGGCAGACACCGCAAGCGGTGGGCCGGTCAGGCCATTACCCCAAAAAGGCGCACCCGAATGGGTGCGCCTGTCGTCGACCGCGGGTGCCCCGGAGGGCAATAATTCAGATCTTGTTGAGCGCCAGGGCGAGTGCCGACTTCTTGTTGGCGGCCTGGTTGGAGTGGATGACGCCCTTCGAGGCCGCCTTGTCCAGCTTGCGGCTCACCGACTGGAGACGCTCGGTGGCCACGGCCTTGTCGCCCGACGCCGCCGCCTCGCGGAAGCTACGGATCGCGGTGCGCAGCGAGGACTTCACCGACTGGTTGCGCTGACGCGCCGCCTCGTTGGTACGGATCCGCTTCAGTTGGGACTTGATGTTGGCCACGCCTGTTTCCTCGTGTTCCTGTCGCTGAGTGGTTTCATGCCTGGAAAAGTTCTACGCATGCGACATACCCGCCGAAAACGGGTGAACGCAATGCCGAAGGTCGAGGGTACCAGCAGCCGTTCGTGCGATGAAATCGGCGGGTGTCGCGACCTGGGTGCGCGCTTCGATCACCATTTTCTCTCGCTTGTCGGTGGCGGGTGGCGAATTCGTTGTAGAGATCACCCGACTCGCGTAACGTCCCAGGTCGGACGGTTATGTCCGATTGCTCTGGTATCGCGGCTGGCACCACACACTTGTCTGGCGAATGCGGAAGGGCGGACAGATGTCTCCAACGGCTCAGGAAATCGCCGAAGCGGGTATCGAGCATCATCCGGTACCCGAGAGCAAGAAATGGGGCGCCGAGGCGCTCGGCACCTTCGTCTTGGTGATGGGTGGTGCGGGAACCGCGGTGCTGGCCGGTGACCGGGTCGGACCGCTCGGCATCGCGCTCGCGTTCGGATTCACCCTGCTTTTCCTGGTCTACGCCATCGGTCCGATCTCCGGCTGCCATGTGAATCCCGCGGTCACGATCGGACACCTGCTCCTGGGTCGGCTCTCGCCGATGAGTGCGGTGGGGTATCTGATCGCGCAGGTGATCGGCGGCCTGATCGCCGGTCTGGTCTTGTTCGCGATCGCGAAGAACCTCCCCTCCTACGACCGTTCGACCGACGGCCTCGCCGCCAACGGGTGGGGCTCGCACAGTCCTTCGGCCAAGACCGGTCCGTTGGGTGAGGTGGTCGTGGAGAACGGGTACGGGCTGGCGGCGATGATCATCATCGAGATCATGCTGACCGCGATCCTGGTGTTCGTGGTCCTGTCGTCGACCGATCAGCTCTCGGATGTGCCGCTGGCGGGTCTGGCGATCGGCCTCACCTTGGCGGTGATCCACCTGATCTCGATCCCGGTGGACAACACCTCGGTCAACCCGGCCCGCAGTATCGCGGTCGCGCCCTATCAGAGCGGCGCGATGGGGCAGTTGTGGGCGTTCATCATCTTCCCGCTCATCGGCGGCGCGCTCGGCGCGCTCGTCTACGGGCTGATCTACGGGCGCTCGCGCGACGTGAACTCCTGACCGGTACACCCGCCACAGCCGCGAGACGGCCGAGAACCGCAGGTTCTCGGCCGTCTCGCGTATGCGGGTCAGTGCCATATGCGGGTCAGTGCCAGGAGTATTCGTCGCAGAGGCGGTGGGCGACCAGGTCGAAGGTCTTGCGATCCACGATCGCGCCCTCGCGCCGGATGCCGTCCTCCGGGACATCGAGCACTCGGTCGAGCCGTACCCAGCTGGGTCGTCCTTCGTGATCCCAGCTGCCGGTGCCGATTCCCACCCAGTTCGCGTCGTCGGAGCGCGTGGCCTTCGAGGACAGCATCAAGCCGAGCAGGGTCTTCTTGTCTCGACCGACGACGAGCACCGGCCGATCTTTGCCATTGCTCGGGTCTTCTTCGAACGGCACCCAGGTCCAGACGATTTCGCCGGGGTCGGCGCGGCCGTTGAGTTGCGGCGCGTAGACGATGCGTCGCGCGCGTTCGGCGGTCGGCACCGGTGTCGAGGCCGTCGGTCGTACCGTGACGCCACTCGGTTCTTGCCGCTGGTTCAGCGTCCCCACCAGGCGCTCGATCAGTTTCGGGCCGTGCTTGCGCACGATTTTCGGCCCTTGCTCCTTGGCGATCACGCTGAGCTGTTTGCCGAGAGAATTCCAACCGCGAGCCATCTGTGCAGGATAACGATGCCTCCGTGTTCGCGCCCTGCCATGGGTGTCACGTCGGTCGGGAGGCGGGTCGACGCACCGGTGGCGTCGGGTCGCCCGAGCGCATGGGACGATGGTGCGCAGTTTGCCGACCCATGAGGAGTGGAGTGCCCGCCAGCTTCGCCGACACGACGTTTACCGATCCGGCCAGGATTCGGAACTTCAGCATCATCGCGCACATCGACCACGGCAAGTCGACGCTCGCCGATCGCATGCTGCAGTTGACCGGAGTGGTCGAGGACCGGCAGATGCGCGCGCAGTATCTGGACCGGATGGATATCGAGCGCGAGCGCGGTATCACCATCAAGGCGCAGAACGTGCGGCTGCCGTGGCAGGTCGACGACACCGACTACGTGCTGCATCTGATCGATACGCCGGGCCACGTCGACTTCACCTACGAGGTGTCGCGGGCCTTGGAGGCCTGCGAGGGCGCGGTGCTGCTGGTCGACGCCGCACAGGGCATCGAGGCGCAGACGCTGGCGAATCTCTATCTGGCGTTGGACAAAGACCTCACGATCATTCCGGTGCTCAACAAGATCGACCTGCCCGCCGCCGATCCCGATCGCTACGCCGCCGAGATCGCCCACATCATCGGCTGCGAACCCGACGACGTACTCAGGGTGTCGGGGAAGACGGGCGTCGGTGTGCCGGAGTTGCTCGACCAGGTGATCGAGCAGGTGCCGCCCCCGGTCGGTGACGCCGACAGCCCGGCCCGCGCGATGATCTTCGATTCGGTCTATGACACCTATCGCGGCGTGGTCACCTATGTGCGTGTGGTCGACGGCAAACTGTTGCCGCGCGAGAAGATCAAGATGATGTCGACCGGCGCGACCCACGAGTTGCTGGAGATCGGCATCGTCTCGCCGGAACCCAAGGCGACCAAGGGCCTCGGGGTCGGCGAGGTCGGTTATCTGATCACCGGCGTGAAGGATGTGCGTCAGTCGAAGGTCGGTGACACGGTGACCTTGGCACGCAACGGTGCCACCGAACCACTCACCGGATATCGCGAACCGCGCCCGATGGTGTACTCGGGTCTGTACCCGGTGGACGGTTCGGATTATCCGGATCTGCGTGATGCCCTGGACAAGTTGCAACTCAACGACGCCGCGCTGACCTATGAGCCGGAGACCTCGGTCGCGCTCGGCTTCGGTTTCCGCTGTGGCTTCCTCGGCCTGTTGCACATGGAGATCACCCGCGAACGGTTGCAGCGGGAGTTCGGGTTGGATCTGATCTCCACCGCACCCAATGTGGTGTACCGGGTGGAGTTGGAAGACGGCAGCGAGCAGGTGGTGACGAACCCGTCGTACTGGCCGGAAGGCAAGGTGCGCAACGTCTTCGAGCCCATCGTCAAGACCACGGTGATCGCGCCGAGCGAATTCATCGGTTCGATCATGGAGCTGTGCCAGGCACGGCGCGGTGAGCTCGGTGGCATGGATTATCTGTCCGAGACCAGGGTGGAATTGCGCTACACGCTGCCCATGGCGGAAATCATCTTCGACTTCTTCGACTCGCTGAAGTCGCGCACGCGCGGGTACGCCAGCCTCGATTACGAGGAGGCGGGCGAGCAGGTCGCGAAGCTGGTGAAGGTGGACATTCTGTTGCAGGGTGAGGCCGTGGACGCGTTCAGTGCGATCGTGCACCAGGACGCGGCGCAGGCCTACGGCAACAAGATGACCACCAAGCTGCGTGAGCTGATTCCCCGCCAGCAGTTCGAGGTGCCGATCCAGGCCGCGATCGGCTCGAAAATCATTGCGCGCGAGAATATTCGAGCTATCCGTAAGGATGTTCTCGCCAAGTGCTACGGCGGTGACATCAGCCGTAAGCGCAAGCTGTTGGAGAAGCAGAAGGAAGGCAAGAAGCGGATGAAGACCATCGGCAGGGTCGATGTTCCGCAGGAGGCGTTCGTCGCGGCGTTGTCCTCGGACGCGGCGGCGGACAAGCCCAAGAAGTAGGCCCGTGGTGGCGGCGCAAGTGTGCCAAAGGAATTAGGGCTTCCCTTGGCGATGCGCCGGTGGCAAAGTTGTGTCGCTCGGCACAGCCCCTGTGTGCTCGCCGTCGCGAAAGTGACAGCGCCGCCGCCTCGAAATATTGTGGGATTGATCTTCACTGGGTCGGGGCTGGCGAAGTGAGGATGTCCGACACCTGAAGTGGAGTTTCTATGACGCGCGACTTGCCCTTCGACGACGGCGAAGCGGTCGATGAGGCGGGTGCGGTGGCCGAAGGTGCCACCGCGGCGGGGGATACCGCCTACCGTGTGGCCACCGGTGTCGCGCGGGTCGCGCGCGGCGGTGCGTATGTGACCGGCGGTGCGCTGATCGCGGCGAACGGCGGTGGCGTTCCCGCGCAGCCCGGCGAATCACGTCTCGACAGCTGGCATACCGGGTGGGCGCACAACAGCGACCCCGAGCCGAACGCACCGAGTCCGGTGATCACCTTCCCCGACGTGGTCGAGCCGGAGCCCATCACGAATCCCGATGTGTCGACGATGGTGAACAACCCCACCTTCCCGGTGCCGGGGTTCGCGCCGGGATACGGCGGCCCGAACCTGCACGTGCCGGGCATGGACGACTACGACGGCACCGACGCGTTCGTGCCGGGGGTTCCCGATCCCGACCTGCCCGCACCGCCGCCGGTGCCGGGCGGTATCCACCCGCAGCAACACGGTTTCCTGCCCGACGGTGGTGGGTTGCCGGGGATCGGCCAGTTGCCCGAGATCCCACGCTTGCCCGAACTGCCGCACAACCAGCAGGCGCCGGGCGCGGGGCACGGCATGTGGCCGGAGGTCGGTGACGGTGTTCCTGGTCTCCCGCAGGTCCCCGAGCTGCCCGGCATTCCCACCCTTCGGACGGATTCGGCGCAGCTGGTGAGCGATTCGAGTCCCTTCGATCCCGGTTCCTGGCTGTCGGCGCCGAGCGCTACCGCGGACAGCATCGAACAGGAACGGTCCGAGGACGTCGACGACGAGTCCGACGCGCACGGTTTCGGTGTGCCCGGTCATGGCCTCGGTCCCGCGGGGCATGGTTTCGGCATGCCCGGCGCGCACGGATTCACCGGACCGGGTACCGGCGTGTTCGATGCCCCCTCGGCGTCGCCGAGCGCGGGCGGTCCGGCGCAGGAGGCCCCCGGCGACCCGTTCGATGGTGTGGGGGCTGGCGGTGATCACTGGGGGATCTTCGTCGGCACCGAATGGAATGTGGATTTCTCGGTCGGACCACAGGGTGTGCAGTTCAGTTCCGAGATGAAGGTGGATCTCGGGGCGGGGCAGGTGGGTGATCAGCTCGACGATTTCACCGATTACCTCAGCGATGGCACCCGGATTCCCGACGGTGTCGGTGTGGATGGCAGCCGCACCGGCGCCGAGTCGTCGTCGGGTGTTCCCGGACATTCCGCGTCGGCGGGAGCACCGGGTACGTCGGTTGTGCCGCCGGGTGGCGTGGGTCCGGTCGCACCGCCCACTCCGTTCGCGCCCGCCCCGGTTGCGCCGGCGCCGGCGGCTGCCGCGCCGATCGCCGCGCCTCCGGTAGCGCCGGCGATGGCTCCCGCGCCGCCGCCCCCGGTGGTGGCGGCCACGCCGCTGCAAACCACGATCCAACCGGATGTGGCCTCCAATCCGGTCGCGAGCGTGCTGGGTTCGTCGGAGGGTCCTTCGGTGTTGACGGTGCCCGCCGCCGGTTTGCCCGCGGCGTGGGATCACGCGGTGCGTCCCGCACCGGGCAGGCAGCGTCCCGACCGCGATTCCGACGATCAGACCGGGCATTCGCCGAGTACGACACCGAGTTCACCGACGACGAGCAAATCGCCGTCGACCACCACCTCCGGCGAGCACACGTCGACGACCGGTCCGAGCAGCACCGATCACAGCGTCACGAAGACGCCGGGTACCTCGGCGGGGCACCCGGGGTCGACCAGCGGCGCCGACGGGTCGGCGACCACGACCCACGGTGGTCAGAGCACGGCTCCCACGACGCACGCGCCGTCGTCGACCACCTCGGGTGACGACGCGACCACCACGACCGGGGGCACCGGTGTCGGTGGTGGTGACGACTCCTCCGATTCCGACGAGACGACCGGCTCCGCGGGCGCGACCACCACGACGGATGTCGATTCCGGTGCCACCACCGAACCCGATTACGGCTCGGGCACCACCGAGCCGACCGGCGATTCCACCTCGGATATGCCCACCGGCGTCGATGACGTCACCACGGCGCCGTCGGTGGATTCGCCCACCTATGACGCACCGACCGTGGGTGATTCGGCGCCCACGGTGTCGGTCCCTTCGCACGCGAGCGTACCGACGGTGGACACGCCGTCGGCGGGCACGCAGCCGCATACCCAGGTACAACCGGGTGCGATCCATCCTTCGCAGGCGCCGGTGCCGAACGCGACGTTGCCGCACGTCGGCGCGATAGACGCACCGTTCCCACTGGTTCAAGCGGTGGACGACGGTGCGGACCAACACCTTTCGCTGTATTCGAACACCTCGGTGTTGGCCATGCACTCGGGCACGCTCCTGCCCGGCGGGGTGTCGCCGGACGCGGCCGTCGCCGATGCGCATCACGCGCACCCGGACGGACTGGATATCGTGTTCCTGTAATCGGCTCCGGGGGAGGAGCCCGGAGACAGCGTGTCTACCGGGGTCGTCCCACCGAGAGCACCCAGGGTTAGGAGAGGGTTTGTCTGCCGCAGCCGGGCTGAAGGCCGCGACGGTGAAGCACCCCGACGTGATGGCGCCGCTCATCCGGATTCTCGACGAACTGCGCGAACAGACCCGTTTCGTGGGGCGCGAGGATCTCGGAAGCCGCCTGAACATGGTGCGGGCGCGGGTGAGCGATCCTCGGGTCAGGATCGTTGTCGTCGGTTCGCCGAAGAATGGTATGAGCACGCTGGTCAACAGCGTGGTCGGCACCGTGGTGAGTGCCACCGACAGTGACCTGAGCGTTCCGGTGATCGTCGAGTACGGACCCGAACCCACCGCGACCCTCGTCCGTAATACCGGCAACGGTCGCACGGAACGAACACCGGTTGATCCGCTGCATCCGGGGCCCGCGCTGGCCACACCGAATGTGGTGCGCGCCGAGTTCACCCAGCCGAGTCCCTTGCTGGCCGACGGTGTCGTGGTGATGGACGCTCCCGGCGGTGCCGACGACGCCACGACCTGGTCGATGGTCGCCGCCGCCGACGCGGTGTTGTATGTGGGCGACGCCAGCGCGGAGCTGACGATGGAGCAGATCGCGCAGTTGCAGCGCGTCGAGCGCATTTGCCCGACGGTGATCTGCGTGCTCAACAAGATCGACCTGTACCCGCACTGGGGCGAGGTGCAGCAGCGCAACCGCGAGCTGCTCGACGAGGTCGGTTTGAGTTTCGCGGTGGCGCCGGTCTCGGCCGAGATGCACAAAGAGGCCGGGCTGTACGGCAGTTATCAGCGCGACATCGAGTCCGGGGTGCCGCAGCTCATCGACCATCTGCGTGACTATGTGGTGGCGCGTGCCGACGCGGTCGCGGTCGAAGCGGCGGTGCGCGATATCCGGTTGGTCGCCGATCATCTCGTTGTCGCGTTGCGCACCGAGGCCGAGGCGGCGAACGATCCGCGTCGACGCGGCGAGCGGACGGCGAAGCTGAAGGCGGCGCGTGATCAGG
The DNA here is from genome assembly GCF_039543305.1 of Nocardia callitridis. Classification (NCBI taxonomy): domain Bacteria; kingdom Bacillati; phylum Actinomycetota; class Actinomycetes; order Mycobacteriales; family Nocardiaceae; genus Nocardia; species Nocardia callitridis. The sequence continues at coordinate 50,893 of NZ_BAABJM010000009.1, read as the reverse complement.
CCGAGCAGTTGCGCCAGAGCAGTGCGAGCTGGCAGGTCACGCTCACCGATGGTTGCGCCGAGCTGATGGCCGATGTCGAGCACGATCTGCGCAGTCGGCTGCGCGCGTTGGTGCGTGACACCGAGGCCGAGATCACCAAGTCCGATCCCGCGCACCGCTGGAAGGAATTCGGTGCCGAGCTCGATGGCCGGATCTGCGACGCGGTCGAGGAGAACTTCGAGCTGGCGCATTTTCGTGCCGTCGACTTGTCCGAGGAGGTCGCTGGTCGCTTTCCCGCCGACAACCGTGCGGTGCAGCTGCCGGATCTGCGCTTGGCCGACCCGGCGGAGGTGCTCGAATCGGTGCAGCCGATCGAACCGCTGGAGAGTGCGAAAACCAGTGTGACGCAACAGGCTTTGAGTGTGTTGCGGGGTTCCTACGGTGGCCTGCTCATGGTGGGCGTCATCACCAGCCTGCTCGGCTTGTCGTTGGTGAACTGGTATTCCGGGGGTGCGGCGTTGCTGCTCGGCATCAACGCGTTGTTCGAGGACCGACGCAACCGTCAGCAGCGTCGGCGCGCGGAGGCGAAGGTCGCCGTCGCGCGATTGGTCGATGACGTGGTCTTCCAGATGGGCAAGGAATCGCGTAACCGGCTGCGCACCATGCAGCGGGTGTTGCGTGACCACTTCACCGAGATCGCCGCGGATGTCGCGCGTTCGGCCGATGACGCGTTGCGCGCGGCCGAACAGCAGTACGGCGAGCACGGCGAGCGCCGCGGCGCCGAGATCGGCGGGCATTTGACCAGGGTGCGCGGGTTGCGCGAGCGGGCCGACGCACTGGTCGCCGGTTAGGCATCGAATCATGTTCGAGCCCAAGGTAACCCGGCGGCGACCGTATCGATCAGAGCTCGACCCGCACGACATCCCCTCGGCGCTATAGCCGACTGCACCGTCGGCCGGGGTCGGCGTCCGAGGTGGCACGCGGGCGGGCTGGCGTTCACCGGCGCGTTTGTCTCACTCATGCCACGCGCCGGTACGTCGTTCGGGCCGCATCGGCCAATTCCCGACGACCCTGCGCCGAATGCCGCAGCGTTGAACGACGCAGCGCCAGCGTGGAAATCGCCCACGGTGGTGTGAGCCCGGACGGGCAGTTGGCCGAGGTCGCGCGCGGAGCAGTGCAACCCGGTGACAGAACCGTCTTCCGCACGATCACCCCTGGGAATCGGATGCACGCCAGGCGTCGAAGGTGCTCACCGGCGCACCGGTCAGCCTTTCCTCGCCCGACCAGAACCCACTGATCGGCCCCGTGCGGCGCGGTCAGCGTGGTCGACGCGCGGGGCTGTGCGCGGGCCGGAATTGCCCGGTGTAGCGGGCTTCCTCGGCCCTGATCACGTGCGTGACGGCGTTGATCAGCGCCAGGTGGGTGAACGCTTGCGGGAAGTTGCCGAGGTGGTTGCCGTTGCGCGGGTCGATTTCCTCGGCGTAGAGCCGCAGTGGGCTGGCGAAGCCGAGTAGCCGCTTGCACAGGTGGATGGCGCGTTCGAGTTCGCCGATCTCGACCAGCGCCGACACCAGCCAGAACGAGCAGATGGTGAAAGCGCCTTCGGTGCCGGACAATCCGTCGTCGGTGGTCTCGGTGCGGTAGCGCAGGACGAGGCCGTTCTCGGTGAGCCGGTCGGCGATCGAGAGGACGGTGGCGCGAATCCGGTGATCGTCGGGCGGCAGGAATCGGGTGAGCACCGCGAGCAGGAGGGAGGCGTCGAGGGTGTCGCCGCCGTAGGTCTGGGTGAAGACGCCCTGGGCGCTCACCCCGTGCGCGAGGACGTCGTCCTTGATCTGGTCGGCGATGGCGTACCACTCGGTGGCGCTTTCGAGTTGGCCGTGCATTTCGGCGAGTTTGGCGCCGCGGTCCAGGGCCACCCAGCACATGATCTTCGATGAGGTGAAGTGTTGCGGTTCGCCGCGGACCTCCCAGATGCCGCGGTCGGGTGCGCGCCAGTGTGTGATCGCGGCGTGCACCTGACGTTCCAGGAACGGCCACAGTGTCTCCGGAACCTGTTGGCGTGATTTCACGTGCAGATACACCGCGTCGAGCATGGTGCCCCAGATGTCGTGTTGCACCTGGTTGTAGGCGTCGTTGCCGATTCGGACGGGTTTGGCGTGGTCGTATCCGGCCATGTGGTCGAGGGTGTTTTCGGTGATTTGGCGTTCGCCGCCGATGCCGTAGAGCACCTGCAGCGGGATGGCTTCGCCGTTGGCGCCGGTGGTGGCGTCGTTGAGGAAGGCGAAGAAGTCGTCGGCTTCACGGTCGAGCCCGAGGGTGTACAACCCCCACAGTGCGAAACTGGAGTCGCGAACCCAGCTGTAGCGGTAATCCCAATTCCTTTGTCCACCAGGGGTTTCCGGCAACGATGTGGTGGCGGCGGCAAGCAGTGCGCCGGTGGGGGTGTAGGTGAGGCCCTTCAGGGTGAGCGCGCTGCGTTGCAGGTAGTCGCGCCACGGGTGATCGGGGAATTTGCCGAGGGTGATCCATTGGCGCCAGCACTCGGTGGTCTGCCACATCTTTTGCGTCGCCTCGTCGAAGGTCGCGGGTGCGGGCAGTTCCGACCAGGTCAGTGCCACATACACCGCGTCGCCTTCGCTCATCCTGGTGCGTGCGCGCGCTTCGCGGCCTTCGATACCGATCCGCAGATCGGTGGTGAGGGTGAGTGCGGGGCCGGCGTTGGAGTCGTCGGCGCGCACCGCGGTGGCCTCTTCGTAGACCTTGCCGGTGTATTCCCACTGCGCGGTAGCGCGGTGGTAGTCGAAGGCGGGTTCGCAGCTCATCTCGAGCTCCACCGTGCCGCTGACGCATTTCACCGTCCGCAGCAGCGTGTGTTCGGCGTCCCAGTCGACGGGGGTGCGGCGGTGGGTCTTGCTGCGCTGGTCGTTGTTGTGCCACGGGCCGAGCACCAGCGCGTCGCGCACGATGAGCCAGCCGGTGTTGGTCTGCCAGGTGGTTTCCAGGATCATTCCGCCGGGCAGGTATCTGCGTGCGGCGGGCACGGCGGTGCCGTACGGGCCGACCCGGAAGTGCCCCGCGCTGCGGTCGAGCATGGCACCGAACACGCTGGGGGAGTCCGGCCGCGGCAGACACATCCACTCCACCGACCCGTTGCTGGCGATCAGACAGCTGGTCTCGCAGTCGGAAAGGAAGGCGTAATCCTCGATCGGGGGTGCCGAGGCGTGGCTGGCCGTCCCGGTCAACGCGCTCGGCACCGGAAGGTCGTCGGGTTCGGCAACGGTCAGATCATCGGTAGACGCCATCCCTTCATCTTCGGGCCGCACCGGCACCGCTGTCCATCACGCCTGGCTACGGCGTCGCGAGTCGACGTGGTGGGCGGGTTTGGTGCGCGGTGTCCTCGACGCACTAGGCTGGGGTCGTGCATCGCGTCGCGGGTTGGTGGGACAGTTTCGAGCTCTGGGTAGCCGGACTGCCGTTCATTCCGCAGTTCCTGGTGGTGCTCGTCGGGATGGTGCCGATCAGTTTCGCCATCGCCTACGTGCTGGACCGGGTACTGCGCGCCGTGCTGCGCCTGCTCGACCAGCGCCACGATCGGCCGTCGCCGACCGCGCCACAATGGCAGAACGATGCCGCGGTGACGACGAATCCCGCACCTGTGCGCGACGGGATCGATGACGAGGTCGCCTTGGTGCGACATCCGGCGCAGAGCGGTGCACGGTAATGCCGAGATCACGCGTCCAGCTGGCCCTTGTCGCCTTGATCGTGCTCGTCGTTGTCGCCTGGCTGATCACGAGCTGAATCGAGGCGGTCCGCCGCTTCGGTGGGTGTCGAAAAACCGCTATCCGAACTCGCGGTCATGGGATGAAACCGCCCTTCTGCCTGGAAACTCTCAATTCGGACTTGTGTCCAGTGCTCTGCTAGAGTCTTGCAGGTGTTCTCGAGTGCCGTACCGCAGATCCGCCATGAATTGGCGCTGATCGCTATCGGTGATCTCGCGGTCGCGGACATTCTCTGTCGCTGACGACGTCCCGGACTCCTCTGCTGTCCCCGCCCCCTAGACTGGCGCAACTTTCCAGAGGCAGCCCGCGGCCACCAGGCCGGAATCAGTAGCGCCACCTGTCGCATTTTCTCCTCCGCCACCGGTCTTCGGCTCGCGAAGCCGGTCGCGGTCCGTAGAAAGGGTCCAACCCACCATGTTTCGCAGATCTCGGCTTGCCCGTCCCCGCTATTACGCCGCCGTCGCCGTCACGGCGGCTGCGGCCCTCGCTCTCACCGCCTGCGGTGGTGGCGCCAGCGACACGGTCGGCGGATCGAGCAGTGACGGCAGCGCGGGCACGCTGAACCTCTACGCCTACGCCGTCCCCAAGCCGGGCTTCGACAAGGTGGTTCCCGAATTCCAGAAGACCGACGCGGGCAAGGACGTGCAGGTCCAGCCGTCCTACGGTGCCTCGGGTGACCAGTCGAGGAAGGTGAAGGACGGGGTCGCCGCCGACGTGGTGAGCTTCTCGGTGGAACCCGACATCACCCGTCTCGTCGACGCCGGTTTGGTCGATCCGAGCTGGAATGCCGACGCCACGAAGGGGATCCCGTTCGGTTCGGTCGTCTCGATCGTGGTCCGTAAGGGCAACCCGAAGGGCATCAAGGACTGGGACGATCTGCTGAAGCCCGGCATCGAGGTGGTCACCCCCAACCCGTTCAGTTCGGGTTCGGCGAAGTGGAACCTGCTCGCGCCGTACGCGGCCAAGAGCGACGGCGGCAAGAACCCGCAGGCGGGCCTGGACTACCTCGGCCAGTTGGTGTCGAAGGAGCACGTGAAGGTGCAGCCGAAGTCCGGTCGCGAGGCCACCGAGACTTTCCTCCAGGGCACCGGTGACGTCCTGCTGAGCTACGAGAACGAGGCGATTTTCGCCGAGCGTAACGGCGACCCGATCGAGCACATCAATCCGCCGACCACATTCAAGATCGAGAACCCGGTCGCCGTGTTGAACAACAGCAAGCAGCGCGAGAAGGCCGTCGCCTTCCGCGACTTCCTGTTCACCACCGAGGGACAGAAGGCATGGGCCGAGGCCGGGTTCCGTCCGGTCGACCCCGCGGTGGCCGAGGAGTACAAGGACGACTTCCCGACCCCGGAGAAGCTGTGGACCATCGATGACCTCGGCGGCTGGAAGAGTGTCGACAGCGCGCTGTTCGCCCCTGACACCGGTTCGGTCGCGGTGATCTACGACCGGGCGACGAAGTAAGCACCCGCACGGGATTCGGGACGAACAGTGACTGAAAGCAGCAGCGCGGGAATGGGTCTCACCCCGGCACCCGGTGGCACCGAGGGATCGGCGGCCACCCCGGCCGGGGGGCGCGACTGGTCGTGGTTGCGGGTGACCGGCTCGGTCGGTCCGCTCGGGATCGCCACGGCCGTGTTGTGGTTGAGCATCATCGTGTTGCTGCCGTTGGCCGCGCTCACCGTCACCTCGTTCGACGAGGGCTGGTCGGGTTTCTGGGGTGCGTTGACCGCACCGGCGGCGCTGGAATCGTTGCGGATCACCGTGTTGGTCTCCTTGGTCGTCGCGGTGATCAACGTGGTGATGGGGACGCTGGTCGCGTGGGTGTTGGTTCGGGACGATTTCCCTGGCAAGGGTTTGGTCAACGCGCTGATCGATCTGCCGTTCGCCTTGCCGACGATCGTGGCGAGCATCGTGTTGCTTTCGCTCTACGGCCCACAGAGCCCGGTCGACATCCGTCTCAACGCGACCGCGCCGGGCCTTGTGGTGGCCTTGGCGTTCGTGACCTTGCCGTTCGTGGTGCGTTCGGTGCAGCCGGTGCTGATCGAGGTCGACCGTGAGGTGGAGCAGGCGGCGCTGTCGCTCGGGGCCGACAACTGGACCACGTTTCGTCGGATCGTCCTGCCGACGCTCACCCCGGCGATCATCAGCGGCGGTGGGCTTGCCTTCGCGCGCGCGATCGGTGAATACGGCTCGGTGGTGTTGATCGGCGGCGCGATTCCCGGCAAGACCGAGATGGCGTCGCAGTACATCCAGAAGCAGATCGAGATCGACCGTCCGATCAACGCGGCGGCGGTCTCGGTGGCGTTGTTGGTGATCTCGTTCGCGGCGTTGCTGGTGTTGCGGTTGTTGGCACAGCGCAGCGTGCGCAGGGAGCAGGCAGCTCGATGAAACTGGCTCCTTGGGCGCGGCTGTCGTTGCGGACGGTCGCGTTGACATATCTGTTCGTCTTGCTGTTGCTTCCGCTGCTGATCATCCTGTGGCGCACGTTCGGTGACGGTCTCGGCGCGTTCATCGATTCGATCAGTACGCCCGCCGCGATCTCCGCGTTCCAGTTGTCGATGATCATCGTGGTGATCGTCGTTCCGTTGAACGTGGTCTTCGGTGTGGTCACCGCGATCGCGTTGGTGCGAGGGAAATTTCCCGGCCGCACCCTGGTGCAGGGCATCGTCGATCTGCCGTTCGCCGTGTCACCGGTGGTGGTCGGTGTCGCGCTGATCCTGCTGTGGGGTGCGGGCGGTTGGTTCGGCGGCCTCGAAGACCTCGGCCTGCGGGTGATCTTCAACCTGCCCGGCATGGTGATCGCCACCATCTTCGTCACGTTGCCGTTCGTGGTGCGTGAGGTGGAGCCGGTGCTGCACGAGATCGGCGACGATCAGGAGCAGGCCGCCGCGACGCTGGGTGCCTCGAAGTGGCAGACCTTCTGGCTGATCACGCTGCCCGCGATCCGGTGGGGACTCACCTACGGTGTCGTGTTGACCGTGGCGCGCGCGCTCGGCGAGTTCGGCGCGGTGATCATGGTGTCCTCGGCGCTACCGGGTAAATCGCTCACGCTCACGTTGTTGGTGCAGAGCCGATACATCAACGATCACAACACCTTCGGCGCCTATTCCGCCGCGACGTTGCTGATGGGCATCGCGGTGCTGACGTTGCTGCTGATGTCCTTGCTCGAACGGAAGCGTGCCAAGTGAGCGCCCGTGCCCACCGTATGACCCCCGCCGGAGGCGACGCATGATCACCGTGACCAACGCGCGCAAGAACTATGGTTCGTTCGCCGCGCTCGACGACGTCACCCTCGACATTCCCTCGGGGGAGTTGACCGCGCTGCTCGGCCCTTCGGGTTCGGGTAAGTCGACGTTGCTGCGTTCGATCGCCGGGTTGGAGACGTTGGATTCGGGCATTGTCAGCATCGCTGGCAACGACGTCACCACGGTGGCGCCGCAGAAGCGCGATATCGGGTTCGTGTTCCAGCATTACGCCGCGTTCAAGCACATGACGGTGCGCGACAATGTGGCGTTCGGTTTGAAGATCCGTAAGCGCCCGAAGCCGGAGATCGCGAAGCGGGTCGACGAATTGCTCGGCATCGTCGGCCTCGATGGCTTCCAGCATCGTTACCCCGCACAGCTTTCCGGCGGTCAGCGTCAGCGCATGGCGTTGGCACGCGCGCTGGCGGTGGATCCGCAGGTGCTGTTGCTCGATGAGCCGTTCGGCGCGTTGGACGCGAAAGTGCGTGCCGACCTGCGTGCTTGGTTGCGTAGGTTGCACGAGGAGGTGAACGTCACCACGGTCCTGGTCACCCACGACCAGGAGGAGGCGTTGGATGTGGCCGATCGGATCGCGGTGATGAACAAGGGCCGGATCGAGCAGATCGGCAGTCCCGAGGATGTTTACGATCGCCCGGCCAACGAGTTCGTCATGTCCTTCCTCGGTGCGGTGGCCAGGCTGAACGGACATTTGGTTCGCCCGCACGATATTCGGGTGGGCCGGGAGCCGAGCATGTCCTCGGCCGAGCACGAGGGGACCGCGGAGTCCGCCGGTGTCACGAGGGCGACGGTGGATCGGGTGGTGCACCTCGGATTCGAGGTACGCGTGGAGATGCGCAACGCCGCGACCAGTGAGTTGTTTGCCGCGCAGATCACCAGGGGTGATGCGGCGGCGCTGCGGTTGGCCGAGGGCGAAACCGTGTATGCGCGGGCGACAAGGGTTCCCGAACTTCCCGCGGGATAATCCCCGCGCAGCGGCCGATTCTGAGTTCCCGTGCTGGACGGTGTGCGCGAATTCGTCCGGCTTACCGAAATTTTCGTGCGTGTTTGTGGCGTGTCGGGCGCGATATAACGTTTCGACTTCTTCTAGTGTCCTGAATGCGAACACACGCAATGGGGTTCCGGTATTTATCGGGACGTGATCCGATTTCAGCATTCACATCTGGTCGTCGAACGCGGTGCGTCCGCAGGGGCGTTTCCGCCCGATCGCCGCCGCTCGACCTGCCTGGAACTGGGGTTTCACCCCGTCAGGGCGGGTGCGTTGTCGGTGACGAGGAGTTGATCGATCACCATGTCAATTCGAAAACGGGTAATTCTCGCTCAGGCCGCTGCCTGTGTTGCCGTGATCTTCCAAGCCGGTGTGGCCGGGGCAGTCACACCGTCGCCGGATCCGATTTCGGCACAAATTCTCGAGCTGGGCGTTGCTGTGCACGACACGTTGCTTTCCAGTGTGGCGCCGCCGATTGTCGCCGCGCCACCGCCGATTCCAGATCCTTACGCCGACATCACGAAGGAGCGCTTGCTTCCACAGGGCGTGGTGGGCGATCAGCAGCATTTCACCCCGAATCCCGAGCAGTGGGACAACGCGCGAACGATCGTCGAGGTGGTGCGTCAGCGCGGTCTGCCGGTCTATACGGCGGTGATCTCGGTGGCGACGGCATTGCAGGAGTCGTTGTTGCGCAACCTGACCGTCGCCGTGGACTACGACTCACTGGGTGTCTTCCAGCAGCGTCCCTCGCAGGGGTGGGGTGTTCCGGAAGAGGTCACCGATCTGCGGTATGCCACGGGTGCGTTCCTGGACGAGTTGCTCGATCGCGCGCCCGCCTATGCGGAGATTCCGCTGTGGCAGGCGGCGCAGGCGGCGCAGCGGTCGGGTTTTCCGACGTTGTACGACCAGTGGGCCGATCAGGCCGCGCAGATGGTGTCGGATCTGATGCGTCCTGAGTCCGAGGGTGTCACAGGGCGGGTCGGCGGGAACAAGACAGCGCCGATCGGCGGAAACGAGGTGCCGATGCTGGAAGGTAGCTGACGAAATATCCAGCGACTGAGCATCTTTCGGCGATTCCTACACACGTGTACTTCAGATTTTGGGCGGGTATCGCCGGGTTCTCTGGCCGAGGCGGTCGACGGTGTCGACCGCCTCGGTGGGTGTCGTCGTCGATCAGGGTGTCCGCCCAGCTAGATCCGGCGAAACGCGACTGTTCGGCAAATGTGGACCGGTCATCGGCGAAATCTCGCGTGCGCCAAGCGGTCCCGGGTGAGGTGTGGCGAATGCTCGCGTGAGCAGGCGTCTGTGGGCGGGTGTCAAGGACAGGCGCTCTGCGGACAATGGGTTGTCCGGTGGTTGGCAGGACGGTCGCGGGGTGGTTGCCTTTACCCGTTCGAAGCAAATCGGCTCGGCGATCAGGTGGATTGCGATGGCGGTTGGTCTCGGTTTGAGTATTGGCACGGTGAACACGGTTTCGGCCTTGGCGGACAGTACTTCGGCCAAGGCTCCGCCGGGGCGAAGGCGCCGCCCTCCCTCGTTCGCCAGGCACACCCGCGTCGCCGCGCGTCCGAAGGCGGTCACCCGGCGGACCACGCTCACGTTCGACAGCGCGGGACTGGTTCGAGTCGGTCGGATTCCCAAGCACGGTCGCGCGGTGACCGAATTCGCGGATCTGACGCAGCGTTCGGCGCCCAGTGCGCGGGTCGGCAACCGCATGCTTTCGGCGGCGGATCTCATCGCGGTGGTCGCCGACAAGGTGATCGGCGAGGATTTGGCCGAGCAGCTCGACCCCGAGGTCGGTATCGCGGTCACCTATCCGGCGCGCTACAGCGACGAGCACGTCGAGGAACTACGCGATGCGCTGGACGAACTCGGGCTCACCGAGGTCGAGTTGGTCGCGGAGCCGGTGGCGGCGGCGCACTGGCTGGAGTCCGAACGCAGCTCGATGATGCCCGGCCTCACGCTGGTCTACGACCTCGGCGGTGGCGGCCTCGATGTCACGTTGGTTCGAGTGGGGCCTGGCAGCCCGCCCGATCCGATTGTCGGAGAGTCGTTGCGCTCCACCGAGTTCGGCGGCAGGGCGTACGGGGCGATGGTGGCGCGCGCCAGGCGGGGTCCCGGCCAGATCGCGGGCACCGAGCCGGTGCCTACGCCGGAGGAATTGCGGACCAGGCATATTCGTGGCTCGCTGGAATTGGTGTACCGGTGCCTGCGGTCGGCGGATGTGACGATGGCCGATGTCGACTGTGTGTTGGTGGTCGGCGGCGCCGCGCGCCCGGCCGAGGTGGTCGAGGTGTTGGCCACCGAGTTGGCGCGACCGGTCATGGCCGCACCGGATCCGGAGCGGACCATCGCCGACGGTGCGGCCCTCATCGCGCGCAGGAATGCGGTCGAGGAGTCCGAGGGGCCTGTGCGGGACGCCGACGATGAGTCCGACGCACAGGGCGGGGTGGGTCGCGCGGCCGGATTCTCGCGCCGTACCAGGCAACGGTTCACCAGGGTGGCTTCCGCGGCGGGGCTGTCGGCGATTGCCGCCGCGCTCATGCTCGGCTTGCCCGGTGACGGGGTGATTGTGGAGTTGCCGCAGCTGGGGCAGTAAATCTGGGGAGAGACCGTGGCGTGGCGCGTACCGATTCCGGTGCGCGCCACGCCAGTTTTCGCGACCGGTTCGGGCCGGGAATGTTGACGTGACTCGTCTTTGCTGTAACTATGGATTACAGATAAACAGTCCAAGCCTAGGAGAGGCAGTGACGACGATGTCCACAGCTGTGACGCCAACGACCGACACCGATCCGACGATCGATCCGGATCTGGCGAAGGCGCAGGAGTACGCCGCCAAGCTTCTGCTGCTCTCCGAGGGCTCGGTCAACAAGCACTTCGATCCCTTCGAGGACATCGATTGGGATAATCCCGACTTCGCCCCCGACGCCGGGGCGCGGCGCTGGATCCTGCCCGCCTCGGCCGACCTGATCGGTCGTCACCCGTGGTACCTGGCGCTGCCCGAGGAGCGTCAGATCGAGATCGGCAAGTATCGCCAGGCCAATGTCGCCAAGGTCGGCTTGCAGTTCGAGACGATCCTGATCAGCGGCATGTCGGTGCACAATTTCGGTCTGCCCAACGGCTCGCCCGAGTTCCGCTACTGCTCCCACGAGATGATCGAGGAGCACAACCACACCCTGATGTTCCAGGAGATGGTGAACCGGATCGGTATCGACGTGCCGGGAATGGGTCCGGGGACGCGGTTCTTCCGTTTGATCGGGGCGCCGGTGGCCGCGCTGCTGCCGAATCTGTTCTTCATGGCTGTGCTCGCCGGTGAGGAGCCGATCGATCACATCCAGAAGCAGGTCCTGCGCTCCGACGACGAGGTGCACCCGATCATGCGCGGCGTGATGGCTATCCACGTCGCCGAGGAGGCGCGCCACATCTCCTTCGCGCACGAGTTCCTGAAGACGCACGTGCCCGAGGTGAACAAGTTCTACAAGGGTGTGCTTTCGCTGGCCATGCCGCTGGTGATGCGGATTCTCGGCCGGTCGATCTTCACCCCGCCACGTTCGTTCTTCCGTAAGTTCGATATCCCGGACGAGGTGCGCAAGGACCTGTTCTACGGCTCGAAGGAGTCCAAGCAGACCTTCAGCGACTTCTTCGGTGACGTGCGCACGTTGGCCACCGAGCTCGGCCTGATGAACCCGGTGGCCAAGGCGATGTGGAAGTTGTGCGGAATCGACGGCCACACCACTCGGTACCGTTCGGAGCCGTTGCGCGGCAAGGTCGCCTGAGCGCGATGCCCTACGTCGTCACCCAGTCGTGCTGTAGCGACGCGTCGTGTGTGTACGCCTGCCCGGTGAACTGCATTCACCCGACGCCCGACGAGCCGGACTTCGCCACCGCCGATCAGCTCTACATCGACCCCAAGTCGTGTGTGGACTGCGGCGCGTGCGCGGAGGCCTGCCCGGTCGACGCTATTCTGCCCATGGGCCGACTGGCCGAGGAGCAGCAGCCGTTCATCGAGATCAACGCCGATTTCTATCGGCAGGTGCGCCCGCGGCGGCTGTTGGCCCGGCCGATCGAGGCCGCCGAGATCCACACCGAGCGCCAACCCCTGCGCGTGGCGATCGTCGGCTCCGGCCCATCGGCGATGTACGCGGCCGATGAACTGCTCACCCAGCCGGACGTCGCGGTGACGGTGTTCGATCGTCTTCCCGTGCCCTACGGTTTGGCGCGCCACGGCGTCGCGCCGGACCACGAGAAGACGCGCAAGGTCAGCGAACTCTTCGACGTGATGTCGGCCCAGCCCGGGTTCAGCTCATACCTGAATCTCGAAGTGGGACGCGATATTTCGCATGACGAGCTGCGCGAACATTTCCACGCGGTGATCTACGCGGTCGGTGCGTCCACCGACCGCAAGCTCGATATTCCCGGCATGGGTCTGCCCGGCACGGTGTCGGCGACCGACTTCGTGGCCTGGTATAACGGCCACCCCGAGCACGCCGACCGCGATTTCGACCTTTCCGCCGAGCGCGCGGTGATCGTGGGTAACGGCAATGTGGCACTCGACGTCGCGCGCATCCTGACCAGCGACCCGGAGTCGTTGGCGCACACCGCGATCGCGCCGCACGCCTTGGCGGCATTGCGGCAGAGCAAGATTCGGGAAGTCGTTGTACTCGGTCGGCGCGGTCCGCTGGAGTCCGCGTTCACGGTCCCCGAATTCGTCGGGCTGCTCGGCGCCGATGTGGATATCGCGATCGAGGGTGCGCTGCCCGAGTCGGACGAGGGGCTGGCCGGAAATTCCTACCAGGTCGAGCGGAAGTTGCAGTTGTTGCGCAGCGTCGCCGACCGTCCGTTCGGCGACCGTAAGCGCATCGTGTTCCGTTATTTCGCCGCGCCGACCGCCGTTCTCGGTGCCGAACGGGCCGACGGCCTCGAGATCGAACGCACCGAACTCGTCCGCACCGACGACGGTCGCACCCGGGCGGTCGCGACGGGGCAGACGCGGCGCTTGGCCGCCGGTCTGGTCCTCACGTCCGTCGGCTATCGCGGTGTTCCGGTGCCCGGCATGCCGTTCGATGACGCTGCGGGTGTCATCCCGAACCTGGGTGGTCGAGTGTTGGAGCGGGCCGAGGGTGCTGTGTTGCCCGGCGCTTATGTCACCGGCTGGATCAAGCGGGGGCCGACCGGGTTCATCGGGACGAACAAGTCCTGTGCGCAGGAGACGGTGCGCTTTCTCGCGGACGATTTCAACGCGGGGCGGCTGCCTGAACCTGCTGGTAGCGCAGCGGATTTCGATCGGTTGGTGCGTGCGCGTCGCCCGGAGGTGTTGGCCAGCGGCGCGGGCTCGGAGCGACCGGGACTGCTGCGTCGCCTCCTCGCCCGCGCCTGAGCCCTACCGTGCGGTGAAGCCGCCGTCGATGGCCAGTGCCGCACCGGTGACGAAGCTGGCCTCGGTGCTGAGCAGGTAGGCGCACAGCGTCGCGATCTCCTCCGGCGTGCCGAGGCGCCCCATCGGGTGCAACGCGACGATCCCGGCTTTGCCTTCGGGTGTGGCACCGGTGGTCGCGCGGAATGCCGGTGTGTCCACCGCGCCGGAGACCAACGCGTTGACGCGAATGCCGTGTTCGGCGTTCTCCATGGCCGTCGATTTGGTGAGCCCGATGACGCCGTGCTTGGCGGCGGAGTAGGGCGCCAACCCGGCCATGCCGACCATGCCGAGGTTCGACGCGTTGTTCAGTATCGCCCCGCCGCCGGAGGCCAGCAGCGCCGGAACCTGATGGCGCACACCGTAATACACGCTGGTCAGGTTGAGCGCGATTTCGGCTTGCCACCCGTCGGTTGCCACGCCGGTGGGATCGGACGCCGACACCGGGCCGAAGGCGGTGATCGCACCCGCGTTGTTGAACGCCGCGTCCAGTCGGCCGAATTCGGACACCGCCGCGGCGGTGAGCGCGGCCATATCGGCGTCGACGGTGACGTCGGTGGGCACGAACAATGCCTTGCTGCCGATCGCACGCAGTTCGGCGGCGGTGGCTTCGCCCGTGTCCTTGTCCCGGGATCCGAGCACCACCGTGGCGCCTTCGTTGGCGACCCGCAGTGCCACCGCCTTGCCGATTCCCGAGCTGGCGCCGGTGATGAGTACGACCCGATCTGTGAACCGTGCGGTCATTCGTCGTTCCTTTCCCGCTTCGCGATTCCGCCCCTGTGGTGGCCTCGCCCAGTCGATTCAAGTCAGGGGTGGGTAGTGATGCTGGCGGGATTTCGTCGTCGCGTTTGACGCGTCATCTAGCGGCATCGTGTCGATGCCGTTGTGAAAAACGCTCTGCCGCAATGTATTGGTTACCGGCCGGTAAGTGGCGCGAGGGTGGGTGGTTCGGCGTGCGCCAAAACCGACGCCGTGTCGGTTATCGCGGGAATTCACGAGATTGCTGACAGGTTGCGAAAGCGCTTTTCCTGCAATTGGATTGACAATGGGTGGACTGCGTGTGAATCGAATTTACGTGTCCTACCAGGCATTACGCCAAGATTTGATCTTCTTGGCGGATTTTTCGCATCGATTCAGTTTCTAATTCGGTGCCTTCCAGCTAATCTGTGGTGGCTGTTTGGAGACGACCGCGGACACATGGTGCTTTGGTGCTGGACGTGGTCACGGTGCGTTGACGGGATAGCGAAATTGACCACAGGTCTTGGTTTCAGCATCGGTTCAGTGAACTCGATGAGTGCTTCGGTGACCGGCGAGCGGCCTCGGCCGATCGTCCGCGCCAGGCGTACGGCGGTGACGTTCGACAGCACCGGCGGTATTCGGATCGGGGGTATCCCGCAATTCACCTCGGCGGTAACGGATTTCGCCGATCTGACGCGTGATCCCGAACCGGTGATCATCGGCGGGCGCATCTGGTCGCCGGCCAACCTGGTCGCCGCCGTTGTGCACAACCTGCGTGCCGCCGAGCCGACCGACGACGAGGGTACTGCGGCGGTAACCACCTACCCCGCAACGTATTCCGACAAGCAGGTGGCGCTGCTTCGGCAGGCGCTCGATCTCTCCGGTGCCCGTGAGATCGGCTTGATTCCGGAGCCGGTCGCCGCGGCGGAATGGCTCGAACACGAGCACGGTCCGCTCGAACCCGGCTTCGTGCTGGTCTACGACCTCGGCGGCAACAGTCTCGATGTCACCGTGGTACGGGTCGGATCGGACTGGGAAAACCACCCCATGGTCGGAAACCCGGTCCGCTCATACGATTTCGGTGGCAAGCCGCTCGGTGCGATGATCGCGCGCTATGCCCGCGACACCGAGTCGGGCGCTACGGCGTCGGTCTCCGGATTGTCGATGGTGGATACCGACCAACTGCGCGTCACGCACGTGCGTGATTCGCTCGAGGTAGTGCGTTCCGGGGTTCGTCGCGCCGGGATCACCATGTCGGACGTGAGTCGCATCCTGTTGGTCGGCGGTGCCGCACGTCCGGCCGAGGTGGCCGCGACGGTCGCCGAACTCGGTCGCCCCGTGGTGATCTCCACCGACCCCGGTCAGACCATCTCCGCCGGTGCGGCGATCATGGCGGCGAAGACGGCGGGATTCGGCGCGTCGGAGGGCCGGCACAGCGCGCCGAGGGTTGCGGTCTTCTCCAGTGCCGCAGTGGTTTCCGCGGTAGCGATGTCGGCGGCGACGGTTTTCGGTGGTCCCAGTGGCGACCCCGGTTTGTCGCCGTTGCAGAACCGTCCGTTCGGCACCGCCGGTGCCCTGCTCGACAGCAGCACCAGTGTCGCACCGGTATGGACGGCGGTGCCCGCGTCCGGCTGGCTTTCCGGCACATCCACCGGCTCGCCGAAGACCTCCGCCTACGGCCGCTTCATTACCCCCGCGGCGCACGTGACGCCGTACTCGACGTCCACCGACGAGGGTGTGCGGCAGGAGTCTTCGCCTTCCGGCGGTAGCCGACACAGCTTCGAAAGTCACAATCCCACCGAGAACCATCCGGTGCCCAAGCGCGCCAAGAGCGGCGACTACTCCGATCCCGCGTACTTCGTGAACCCGATGCCGTTCGTCAAGCGACTCCCTGTCCCGGCGACGCAAGCGCCGACGCCGCCCGACGACGACAAACCCACCGACCCGCCCCCCGCTACGGACAGCGGTGCGACGAAGCCGGTGTCGCACGGTGATTCGACGAGTGGGGCTGCCTCCGACGCCGCGGATAAGACCCCGAAGGACACCTCGGCCGGAAACCCGTCGAATGGTGGCTGGACCAACCACGACACCGACACCGGTGTCTCCGTCCCTTCTCCCGCGGGCAACCAGACCGGCCACGCACCCGACCTGCCGGATATCCCCGATGGGTCGAGCGATACCACCACCGGCACACCGTCTTCCGGCGAATCCGACACCTCGCCCGGCGCCGGATCTGCTCCGGGCACAGGCACAGGTACTGAGGCAGGGACGGACACCGGGTCAGGCACGGACACTGGTGCCGGGTCGGATACCGGCACCGACACCGGGACAGGTACGGACACTGATGCCGGGACCGGGGTAGGGCCGGATGCCGGAACAGGTACGGGTACTGGTGCCGGGACAGGCACCGGTACAGGGACCGGTAACGGAGCGGGGACCGGCATAGGGACCGGCTCCGACACGGGCGCCGACTCAGGCGGTGCGAGCAACAACGGCGGCCTCTCGACAGGCGCGAGCGGCACCGAATCGTCCCGGAACAACTCCACCGGCGCCACCACCCGGAACGGTTCTCTCGGCAACCACTCCTCGCCCAATCAGTCCGGCAAGTCCTCGAACAGCCCGTCGAGCGGCGCAACCCCTTCCGGTGGAAACTCTTCCGGAAAATTCGGCGGCTCCACCGGCGGCTCGACCTCACACACCGGTTCCACCGGCCGAACCGGCAGCTCACCCTCCGGCGGCCTGTCCTCGCGTGGGAGCTCCCTCGGCGGCGGCACCTCCGGCGGTTCACACAGCGGCGGCATGGGCGGCGCACGCGGCAGCCACTAGCGCCGAGTGGTGACGGACCTGGAGATAGTCGAGCGTCCAACCACGACGGCAACCCGAGAAGCTGTCCGAAAAACTGCCAAAGATGGCAGTTCCGCCACTTCCGGCCGTGTGGTCACGGTATCGGCAGCCTGAAGGGATGGACACGAACGCTCCACACGTGGCTGGGAATCTGGATCAACGAATACGGCTCGGCTGAACAGTCACGGGTAAGGGTCCGGTTTCGGTTTCAGACCAGCTCATTCAAACGTTCGAGAGCCAGACGCACGCCCTTTCACGAACCTCGGGGATAACGCTTCGACATGATGACGGCCATCTCCTCCAAGACTGGACGCGGTCCCAAACCCGTGACGGGGGTTTCATAGCGGTCCAGGAGAACTACGGTGAGGGTGGCGTGTGGGCCGGTCTGCGCCGCCGGGTGTTGCGTCGGGTACTGCTGCGTTGAGAGTCGTTCTGTGGCCAAGTGTTCAGGCGCTGAGGCGCAGCCCTACGGGGCTCGCTGACGTGTAGCGGTCGAGGATGACCTCGGTCAGGGCGGTGTGTGGGCCGATCGGTTCCGCGAGTGGTATGTCGGGTACTGCTCGGCTCAGTCGGTCGGTGAGTAGGCCGGGGGCGAGGAACCAGGGGGCGAGCAGGATTTCGGTGGCGCCTCGGGTGCGTAGGCGGGAAACCGCTTCGGTGACAGAGGGTTCGGTGGTGACGAAGCAGATGTGGGTGTGCCAGCCGGTGTCGGAGGACAGGCGTTGTGCCACCTCGGCGGTGCGGGTATTCGCCTCGGGGGAGGACGATCCCACCGCTGCTACCGCGACACCCAGTCGGTGGTTTCCCGGACGTGACGCCGCTGTCACGCGATCACGGAGTGCCGCGATCAAGCGCTCGTCGGGGCCGAGCACGTCGGCTTGGACGAGTCGCAGACCAGGGTGGCGCGCGCCTGCCGAGGCCAAGAGGCCGGGCAGGTCGACGCGGGCGTGAAAAGCACTGCCGAGTAACAGTGGCGTCACCACGGCGTGTGTATGTCCCTGTGCGGCAACGGCATCCACCACCTGCTCGACCGAAGGGGCCGAGAGGTCCAGGAACGCCAGTCGCACATCGAGATCGGGGCGAGCGGCCCGCAACTGATCGACAACCGCCGCCATGGTGGCTGCCGAGCGGGGATCACGGCTGCCGTGTGCCACCGCGATCAGTGCGGGTCGACGATCGTTCATCTCAGACTCCGGCACCGACCTCGACCGAGGAAAGCACGTCCCCGACCAGTCCGGCGCCGAGGGTGTTCCCGCCCGCCGGATCGATGAGCAAGAAGCTGCCGGTGTGCCGGTTGACGCGGTAGTCGTCGGCGGTGATCGGCTCGGCCACCCGCACGGCGATGCGACCGATATCGTTGAGCTGCAACGATTCCGGATTCTCCGCGGCGACGAGGCGTTGCTCGTCGAACCGTTCGATCAGGCTGGCGACGATGGCTTGCGTGGTGCGGGTGCCGTGCTTGAGCAGTAGCCGCGCACCGGGGCGCAACGGCTTGTCACCGAGCCAGCACACGGTGGCTTCGAAGCTCTCCAGTGGTTCGGGTGCGTCGGCGACCGAGGCGATGATGTCGCCCCGCGAGATGTCGACGTCGTCGGCGAGGATCAACGTCACGCTGCGCCCCACCTGGGCCACGGCGAGTTCACCGTCGGGGGTGTCGATGCGTTCCACGGTGGTCCGAATCCCCGAGGGCAGCACGACGACCGCGTCGCCCGGTGCCACCGCACCCGCGGCGATCTGTCCCGCGTAGCCGCGGTAGTCGGGGTGGTCGGCGGTGCGCGGCCGGATCACGTACTGCACCGGGAATCGCAGGCCGAGCGAATGTTCGCCGGTGCTGTCGGCGTCGGCGGGCACCGATTCCAGGTGCTCGATCAGCGAAGGACCGGTGTAGTACGGAGTATTCGTCGAGCGGGTGGCGATATTGTCGCCGTGTAGCGCGGAGACCGGAATCTCCAGCACGTCCTCGCTCGACCAGCCGAGTTTGTCGGTGAGCTGGTTGAATTCGGCGGAGATTTCGGTGAACACGGTGGCGGGGTCGTCGACCAGATCGATCTTGTTCACCGCGAGTACCAGTTTCGGTACGCCGAGCAGCGCGAGCACCGCCGCGTGTCGCCTGGTCTGCTCGATGACACCCTTGCGCGCGTCCACCAGCAGGATCACCAGCTGCGCCGTCGACGCGCCGGACACCGTGTTCCTGGTGTACTGCACGTGTCCCGGGGTGTCGGCGAGCACGAACGAACGCCGTGGGGTGGCGAAGTAGCGGTAGGCCACATCGATGGTGATGCCCTGTTCGCGTTCGGCGCGCAGACCGTCGACCAGCAGCGAGAGGTCGGGGGTGGCCAAGCCCTTGTCCACCGAGGCGCGGGTGACGGCGTCGATCTGGTCGGCGAGCACGGATTTCGTGTCGAACAGCAGACGTCCGACCAGCGTGGACTTGCCGTCGTCGACGGAACCGGCGGTGGCCAGCCTCAATAGGTCGGACATCAGAAATAACCTTCTCGTTTGCGGTCTTCCATGGCGGCCTCGGAGACCCGGTCGTCGCCGCGGGTCGCGCCGCGTTCGGTCAATCGGGAGGCGGCGACCTCGGCGAGGATGGCCGTGTTGTCGCCTGCTTCGGACAGGATGGCGCCGGTGGTCGAGCCGTCGCCGACGGTGCGGTAGCGCACCGACCTGGTCTCCAGCTGTTCGTCCTCGGCCGGTCCACCCCACACGCCGGGTGTCATCCACATGCCGTCGCGCTGGTAGACGGGCCGTTCGTGTGCGTAGTAGATGCTCGCGAGGTCGATGTCCTCGCGGGCGATGTAGCGCCAGATGTCGAGCTCGGTCCAGTTGCTCAGCGGGAACACGCGCACGTGTTCGCCCGGCGCGTGCCGTCCGTTGTAGAGGTTCCACAGTTCGGGACGCTGCCGTTTCGGGTCCCATTGTCCGAAGGCGTTGCGCAGGGAGAAGATTCGCTCCTTGGCGCGCGAGCGTTCCTCGTCGCGTCGACCGCCGCCGAATACCGCGTCGAACCGGTGCTCACTGATCCCGTCGAGCAGTGGGACGGTCTGCAAGGGGTTGCGGATGCCGTCGGGTCGTTCGGTGAGCCTGCCGTCGGCCAGGTAGTCCTCCACGCTGGCGACGTGCAGGCGCAGGTCGTAGCGTTCGACCACCTTGTCGCGGAAGGCGAGCACCTCGGGCAGATTGTGCCCGGTGTCGACGTGCAGCAGCGCGAACGGCAGCGGCGCCGGCCAGAACGCCTTGAGCGCCAGGTGCAGCAGGACCGTGGAGTCCTTGCCGCCGGAGAACAGGATGACCGGGCGCTCGAATTCGCCGGCTACCTCGCGGAAGATGTGGATGGCCTCGGATTCGAGGGCGGCGAGGGTGTCGAAATCGCTGATGCCGAGCGATCGTCGGGTCGCCGTGTCGGCTGCCGGGCCGGCAGGCTCGGAGACGGAGGACTCGGAGACCGAAGACACGGTGGAACCGACGTTCTCGGGTTCGGATTGGTTCATAAGCTCACTCGGGATCGTGTCGGTCATGACTGGTGTAGCCCGCATTCGGTTTTGGCCTGACCGGCCCAGCGTCCGCTGCGCGGATCGGAGCCCGGTTCCGGCTTCTTGGTGCACGGTGCGCAGCCGATGGACGGGTATCCCTCCTCCACCAGGGGATTGACCAGGATGCCGTGGCGCTCGATGTAGTCGTCCATCTGTTCGTCCGACCATGCGGCGATCGGGTTGATCTTCACCAATCCGAATGCCTCGTCGAACGAGATCAGTGGCGCGTTGGCGCGGGTGGGCGCCTCCACCCGACGAATGCCGGTAACCCAGGCGTTGTAACCACCGAGCGAGCGTCGCAGCGGTACCACCTTGCGCAGGCGGCAGCATTCCCCGGCGTCGCGGGCGAACAGGTCTTTGCCGAGGATCCGATCCTGTTCGGCGACACTGTGTTCGGGCTCGGCGTTCACCACGTTCACCCCATACACCGCTTCGACGGCGTCGCGGGTGCCGATGGTTTCGGCGAAGTGGTACCCGGTGTCGAGGAACAGCACGTCGACGCCGGCGTGCACCTCGGCGGCGAGATGAACCAGCACGCCGTCCTGCATGTTCGAGGCGACGATGTAGGTGTTGCCGAATGTCTTGTCGGTCCAGCGCAGCAGGTCTGCGGTCGACGCGTCGGTGCCGAGCTCGGCGGCGCCTTGTTCTGCGATCGCTCGCAGCTCGTCCTCGGCCAACTTTCCGGCCAATGTGGTTGTCACGATAGATCTCCCGTCACCACGCCCGAGGCGGGCGCTACCGTAAATCGGCTTCTTCGGCGCGAACGGTCCACTGCGCGAACCGCTCTCCGTCCTGACGTTGTTTGATGTAGTTGCGTACCACCCGGTCGACGTAGTCGCCGAGGTCGGCGCTGGTCACCTTGTGCTGGCGCAGCTTGCGGCCGAACGCGGCCTCGAAGCCGAGCGTGCCGCCGAGGTGCACCTGGAAGCCCTCGACCTGGTTGCCTTCGTCGTCGGTGACGAGTTGTCCCTTGAACCCGATATCGGCGATCTGCGAGCGCGCGCACGAGTTCGGGCAGCCGTTGATGTTGATCGTGATCGGCACGTCCAGTTGGGAGTTCAGGTCCGCGAGGCGCTGCTCGAGCTCGGGGACCAGCGCCTGCGAGCGCTTACGGGTCTCGACGAACGACAGCTTGCAGAACTCGATTCCCGAGCAGGCGACGAGGTTTCGCCGCCACACCGAGGGCCGCGCCTCCAATCCGATGGGCGCCAATTCCTCGATGAGTTCCTCGACCTTGTCGTCGGGCACGTCGAGCACGATCAGCTTCTGATAGGGCGTGAACCGAACCCGATCGGACCCGATGCGTTGCGCGGCGTCGGCGACCTTGGTCAGGATGGTGCCGGAGACGCGTCCCGCGATGGGGGAGAAGCCGACGGAGTTCGTGCCGTTGCGTAGCTTCTGCACGCCGACGTGGTCGATCGTCGCGGTGGGCTGCGCGGGTGCCGGTCCGTCGATCAGCTTGCGCTCGAGATACTTGGTTTCGAGGACTTCGCGGAATTTCTCGATGCCCCAGTCCTTGATCAGGAACTTCAGGCGCGCCTTGGTGCGCAGTCGGCGGTAGCCGTAGTCCCGGAACAGCGAGACCACCGCTTCCCATACGTCGGGCACCTCGTCCAACGGCACCCAGACGCCGACGCGCTTGGCGAGCATCGGGTTGGTGGACAGGCCGCCGCCGACCCACAGGTCGAGGCCGGGCCCGTGTTCGGGGTGGTTCACGCCGATGAAGGCGATGTCGTTGATCTCGTGCACCACGTCCTGCTGACCGGAGATCGCGGTCTTGAACTTGCGTGGCAGGTTGGAGTATTCCTTTTTGCCGATGTAGCGCCGGTTGATCTCGTCGATGGCGGAGGTGGGGTCGAGGACCTCGTCGAACGATTCTCCGGCCAGCGGCGAGCCGAGGACCACGCGCGGGCAGTCGCCGCACGCCTGCGTGGTCTTGAGGCCGACCGATTCGATGCGCCGCCAGATCTCCGGGACGTTCTCCACTTCGATCCAGTGGAACTGCACGTTCTCCCGGTCCGAGAGGTCGGCGGTGTCGCGGCCGAACTCGGTGGAGATTCCGCCGAGGGTGCGCAGCTGTTCGGTGCTGAGCGCACCGGCGTCGCAGCGGATCCGCATCATGAAGTATTCGGCTTCGAGCAGGTCGATGTTCTCGTCGCCGGTCCAGGTGCCGTCGTAGCCCTGTTCGCGCTGGGTGTAGAGGCCCCACCAGCGGAAACGGCCTCGCAGGTCGCCCTTGTCGATCCCGGCGAAACCGGTGTGGGCGTAGATGTTCTCGATCCGATCCCGCACATTGAGCGGGTGGTCGTCCTTCTTGGCCTGCTCGTTGGGGTTGAGCGGTTCGCGGTAGCCGAGGGCCCATTGGCCTTCGGCTTTGCGGCGCACCGGTTTCCCGGTGCGTGCGGTGGGGGTTTTGTCCGCTCGGCCGTCACGCGCCCGTGCGCGGCGTTCGGCCGCTCGGCGTTCGCGTTCGACCGCGACGCGCTCGAGCTGCGCTTCGCGTTCGGCGTCCGACGCTGAATTGTCGGACGCTGAACTGTCAGACACCGAATCGTCAGACACTGATTTGTCGTTGGGACCTGCGTCGGTACTCGACGTCATGGGGTCGCTCCTGCGGGGTGGGTCGAACATCCGTGCTGAAGGCGCGAGGGGCTGGCTCGCGCTTGGCGGTGTCAGCGAACCGGTGGACGTCGGGATCGGGTCGATCCAGGACAGGGTGCCGCTGAGCTACCGGTGACGACCGGGCAGACAGCTGGCACTGCATACGCGCTTGAAGTCGACGTGGCGCCGGGCCACAAGTCGCACTCCTTCAACACGCATGGCAGCCATTGTGCCATGTCAGCGCGGCTGTTCCGACCCCAAGGGGCTATTTTCCGCAATATCGCGGGAAATTCCCAGGATGCCGCGAAATATGTGTGATTGCGGTCATATTCGACGGCCGATCGGCCCAGGGTGATACGTCATGAACCCGAGTTGTGAACGTCGCCACAGTGAAGCTGTCACCCGTCCGCACCCACACGGTCCCCGCTCGCCGCCGCCCGAAGCCGTTCTCGTCGGCCGGTGTGAGCGTGTCGGGCCGACCCGGTTCTGGTCGGTCTCGGGGGCGCGGTGGGGTCCGTCGGTGCGGGGCGGCAGACTGGTGCGGTGAGTTCTGCCGTGTCTGCGCGTACCGGGGCCGAGGTGTCGGTGCCGGTACTTCGTGATTTCGGGGGCGGGGCATTCGGGATCTACGTGCATGTGCCGTTCTGTGCCACCCGGTGCGGGTATTGCGACTTCAATACCTATACGGCGGGGGAGCTCGGCAGTTCGGCGTCGACGCAATCGTGGCTCGACGGGCTGCGCGGTGAATTAGCCACTGCGGCAGAAGTTTTCGATGGATTGCCGAGCGCTACGCCGCAGGTCTCGACGGTCTTCGTCGGTGGTGGCACACCCTCGCTGCTCGGTGGCGACGGGTTGGCCTCGGTGCTGGACGCGGTGCGCGCGCACTTCACGCTCGCCGACGACGCCGAGGTGACCACCGAATCCAATCCGGAATCCACCTCGCCGGAGTTCTTCGCCCGCATTCGCGCGGCGGGGTACACGCGGGTGTCGTTGGGGATGCAGTCGGCGGCCGAGCACGTGTTGCGGGTGCTCGATCGCACGCACACCCCTGGTCGCGCGGTCGCCGCGGCCCGCGAGGCGCGCGCGGCGGGCTTCGAGCACGTCAACCTCGACCTCATCTACGGAACGCCCGGTGAACGTGACGCCGACCTCGATGCCAGCTTGGACGCGGTGCTAGACGCCGGTGTCGACCATGTCTCCGCCTACTCGCTGATCGTGGAGGACGGCACCGCGCTCGCCCGCAAGGTGCGCAAGGGTGAACTGCCCGCGCCCGACGACGACGTACTCGCCGCTCGCTACGAACGCATCGACGCGCGACTGTCGGCGGCGGGACTGACCTGGTACGAGGTGTCCAACTGGGCCGGTAGTGACGCGGCGGCCTGTCGACACAACCTCGGGTACTGGGACGGTGGCGATTGGCTCGGCGCCGGTCCCGGCGCACACAGTCATGTCGGGGGAGTGCGCTGGTGGAATGTCAAACATCCTGCGCGCTATGCCGATCGCGTCGCGCGGGGTGGATTGCCCTCGGCCGGTTGGGAAGCGCTCACCGAGCAGGAACGGTATACCGAACGCGTGATGCTCGCCGTGCGTCTGCGTACCGGCTTGCCGCTCACCGACCTCGACGCATCGGGTCTGCGTGCCGCCGAACGCGTGATCGCCGACGGGTTGGCGACACGAGCGCGGAATCGGCTGATACTCACCGATCGTGGCCGATTACTGGCCGATGGCGTAGTGCGTGACCTGCTGCTATAGCTAACGCGTACTGATAGGCGTCAGGTCTCGGTTCGGTTGCGCTGCGCTGGCATATGGCCTTGGCGTAGGCTTCGAGCAACCTCAAGGAGACTCATGTCGTCGGCAAGACACATCACCCTCATCCATGAACCGGGCGAATTCGCCGAGGCGCGGGCAGCGGAGAAAGCAGAGACAGCGCGACAGAGCGCCGTCGCGGCCCGCACCGTCGCGAGTTATTCACAGAACGCCGATGATTGCCAGTCATTGCTGGCGATGCTCGGTCTCGATGCCCTCGCGGGCAAGCATGCCAAGGTCGTCAGCGACCACGTGTAAGCACCACCGGCGGCCCTTTCCTGGTTCGCTTCCGCTGCTGCGCGCCGCACCGCGAGCGTGGCGCGTACGTAGTGGGTGTTCGATTATTTAGTCGGGCTCGGCTCGACGGGTTCAGGTTTTCTTCCGGGCGCTGATCAACTGTCCCGGCTCCAACGCTCGACCTTGCGCTGCGCGAGGTATCCGGTTCGCCACTCTGGGCCCTCGGCGGCGATCGCCGCAGCGGTGCGCGGGTTGGCCCCGGTGACCATCACCGTGCGGATATCCATCCGCCGCATTTCTCGAACCGTTGGCGCATACCGGGTTTCACGACGTCGTTCAGGTGAACCACCCCGAGGATGCGAGCGACGCCGTCGGCGTTCTCGCCGACGACCAGCTGGCTGCCGTAAGTTCGGTATCCGGCGCCCCGCATGCGTCTGCGCGAACTCGCTGCCGAAGACCAGGTCAACGGTCTACGATTTCGCTGCGTCGATGAGTTCGAGTGGACTCGGCCCGGCGCTGCTCTCGCTCTGCTTCTTCTCTCGCGCTGATTGTTCGGCCTCGGGATCGCTCGATGGCCACGCATCCAACGACAAGCAGACAGGACGATGATGAACATTTCTCGTGCTCTGCGCGCCGCCGTCGCCGCGCTCGCCATTGCCGTCGCGACGACGATCGCCGCGACGCCCGCCACCGCGGCACCGTTACCCACCGTCGTGCTGGTACACGGCGCGTTCGCCGACTCCAGCAGTTGGGACGGTGTCGCCGCTCAACTCCGTGCGCGTGGATATTCGGTGGTCACCCCGGAGAATCCCTTGCGCGGCCCCGCCAACGACGCCGCCGCCATCCAGCGCACCTTGGACGCGATTGCCGGTCCCGTCGTTCTTGTCGGACATTCCTACGGCGGCACCGTCATCAGCAATGTGCACGACCCCAAGGTCGAATCGCTGGTGTATATCGCCGCCTTCGCGCCGGTGCGGGGCGAATTCGCGCAGTTGGCATTGGATCCGATCCGTTTCCCTGGCAGCCAATTGCTTCCGCCCGCACTCCAGTTGAAGATCGTCGACGACCCGCGCGGGCTCGCCGGCCGCAATCTCGACGCGTTCGTCGCACCGGACCGTTTTCACGATGTCTTCGCTCAGGATGTCACTCCCGAGACGGCGGCGCAGATGAGCGCGCGCCAGCACTCCATCGCGGTCGTGGCCAACCTCGAGCCGTCGGGCCCACCGTCATGGGCCGACACCCCGAGCTGGTATCTGGTCTCCGGGGAAGACCGCGTGATCCCGGCGTCCTCGGAACGTTTCATGGCCCAGCGAATGGGCGCCACCACCAGCGAGATCCCCGCCTCGCACGCCTCGTTGGTGTCGCATCCGACCGAAGTCGCCGAACTGGTGGAGTCGGCCGCGGCTCACTGACCGCGCGACCCTCGGCCGGAATTCTCCACTGCCAGAGCCGCGTTCATGGTTCGAGGCACGACCGCAGATGACGTTGTGCGGCGGTACGAAGCGTGGGAACGGTCAACGGCTCGGCCGTGATCATCGCTTGCCTGGTCAACAACGAATCGATGAAGACGACGAGCAAATCGGCGTGCGGTGTGGCCGACGGGCAGCCCATCCGGGTGAGCAGTTGGCCCGCGTAGTGCACGAAGGCGGCGCGCTGAGCGGCGAACAGCTGGTGCAGCCGAGGGTTTCGGAGTGCCTCCGCGAGGAGTTCGTGCCGGGCTCGCACGCGGTAGACGTGCTCGGGAGCGGTCATCTCGCGCACGAAACCGACGAGCGCTTCGCTCATCGTTTCGGGGTTCGGTGGCGTGGTCTCCGGGAGGAGCAAGGTCGTCGCGGCGGTGTCGATGTCGAGGTCGAACAGGCGCTCGACGGCCAGGTCGAGTAGCCGAGACTTGCTGGGCGCGTGGTAATTCACCGCACCCGGCTTGAGTCCGGCCTCGGCGTCGACCGCGCGATGGGTGAGCCCGCGTGGGCCGGCGGTGGCCAGCACCCGCAGCGCCGCGTCCGCGATCGTTCGGCGTCGCTCGGCCGTCACCGGTCACCCGTTCGCATGTGGTTGACAGTAGTCGCCGCCTGTCCCTACTCTCAACATCCGTTGAGAACTCAACGGATGTTGAGAAACTGATTCCGCGCGCGTGGAGGTTCACATGCCGACTGTCACCCGGCGCACATCGCTACAGTTGGCCGCCGCGGCCGCTCTCGGTCTCACCTTCGCCGGTGCCGCGCGAGCGCACGCGCAAGACCCCAACGTGCGCTATCTCGGATACACCGAGGACGATCAAAAACTGCCTTACGCAAAGTATTTCGTCTCGCACACCGCACCCGTGCCGCAGCGGATCACCGACGCCCTCGCGGGCCCCATCGCCCCCGAGCGGATTCCGTCGCTGTCGCGATTGCCCGAAGATCTCGCCGAACCCGGTTACTCCGAGATCGAATGCGGTTACGGCCAATCGGCCGACGGTGTGCTCTGGGTCGCCGCGCTCACCCCGATGCCCGGCGTGACGGCCGTGATGTGGGACTGGTGGTTCGGCTGGCATTCCACCGAATCGGCGCGCTACAAGTTGTGGCACCCCGACGCGCACTCCTTCGCCGCACTGGCCGAGGACCGCACCGCGTGGCCGGTCTCCGATCGCGAAAAATACATCGACAACACCACTTTCGTCGACGAGTACATCGGCGACCGGATGGAGCAACTGGCCATCACCTTCCGCGACCCGGCCAGCGGTGCGATCGCGGTGCCGGAGGGCAGCACCGTGATCTACGGGCGGGTGGGCAGCAGCGTCGCCCCCGTGGATCTCGGCTGGCTCGCCCACCAAGTTCGCCCCACCGCCGACGGCGCCGAAATGCGCAGCCGCTTCTACCTGAATGTGCCGGGGCTGCACCCGCTCGACCCGGTGCACACCGAACAGGCCCTGCGACGTGGTTCGACCGAACTGCTGCGAAACGCCATCCTCGACCTGGACTTCGCCCGCGACCTCCTCGCGCATTGCGGCGCCGAAATGAACCACCTCGCGGGGTTCCTCCCCGACCTCTGGGCCGAATTCGGTCGCTGAGAGTCACGAAAGTCCTTCGTGCGGAACGTCTGCCGGGGCGGCGCCGACGTGTCGTCGGCGGGTCGTCGAGACTGTGCTGGGAAGGCGGCGGCCGCCGGTTGCCGGTGTGTGGGGCCGCTGCGACTGGAACCTCGCCGTCACCGACAGCACACCCACCGTCACACCCTCGACCCCTGTGTGCCGGGTGCGAATCATCCTGTCGACAGGGGGAGTAGGCGGTATCAGCTTGGGGTCGCTCGGCTGAGCACGCACTTCTTCGGCAGGTCTGCTTGGTCGCGCTCGCCGAACCGCGTGCGGGGCCGGGCTCAGCTCGGGTACGGGATGGTCGCCGGGGTGCCCGGTGGGTAGCCTGTGAACAGGCGATTCGCCGATCCTCTCGGGGGATACTTCGCGGCGCCGACCCATGTTGCCGCAACATCTCATCGGCATTGCCGCCGCGGTGAGATGTGGGTAATTCACCCGCTACCGGGGGAAATCGCACCGCGACATCGACCTAATGGTGACGCAACCCACAGGTGGTGTGCTTGTCGCATGCGAAAGCCCTCCTGGCTCGGGAAGAGCAAGACAGAGACCGCACCCCCCGCGGACAGCACGCCGATCTACGACAAGATCGGCGGTCACGAGGCGCTGGAGGTGGTGGTCGAGGACTTCTATGTCCGGGTGTTGGCCGATGACGAATTGGCCGGCTTCTTCAGCGGCACGAATATGAACAGGTTGAAAGGCAAGCAGGTCGAATTCTTCGCCGCGGCGCTGGGCGGTCCAGAGCCCTATACCGGTGCGCCGATGAAGCAGGTCCATCAGGGTCGCGGCATCACCATGCACCATTTCGGTTTGGTGGCAGGACATCTCGGTGATGCGTTGAAGGAGGCGGGCGTGCCCGGCGACATCATCGCCGACATTCTCACCGCTATCTCCCCACTGGCCCCGGATATCGCCTCCGGCGCGACGACCGCCGATCAGCCTGCGACATCCTGACTTCCGCGCCACCAACTACCAACAGCCCTGGTATCAGCCCGAATCGGCCTGTGCCGACTGCTTCTCAGCGACTACCGCATTGTCGGCTACGGCCTCTTCTCGTTTCTCCGTGAGCCCACACGCACCCGCCGGACGTCATGCTCTGCCGATCGACAGAACACGACGTCCTGGCGGGTGCCGCGCCGCGCACCGTAGGAGGGGTTTAGGCGCGCGGGCGTCGGGTGGTTCTGGGTGCTGTCGTCGACCGAGTGCCTGTGCTCCCGGTCGGGCGCCGAGCAGGGAAAGATCCGAGTAGCGCCGGGGGATGCCGATCAGAACGCCCGCTGCGAGAGTGCGGGCAACGTGTCAGCGACTCTCGGATGGAACGTCGACTCGTTGATCATCGACCCCCTCGAAACGCCGGATTTACCCTCTTCGCAGGGGACGGACCGGCTTTCCCGCCCCCTACAACACTGTCTTGACGCTACCGCCGCCCACCGTGGCGCGCAAGAGAATCACCAACTCGCCTCACGGAATCGATTCCCGGCGTCGATTCAGCTACCCCGTCGGACTGTGCCGCCGAGCCGTCCCTCGGCGCCACCCCACGCGCGGCTGGGGCCATCGGCTCGACCGTCGTGCGTCGGCGAGTGCGGACATGGCGTGAGACGAAGCGTCGACGGGTACGGGATGTTCTGGATTACTGTCGAACGCATGCGCTATGCGACGTCGATCCCACAGCACGCCGCCGACGGCACGTTTCAGCCGCGCGAGCTGCGTGCGTACCTGGATCAGGCCGAGGAATTCGGATTCGAGAGCGCGTGGATGACCGAGCAGGTGCTCGGGTCGGCGTCGAGTTTGAGTCCGCTCGAAACCTTGGCCTTCGCTGCCGCCACTAACGAAGCATTGCGGCTCGGCTGCTCGGTGCTCGTGACGCCCCGGCACAACCCGGTCCACCTCGCCAAACGCCTCAGCACCCTCGACCAGCTGAGCAGGGGACGCCTGGAGGTCGGAATCGGTCTCGGCGGCCGCAATTCCACGCTGTCGGCCTTCGATGTCGATCCCGCCGACAACCTCGTCACCCGTTTCAACGAGGGACTGGCGCTGATGAAGGCGTTGTGGACGCAACCGGTGATCGACCACAACGGCACCTTCTGGCAGCTCGAGGGCGCCACGATGGAACCGAAACCCTTCCAGAAGCCGTATCCGCCACTGTGGTTCGGTGGCCACAAGGCTGCGGCACTGCGTCGGGCGGTGCGGCACGGTGACGGATTCTTCGGCGCGGGTTCCGCGACCACGGCGCGCTTCGCCGAAGAGGTTCCGGTGATTCACGCCGCACTTGCCGAAAGTGGCAGGGCCCCCGAATCTTTCACCATTGCCAAGCGCGTGTACATCGCGGTGGACGACAACGTGGAGCGCGCCCGCGAACGCATGGCCGACGCGCTGATCTACCAGTACGGCGAATTCGGCAAGTCCCTGCTGCCCGTCGCGGTCTGCGGTTCGGCGGAAACCTGCGTGGCGGGCCTGCGCGAGGTAGCGGCGGCCGGAGCCGAACTGATCCTGGTCAATCCACTGTTCGACTCGGCGGCGCAGATGCGGCGGTTGGTGCGCGAGGTCTTACCGCACGTCTAGCAGCCGAACCTACCTACCTGCCGCGCGGGCTTGGTCGACGAATTCGACCGGCAACACCATCGACTACCTGACCCGGCACCCAGTGGGGTCGGATTCTCACTGGCCGTAGCAACGAGCGGGAGTTCGCGTGGCGGTACACCGCGAAGTGGCTTCGTCTGGTGCCGAGTTGTTGTGGTGCGTCCGGTTGTCGACTCGGTGACGGACGGGCGACTGCGCGCGAAGTGTTCCCGCACGTCGAGTAGCCGAGGTTACTGACGGACTCGCGCAGCGGTTTACGCGGCGTGGTCGTGTTCGCGGCGACGCGAATGGGCACCGTCCCCGGTGGGGAAGGTGCCCATTCGCGTCGGCGATCGTGTCGATTCACTCGGTGTGCGAGAGTGCGCTGCTGCCGGTGTGGGAGGCCAGGCCCGACATCAGGGTGACCAGGTGGGGGTCGGCTTCGTAGTTGCGGCGTTGCAGGTCGGCGATTTTGCTGGTGAGTTCGGTGTCGGGGTCGTCGGAGATGTCGAAGGCCTCGAACTTCTCCATCAGGGGGACACCGTATTCCTGGGACTTCGCGTGGCTGGGGTGGGTGAGGTATTCCCAATAGGCGTCGAGGTCTTCGAGGACGAAGACTGCGGCCCAGTCGAATTCGGTGCCGTGTTCGCGTCCGAGGAAAAAGGACTTCACCATGGGCATCGCGCCCTGCTCACGGAACCGGCGCATCGCTTCGTCGAGCTGTTCCTGGGTGACATTGCTCTTCAGGCTCATGCGGTTGGTGTGGTAGATCATCGGAGTCTCCTTGTGTCAGTGGTGGTTTGGTCTTGGTTTGGGTCAGTGGTGGGTGTGGCGGTTGGCTTGGCGGCGGAATTCGAGGAGGGTGGCGATGGCGTAGCCGCCGCCTCCGGCGATGGTGAGGATCCAGAACAGGCCGGTGGTGCCGAAGAAGAGGGCGGTGGTGGAGACGAGGGCGAGGTAGGCGCCGAAGGTGTAGTGCAGGGTGTTGCGGCGGGTGGCGCCTTCGCTGAGGTAGATGAGGCCGACGATGAGGCCGGATCCGGCGGGCCAGAGCATGGTTTGCAGTTCGGGGGCGCCGATGCTGGCGGAGAGGCCGGTGATGGCGAGGAACAGGGCGGTGAAGCCGACGACCCAGGACATGCCGAGGAGTTTTGCGCTGCGGACGTCGTTGTCGCTGGCGCCGCGTTGGGCTCGCAGGGCGGCGCGGGTGGCGTTGACGGTGCCGATGGCCATGCCGATGCCGAGTAGGGCCATGGGCATCCAGCCGGGCATGGCGACGAGGGGGGTGTCGCCGCCGGCGAGGGCGGCGGAGCCGTGGCCGAAGAGGTAGGCGAGGCCGAAGCTGATGTAGGTGGCGCGGTAGTCGACGTCACCGTCGCTGGTGACGGCGGGGGCCGGTGTGGCCTCGGTGGCGGGAGTAACCGTGGCGGTATCGACGGTGGTCGGGGTGGCGATGGTGGGGCGGGTGAGCAGTGCGGTGGTCATGGCGGAAGCCTCCAAGTTGTGGGTGTGATTCACGGTGTGCGATGTCGTGGGAGCCAGCGGCGGGAGCGAGAGAAGCTGAGCCGAAGTGCTGTTCGTCATGAGCTTTCCGTTCTCCGAGCTGTTGAGCTAACAGGTGTAACCCTACGCATGTAAGCCCGCGTAGCGCAAGAGCTAACGCGTGTAAGTTTTGAGTTGTTAGGTCAAAGTCCTGATGGGAGGCCCAAAATCCATCTCGCACGCGCAGGCTCGCGAGGCGGGTGGTTGGTTGTGCGACGAGATCGTCACCGCGGCAATACGCTTCACGGACGGGATCAGATGCCGAGGAGGGTGTCCGCAACGCCTCGCAGCGCGAGATCCCGCGTTGAGGCCCTCCTCGCACTGCGACGCCGAACCTTCGGATTTCTTACCGACGATGTGGTCGTCGCGGTCCGAGCGGGAAACGCCGAGCAGCCGCGTGGTCCGACTGTGGAGGCTGACAATCGAGCGTCTGGATCAGATCTTCGGCTGATTCTGCCTGACCGACCGAGATCCGCGACACGATCTATTCCCTTGGCGCAGTGGCTGATTCGAACACCCTCGGTGTGGCAGGTGCTGCGAGCCAGGTCGAGCTGTCGGCTCCCGGTGTTTGTCCCTTCCTGCCGACAAATCGTGGCGGGATGTGCGTTTTCGTGTGCGCAGGCTCTTGGGCGGCAGAATGACCCTGTGAGCACACACGAGCGGCGACGAATCGATGAGATCGGGGACGAGAGTCGTCGACGCATTCTCGACGCGGCGGAGTCGCTGTTCGCCGAGCGCGGGTTCGACCGCACGTCGTTCGTCGATATCGCCAAACTGTCGGGGATCAGTCGTGGCTCTATCCCGTGGCATTTCAAGAACAAGCACGGACTTTTCATCGCTGTGGTCGACCGTGCACTGGACCGGACGATGGCGCCGGAGTCCTACCCGACCTCACCGACACTCACCGAACTGGCCGAGGATTACGCCAACTGGGTGCGGACCGGCAATACGACACTGGTGTTCATGGCGCTGACCGAGGCCATGGCCAGCACCGGTCCCGTGCACGACCAATACCGCGAGCTCTTCGCCGAACGCCGTCGCCGCCTCGAACTCTGGCTGCGCGCACAGCGTCCCGCCGCCGTTGATCCCGAGATCGCCACGAAACGCGAGCGCGCGTTCGCGGTGGCGTTCACGGGAACGCTGTTCGGGATCCATCTCCAGGCGCTCGTCGACCGGGAGAGTGTCGATTTCGACGAGGCATTGCGCATGGTCGCCGCCGAGTTCGACAGGAATCTGCGCAATGTCTGGGATACCGAAGGCGACCGCGACGGGTGAGCCGCCCTCGGCATCGACCGCTCAGGCGTTTTCCGCGCCCGCCGGAGTGGGGAAAGAGTCGAAGAGGGCTTCCACTCTGGTGCGCAGCACGTCCCGCACGAAATCGTCGGTATGAATCCACATCGCCCGTGCCTGCATGCCCGCGATCACCATCTCGCCGACGTCGTCGAT
The DNA here is from genome assembly GCF_039543305.1 of Nocardia callitridis. Lineage (NCBI taxonomy): Bacteria > Bacillati > Actinomycetota > Actinomycetes > Mycobacteriales > Nocardiaceae > Nocardia > Nocardia callitridis. The sequence continues at coordinate 17,092 of NZ_BAABJM010000009.1, read as the reverse complement.
GCTGGTGCCGTTCTTCAGGTAACTCACGCTGTTTCTGCTGGCTTCCGTGCCGCGGAGCACGGAAAGACTTGCTTCGACCGAACCGGTGTTGCTGAGGATTTCGGTGTTCACGGGGCCAGGGCACAGCACGCTCACGTCGATGCCGTGCTCACTCAGCTCCAGCCGCAGCGACTCCGAGAGCCCGACCACGGCGAACTTCGCTGTCGTATACAGCACGCTCCGGTTGGGGATCAGGCCCGCGCCCGAACCGGTATTGACGACATAGCCGCCCGTGCCGCGTTCGATCATGCGTGGCAGAAATGTCTGCAAACCATTGATCACACCGTTGAGGTTGACGCCGAGCGCGACATCCCACTTCTCGTAGGTCCACTGCGATACCGGCGCCGACGGTGCGATACCCGCGTTGTTGAACAGCAAATCGACTGGGCCGAGGGCTGATTCGACCGAATCGGCAGCAGCGGCGAACGCGTCGCGGTCACGGACATCCAGCGGCACCGTCTGCGTCTCGGTGACGTGCGAGAGTTCCTCGCCTGCGCGCTTCAATGCGTCGGCGTCGATGTCGGCCAAGGCGAGCCGCACGCCACGTTTGCTCAGCGCACGCGCGATCCCCAGGCCGATCCCTTGACCGCCTCCGGTAATGAAGGCGACCGAACCATTCCATTCCCGCATGGGATTACCTTTCCTCGATACGTCGACGAAGCCTGCCGGGCGCGGCGCCGATCAGGTGCAGCACGGCGGATGCGGCGGCTGCTTGGAGCAGATAGGGCACGGCGTCGAAGCTCTTCACGTCGGCACCGGTCATGACGGCGTGGATTCCGACCACGACGCCCGCGGCGATCAGCCCGGCAACGGCCCCGCGTGCGGCGGCCGACCACCCGTATCGGTGCTCGTGCCCCGCGAGGATCGCGCCGAGTACACCGATGACCTGCACTGTCCACCACGCCACCACCGACCATTTCAGCGTCGGTCCGGCGAGTGCGCCGAAGATGATCGGCGCGACGATCAACGCGAAGAGTTGGCGTTGTCTGGAGTGCTCGCCGAATGACTTGGCTCGCCGCGTCGCCGAATTCGTCGCGGGTATGTGGGTCTGCTGCTGAGTCAAGATTTCATACTCCTCGTCTAGCGACTGATTCACTGCGGCCAGCCAAATATCCTCGGGCGCTGCAAGATTCCGCTCACTCGCGGAGTGGACGCACCTAGCGGCAGTGCCCGAGCGGTATGCGCCTTTGCACAACTGACGTTACAACATCTCTGTGTCGGCAACATAGAGTTGGCGTTCGACATAGCTGAACAGCGATCGCCGCAGTTCCGTTGACCAGCAAGGATGATCATCTCGGCTTGCTGCTGGCCCCAGATCGGCAGCATCGGCGACTGTTTCATGTGCGGCGGCACTGCCAACCAGTCGTCACACTCGGCGGTGACGGCGACATCGGCACCGAGGATTCCTTGATCTGCCACGACGGGTACGAGCCCGGCTGAATCGTTTGGCAGGAGTCTGCTCCGTCGTCAGTGGTCGGGCACAGCTGTGCCAGCAGCGATGCAGCGTGTTATGCCATTGCGGGAAGTGACGGCGCCAGCTGCTGCGCGAGGTCGACGGCCAAGTCACAAGAATCGAGAGCTGCGGGTCCGCGTGAGGAGCTGAAGCCGTCGAACACGATCTCCAGGCTCCCACCCTTCAACTCCACGTTGACGAGGCATTCGTCCGGAGTGTCTTCGAGTTGTCGAGTGACCACTGCCTGTCGACCGTCGATCACGAGGTCTCGGGTGTACGCAAACTTCTTCCACCGCACCATATCGAGGGTGATATTCGTGGAATGAATGGCCAATACGTCAATATCCGACGTCGTCCATTGGCAACCGCGCCATTCAATGCCACCTGAGGCGCTCGAATTGCTAAGTATCTTCCCCTTCAATCGTGCGGAGTCAATGAACGATTGGGGGAGGTCGTCACATGGTTTGAATCCTGCGGGCGCCTCGGCTGCCATGCCGGAGCCTTCCGTCCCGGCTTGCATCGGCAGAGATCGGCCGGGGATAGATGATCCGCACGCCGCCAATGTCATGACGGTGCCCAGCCCGAGCGCGGCAGCGCGCCAAAAAGTGAGGCTGCGCCTCATGGATCCCCCTGTGTCATCAATGCCAATTATGCTGTTGTCCAACCGGGATTGGTCGCGATCACCAGGCGTCGTCCCGAGCTTCCGCGAGGCGCTTGTTCGCGCGCTCGAGCCAGTTCGCGAACTGACCGGAGAGTTCGGCGGCGACGGTGGGGCGGACAGTGATGTGTTCGCCCCGGAGTTCGGTGTAGCGGCCGTCGTCGGTGATGTCGTGCCATTCCAGGACATTCCACGGTTTCGGACGGGAGTGCAGCGGGGCGGCGTAGAGGAGGGCGCAGCCTCGGCCGTCGAGGGGGCGGTGCAGGAGGCGGGCGTAGCGTTCGCGCGGGGTGTTGCGGGAATTGTCTTCGAAGTAGCTGTCGCCGCGGGGCCGCAATTCGTCGGGGTGGAAGGTTTGCGGCTTCTCGGAGCCGGGCTGGCAGGCGGGAATGGACTTCACGAGGTGTGCGGGCAGGTCCTCGGTGCGGATCATGCGCAGACGGATCGGACCGTGCTCATGGTCGGTGCCCGGCTGCATCAGGGTCACGGCGCGATAGGGCGTGCGTGCGCCGACGATGCGGTACTCGCGCAAGTCTTGCTGACCGGTGCTGTTCTTGTGTTTGCTTGTGCCCCCGAAGATTTCGATCCGCAGATCGGAGGCGCCGAGGGTGTGCAACGCGAGTTGGATCTCCTCCATCTCGTCGGGGCTGTAGCGGTCGCGTACGGCGCGTGCGTGTGCGGCGGCCTGGTCGCGCAAAGGGAAACGACTGGTAAAGCGGAGCGGTCGAGGAAAGCGGTCGTGCGCGGGGCCGTACCACAACGCCGCGAAATCCTCGGCGTCCCACTTCCATTCAGACATTACGATCCAATCTGCGCATGCCACGTCGCCGACGTCGCTCAGGCTGCTCGCGCCCGCTTCGGCTCGGACGCCTCGAACTCGACCGGCCCGGTGCGGGCCGGGCCGGTGTGCTGGGGGAGTGCGATCAGGCGGGTGGTTCGCCGCCGATCACACCGCCGGGCACCGTCTTCGGAATCTCACCGATCAATTCATCGGTGTTCTCCTGCGTGACCAGGTACTCGGGAGCCTTGTGCTCGTTCTCCTCCGACTTCCCCTTGCCCGGCCCCATACCGGGCCCCATCATCCCCGGCCCTGCCGCACCACGAGCGGCTGCGGCGGCCGCCGCTGGATTACCCTGCGTGCCAGGCGCCGTCGGCACACCGGGAAGACTCTTGCCCGGCTGCGGTGCTCCCGGTGAGCCCGGTGTGAGCCCACCTGGCGACCCCAGCTTGGTGCCGCCCGGAATATTCGGCGAAGTGGTGCTCGCGGCAACGGTATTCGGCGCACCGGGTGTGTTGGTGCCGGGAGTTGTGGCGCTCGGATCGGTGGGCAACGTGGGTGTCGCGCTCGGGGTTGTCGCGCTGGCCTGCTGCGTCGACTGCTCCTGCGGAGTGTCGGGCTGGCCGTCGCCGTCTGTGTCGCCCGGAGCGGTGGGGGTTTCCGGGGTTTCACCGGGGGTGCTCGGTCCGCCTGGGCCCGTGGTGCTGTCACCGGGAGTGCCGCCTGGGACCGGTGGCGCCGGAGTGTCAGGCTTGTCGGTGGGTTGCAAAGGTGTTGGGAGCACGGGGATCTTGCCGTCGACCTGACCGAACGGCGTGACGTAATGCTCAGTCATCGCCGTCCGCGCGGTCTCTTCCGCCTCACTCGCCTCATTTTTGGCTGCGTTGTGTATGCCAAGCGAGAAGCCTGCGGTCGGCCATGAGGTGTCGACCGCGCCGGGGATCGCACTCTTGGTATTGGTGATCGCATTCGCCGCGTCACGAACGCCAGTGTGCAGCTCAGCCAGTGCTGGCGACAGGTTCTTGGCGTCGGTTGTGTAGTCGGCGATGGACTTTTTGGAGGCCTCGGCGGCTGGGCCGGACCAGGCTTGGGCGATTGATGCCTGGATGGAGCGAGCGAAGGTCTCGACGCCCTCGTCCCACAGTTGATGCATCTTCCAGTACTGGTCCGCCTGCGCGTGCGCGTCCGTCGGGTTCAGCGGTTCGAAGGAATTCTTGATCGTGTGGTGATCCCAACTCTTCGAATTCTCGCCGCCACCAGGGATTCTCGGTGGTTCGTAGCCGCTCACCTCGTGCTCCCGCCAGGGAGGAGGTACGGGCCAGCCTTCGGTCCGACCGGAGGGCGATCGGGGAGAGTCTCGTTCTTTTGATTGAAGTCAGCTGCCCAGTCGCTGTCGTTCTGCATGATGCGCTCTCGCACTAGGCGGTGAGCTTCTTGAATGTCTTCAACGATCTTGAAGTGCTGTGCCATGATCGCGTTGACGTCGTTGCCGTCACCGGCTCCCGCTGCTTTGGTCTTGAAGCGACTCACCAAAGTTCCCCCAGATACCATTTTTTTGTTGTCTTCCCCCAAACCCCACGTGCCCTGTCGTGAGACCTCGCTTGCGAGGCCCTGGATTCGCACAATTAGGTCCTTGAAATGCTCGCAGTCGCGATCTAAATAGATGAAATCTTCTGGCTTCATCTCGATTGCGAACTGACCATCGCGCGCTGAATTTAGCAGCGAGCCCATTGGTCGAGGCTGACTATCTTCGCTCATATCTTATGTCCCCTCCCATGGGCTCAAGAACGATGCCGATGAGTCACGCGGCGGCAGGGATCGACGGAGTGACCTTCTCTGCAACGTCATTCACGAGATCGCAAGCATCAAGGCTTCCGGTCTCACGTGACGCAGGCGGATTGTCGAGGGCAAGCTCGAGACTTCCACCATTCATCTCCACGTTGACCACACAATTTGATTGAACATTTTCTATCTGCCGTGTAGTAATCGCTTTCCTGGTGCCCAGGGTGAGTTCCTGGGCATTCGGGAAGTTCTTTTCGCGCACCATGTCAACAGTGATGTTCGTAGTCCGTATGCTTATTGAGTACCCGTTTCCCTTTACCCATTGACAGCCCCTCCATTTAATTCCACCAGAGGCGTACGAATCATCAGGTATCGAGCCGCCGCGCCACTTCTCAGAGTCGATAACGGACTGGGGCACGTCGGTGCACGCGTTGTAACCAGTGGGTACGTCGGCGGCAACTTCTTGGCTGGCCGAATTATCCCCGCTACCTTCGGCTTTCGGGTCGCCATCAGTGGATGATCCGCACCCTGACAAGGTGAGAGCGGCGCCAAGTGCTAGCACCACTAACCGCAAGGAGTTCGACCTGCTCGTCATCGAGACCTTCGCACGCCGGTACATTGCCTGATTGCACCGGGGCTGGACCGGCTTCTCCGCCCCCTAGTCAGCTCGAACTGACGCTACCGCCGGAGCTCCTGACGTGCAAGCGAGTCGAAGGCCGAGCAGTTGCAGGTCTCTGCCGTGGGTCGTGTCGCGGTTGCTCGAGCGGAGGCTAGCTTCCTCGTTGGGCACGCTGTGTGGCTGGAAGCCCGGCCGCGCAACGTGCCCACATGAACCTGCCGAAGGTTCTACTCGCAGAACCGCCCGCGTACGACGTTGGTCGTAAAGGTGTCCCAGCCGCGCGAGTCGAAGACAAGTGCTGGCCCGGTGGGGTTCTTCGAGTCCCTGACGCCGACGGCGCCTTGCTCGAGGAAGGCGACTTCGACACAGTCCCTGTCCGAGCTGCTGTAGCTGCTCTTGAACCACAGGGTTTTTGGAGTGTTAGCGTTCACGCGGCGTGCTCCTTCGCGACCTTGCGGATGAGTGCTCGGCTGCGAGTCTCGTCCAGTGACCGCCGTTGAAGGTCGGCGTACGCCTGCTTGTACTGCCGTACTTCATCGGCCTTTTCAAGGTACAGGTCGCCCGTATACCCCTGCACGTATATGACTGGTGGCTCCGTGAGATGTGCTGTCGGATGCTTTGGAAACTCGAGCATGACGAATGGGCCGACACGCAGGCCGCAGTAGGCATCCGCACTGAGCGGCACGACACGTATCGAAATATTTTGTTGCTCACCGGCTCTCGCAAGGTGTTCGAGCTGATCAGTCATGACCGCCGGGCCGCCGATCGTCCGACGAATCACTGATTCATCCACGATTGCTTCCATTGTCAATGGGTTCGTCGCGCCCTTCAACCTCGCCTTCCGGTGACTGAACAGTTCGATGCGTCGCTCGACGTCTTCCGTGGGTAAGCTGGGGAAGTCGACCCAGGTGAGTGCTCTGCGGTAAGCCTCTGTTTGTAAAAGAACTGGCAGGAGGGTGGTTTGGTAGGATACCAGCCTTTTGGCAGCCTCTTCCAGACCAAGAAACAGGTTGAAATCCGTAGGCGAGGTGTCCCCGTACGCGTGCCACCACCCGGTTCGCTTCGTCTCCTCGACCAGCCCGAGGAGCGCTTCCGTCTCCTCCTCGCTGGCCCGATACACCCTGCACAACGTCTCGATGAACAACGGATTGAGCCGCCCGGGCTGCCCTGTCTCCATCCGCCAAAGTGTCTGTTTCCCAACACCGATGGCGTCGCGGGCGGTTTCGGCGCTCACTCCGGAGGTTTCGCGCAGGCGGCGCAACTGGCGGCCGAGCATGCGGCGGGGGAGGGTGGAACCGGTGGGGGTCACGGGAGTTCCCTTTCGTGGGTTTCGAGTATGTGGGTTGCAAACTGGAACCTCTTGACGGGAATCCTTGGAACCTTGCGAAATCACCCCTGGTTCCACACTTCTGAACGTCCCCGCCGCGCAATTCCGGTGCTGTACTTGGCGAGCGCACCGGCCATGTTCTTCGACTGCCTGAAAGCTTAATGGCGACAATGGCTTCAGGTCTACACCGGGCGCACCCAGCGACCGTTCACGATAAGTCGAGGTTCGAATGGAGTACCCAGCTTTTGCAAATACGTCCGTTTCGCAATGCGCGTTCTACCGCCGCACCTGCGGTCTACCCGCCTGCGTCGACCCGACCGCGGACCGCATCATCCTCAAGGCGGGCGTTGTCGGCGCGATCACCATGCCCGACCGATTCGGCCAATTCGTCCGCGACGATATGCGCTTTCGCGGCGCCGCCCTCGGCCCGGTGATCGCCCACATCCGTTCGCGCCGTTGGACTTTCCTCTGCCGCCCCGACCTACCCACCGACATCCACCTGTTCGCCGAACTGATGCGCCTCGATATCTGCGTCGCACCCTTCGGCGCCGACATCGCACTGCCCTCACCCTCGGACGCACGAACCCCCCGCCGCGCCTGGGTGATCCCACCCCGCGACACCTTCCGCCCTTCCGGGGCGGTACTCCTCGCCGCGGTCCGAGCCCGCACTACCAGGAAAAATTGCCGATGACACCGAGCCTCCCCACCCGATCCGACCTCCTGCGCGCCTGCCGAGGCGAAACCACCACCGCCCACCCCCTCCTACTCGCCGCCCGTGCTCTCACCGTGCTGCACCAGGCCACGCGAGCGGCACTGCCGTGCGAGGCAGCCGCCACCACCAGCGAAGCGCTGTGCGACGCGGTGTGGGAAACCACCCTGTCCGTGGCAGCGGCGACCGCCGCCGGCGAAGAACGTTCCAGATGCCGGAGAGCGTCGAGCGAGTATCCGAATGCGACTGCTATACAGCATGATTCGACAGTCACCGCATGCCGCCAACGACTCATCGCCCGCGCCGACTACATCCGCACGATCGACCGCTGGACAGCCACCAACCTCCCCCGCCCACCAGGCGGCGCCTACCTACACTCCGAAACCCTCGGCACAGTAATCGACCGCATCGCCAACTACACCGCCACCGCCCACGCGGCTCTGGCCGCAGACGACGAATGGGACCTCTGGTTCGCCTGGGAACGCCTCGCCGAAATATCCCTCGCCTACGAGGATTTGGCCACAGAGCTGTCCCTGGGCCGTCGCAGACTCCCGACCGCTACACCGGCAGACCAGCAGCTCGCCACATCGGAGTCATGTGTCGAACCCACTCGCTCGCAGCAAGATCCGTCCGCACAAGACCGGCACCCCGGCCAAGGCGATCCACGTTTTGCGGGACCGCGAGGTCAATCCGCACGAGGATGAAAAAGCTCCGTGTGCGAGGTCGAGCAATTCACCGTCGATGACCTGTATTCGCGCGCATTGTCGTCGCCTGCGAAGCTCTCGATGGTGCGGCCCGCGCGGCGGCAGTCGACCTATTCGATGTCAACGCGGCAACCCCCGACCTTCCCGTCGCCCCTGGTCGCGCCGAGCTCGAATACCTCACGCAGAGAACTCATTACCGAGTGGTCCCCGCTGGGTGAGTACGGATATGTAGCGGTGAGCCGTACTCAGCGTCGATTCGGCGGCACCGTGGCTGGATTCGAGAGAGCTGAAAAGCGTCGAGCGCTCGTGCGTCGCGCGGGGTGGCATGGTGATCGGAGTCCACCACCGAGCGTATATAGGGTGCACCAACGCGCACACGCACTCGAACACCGCATTAGACTCGCGAGCACCGATCGAAGGGGGGAGTATGCCGAATCCTGGAGGTACTGCGGGAGACTTCGCGATGGTTCCCGCCGAGGTGACCGACGCGGGAAAATTCGTGCAGATGACCGCTGATTCGCTGGTCGATGGTCTGCGGTCGTTGGACACCGATATCACCACGCTGCTCGAATCATGGACGGGCGGATCGGCCGACGCCTACCGGCTGGGATGGGACGAGGCTCGCCATGGTGCCGCGGAGGTGCTGGGCTCGCTGACGGCGATGGCTGAGCTACTCGGGGTGGCGAGTAAGGCGGTCGAAGACCAAGACCGAACACGGGCGCAGACGACGAGTTCGCTCGATCTGCCGTAACAAGGGGTGGAAATGACCGACTCCCAAGCGTTTCGGGTAAATCTGGCGGAACTGGAGCAGATCACCACGCGAGTCGACGGCTTCGTGGGATTCCTGTCCGACAGTCTGTCGGGCCTGCAACAGCGGATCGATGCCGTGCAACAGAACTGGAACGGCGCGGCAGCCGACGCGCAAAGCGACGCGTTTCGGCAATGGATGACCGGTGCGACCGAGGTGGCCGAGGGGATCGCCGCGATGAAACAGGCCGCCATCGCCGCACACGACCGGTACAGTTCGGCGGCCCAGGCGAACCTTCGGATGCTCGGCCGAGGGTAGGAGTCCGCGTGACTCAGTTCAATGTCGATCCGCTGATCTACGCGTTGTCCGGGTCGAACCTGCACACCTACGCCGTCGATTTCCACCACGACTTCAGCACCTACATGACGAACCTGGCGGACATCACAGAGATGGGTGGCACGGCACGGGGCGTGCAAGGACTGGTCGAGCTCCTACGACGTCATCGCGGTGGACGCCTATCACCTGGCCGGTTCCCTGGTGCAGGCGGTCGATAACTATGCCGGTGTGCTGCAACAGGCCGGATACAACTACGCGGTCGCCGACCACGAGAAGCGCAGTAGCCGTCCCGCACCGGTGGAACCGAAACCGCTGGCCCCCGCCTGGGGATCCTGTCCGCGACCCCCCGGATCGGCGGGCGGGCCGGGCGGCGGCCTGGTCGACGACGGCTTCGAACTGGCCAGCATGGTGGGCATCCCGATCCCCGACGGCGACCCCGACAAACTCCTCGCTACCGCCGACATCTGGGACGCTTTGGCGAAAAGCGGTGGTATCGCGGGACTTCCAGCGAAAATCGAAGGTGTCGCGCGGAGCTTCGAAACCGTCACCGCACCCGAAGCATCCTTCATCGACGAAGACCTCCGCGAGATGAAGACCGCCGCCGAAGACGTCATCACCACCTTCACCGACCTGGCCCAATCCTGCCGCGAGCAGAAGGCCGCCATCGACGACCTACGCACCCGCCTGAAAGACCTGCTCACCCAACTGGCCGAAGACATCGCCCAGGAAGTCGCCGTAACCCTCCTCTTCTCCGTTGTCGCAGGCGCGTTCTCCGCCGGTTTCGGCGCCGCCGCCGTCGCCGCCTTCCGCGCGGGCAAGATCGCCGAAAAGGTCCGGAAGTACGCCACCAGAATCAAAGACATCGTCGAAGCGGTCGCCCTCATCAGAAAGGTCGCGGTGAAGAAGGCGACCCAAACGATCCGCGATAAGCTGCAACGGATCATCGACCTTGGGAAGAATTTAGGTTCTAAGATCAAGCGGGTTCCTAAGAATTCTCTGAAGAATGAACTAGACAATGCCACCACCTGGACCCGGAGAAACCTTCCAACTGAAAATGGCCCAAGGAATGGTTATCTAGTGAAGCGTGACCCGCAGGGTAATATTACGAGGTATAGTTACTATGATGCGGATGGAATCGCCACTAAGCGGGTAGATCTGTCCGGAAAATCTCACTACGACAAAGGTGCGGGCAGGGATATACCTACGCCTCATGTTGTAGATATAACGAGGCACACTGACCCTGCAACAGGGAGGGTGTTTACTCAAACGGATCCAAGTACTACACGACCAGCTCTGCCGGAGGAGATCCCCTGATGAGTTCCGATCTGGAATCAGATCTGCTACATGCACTCACGTCGTCCCGCGATGAGAACACCGGAGTTCGCTTATCCGCAGTTGTGGTTTTGTCGCAGAATATTGAAGATTTGCGTGCTAAAGATAGGCTTGTTGAGATGCTGGACGATGACAACGTAACTGTTGAGGTTGACGCAGCTGAGGCGCTGGCACGATTCGGTGGCGTGGATGGTGTTCTCGCTGTGCTAGAGAATCTCGGGGGCCGCGGAGACGACTCGGACGCTGACTACCTTGCCTACAAGCTCTATGAGCTCAATGCGCGACACGTAATCTCAGTATCCGATATCGCAGACACCGTGGATGTGGCACTGCTTTCCGAGAATCAACAGCTTGGGTTGCAGGACGTTGCCGAGGTCGGTGGGGATTTTGGCTCCTAAATCGGGCAGCGGATAGATATGGTTGAGGGGGGTGGTCGGATAGCTGGCAAGCTTTCAGAGGTTACTTTTTCGATCGGGCGAGTCAGAATCTTACTCGAGGTTGTTGTGGACGAGTTGAGGGTTAGCTTCACGACGGTGTCGGAACCGTGAGAGACCGGGGCCGGTTTCCGTGCTTGGCTTCGCGGATCGCGTGCTGCCCACGAAGGGAGTGGGCTGATGGTGCGGGGCGCTGGAACAATCCTCAGTCCCAACTCACGGAACTGTGGGTAGCGGTGAACTTTTGGGGAGTGGCTGGTAGATGACCGCTGAGTTGATCGACTTCACCGTGCGCATCGACACGGGCCGATGGTCCGAAACTGTCCTTCGCTCAATCGATCTCCAGGTTCCTGACCGGCAGATCACCGCGCTGCTCGGTGAATCCGGGTGTGGGAAGTCGATGGTGGCGCGGGCGTTGACCGGGCATTTGCCTGGGACGGCGGCGAGTTCTGGGGAAGTTCGGGTCGGGGGGTCGGCGCGGGCGCTGTGGGAGGACGGCAGGATCGGATACTTGCCGCAGGCGGGGATCGAGGCGTTCGCGGCGGGGAAGGGGGTGGGGGGTCAGTTGCGGGAGCGGGCGCAGCGGTTCGGGCGGTGGAGTGTCGAGCGGGCGTGCGAGGCGGCGAGGTATCCGGTTGAAATGTCGGAGCTGAATCCTGATCAGCATTCCGGCGGGCAGATTCAGCGTGCGGCGTTGGCGGCCGCGCTACTCTCGGCGCCCAGCCTGTTGGTCGTGGACGAACCAACCGAGTCCCTCGACACCGAGACGGGGGTGGCGGTGTGGCGGACGCTGCGCAAATATGCCGACAGCGGCCCCGCGGTGTTGACCATTACGCAGAACGTGCAGATGCTCGTCGCGCTGGCCGTCGCCGATCGAATCGTTGTGATGCGGGAAGGGTGGGTCGTCGCGGCGGGCCCGGCGGGGGACGTCGCGAGGCTCGATGAACCGTACGTTCAAGGGTTCTTTCGGCCGTTCGGTCGGTGAATCGCTCAGTGGGCATTGCGGAGCACCACATCGAGATTGTGCCGCAGGTCGAGCACGGTCGGATCGTCGGATCCATAAGCACGCAGGGCCGTTTGGTATGCCTGATCCAGGATGAACAGGGCACTCTGCGCGTCGCCGGACTTGAACAGAGCGGCTCCGACCGCCTGGGCGGTGTCCAGGGTGTCGGGGTGCTCGCTCCCCAGCGCCTTCTTCTTGCCTTCCAGAACGGTCAGAAGGAGAGGGACTCCCTCGGTCCACTGGTGCATGAGCACGAGTGCGGCACCCAGGTTGTGCCCGGCCCCCAGGGTGAGGGGATGCTCGGGGCCGAGGGCCGCGATAGCGCGGTGGTAGGCCTCGCGGTGCCATCGGGCCGAAGTGGGAAATTTCCGCTGCTGGTAGCAGGCGGTTCCGATGGTGTCGATCACGGTGATCGTGAACGGGTGCTCCGGTCCGATCTGGTCTTCGGCGTCGATCGACAATTCGGTCAGCGCGAGTTCGGCCGAGGAGTTGCTGCCCGTATCCAATAATCGCAGCGCATCCCGTTGGCGACGTTCGAGATGTGCCGGAACGCGGTTCCGTCGACGCGGTATGAGTCCCATCGCGGCCTCCCGATGCTGAACATACTCCACCAGGATAACCGTCAGCACAATGGAATTCGGCGATTCCCGCCGAATGCGATCCTCCGGAAGCATGACGGCGGGGAAACGTGACGGTGCGCCGCGATTGTCGTTGTCGTGCACGGCTCGTCCACATCGAGTCGGTTCGCCCGGACCTGTTCTCGCAGCGTCCATGCGGAGCTGACGGATGCCCCACCCTACGAGTGACAATTCCGCTGGTGGTAGCGGCGAGACCGTCGTCCGCCCCTGATCCACGCACCGCTCGACCCGGCCCGCTCGATCCCGGTGATGGGGTGTGACGGGTGTCCCGTGGCATTTCTGGCACAGGAAATGGACGGAAGCGCCCTCGCAGCTGAATATGTCAGGCGTACAAGGGTTTTCGTTAGTAAAGTGCGGACCACCTAGTGTCCGGCACTGCGCATGGTTGACCAGGAGTAGGTCCACCATGTCATCCTCGGTGGGAACTCGTCGGGTGTGTCGGTGGTAGACCGGAGGCACGGCTTCCGTGCGCGGAAGTACCACCGTCGGACCGCGACGCAAAAACTCAACGGGGAGCGGGATCCATGACAGCGACATTCGTGAAGAACCTGGTCGGCACCTCGTGTCCACCGCTCGCGCAGATCGGGGGTACCGATCTGGGGGTCGGTTGGCGGATGGGTAACGGGGAGTGTGCGTATCTGCTCGGTGACACCTTCCAAGGCGGTGCGCCGGGGTCGCCGGGGTGGTGGCGCAGTCCGTTGCTGGTGAAGTCGGACTTCGTGGCGCCGGACGCCGAGGTGAACATCACGCGTGCGGTTGGTGGTCGCTCGGCGCGGGAGCTGATCCCGAACAAGCATCAGGAGTGGTACGTCGGCGAGGTCACGCAGATCCCGAATGCCGGGTTCCGTATCGGCACACGACAGTGGATGAGCGTGTTCTCGGTGAACAACTGGGCCGACGAAACCTGGGAAACCAATTGTGCCGCACTGTATTACTCCGACGACTACGGCAAAACCTGGGTAGACCCGGACCGCCGCTGGTGGAACAACCCCGACCACACCGATGTCCTCCAGATGCAGGCATGGGAGGTGCACGACGGATACGCCTACTGCTTCAGCACGTCGAACGGCCGCCATCGTACTGACGGCCTCTACCTCCAGCGGGTAGCGGTAAACCAACTCCTCGACCCGGCGAAATACGAAACCTGGATCGACGGCACATGGTCCCCGGGCACCCCCACAGCCACCCTGACCGGCCGCTTCGGCGAACCCTCCGTGCGCCGAATCCAAGGCACCTGGGTCCTCGCCGTCTTCAACCCCGACACCGCGAACATCGAAACCCGCACCGCCCCCGCCCCCTACGGCCCGTGGTCGGATGCCAAAACCGAGGTGACCCAGGAGTCGGTCCCCCAGAACTACGGCGGCTTCATCATGCCGAACTCCACCCTGGAGAATCTGAACCTAGCTGTCTCCCAATGGAACACAGCGATAGGCACCCCGTACCACATCATGCAATACCGCACCGCCGTAGACCCGGCAGCCCCCCTAGAAGAAGACCCCTTCACCCAAGACCCACCCCAAGGCCTCTGGACCAAACTCCGCAACACCTTCACCTAACCCCCACACCCCAGAACGACCCAAACCCCCGCCCCCGAGCCCCCCGACGACAAGACCCACCCCCAACGCCCCCGACCCGGACGACATATCCAAGCCCCCCGCCCCCGGGCAGACAACCCGTAAGCACCACCTCCAGGTCGCCACGCCCCCGACCCGCCTCCCACACATCGACCACCCACTGGTGCTCGCACGCACGCGAGCCCCACGACCACCAGGACACCAGGGCGGCGCCGTCCGTGTGTCGCCCGTGAGATGTCCTGGTGACCAGAAGCTCTCGCCTTGCCCCCTTCTGCGGCCGAGGCCGACGGAGCCTCGTCGCCTTGGGTGCCGCGCGTTCCCTTCGGGCGCGGCCTCCTCGATCACCAGGACACTGGGGTGGCGTGGTTCGTGTGTCGCCCGTGAGATGTCCTGGTGACCAGAAGCTCTCGCCTTGCCCCCTTCTGCGGCCGAGGCCGACGGAGCCTCGTCGCCTTGGGTGCCGCGCGTTCCCTTCGGGCGCGGGCCTCCTCGATCACCAGGACACTGGGGTGGCGTGGTTCGTGTGTCGCCCGTGAGATGTCCTGGTGACCAGAAGCTCTCGCCTTGCCCCCTTCTGCGGCCGAGGCCGACGGAGCCTCGTCGCCTTGGGTGCCGCGCGTTCCCTTCGGGCGCGGGCCTCCTCGATCACCAGGACACTGGGGTGGCGTGGTCCGAGCGCCGCCCGTGAGATGTCCTGGTGACCAGAAGATTTCGACTCTGGCCCGCCTGGGTAGGTGTCGGCTTCGGGGCCAGCCGGACTTCGCAGAGCCGCACCCTTGGCATCGCGCGCTTCCGTAAACGCGAGTCTCCATGATCACCAGGACGTTGGGGTCGTGCTGTCCTGCTGTCGCCCGCGGAACGTCCTGGTGACCGACAGTCTCGACTCGAGACCCCACTGGAGCCGAGGCCGGCCGCACCCCACGGAGCCTCGTCGCCTGGGTGTCGCGCGTTCCCTTCGGGTGCGGGTCTCCTCGATCACCAGGACACTGGGGTGGCGTGGTTCGTGTGTCGCCCGTGAGATGTCCTGGTGACTAGAAGGTCTCGCCTTCTGGGGTAGATGTCGGCCGAGAGCCCAGAAGAGCCTCACGGAGGCGCGCCGCCCGGTGGTCTTGTCGGTGAGCAGGGCGTCGGGGTGACGGCTGTCGGATCGCTCCGCCAGTGTGTCCTGGTGATTATGAAATTTCTGGGGGGCGGTCACCAGGGGGTGGGGTGGGGGGTTTGGTTAGGGGGGCGCCGTGGGTGGTGAGGGCTTGGTGGGTGCGGGTGAGGATTAGGTGGGGGGTTTTGGTGAGGAGGGTTGAGTTGGCTCGGATCAGGGTCCAGCCGAGGGCATCGAGGTGTGCGGTGCGGTTGATGTCTCGTGTTCGTTGGGTGGGGTCGGTCCAGTGGTGGGCTCCGTCGTATTCGACGGCGACTTTCCAACGGCGCCAACCCATGTCGAGACGAGCGACGAATTCGTCATGGTGATCGTAGACAGGAATCTGAGTTTGCGGAGGTGGAAATCCGGCCTGGCGCAGCAGTAGCCGCGTGCGTGTTTCCTGGATGGACTCGGCGCCACCGTCGATGTAGGGCAGAACCTTTCGGAGGTTCGCGTTGCCGCGGTAACCGGGGTGGTGCTCGAGCAGCAGCTCGAGGGCATCCGGTCTCAGGTGAGTGGCGTTGGCGAGCGCGTCGAGAACCTCGACAGCTTCGGAGAACGGGAGGCGGCGGCCGAGGTCGAATGCGGTGCGCGCCGGTCCTGTGTAGCGCACTCCATGGGACGACCACACGTCATCGAGGACCGAGCCCTGATAGACGCGAAGGTTTCCGGGATTCCGGACATGCCCGGGCAGCATGATCTCAGCCGGTTTGCCCTCGAGCCACCGGCATCCGTGCATCGCCGCCGCGGAGTACCCCACAAGCACCCCCGCCCCTCTCGCCCACCTCCAAGCCGCGAGCACCCCCGCGCATCGAGCTGAACCCCCTTGCGCACATACACATCCGGATACACCCGCCAGTACCCCGTACGCAGCTCCCACCGACTAACCCGCCCTCCCCGCACCGCACAACTCCCCAAAAACGGTTCATCAATTTCCCCCATACCCCAACAATGCCACCCCCAAAGCCCCCACCCCTCCCACCACCCCCACCTATCCACACCCCCCGAACTCATCCACACCCCACCTGCACGACGATCACCAGGACCACACGGCGCCCCACACCCGACGATTCTCCGCTGTTGTCCTGGTGGCCAGGAAGTTCACGCCGCCGTTTGCGGGTAGGCGGGCGCTTTCGTCGTCGTTCGGCTTCGGGGTGGGCGGTGCGCACCAGGGGTGGTGGCGCTTCGCGCCCGAGGCGTCAGCGGCGGGCCGCGCCTCCAGCGAAGGCGAAGATCATCGGGACATCCTTGCGTCGCGCATCCGCTCATTGCACGTCGCTGTCCTGGTGATCTTGCGATCTTTGGTGTGGGAGCCGAGTCGCGGTTGCCGCTGGGGGTGCGTCGCTCGTGGGCGTAGGGGCATCCAGTTGAGGGCGGTTCGTGCCTGGTGATCTTCGGGGTGTGGTGTTTCGGTGAATGCTGTTGCGTCCGAGGCGTGGTGTGCGCGGGTGGTGTGTCCTGGTGATCTTGAAAGGTGGTCGAGTTGGGGGCAGGTCGTGTTGGGGTGCCAGGTTGGGTCGAGGGCCCCTCGTTTCGCGAGGGCTCACCCGTGATTGCCTGGCTCGCTCACTTGCCATTGACCGCGCCTGCCACCTCGCTCGCGATTGACCGCCAGCGCGCTCGGCGCTTGCCCGCCTCATCGGCCGCGCATGCTCGCTCACTCGCTCTCGCCGCTTTCGGGGCCGGGATCGCGCTAGGGCGTGTCTCCCAATGGGTTTTGCGGTCTGTGTGCGGTAGGTCGTTGTGGCGGGCATCATGTTCGCCGTGGCTACGGTGGTCGGTGATCGGTATCGGGTTCTGACGGACAGGCAGTGGGAGCT
>NZ_BAABJM010000008.1:0-334155 GCF_039543305.1 Nocardia callitridis | reverse complement strand
CCAACAAAAAATGTTGACTAAAATGTCCGACACCCTCACACGGGGGTGCAAAAGCATCGGAACCAAATAAAATTTGGCACTGACATTCATCGACACACTATTGAGTTCTCAAAGAACACACGCACACACAATCTCCCGGGCCTTAACCCGATCAATCCGTGCGGCAGGTTTCCCACTCTAGCCCAACCCAGAACCCAAACAAAATCGGGGTCCCGATCGAACCTTACTTGGAGTGCCAGGCGCTCCTCGTACTACCTCGTTTCCCTGGCCTCGCTCAGCGCTTCCGCCTTGCTCTCCGGCCCCGGGTCGGTGTCCGTGTCGCTCTGACTCGAATAAAGTTACGTGTCGCCGTGAACGATGTCAAATCGCCTGGTCAGGAACTACTTTCAAGCCCACACGACGACACGCGTCCCACGCCTCAGGTGGCTTGTTTAGGTGAATTCGGCGAACCCACTCGCTCCACCTGCCCGCCGAGACTTTGCATCTGCTCGACGAAGTTCGGGTAGCCGCGATCGATGTGGAAGACGTCGTGCACCTCGGTCACCCCGTCGGCAACCAACCCGGACAACACCAGCCCGGCACCCGCGCGAATATCCGACGACCACACCGGCGCGCTGGACAACCGTGGAATGCCACGCACCACCGCATGATGCCCATCGGTCCTCGCGTCGGCACCCAACCGGATCATCTCCTCGACGAAACGGAACCGCGCCTCGAAGATGTTCTCGGTGATCATCGACGTGCCGTCCGCGATCGCCGCCAACCCGATGGCCATCGGCTGCAGGTCGGTCGGGAACCCGGGGAACGGCAGCGTCGAAAAGTTCACCGCGCGCGGACGATCCGCCTGGATCACCCGAAAACCGTCGGGCTCGAACGAAATCCGCGCGCCCGCCGAACGTAACTTGTCCAGCACCAACGACAGATGCTTCGGGTTCACCCCGGTCACTCGGACATCGCCCGTCGTCATCACCGCCGCGATACCCCAGGTCGCAGCCACGATTCGATCACCGATCACCCGGTGCGTAGTCGGCGACAGCCGCTCGACACCTTCGATGGTGAGCACCGAAGTGCCGGCACCGGTGATCTTCGCGCCCATCTGCACCAGCATGGTGCAGAGATCGACGATGTCCGGCTCGCGGGCCGCGTTGTCGATGACCGTCTCGCCCTCGGCGAGCACCGCGGCCATCAAAATGTTCTCCGTCGCGCCGACCGAAGGAAAATCGAGTCGGATCTTGGCGCCGAGCAGCTCGTCCGCACGCGCGACCACGCAACCGTGTTCGATCTCGCTGGTCGCGCCGAGCAGACGGAGACCGGCCTGGTGCATATCCAATGGGCGCGAACCGATCGCGTCACCACCGGGTAGCGCGACCACCGCGCGCTTGCACCGGGCCATCAACGGGCCGAGCACACAGACCGACGCGCGGAACTGCGTCACCGCGGGGAAATCCGCGTGATACTTCGGCTCCGCGGGTGTGGTGATGGAGACCACAGGACCGTCGATCGCGACGTCGCAGCCGAGGCCGCGCAGCACGTCACCCATCAACGGCACGTCCAGGATGTCCGGACAATTCGTGATCGTGGTGGTGCCTTCGGCCAAGAGCGCAGCGGCCATCAACTTCAAGACGCTGTTCTTAGCGCCTCCCACCGCGACCTCACCGACGAGTCGATTCCCGCCGGTAACCAAAAACCGTTCCATGCCGCCTCTCCGCGTATTCGGCGCACTCTGGAGTGCAAAGGTAGTTGCGGCCTGTGCCGCCACTTCGTGTATTGAGCGCGCTCGGGAGCGTGGTCGTTACGAAGCCTGCGGTCGGATGCCTGGGTGCGGTCCGTACCGTCGGCGGATTACCCATGTCGTCGGTGGATAAGACTCAGGAATCGGACGGGGTGTTCGACCGGGTTCCGCCCGGCTTCCACAGGATATCGCCGCCCGGATTCGCGACGCGGCCCAGGATGAACAACAGGTCCGACAGTCGGTTCAGATACTTGGCCGGCAGGACGCTCGTGTCGTCCTGGTAGGCCGCCACGGCCGCCCACGCGGAACGCTCCGCGCGCCTTGCGACGGTACGAGCCGTGTGCAACAACGCCGCCAAAGGCGTCCCGCCAGGCAGGATGAACGAGTTCAGCGCGGGCAGTTCGGCATTGAACTCGTCACACCACGCCTCCAGTCGCTCGATGTAGTCCTCGGTGACTCGCAACGGCGGGTACTCGGGGTCCGCGACCACGGGGGTGGAAAGGTCGGCGCCAGCGTCGAAAAGATCGTTCTGTACCTGTCGCAGCAGCTCGACGATCGCCTGGTCCGGTTGTCCCAGGGCGATCGCGACACCGATCGCGGCATTGGCCTCGTCACAGTCCGCGTAGGCCACAAGTCGGGCATCGGTCTTCGCGACACGGGAGAAGTCGCTCAGTCCCGTGGTTCCGTCGTCGCCGGTCCGCGTGTAGATCCGCGTCAGATGCACGCTCATCGGCACAACCCTACCGCCGCAACCCCCGCGCGTGTGCCGGTCGCGGCCGGTCGGCGCGAAACATCATGGGAATACCGACAATACGGAAACTCAGCGCATCCGCCGTGTGCGATCCGACGGGCGCGACTCCACCCAGGACGAGAACGCGGTCAACGAATCACGATCCAACGCCAACTCGAACGCGCCGTGCGGATCCGAGACACCCACCACCGCGATGCCGTCGATCATGATGTCGTACTCGTCGCCACGTGGACCCCTGCGCTCACCGATCTCGAGACCCTGCCGACGGATCACCGAATCGGGACCGAGCTTGAGACTCGTCAGCTTGAAGAACACCAGCCGATCCTCGTCGTAGCGGATCAGACCGTGCCGCCAGCCCTGACCGCCGTCGGCGGGCAATACCCGCAGGATCGCGGCGGTTCCGCCGCGACGCAGCATGATCAGGCGATACGTGGAGACACCGGCGAGAAACACAAGGATCAGCACCAGAATGATCAGGAGAACCATCCCGGTTTGCAATGTGCTGTCCATCCCTTCGCTGCGCCGCCGTGTCATCGACACTCCGTCGTCATTCAACCACGGACCCGAGTTTACAAATGGCCCGGCCGTGTCTTGGGCTGGAAACGACGACTGCCGGCGGCGAAGTTTCCCTCGCCACCGGCAGTTCTCATGCCTCAGGTCGTCGCCTATTGCCTCAGGTCGTCGCCTATGCCTTGCCGACCTGCTCGACCGCGCGCACGCGGCCCTGCGCGATCCGCTGCGCCTCCTCGGTGGCCTCGGCGTCGGCGAGCACCTGACGCGCCGACTCCACATCCACCTCGGCAGCGAACTCCGCCGACTCGGCGAGAATGCGCACCGAGTTGCCGGTCACCGAGAAGAAGCCACCGTGCACTGCGGCGATGATGCGCTCACCCTCGACATCCACGATGGTCACCGTGCCGCCCTCGACCAACTGGCCGAGCAACGGCTCGTGGCCCGGCATGATGCCGATCTGGCCCTCGGTGGTCTGCGCGCTGACGAACGACGCCCGGCCGGACCAGAGCAGTCGCTCGACAGCGACGAGATCAACTGAAATTTCCGCCATGGGTGGCTACTTTCCTGCGATCTTCTTCGCGGCCGCCTCGACGTCGTCGAGACCGCCGCAGCTGTTGAACGCCTGCTCGGGGAAGTGGTCGAACTCGCCCTTGCACACCCGCTCGAAGTCGTCGATGGTCTGCTCGAGCGGCACAACCGAACCCACCTGGCCGGTGAACTTCTCGGCCACGATGAAGTTCTGGCCGAGGAACTTCTCCAGACGACGGGCACGACCGACGAGAACCTTGTCCTCTTCGGAGAGCTCGTCCATGCCGAGGATGGCGATGATGTCCTGAAGTTCCTTGTACTTCTGCAGGATTCGCTTCACCTCGTTGGCCACCGCGAAGTGC
The DNA here is from genome assembly GCF_039543305.1 of Nocardia callitridis. Classification (NCBI taxonomy): domain Bacteria; kingdom Bacillati; phylum Actinomycetota; class Actinomycetes; order Mycobacteriales; family Nocardiaceae; genus Nocardia; species Nocardia callitridis. The sequence goes on along the minus strand of NZ_BAABJM010000008.1, from coordinate 330,269 downwards.
CGGTCGCCGACAATCGAGGCCTCCAGGATGCGGGAGGTCGAAGTCAGCGGGTCGACGGCGGGGTAGATGCCCTTCTGCGAGATCGGGCGCGAAAGCTCGGTCGTCGCATCCAGGTGGGCGAAGGTGGTCGCCGGAGCCGGGTCGGTGTAGTCGTCGGCGGGCACGTAGATGGCCTGCAACGAGGTGATCGACCGACCACGGGTCGAGGTGATGCGCTCCTGGAGCTCACCCATCTCGTCCGCCAGCGTTGGCTGGTAACCGACGGCCGAAGGCATACGACCCAGCAGGGTCGAGACCTCGGAACCGGCCTGGGTGAAGCGGAAGATGTTGTCGATGAACAGCAGCACGTCCTGGTGCTGCACATCGCGGAAGTACTCCGCCATGGTCAGCGCCGAGAGCGCGACACGCATACGCGTGCCGGGCGGCTCGTCCATCTGACCGAAGACGAGGGCGGTGTCCGGCAGGACGCCCATCTCTTCCATTTCCAGGCGCAGGTCGGTGCCCTCACGGGTGCGCTCACCGACACCGGCGAACACCGAGGTGCCGGAGAACTCACGCGCGATACGGGTGATCATCTCCTGGATCAGCACGGTCTTGCCGACACCGGCACCACCGAACAGACCGATCTTGCCGCCCTTCACATACGGGGTCAGCAGGTCGATGACCTTGACGCCCGTTTCCAGGATCTCGGTCTTGCCCTCGAGCTGATCGAATGACGGTGGCTTGCGGTGGATTCCCCACTGCTCGCCGTCGCGGCCGAGGCCGGGGGTGTCCAGGCAATCGCCGAGGGCGTTGAACACGTGGCCCTTGACGAGGTCGCCGACCGGCACCGAGATCGGCTTACCGGTGTCGGAGACGCTCGCGCCACGGACAAGGCCGTCGGTCGGCTGCATCGAGATGGTGCGCACGATGCCGTCACCGAGGTGCTGGGCGACCTCGAGGGTGAGGGTCTTCGCCACCGACTTCAGCGCGATATCGGCGTGCAGAGCGTTGAAAAGGGCGGGGATCGAGCCACGCGGGAACTCGACGTCCACGACGGGGCCGATGATCCGGACGACGCGACCTTCGGTCGCTCCCGTCTGGCTCGTGTTGTCTTGTGTGACTGCTGCGGTCATTGGTCTTCTTCCGTGTCAGTGGGCGGCACTTGGCCGCTGCGCTTAGTCGCGGTCCGAACTCGCAGCTAGCGCGTTGACGCCGCCGACGATTTCACTGATTTCCTGCGTGATGTTGGCCTGCCGGATCGAATTCGCCTGCCGGGAAAGGCCTTCGGCCAATTCGTTGGCGTTGTCCGTGGCCGCCTTCATCGCGGTACGCCGAGCCGCGGACTCGGACGCCGCCGCCTCGAGCAATGAGGAGTAGATCCTGGTGTTGATGTACTTCGGCAGCAGCGCCGCCAGCAACACGTCCGCGTCGGGTTCGAACTCGTACTGCGCCCGCACCTCGGCGGTCGCCGAATCCGACAGACTGTCCTCGCCCAGATCGAAGCTCTCGTCGACGTAGCTCACCTGAATGGGCGCCAAGCGGCGAACCTCAGGAGTCTGCGTCAGCATCGATACGAACCGGGTGTACACGATGTGCAGTTCGTCGACACCGGCGATGTCCTCCGTGCCGTTCGGCGCGGGAACCACACCGTCGGAACCCACCATGAAGCTGTCCACCAGATGACGGCACGCGGCCGAGGCATCGGTGTACTTCGGCTGCTGGGAGAATCCGGACCACGAGAACACCAGCGGACGGTTACGGAAGGTGTAATACGTCAGGCCCTTGCTGCCCATGACGTAGAGCACCGGCTCCTTGCCCTCCTCGCGCAGCGTGGTGAACAACTCCTCGGCGCGCCGCAGCACATTCGCGTTGTAACCACCGCACATGCCGCTGTCACTGGTAATCACCAGTACAGCGGCCCGACGCGGATTCGGACGCTCGGTCAGCAACGGGTGCGACAGGTTCTTCGACGCGCTCGCCAGCTCGCCGAGTACCTTCGTGATCTCCTCGGCGTACGGCTTCGCCGCCGCGACCCTGGCCTGCGCCTTCGTGATTCGCGAGGTCGCGATCAGCTCCTGGGCCTTGGTGATCTTCTTGATCGAATTCACACCACGGATGCGGGAGCGCAATTCACGCAAGTTCGCCATCAGCGGTCACACTCCTGGGTCGCTGGCGTGAATCGACGGCCAGCGGCGGCCGACGTACGACTGCACGCCTGCCTTCCGCTCCCGTCGGGGACCTGGTATGTCATCACGACCCGCCGTTACTTCTCGACGTGCTTGCGGGTCACCGACAGGGACTCGACCTCTTCGTGGCCGAGTTCGCCCGCCGCCGCCTCGTTCACCACGCGGGTGCCGTCGGAGGCGAGGAAGCCCTGCTTGAAGGCATCCGTCGCGGACTTGATCGACTCGGCGGCGTCGCCGGTGAGCACCTTGCCGCCTTCGATCGCACCGAACGCGTCGGCGGCCGTGCGGTGCAGGTCCTCGAGCAGTTCCTGGTTGAAGCGGCGCACGTCGGCGACCGGAACGGAGTCGAAGTAGCCGCTGTCGACCAGGAAGATCGACACGATCTGGTCCTCGACCGCCACCGGGCTGTACTGGTCCTGCTTGAGCAGCTCCACCCAGCGGGCGCCGCGCTCCAGCTGAGCGAGCGACGCCGCGTCCAGGTCGGAAGCGAAGGCGGAGAACGCCTCCAGCTCGCGGTACTGCGCCATTTCCAGACGCAACGAACCGGCGACCTTCTTCATGCCCTTGGTCTGCGCGGCACCACCGACACGGGAAACCGAGGTGCCGACGTTGATCGCGGGGCGCACACCCTTGTTGAACAGATCGGACTCGAGGAACACCTGACCGTCGGTGATGGAGATGACGTTGGTCGGGATGAACGCCGAGATGTCGTTGGCCTTGGTCTCGATGATCGGCAGACCCGTCATCGAACCGGCGCCGAGTTCGTCCGACAGCTTGGCGCAACGCTCGAGCAGACGCGAGTGCAGGTAGAAGACGTCACCGGGGTAGGCCTCGCGGCCCGGCGGGCGACGCAGCAGCAGCGAGATGGCGCGGTAGGCCTCGGCCTGCTTGGTCAGGTCGTCGAACACGATCAGGACGTGCTTGCCCTGGTACATCCAGTGCTGACCGAGCGCCGAACCGGTGTAGGGCGCAAGCCATTTGAAGCCGGCCGAGTCCGAGGCGGGGGCCGCGACGATGGTGGTGTATTCCATCGCGCCCTGCTCCTCCAGCGCGGACTTGACGCCCGCGATGGTGGAGCCCTTCTGGCCGATCGCGACGTAGATGCAGCGCATCTGCTTGGTGGAGTCGCCGGACTCCCAGGCCGCCTTCTGGTTCAGGATCGCGTCGATGCAGACCGCGGTCTTGCCGGTCTTGCGGTCGCCGATGATCAACTGACGCTGACCACGCCCGATCGCGGTGAGCGCGTCGACGGCCGTGATGCCGGTGGCCATCGGCTCCTCGACCGGCTGGCGCTCCAGCACCGAAGCGGCCTGGAGTTCCAGCACACGCTGGCCTTCGGCCTCGATCTCGCCGAGACCGTCGATCGGCTGGCCGAGCGGGTTGACCACGCGGCCGAGGAACTTGTCGCCGACCGGGACCGAGAGCACGTCACCGGTGCGGCGGACCTGCTGGCCCTCCTCGATGTTCGCGTACTCACCGAGCACGACGGCGCCGATCTCGCGGTCCTCGAGGTTCAGTGCCACGCCGAGCACGCCGCCGGGGAACTCGAGCAGTTCGTTGGCCATCGCCGAAGGCAGGCCGCTGATGTGCGCGATACCGTCACTGGTATCGGTGACAACGCCGACCTCCTCGATGGAGGTTTCCGGGGTGTAGCTCTGGGTGTAGCTCGCAATCGCGCTACGGATCTCGTCGGAGGAGATCGTCAGCTCCGCCATGTTCTTCCTGCTCTCGGTGTCTCGAATGTCGGGGGGTGGGGGCGTCAGCTCAGCGACCGACGCAGCCGTTCCAGTCGGCCGGTGGCACTGCCGTCGATCACGTCGTCACCGACACGAACGACGATGCCGCTCAACAAACTCGGATCGACCTGCACGTGCACCGTCACCGGCTTGCCGTAGATGCGTCGCAACGACTCGGCCAGCCGTTCACGCTGTGGCCCGGTCACCGCGGTGGCGGCGCGCACATGCGCGACGATCTCGTCGCGACGGGCCGCTGCCAGGTCGGACAGATCGTCCAATGCCACGCTGATTCCGGTGTGCTGCCTGGTCACCACCTGCTCCGTGAGGGTTTGGGTGATGGTTTCGGTCTTGCCCGCGAGCAGGCGACCGATCAGTTCGCGCTTCGCGTTCGCCGGCTTGGACCGATCTGCCAGCGCCTGCTCGAGGTCGGGGTTGTCGGCGACGATCCGGCCGAGCCGGAACAGTTCGTCCTCGACGGCACCGAGGCGACCGCTGTCGGCGGCCGAGGCCAGCAACGCTTCCTGCCCGAGCAGTTCCAGGGTGTCGACCATGTCGGCGGTGCGTGACCAGTTCTGCGCCACCGCGGTGGTCAGCACCGCGAGCGTCGCCGCGCTGACCTTTCCGCCGAAGACCCGCTCGCTGAGCTCGGCCCGCGACTGACCCGGCACCGAAACGTCCGCGAGCGCGACACGCAGCGAACGCTCATCGTCCAGCACTGCGACGACGGCGAACAGTTCGGATCCCGCCGTGGCCGCAACACCGTCGCTGCCGGTCAGGGCGGCCCGAAGTGCCTCCCTGGACCGGGAGCTTGCCTCGCGGCTCGCTGCGTACATGCTTCTCACTTTCACTGTGTTGACCCGTGCCTGGTTGAACCATGCTTGGCAGGGACGGCCTCGGCGAGCGTGCTTATCCGCCGATTCCGGCCGCTGACCCGCTCGAGCATGGCTACCTTCCGACCCCGATGCCGGCATTCGAATCGTCGAGTTCGCTGAGGAACCGATCGATCGATGCCGCCTGCTTCGCCTCGTCCGAAACCGATTGACCGATGATCTTCTCGGCCAGGGTGACGGCCGTCTGGCCGACTTCGGAACGCAGCTCGGTCAGGATTTGCTGACGCTGGGCTTCCAGCTGACTGTGGCCAGCGGCGATGATGCGGTCGCTTTCGGCCTGGGCGTCGGTCCGCATCTGCGCGAGGATCTGCTGACCCTGGACACGCGCTTCCTCACGGATGCGCGCGGCCTCCAGCCGGGCGTCAGCCAGCTGCTGCTGGTACTGCTGCAGCGTGAGCTGGGCTTCTTCCTGCGCGGCCTCGGCACGCTGGATCCCACCCTCGATCTTGTCGGCGCGCTCGTCGAGCACCTTCGTCAAGCGGGGGACCACAAACTTGTAGAACGCGAACCCGATAATCGCGACGCAGACTATCGACCAGATGATGTCGTATGTCTCGGGAATGAGGGGATTGACATCGCTCCCCTCCTCCGCGGCGAACACTGAAAGCCTGTTCATGGCAATCAGAAAATGAAGCCGGCGACGAGGCCGATCAGCGCGAGGGCCTCGGTGAACGCGATACCGAGGAACATGTTGGTGCGGATCGTGCCCTGCAGCTCGGGCTGACGCGCGATGCCCTCGATCGCCTTACCGACGACAATGCCCACGCCGATGCCGGGGCCGATGGCGGCCAGGCCGTAGCCGATGGCGCCGTAGCCCTTGATCTTGTCGGAGTTGGTGGCGGCTTCCTGGGCCAAGTACGCGAGGCTCATGAGTCTTCCATTCCCTTTCTATTGCTCGCCGGCCGGTCAGCGCGGCGTAGCAGGTTTTCGCGGTAGGTATGCGGTTGGAGTCAGTGGTCGGCAGCGTGCTGCGCGAGGCTGATGTACACGGCTGTCAGCAGGGCGAACACATACGCCTGCAAGAAGATGACCAGCATCTCGAACAGCGTGAAGCCGATGCCGGCCAGCAGCGAGAACGGCGAGAACACCTTCATCCACGCCGTAGCGTCGAACAGGAAGAACCACGTGGCGCTGAAGAACAGCACCAACATGATGTGACCTGCCAACATGTTGGCCATGAGTCGCACGGTCAGCGTGAACGGGCGCAGGATGAAGGTCGAGATGAACTCGATCGGAATCAGCAGGAAGTGCAGCGCGATCGGCACGTCGGGCACGACGATGCTGCTACGCATGTACTTCCAGAAGCCGTACTTCTTGATGCCGATGGCGTTGAACGCGATATAGGCGATGGCCGCCAATACCAGCGGCATTCCTACGCGCGCATTCGACGAGATGTTCAGGAACGGCACGATGCTGGAGAAGTTCAAGAACAAGACGGTGAAGAAGATCGTGGCGATCAGCGGGAAGTAGCGCCGACCGGACTCTTTACCGAGGATTTCCTCGCAGATCTGTTCCTTGACGAACACCAGACCGTATTCGGCGACATTCTGCAGGCCGCGCGGCACGATGCGGGGGCTACGGAAAGCCAGTGCCATGACCGCGATGAGCACCACTGTCATCAGCAGTCGAATCAGCATCAGACGATCGAGTTCGAACGGCGTACCCTCGAACAGCACCGCTGGAGGGAAGAAGTCGGACAGCGACGGCGCGTGGAACTCGCCCGCCAAAGTGGTGACGCTCAGCGTTCTCTCCCGTGTTCGGGCCGTGGGTTCGTTCGTTCCCACGGTTCGATCGGACATTGACGATCAATTGGTCGACTCAGGTCGGCTCGAATTTCGTCAGCAGCTGAGCGGTAAGGGTGTAACTCCCACCGATGGCGTCTGTACGTGTGTCGGCGACATCGTCGACATGCAGAACCGGACCCTGCGGCCCGGTACGGCAGTAAGCATAGCGGCACGCTCGGGGACCTTGCTGATCGCCCGACACTTGGTCGCTTGCTTACCAAGACTTTACCAAGTTATCTACGACAGCGTGTAGGTGGGTACGGTTATTACCCGCCGGTACCAGATTCGTCATCCGCTTCGGGCACCGTAACAGTCGGAACCTTCTGACGCAGAACCCCGTAGGTCTCCGCGCCGAGGACGATCAGCAGCGCGCCGACGACCGTCAGGAACAACACCACCCGGTCGTAGAAGTCGAATCGGTTCAGTATCGCGATGATCACCACCGCCACCAGCATCTTTCCGGCCCAGCTCGCCAGCACCACCATTCCCGCGGTGCTCGGCGGCAGCTTCGAACCGAACAGCACGGCGGCCACCGTGGTGAGGATGAAGCCACCGCCGATGAGCGCGCCGAGCAGCCCACCCCAGAGGCCGGGCACCCCGGAGACGGCGGTGCCGATAGCCACCGCCAGCACCACGAGAACACCCAATCCGATGAGGCCGTAGCGCAGCGCGGCCTTGAGCGGGGCGTCGGGACCGGCGACCGGGTTAACCAAACTCACGAGTAGGACTTTACCCGGACGATGGTTTCTCCCCTGCGGCCTCCCTGCGTCGCATGCCGGGAATCGCGGTCACCACCAAGGCGAAAATGAGGCCGCCAGCGACGAACAACACCACCAGTCTTCGGTCGATCAACGACGTACCGACCGCACCGAACGCGAGCACACCGACCCATAAATAGATCAAAAGCACCACCCTGCGGTGCGAATGCCCGATCTGCAGCAAACGGTGATGCAGGTGCATCTTGTCCGGGGTGGAGAAACTCACCCCGGCGCGCACCCTGCGCACGATCGCCAACAACAGATCGAGCACCGGAATGAACATCACCGCGCCGACGAGCAGCAGCGGCGAGAGCAGACCGACGATGTCGCGGGGACCGTAACCCTGTAGGGGAATTCGACCGGAGGCACCGGTGGACACGGCCGCGAGCATCAATCCGATGAGCATCGAGCCGGAGTCGCCCATGAATATCCGCGCGGGCTGGAAATTGTGCGGCAGGAATCCCAGGCACGCGCCCGCGAGCGCGGCGGCGAGCATCGCGGGCGGGTAGGTGTCGACCGAACCGCCCTGGTCGTAGAGCAGCCCGACCGAGAAAACGAATACCGCGGCCGCGGTGATCAAACCGAGGCCCGCCGCGAGCCCGTCGAGCCCGTCGACGAAGTTCATCGCGTTGATCAGCGTCACCGAGATCGCCACCGTCACCAGACCGCCCTGCAAGGCGTCGAGTACGACCGTGGAGTCGTTGAACGGGTTGTAGATGACGTACCAGCTCAAACCCATGACAGCCATCACACCGGCCGCCGTGACCTGCCCCGCGAATTTGGTGAGCGCGTCCAGCCCCCACCGGTCGTCGACGATGCCGACCAGCACGATCAACGTCGCCGCGACCAGCACCGCGGGAATGTCCGGCGCGTAGTCGAACCCACGGCGCAACGCGGGCAGCTGATGGGCGAACAGCACAGCGGCGACCACGCCGATATACATACCGACACCACCCATGCGCGGCACCGTGCGCACGTGCACATCGCGTTCGCGCGGGACGGCGACCGCACCGAACCTGATGGCGAGGACGCGAATGCCGCCGGTGGCGAGGAAGGTGACCGCCGAAGAGGTCAGCAACACGAGCAACAGCTCGCGCAGAGGAACTACCGCACTCGAGCCGATCATCCGATTATCTGGTCCGCCATGCGACTACCGGGCCGGGGCACTGGTGAGCGCCTCCGGTGTGGTGCCGAGTACCTCGGCGACGTCGGCTGCCGAGACCGCGCCCTCGCGCAGGATTCTCGGCTGGTCGGCGGTCAGATCCACGATGGTGGACGGCACGGACTTCTCCGCGCGACCACCATCGAGGTACACGTCGACAAGACCGGCGAGCTGCTCACGCGCCTCGTCCGACGTCGTCGCGGGCGGCTTACCCGACACATTGGCACTCGATACCGCGAGCGGTCCCACCTCGCGCAGCAACTCCAGAGCCACCGGGTGCAGCGGCATACGCAGCATTACGGTGCCCCGGGTGTCCCCGAGGTCCCAGGCCAGCGAAGGCGCTTGCTGCACAACGAGACTGAGGCCACCCGGCCAGAACGCGCTGATCAGTTCTCTGGCCTGCGGGCGCACCGAGAACACCAGTCCGTCGATGGTGTGCCACGAGCCGACCAGCACCGGCACCGGCATGTCGCGGCCGCGGCGCTTGGCCGCGAGCAGCGCGTTCACCGCGGTGGAATCGAACGCGTCGGCGGCTAGGCCGTACACCGTGTCGGTGGGCACCACGACGAGCCGCCCCGATTTGAGGGCGCTGGTGGCCGCGGAGATTCCTGCGGCGCGCGAGTCGGTATCCGCGCAGTCGTAGACGCTACTCACGGTCACTATCCTGTCACGCCGGTCACCGGTTGCCATCATCACGGTCTACGACGCACCCGCGACCCCCGTCGCCGTGTGCTGCCGATTTCCGTCGCGCCGCCGGCGCGCGGAGTGACGATCGGCGGACCCGGTGGTGGTCAGCGCCGCCACGCCGCGACGAAGCGCGGCTTGCCGGCCAGGTCGGGGTGCTCGGTGATGCCCCTGAATTCGCCGTGTCGGGCCAGCAACGCGGCCAGGTCGGCACCGTTGGTGTCGTCGTGCTCGATCGCCATCTCGGCGCCGGAACGCAGCAGCCTGGCGATCGCAGGCACCATCGCGCGGACCACGTCGAGGCCGTCGACGCCGCCGAACAGCGCACGAGGTGGATCGTGTTCGGCCACTTCGGGTTCCAGCACCGCGTCCGCGGGAATGTAGGGCGGATTCGCGACCAGGATGTCGACCCGCCCGGTCAGCTCGTCGAGCACGTCGGGTGCGGTGACGTCGGCGGCGTGCAGGGTGATCGGGGTGTCACCGTCGGCGACGCGCAAGTCCGCGTTGCGCCGCGTCCACCGCAGCGCGTCCCGATCGAGCTCGACGGCGTGCACGTCGGCGTCGGGTCGCGCGTGCGCGATCGCCAAGGCCAACGCCCCCGACCCGGTACACAGGTCGACGACCACCGGCGCTCGTTCGTGCGCCACCGCCTCGAGATGCGCCAACGCCCAGGCGAACAACAATTCGGTCTCCGGGCGCGGCACGAACACACCCGGCCCGACCGCGAGGTCGATCTCCCCCATCGCGGCGGTTCCGGTCAGGTGTTGCAAAGGAATCCGCTGCGCGCGCCGAGCGACCAACCGCTCGAACTCGGCGAGCACCTGCGCCGACACCAACGGCGTGAGCACCAGCCGAGTGCGTTCTACGCCGAGCACATGCGCGGCCAGCAGTTCGGCGTCGACCAGCGGACTGTGCACCCCCGCGGCCGCCAATCTCTCCGCCGCGGCATTGATGGCGGGGCGCAACACTATTCGGCTCGACATGCCGCCACTGTGCCCTATCCGCAGACTCGCTGGTCACGCCGGTCCCGTGCGCCTTCGCCGCAACCCGACAGGCTCGCCCACCGACCACGAGACCCTGGGCCTCGGTCACGGATTCGCCATCGTGGCGAGCGCGCGGCGCCGGTTGGCTGTGCGTGGAGACCAAGGGCGCCGACGCGGCCGAGACGGTGTTAGTCGTCGAGTCGTTGCGGTGGGACGGCGGGCCGCGCACGGCTCGCCGCTCCCCGCGAATCCGCGCGGGGAAAGACTCGGACCGGCGGCCGTGCCCCAATTGTCACGAACGCACTCACCGCCGCCGCTGGCCACCGGCAACGATTGCGCTTCGAGATCATCGAGGCAGCGCGGCTGCGATCAGAACGGGGAGGCGATGACAATCGAGCCTTGGTGTCAGTCGGCCGCCGCCGAATTCCGCACGCCGCGGATCGTCGGTGCGCATCGGCAGCGCGTGCGGGCCGGATTCAGGGGTCTCGTACAGCACGCGTTGGCGCCGAGGCGGCACTCGGTCCGATCACAAGGGCGGTCGGGTTCGGTCGATTCAGCCGTAGCGCCGACCACCCACACCCTCGTCACCGAGACTCGACCAAGAAGTCTCACCACAGGACTTTTCGAGTTACTCAGCGGCCATGCGTGCTTCGCGGTCGGCCTTGCCCAGCGCGTCGAGCAGCGCGTCCATGTCACCGTCCAGAACCGCGTCCAGGTTGTGCGCTTTGAAGCCGATGCGGTGGTCGGCGATGCGGTTTTCCGGGAAGTTGTAGGTGCGCACACGCTCGGAACGGTCGACCGTCCTGATCTGGCTCGCGCGGCCCGCGGCAGCCTCCTGATCGGCCTGTTCCTCGGCCAGCGCTTGCAGGCGCGCGGCGAGAACCTGCATGGCGCGCGCCTTGTTCTGCAGCTGCGAGCGTTCGTTCTGGCAGGTCACCACGATGCCTGAGGGCAGGTGGGTCAGCCGGACGGCGGAGTCGGTGGTATTGACACCCTGGCCGCCCTTGCCCGAGGACCGGTAGACGTCCACACGCAGGTCGGACTCATCGATCTGCACCTGTTCGACCTCGTCGGGCTCCGGGTAGATCAGTACGCCCGCGGCAGAGGTGTGGATGCGCCCCTGCGATTCGGTCACCGGAACGCGCTGCACGCGGTGCACGCCGCCCTCGAACTTGAAGCGGGACCAGACACCGTCGCGGGCCGCGTCCCGGCTCTTGATCGACAACGTCGCATCCTTGTAGCCGCCGAGATCCGAGACGGTGACGTCGAGGATCTCGACTTTCCAGCCGTGTCGCTCGGCGTACCTCATGTACATCCTGGCCAGGTCCGAGGCGAACAGCGCGGACTCCTCGCCGCCCTCGCCCGACTTCACCTCGAGCACCACGTCGTCACCGTCGTGCGGGTCACGGGGGGCGAGCAGGTCGGCGAGTGTTTGTTCGAGCTCGGTGACCTGCTGTTGCAGCTCGGGAACTTCCGCGGCGAACGCGGCATCGTCGGCGGCGAGCTCCTGGGCGGCCTCGAGGTCGTCGCGGACGGCGCGCAGCTTGGTGTAGGTGGTCATGATCGGCGCGAGTTCGGCGAAACGCTTGCCGACTCTGCGCGCCGCGCCCGGATCATTGTGCAGCGCGGGATCGGCCAGCTGGGTCTCGAGGCCCGCGTGTTCGGCCAGGATGTCATCGATCGCGGACGGTTGGGTCACTGTGCTTCTTTCTTCTGGTAGCTGTCCACACAAAGCACCGACGCCCGGCCTGCGTTAACAGAACCGGGCGTCGGCGAGGAAGCTACTTCGCGCTCGTATCCGCGCTCTTGCGGTCGGCGCGCTTGCCGTAGCGGGCCTCGAAGCGGGCCACGCGGCCACCGGTGTCGAGAATCTTCTGCTTGCCGGTGTAGAACGGGTGGCACTGCGAGCAGACCTCGACGGTGATCTGTCCCGACTCCTTGGTGCTGCGAGTCTGGAACGTGTTGCCGCAACCACAGACGACCGTGGTGTCGACGTACGTCGGGTGAATTCCTGCCTTCATGGGTGTCCTCTCGATATTGGTCGCCGGGTCGCTTTCGCGCGGACGCGAGAACGTGAACCGGAACCGACTAGGCGGGAGGTCTGCTCGAGTGAGCAGACGCAACAGCCGCTCAGTATGCCAGAACAGCTGCTACGCACCGAAAACACCCCCGGTACTCGGTTTGTTCCCGCCCCATGGCTGGCCACCGTGCACACTCCCCCTGGAATTGCGGGCACGCGCTTCCCGCCGCATCGCGCAACGCTGGATTCGGGTAGCTCGCTACTCGGGTAGGCGAACGCCTCCGTTCATAGAGTGATCTCTTGTACATCGGCATGCCGATCCGAAGGAGGGAACTCGGTGAAGAAGTGGACGGCGACCGCGGTCTTCGGAGTATTGATCGCCCTCATCGTGGTGGGCTGGTTCGCCGAACTGGACACCACGACCACCGCCACCTACGCGCTGGAACCGCAGGCTGCGCAGGTCCACAGCGTCCACGACCCGGCCCTCGCGCATGGTCGCGCACTCGACACGGCGGTGATCCTCGGCGGCGTGATCGTCGGTGCCGCCCTCGTCGGGCTGCTCTTCTTCGGGCCGAGAACGCCGAAAGGGCCCCGCCTCAGCGGAGCCCTTTCGGTGCGACTGCGACGACTACTCGTCCAGTGCGCCAGGCGCGGTCTTGCTCACCTGCATCAAGAACTCCAGGTTGTTCTTGCTCTTCTTCAAGCGGTCGATGAGCAGGTCGATCGACTGGTGCGAGTCGAGGCCCGACAGAACGCGACGCAGCTTGTGCAGCACCGCGGCCTCGTCGGAGCTCAGCAATAGCTCGTCCTTACGGGTACCGGACGGATTGACGTCCACCGCGGGGAACACTCGACGCTCGGCGATCTTGCGGTCCAGCTTGAGCTCCGCGTTACCGGTGCCCTTGAACTCCTCGAAGATCACCGTGTCACCGGTGGAACCGGTCTCCACCATCGCGGTCGCGATGATGGTGAGCGAGCCGCCGTTCTCGATGTTGCGCGCCGCGCCGAGGAACCGCTTGGGCGGATACAGCGCGGTCGAGTCGACACCACCGGAGAGGATGCGACCAGAGGCGGGCGAGGAGTTGTTGTACGCGCGACCGAGCCTGGTGATCGAATCGAGCAGCACCACAACGTCTTTGCCCATCTCTACCAAGCGCTTCGCGCGCTCGATCGCGAGTTCGGCGACGGAGGTGTGGTCCGACGGCGGGCGGTCGAAGGTGGAGGCGATGACCTCACCCTTCACCGAACGCTGCATGTCGGTGACCTCTTCAGGACGCTCGTCGACCAGCACCACCATGAGGTAGCACTCCGGGTTGTTGGTCGCGATCGCATTGGAGATGTCCTGCATGATCGTCGTCTTACCCGCCTTCGGCGGCGAAACGATCAGTGCGCGCTGCCCCTTACCGATCGGCATGATCAGGTCGATCACGCGCGTGGTCAGCTTGTGCGATTCGGTTTCCAAGCGCAGCCGCTGATTCGGGTAGAGCGGAGTCAGCTTGCTGAACTCCGGCCGCCGACGTGCCGCGTCCACCTCACCACCGTTGACGGTGTCCAGGCGCACCAGCGGATCGAACTTCTGCCGCTGATTGCTCTGCTCGCCGTCGCGGGGAGCACGCACGGCGCCGGTGATGGCATCGCCGCGGCGCAGTCCGTTCTTACGGACGAGGTTCATCGACACGTAGACATCGTTCGGGCCGGCCAGGTAGCCGGAGGTCCGCACGAACGCGTAGTTGTCGAGCACGTCGAGGATTCCCGCGACGGGCTGCAGCACGTCGTCCTCGCGGATCTCCAACTCGCGGGCCTCGCCGCCACCGCCGGTGCCACCGTCGCGGTCACGCCCACGACGACGCTCACGGAAGCGACGTCCTCGGCGTCCGCGACCACCCTCGTCGTCGTCGTTGTTGTTATTGCGGTTGTCGCCGCCGCGGCCACCATCACCTCGGCCACCGCCACCGTTCTGGTTGCGGTCGCCACGCTGATCGTTGGACTGATTGCGCCGGCGCTCGCCCTGCTGCTCGTTGTCCTGCTTGGACTCCTCGCCGCGGTTGTCGGCGTTGCGGTTGTCGCCACGGTTGTCGGCGTTCGCGTTGTCACCGCCGGACCTGGACTGATCGCGTCCGCGCCGCTGACGGCCTCGGCCGCGCTGTCCGCCGCCACCACCTTCACGGCCGGAATCGTCGCTGCCACTGGTGGTCTCGGATGCGTTCGGGGTCGACTCCTCGACGGCGGTGCTGTTCTGTGCCGCCCCGTTCTGCGCTGCCGGGTTGGCCGCAGCGCCGTTGCTCGGCGCGGAATTGCCCCGAGCGGAGTTCGAACGTCCGGAATTCGAGCGCGAGGAATTCTCCTGCGTGTCCTTCTTCGCGGCGGGAGCCTCGCTCACCGCGGCGGACTGCGCCACATCGAGGGTGGTCTGCTCGGCTCTCGCGTTCTGGTCGGCCTTCGCGCCCTGTTCGCCACGGCCACGGCCGGAACGAGGAGCGTCGGTGCCGCTCGCGGGTGCCGCGTCGGCCGCCTTGTCGCCTGCCGCGTTGGCATCGGCGCTCTTCTGACCCCCTGCGGCCTTCGTCGAACCGGCCGCCTTGGCCTCGGGGGCGGCTTTGACCTCGTCGGTGCCGGGCTTGTCCGCCCGCGCCGATCTCCCCGCTTGGTTCTCTTTGATGGCGGCGATCAGATCGCCCTTACGCATCCCGGAGGTGCCTCGGATACCGAGCTCCCCCGCCAGTGCGCGCAACTGCGGCAACAACATTCCAGTCAGCCCCGATCGTGCGACGTCGGTTTGTTCGCTCATCTTCGCAATCTGTCCGGAGTCACTTTCGCGGTCGCCCGAGTTTCTAGAGTCTGCTTCCACCTCGGGTGTCGCGAGCAGGTCCGTATCTGTCACGGAATTCCTTTCCTTCCCTCGACAACCGTGTGCTGATTCGAGGGTTCGTCCCGCAGTCCGGACGTTGTGCCGGACCAGGATGCGTGGTGCGTCCGTGCGGGCGCGTGTGCCGTATCACCTGCCCCAGCGGCTTTGCCACCGGAGGTGGAAAAGGTGGGAGAGATCATTCCAGTTGCGCAGCTGCCGAGACCGACGCGGCACCCCCATGGCCTGGAGGCTCGAGCCTGGAGCCTGCTGGAGCGATTGCCCTGATGAAGCACCGGCGTCTGATGCGCACGATGTACGGACGTGCCAAGGATAGCTGCCAGGTGGGAACATCGGCAAGGCGGACGCGCCGTCAGTCGATCCGCACGCCGTCGGCGAGTCCCGGCTCGACCACGCGCAGCCCGTCCAACTCCGCGAGTTCGCGCAGTTCCGCAGGGAATTCGCTGGTACCCAAGGCCAATACGGTGGGCCCCGCGCCGGAGACCGTCGCGGCGATACCCGCCGCGCGCAGCCGCGAAATCCAGGTGGTGGTGAGCGGTAGCGCCGGTGCGCGCTGGGCCTGATGCAACCGGTCGGCGGTAGCTGGCATCAACAGATCGGGTCGTTCGGTCAGTGCGATCACCGCGAGTGCGGATCTGCTCGCGTTGAACGCGGCGTCACCGTGCGGCACCGCCTCCGGCAACAGGCCCCTGGTGTGCGCGGTCGAGGACCGCTCCCCTGGAATCAACACCACCGGACGCAACGACGCATGCGGGTCGAGCCGAACGGCACGGTAGAGCCGCCCGTGATGCTCGGCGGCCGGTACCCCGTTGCGACCGACGTCGGCCGCACGGTCGGTCTCGGTCCATGACACCACGACGCCGCCGAGCACGCTGGCCGCGGCATTGTCGGGATGACCCTCGAACTCGGCGGCCAGCTGCACCAGGGTCTCGTCCGAACTGGCAAGTGCCGGATCGAGTTTGGCGGCGAGGCCACTACCCGCCGCGAGACCCCCGACCACGGCCGACGCCGAGGACCCGAGACCACGCGAATGGGGAATCACGTTGCGACACACCACATCGAGACCATCGGCCCAGACACCGGCTGACTCCAGGCCGCGTTCGAGCGCACGCACCACCAGATGCGAGGGCCCCCACGGGACATCGTCGGCACCCTCACCCTCGACCCGAATCGTCAAACCGGAATCGGTGGTGCGCACCTCGATTTCGTCATAGATACCCAATGCCATGCCCAGCGAATCGAATCCGGGTCCCAGATTCGCGCTGGAGGCAGGCACCTTCGCGGTCACCGCGAGACCGGGCGGCAATGTCCTGGTCATCAGCGGGCTTCGTCGACGATCCAACTCAGGCCAGCTCCAGTTCGGCGGCCACCGCGACCGGGTCGACCGAAATCGCTTGCACCTGCGGCATTCCCAGCAGCGCGGTGTCGGGGTCCTTCAATCCGTTGCCGGTGACCGTGCAGACGACGGTCAGTCCCGAATCGAGCCAACCCTCCTCGCGCGCGGCGAGCACACCGGCGACGCTGGCCGCCGACGCGGGCTCCACGAACACGCCTTCGGTGGCGGCGACCAACCGGTAGGCGGCGAGGATCTCGTCGTCGGTGGCGGCACGGAACACACCATCGGACTCCTCGCGCGCCCGCACCGCGCTGTTCCACGAGGCGGGTGCGCCGATCCTGATGGCGGTCGCGATGGTCTCCGGATCCTTCACCGGCGCACCATTCACCAACGGCGCGGCACCCGCGGCCTGCACGCCGAGCATGCGCGGCAAGCTCGTGGTGATGCCGTCGGCGTGGTATTCGCGGTACCCGCGCCAGTACGCGGTGATGTTGCCCGCGTTACCGACCGGCAGCGCGTGCACGTCCGGTGCGCGGCCGAGCACATCACAGATCTCGAACGCCGCGGTCTTCTGCCCCTCGATACGCGCGGGGTTCACCGAATTCACCAGACCGATGCTCGGGAAGTCCGAGGTGACCTTACGTGCCAGCTCCAGGCAGTCGTCGAAGTTGCCCTCCACCTGAATGATCTTCGCGCCCAACATCACCGCCTGGGCCAGCTTGCCCATCGCGATCTTGCCCTGCGGGATCAGCACCGCGCAGGTCATCCCCGCCCGAGTCGCGTAGGCGGCCGCCGATGCCGAGGTGTTGCCGGTGGAGGCGCACAGCACCGCGCTCTGCCCCTGGTACTTGGCGTCGGTGATGGCCATGGTCATGCCGCGGTCCTTGAACGAACCGGTCGGGTTGAGACCCTCGACCTTCAGGTACACCTCGCAGCCGGTCAGCTCGGACAGGTGCGGGGCTGGCACCAACGGTGTGCCGCCCTCGAACAGCGTCACCGGTTCCCAGTCGGCGGCGCCCTGGAGTCGATCACGGTACGCGGCGATCAGTCCCGGCCAGCGGGTGTGCACTCCGGTAGTCATTCTTCGGTGCCTTCCAATCTCAAGACGCTGGTCACGGATGTGACGGATTCCATATTCGCCAACGCGGTCACGGTCTCCGCGAGCGCCGACTCCAGCGCGTGGTGGGTGACCACCACCAGCCGAGCACCTTCACCGTGTCCCTCTTGGCGGACCGTGGAGATGCTCACCTCGTGCTTGGCGAACTCACCCGCGACCTTGGCCAGCACACCGGGGCGGTCTTCGACCTGGAGGTTCACGTGGTAACGGGTGGGAGTGTCACCGATCGGCGCGATCGGTAGCTCAGCATAAACCGATTCGCCGGGAGCGCGACCGCCATAGAACTTGTTGCGTGCGGCCATCACCAAGTCGCCGAGCACAGCGGATGCGGTAGGCGCACCGCCAGCGCCCTGTCCGTAGAACATCAGCCGTCCCGCGTTCTGTGCCTCGACGACCACGGCATTGAATGCCCCGGTCACCGAAGCGAGTGGATGCTTGCGCGGGATCAGCGCCGGGTAGACCCGCACCGAGACCCGCTCCTTGCCGCCGTCTTCGGGCAGCGGCTCACCGGGAATCCCGACGACGCGTTCGCAGATAGCCAGCAGTTTGACCGTGCAGTCCAGCGCGGACGCGGTCTCCAGGTCCTCCTCGGTGATCCTGGAGATGCCCTCGCGGTAGACATCGGCGGCGGTGACGCGGGTGTGGAACGCCAACGAAGCCAGAATGGCCGCCTTCGACGCGGCGTCGAAACCCTGCACGTCGGCGGTCGGGTCGGCCTCCGCGTACCCGAGGCGGGTGGCCTCGGCCAGCGCGGCGGCGTAATCGGCGCCGGTCTCGTCCATCGCGGACAGAATGTAATTGGTGGTGCCGTTGACGATGCCGACCACGCGGTCGACCCGATCACCGGCCAACGACTGGATCAGCGGACGCACCACGGGGATCGCGCCCGCCACCGCGGCCTCGAAATACAGGTCGGCGCGGGTGTTTTCGGCGGCGGCGGCGAGTTCGCCGGTGTACTCGGCCAGCAACGCCTTGTTGGCGGTGACGACGGACTTGCCCGCGTTGAGCGCGGCGAGAATCAGCTGACGCGGCAGGTCGATACCGCCGATCAGCTCGACCACCAAGTCGACGTCATCGCGCGCGACGAGCGCTTCGGCGTCGGTGGTGAGCAACTCGGCGGGGACACCGCGGTCGATATCGACATTGCGCACCGCGACACCGCGCAGCACCACCGGCGCGCCGACCCTGGCCTGCAAATCCTGGGGCTGCTCACGCAGAATGCGCACCACCTCGGTGCCGACGTTGCCCATACCGAGGACCGCGACACCGATCGGACGATCGATTCCCCACGGGCTCTTCGTCGTTGCCGTCATGCTTGCACCTCTGTGTTCTTCCGTGGTGGTACCGGCGGGGCTGGTACCGGTAGGGCTGCTACCGATAGGACTCGATCACGGCGCACTCAGACCTCCAAGCCGAGTAGGTCCGCGATCGTCTCCCGCCGCAGGATCAGCCGTGGCACGCCCTCGCGAACAGCGACGACGGCGGGTCGGGTCAGTTGGTTGTATCGACTCGACATCGAGTAGCAGTAGGCGCCGGTCGCGGCGACCGCGACCAGGTCGTCCGGGCCGACATCGGCGGGCAGCCAGGTGTCGCGGATGACGATATCGCCGCTCTCGCAGTGCTTTCCAACCACCCGCGCCACCACCGGTGCCGCCTCGGACGTGCGCGAGACCAGTCGGCAGTCGTAGTCGGCCTGATACAGCGCCGGGCGGATGTTGTCGCTCATCCCGCCGTCGACGCTGACATATCGCCTGCGCAGACCGCCGTCCAGCGAGACGTCCTTGATGGTGCCGACCTCGTACAGCGTCACCGTGCTCGGTCCCGCGATCGCGCGACCCGGTTCGACGGCGATGGTCGGTACCGGAAGTCCCGCACGCCCCGCTTCGGCGGCGACCAGTTCACGCAGGCTCGCGGCAAACTGATCCAGCGGCGGCGGATCGTCGCTGGGCAGGTACGAGATACCAAGGCCACCACCGAGATCGAGGATCGAAATCTGCTCCGTGCGTTCGACACCGAACTTCTCGATCGCCTCGCGCAGCAGCCCGAGCATGCGGCGAGCGGCGATCTCGAAGCCGTCGATCTCGAAGATCTGCGACCCGATGTGGCTGTGCAGACCGACCAGGCGCAGGTTGTCCGCGTCGAAGACGCGAGCGATCGCTTCCATGGCGTCGCCGCCCGCGATCGAAAAACCGAACTTCTGATCCTCGTGCGCAGTCGAGATGTATTCGTGGGTATGGGCTTCCACACCGACAGTGACACGAACGAGAACGTCCTGCACCACCCCGGCGCGGCCCGCGACGGCCTCGAGTCGTTCGATCTCGATCAACGAGTCGACCACCACGTGCCCGACTCCGGCGGTCACCGCGGCTTCCAGTTCGCCGACGGATTTATTGTTGCCGTGCAGGGCGATTCGCTCGGCGGGGAAGCCCGCGTGCAGCGCGATCGCGAGTTCGCCGCCGGAACACACATCCAGCGAAAGCCCTTCGTCGCGAATCCAGCGCGCGACCTCACCACACAGAAATGCCTTCGAGGCGTAATGCACGCGCGCACCGGGTCCGAAGGCACGCACCATGTCGCGGCAACGGGACCGGAAATCGTCCTCGTCGACGACGAACAGCGGGGTGCCGAACTCGGCGGCGAGCTCGCGCACCGAGACACCGCCCACCCGCACGACACCGTCGTCGTCGCGAGCGGCGTTGCGCGGCCATACGTTCGCGGGCAGCTCGATCATCTGCCCCGGCGAACTCGGTCGTTCGGGCAGGTTGGGAGCGTGCGGAATCTCCGCGTGCCTCGGCCCGGCGGGGTGTGCGCTCATGCCGAAACCTCCTGACAGCGCGGTCCCGTGGTGCCCGTGCGGGCGGTCATAGCTGCGATCGGCTCGGTCACTGCCGTGCTCCTTCCCTGCCGTCGTTTCGGTCGCGCGTCGCTCGATGCACGGTGGCTCACATCCGCTCCGGCGCGCTGACGCCGAGCAGGGCGAGCCCGTTGGCCAGCACCTGCCTGGTGGCGTTGACCAGCCGCAACCGTGCCGCATTGGTGGACGAGACGGGTTCGTCACCGAGCGGGAGCACGCGCAGGTTCTTGTTGGTCTGGAAGCGGTGGTAGGCACCAGCCAGTTCCTCCAGGTACCTGGCGATCCGGTGCGGCTCGCGCAGGCTCGCCGCGCTGGCCACGACCCTCGGGTATTCGCCGAGGGTGCGGATGAGCTCACCTTCTTCTTCGGCCGTGAGCAATGCGAGATCCGGTGTGGCGGAATCGAACCCGAACTCCGCGGCATTGCGTGCGATGGAGGCCGAGCGCGCGTGCGCGTACTGCACGTAGTAGACCGGGTTCTCGTTGCTCTGACTGGTCCAGATCCCCAGGTCGATGTCGATGCTCGAGTTCACCGACGACCGGACCAGCGAGTAGCGCGCCGCGTCGACACCGATCGCTTCGACCAGGTCGTCGAGGGTCACCACGGTGCCAGCGCGCTTGCTCATCTTCACCGCGACACCGTCGGACAGCAGGTTCACCATCTGGCCGATCAGCACCTCGACGGTCGCAGGGTCGTCGCCGAACGCGGCAGCCGCGGCCTTCAATCGGCCGATGTAGCCGTGATGGTCGGCGCCGAGCATGTAAATGCACAGGTCGAAGCCGCGCGAACGCTTGTTCTGGAAGTAGGCGATGTCGCCAGCGATGTAGGCGGCGTTGCCGTCGCTCTTGAGCACGACGCGGTCTTGGTCGTCACCGTATTCGGTGCTGGCGATCCACCACGCGCCGTCTTTTTCGTAGAGGTCACCGGAGTTCTTCAGGGTCGCGACGGCCTTGTCGACCGCGCCGGACTCGAACAGCGAGCTCTCGTTGAAGTACACGTCGAAGTCGGTGCCGAAATCGTGCAGCGCCTGCCGGATCTGCGCGAACATCAATTCGACGCCTTCGGCGCGGAAGAGTTCGAGTCGCTGGTGCTCCGGCAGCGTCGCCGCCTCGGGATGCGCGTCGGTGATCTTGCCCGCGATCTCCGCGATGTAGGCGCCCGCGTACCCGTTGTCCGGTGTCGGCGCGCCGGTGGCCGCGGCGACCAGCGACAACGCGAAGCGGTCGATCTGCGCGCCGTGATCGTTGAAGTAGTACTCGCGGGTCACCTCGGCGCCCTGTGCGCTGAGCACGCGACCGAGCGCGTCACCCACCGACGCCCATCGGGTGCCGCCGAGGTGCACCGGGCCGGTCGGATTCGCCGAGACGAACTCCAGGTTGATCCTGGTCCCCGCAAAGGCGTGCGACGAGCCGTAGTCGGCGCCGTCGGCCAGCACCTTTTCGATGATGGCGCCCTGCGCCGACGCCGCGAGCCGGATGTTCAAGAATCCGGGCCCCGCCACCTCGGCGGAGGCGACACCGTCGGAGGCGCTCAACGCCTCGGCGAGCCAGGTGGCCAGGTCGCGCGGATTCGCGCCTGCTTTCTTGCCGACCCGCATGGCCAGATTCGTGGCGTAATCGCCGTGTTCGGGGTTGCGCGGACGCTCCACGGTGACCTCGTCCGGCAGGACCGCGGGGTCGAGCCCACGTTCGACGAGCACCTTCGCGGCGGTCGCGTGAAGGAGATCTGCAAGGTCAGCTGGAGTCACGAGTCTCTATCCTATGGTCTGGGCGGGTGCGCACCTTCGAGTGGGCACTGCTGCCCGACCCGTCCGGCGACGCGCAACCGTCAACGGAATCCCTCACGTGAAAGAGCACAGCGAGCGATGCCGAGCAGTCCCGAGGCCGAATCGGCCGAATCTGGCAAGGCCGCCAAGGCCGCCGCGAAGTCGACGTCGACGGGAAAACGGAAGGGCCCCACGAAATCCAAGCTGCCGGGATCCGGAGCCGAAAACAATCGGCAGTTCCCCTGGCTGATCGTCGGCGCCGTGGTCGTCGTCGTGGCATTGATCGGCGCGCTGGCCTTCAGCCTCGTTCCTAAATATCGCGAGAAGGCCGACCTGGAGCAGTTCACGCCGAGCGCCGAACGCCAGGACCCCTCCGAGCAGATCGACGGCGTCGTCAAGCGCGAGTACCCCGCCGGGCTGCACACCTCGCCGACCCAGCGGGTGGCCTACGACCAGACCCCGCCGTTCGGCGGGCCGCACGACGCGTCGTGGGCGACCTGCACGGGCACGGTATACCCGACGGCGATCCGCACCGAGAACGCGGTGCATTCGTTGGAGCACGGCGCGGTGTGGATCGCCTACAACCCGGACAAGGTGGACGCGGCGGGCATCGCGACGCTGCGCGAGAAGGTCGAGGGCAAGCCGTACACCCTGATGTCGCCCTATCCGGCGATGGATACCGCGATCTCGCTGCAGTCGTGGGGTCATCAGTTGAAGGTCGACAGCGTCGACGACCAGCGGATCAACCAGTTCATCACCGCGCTGCGGCTGAACAACTACGCCTACCCCGAGGTCGGCGCCGATTGTTCGACCATCGCCTTCGACACCGACAACCCACCGCCCTTCGATCCGACCCCGCCGGGGCCGGACGCGGTGCCGATGGACGGCAAGGGACTCGCGCGGGATCAGTCCGAGACCGGCGGCGGCCTGCCCGGCGTTCCTGGCGTGCCGGGCATCCCTGGCGTGCCAGGAATGCCCGGCGGCGCGGCGCCGTCGCTCGGCGGATGAGCGCCGAGCAGCGCGCGGGAGCGAACTCCGGCTTGCGCGCGCAGTACCGGCGACAGCGGGTCGCGCTGCTGATCGTCGGCGCGATCGGCGCGATCGTGGTCGGGTTCGCGGCGGGTGTCTTTCTCGGCGTGCCGGGGACCTCCGCCTCGGAGGCGAGCCCGGAGGCGGTGGACATCGGTTTCTTGCAGGACATGTCGGCCCATCACGCTCAGGCGGTGGAGATGGCGGGCGTGGTTCTGGTCAACTCCACCGACCCGGATGTGCGGCGCCTTGCCTACGACATCCTCACCACGCAGCAGAACCAGGTCGGCCGCATGCAGGGCTGGCTGCAACTCTGGGGTAAACCGGCACAATCGGTCGACGGATACATGGCCTGGATGACCGAACACGCTGCGGGACATGACCATTCGCAGACCGTTGGCGAACATTCCGTTCCCGTGCCGACCATGCCCGGTATGGCCACCGAGGACGACCTCTCCGCGTTGCGCGCGGCCACCGGTCCGACGATGGACACCATGTTCCTGCAACTGATGCTGCGTCATCACCAGGGCGGTCTGCCGATGATCGACTACGCGACCAGGTACGCGGCGACCACCGCCGTGCGCACCCTCGCCGACACCATGGCCAAGACGCAGCGCAGCGAATCCGTCACCCTCACCACCATGCTCAGCGCTCGCGGCGCGACACCACTGCCGCAGAACTGAAACCCGCCCAGACGCACCTTTTGGCCCGAGCACGCCGATACGATAGGCTGACCGAGCCCGATCGACCGGCCCCGCCGGAGCTGATCGAGTTGCTATCCCGCCCTCGTAGCTCAGGGGATAGAGCGTCTGCCTCCGGAGCAGAAGGCCGCAGGTTCGATTCCTGCCGAGGGCACACCGAAGGAAGGTCCCCGACCAGCTAGTTTTCCTGGTCGGGGACCTTCCGCGTTTCTTGTCTCGACCAGCCTGAGTGTCACGAGTTGTCGCAACCCGTCCGCGGTAACGAGCGAGCGGCCTACGGGCACAGGGACCTGCGAAGAGGGAGTTCGGTCTCCCCCCGCCAGGAACGGTTCGACCTGATAGGCCGGGTCACAGCACGCGCGAATCCCCTCGTTCGTCAATTCACTTAGCTACCAACGGCATTCCTGTCCTCGACAGCGGCAAATCGCCCATATCACGTGCTAGCTTCGAAGGGTCGGCGTCCTTCGCGCCGCGATGATCGACAGGGGAAATCGGTATGGGTGTCAGTTTGTCCAAGGGTGGCAATGTCTCGCTCACCAAGGCGGCGCCGAACCTGACCGCGGTCGCGGTCGGCCTCGGATGGGACCTGAGGACCACCACCGGAACGGACTTCGACCTCGACGCCAGCGCGATCGCGCTCGGCGCTGACAAGAAGGTCGTGTCGGATGGACACTTCGTCTTCTTCAACAACCTGAAGTCGCCCGAGGGCGCGATCGAGCACGCCGGTGACAACAAGACCGGCGAGGGTGACGGTGACGACGAGGTCATCAACGTCGACCTGGCCACCACCCCGGCGACGATCGAGTCCATCGTGTTCCCGGTCTCGATCTACGAGGGCACGACCAGGGGCCAGTCGTTCGGGCAGGTGCGCAATGCCTACATCCGCGTGGTGAACCGCGACAACGGCGAGGAACTCGCACGCTACGACCTGTCCGAGGACGCCTCCACCGAGACGGCCATGGTCTTCGGCGAGCTGTACCGCAACGGCGCCGAGTGGAAGTTCCGCGCCACCGGTCAGGGCTACGACTCCGGTTTGGCTGGCATCGCAGGCGATTTCGGCGTCAACCTCTGAGCACCGTCCTACCCTCGCGACCGAATTCACCGAATTCAGCGAGGGTAGGACGGATCCACTTTCGGCGGCGCGCAGGCCGACACCCTGCGAAAGCAACCCCACGAAATACGGTCCACGGTTCGCCAACTACCGAACTGCGGTCCACTCGACGTGCGCAGGCGCCTTGCCCGCGCGGGGACCGCTGGCGCACAACCGCATTCGGTGATCGCCACGGATCTGGAAGTCGTCACGATCACCGACACCACGGCGATACTGACCTGGACCACCGTGGCGCCGGACGCGTCAGGACGCCTCGTCCCGGTCGACGCCGACGCCGAAGTCCGCCTCGGCCCGGTCGATTCACCGTCGACCACAGTGCATGCCGACCAGCACCCGAACCAGACCGTGCGCTCCGACCACCATCGCGCGTGGACCGAGGCAGGCCGCCGAATGGTGATCCAA
Source organism: Nocardia callitridis (assembly GCF_039543305.1). Lineage (NCBI taxonomy): Bacteria > Bacillati > Actinomycetota > Actinomycetes > Mycobacteriales > Nocardiaceae > Nocardia > Nocardia callitridis. Next base: position 304,903 of record NZ_BAABJM010000008.1, on the reverse strand, counting down.
CGCGCGGTGGCAATCCAATACGCCGGATGGCGACTCGGCCCGGCCGTTGCGAACGACCAGAGCCATACCGTCAGCATCGCACCCTCGCTGAAGGCCGAGTCCGCGCACTGCGCCGTCGCCGAAGACCAAGTCCGCGTGGCGTATACACCGTCGCCGACGCCCCCGACAAGGTCGCTGCAGGATTCGGCGGTATAGCTCGCCGAGGGCAGCGGTGTTCATAGTCGCCGTCGTCATACACACTCCATGAACCCGCCGCATCGGCGACACCCGCTGCCGCAATCTCGCGCCCGTCGCCACAACCGCTCGTTCGCGCTGTGGTTTCGCGTGTGTTCGCGACGGCGACGGCAGCCCACAGCCCGATCGGCTCAACCGCTTTCCGCACGCGCGCAACGTAATCAGAACGATCTTGCCCGAATCGCGGATCGCCGCCGCACGGCGGACTTGCGCAAGCCCTCCGCACGAGCACCGATAGGATCGGTCCGGTCGCTGACCGACAGCCAGCAAGGCGCGCACACCCGGACCGAACGCACGCACCGGCGGAAAAGGACGACGATGGGACGATCGGCACCGCACGCGCACACCCGCACCGACTGCTGTGGGCCGACCAGACGCACCGTGCTCGCCGCACTCGGCGGCGCGCTGGCCGCGAGCCTCGCGCAGGCGGGGACCGCTGGCGCACAACCGCATTCGGTGATCGCCACGGATCTGGAAGTCGTCACGATCACCGACACCACGGCGATACTGACCTGGACCACCGTGGCGCCGGACGCGTCAGGACGCCTCGTCCCGGTCGACGCCGACGCCGAAGTCCGCCTCGGCCCGGTCGATTCACCGTTGACCACGGTGTATGCCGACCAGCACCCGACGCCGTTCCACTACGCGCAGATCGACGGTCTCGAGCCCGGCCGACCGTATCGCTTCGAGGCGTGGTCGCGCGGCGCACGAGCGGTACCTGCGCTGAACGCGACCACCCTGATCCCCGGCGCTCCCGAATCCACCGGCCGTTTCACCACATTGGTGCCACCGCCGGGACGGCGACTGCGCACCCTCGCCTTGGCCAACGATCTGCACTTCGGCGAGGAGGTGAGCGGACTCATCGTGGGCGACCTGCCGCCCGGCGTGCGCCAGGACCCCGCTTTGCCGCCGTATCCGGAGGTCATGCTCGACGCGCTGCTCGATGATCTGCGCCGACCCGATCGCGCGGCGGACCGCCTGCTACTCGCCGGTGATCTCACCGCCGAAGCCTCCTCGGCGGATTCGCGCGCCGTACGCGCGAAGCTCGACCGGTGGGGTGCCTTGGGGAGCGACTACTTCGTGGTGCGCGGCAATCACGATCGCCCCCATACGGATTCGGACTACGCGGGCTGTGCGCCCGCACCGCGGGATCACCACGACTGCTGGGCAGAGGAATTCACCCCGCGCCAAGAATTGATCGAGCAAGACATGGGCGGGCTCCGGGTGCTCGGCCTGGACACCAGCGACCTCGACGGCTCCGGTGGTCGCATCGAACGCCCCCAATTCGATGTGCTGCGCGAACGATTGCGCGCCGAGCCGGATCGCCCGACGCTGGTGTTCGGTCACCACCCGGTCACCGTCGAATCGGGGCTCACCAACCCCGCGGGTCCCGGTTTCGTTCTCGATCGCACCGACAGTGCCGAACTGCAAGCGTTGTACGAGCGCAGCCCCGGCGTGTTCCTCCAGCACAGCGGACACACCCACCGCAACCTGCGCAGTCGTCCGGATACCGCGTACGGGGTGGAATTCCTCGAAGTCGCCGCGGTGAAGGAGTATCCGGGTGGCTACAGCCTGCTTCGCCTGTACGAGGGCGGCTACATGGTCAACTTCTACAAGACCCGTACCGACGCGGCGCGCCGCTGGAGCGCGACCAGCAGGGCCGAATATTTCGGTCTCATCCCGAATTACACCCTCGGCAGCTGCGCAGACCGCAATCACGTTGTGCTGCGTGATTTTTCGGGATTGTCCTGAAAGCTGGGCGCCCGGTCCGGCGTGCAGCGTTACGCCGAACCGAGCATGACCGACCGTGCGGTCGGCACCCGTAGAGCGAGCGGCGGGAATCGAACCCGCGTAAACGGCTTTGCAGACCGTTGCCTCAACCACTCAGCCACGCCCGCCTCGTGGACTACATTCCCATCGGCCGCCGCACGACCACAGGTTTGCGCTCGAGCTGATCACAAGGCTGGCTGATCACCAGGCTGGCTGGCACAAGGCGGCGGCCGGGATGTTGCCAGGACGTGCGCGGGCGCCACGACGACGCATGGAATGATCGGGAGATGTCTCGACCACGTCCGCTACCTCTCGACCCGATTCAGGAAGCCCACCGTCAATGGGTCGGTCACGGCTGGGGTGAGGTGGCCGACGGCATGGCGGCGGTGACCTCGCTGGTGCGAGCGCAGCAGATCGTGATGGCGCGGGTCGACGAGGTGCTCAAACCCACCGGTCTGACCTTCTCCAGGTACGAGTTGCTGATGTTGCTGAGCTTCAGCAAGCAGGGCGGGCTGCCGATGGCGAAGGCCAGCGCGCGCCTCCAGGTCCATCCCACCAGCGTCACCAATACCGTCGACCGGCTGGAAGCCGCCCACCTGGTGGAGCGAGTGCCGCATCCGAGTGACCGACGCGCAACGCTGATCGAGATCACGGACGCAGGAAGGGAATTGGTCGCGCACGCCACCGAGGAACTGAACGCGAAGGTTTTCGCCCTCCCCGGCATCGCGCACGATCGACTGAATACCCTGCTCCAGATCCTCGCGGAGTTCCGGCACGCCGCGGGCGATTTCGACGCGGGCGACGCGCCCGCCCGGTGGTCGACCGCCGAAACCGACTGAGACCCATCGCAACCAGACGGCCGGTTCTGCCCGCGCATAACGGTCCGGTATCCAACTCGCCGACCACGGTGCCAGTCGCCTTGGCATCCGCGTCGAATAGGTCCACGATGGACCCATGGTGCTGGTCTTGGGGGTGTCGGCGGGTGCGGGCAGTGCTCGCGCCGTGCTCACCCATTCCGATCAACCGCACCTACCGCCGATCGATCAATGCCAGGTACCTCGGCGCGTGGGCGGCGCGATCGACGAACCCGTCTTCGAGGCGATCCGGCGGATGCGTGGCGCCGCGGCCAAGCGCGACGAACTGATCACCGCCACCGCCGTCACCTGCCGCTGCGCCGAACACGCCGAGTCGATCAGGATCACGGCGGGACACCGCGATCTGCTGCTCGTCGACGAACCGTTGGCACAGCTGCGCTACCTACGCTTCACCGGTCAACTGCCGCACACCGGTTCGGTGATCCTCTACGATCTCGGCAGTTCGGGGCTGACCATCACCCACGCCGATTGTCGCACCGACACCGTCCTCGCGGTACGCCGCAGCACCGTGCTCGGCGGCGACGGCTACGACGCACTCCTGCGTGGCCAACTGGCCCGCGAGGGCGTCATCGCCGATCAACCGACCAGCCGCAGACACCGCGAGGAACTCAGTAGCGCACGCGTGATCACCGCGTGGGATACCGATACCGGCAGTCGCGCCGTGCTCACCCGCAACGACCTCGCCGCGCTGCGCTCGACGGGATTGCGGCATTCGGTCTCGATCGTGCGCGAACTGGTCGAGGAGTCCGGCAGCACACTTCAAGCGGTGGTGTTGCTCGGCGGCTGCCTGCGCGACCCCACCCTGCGGACGGCGCTCGCCGACCGGTTCGGCGTACCGATCGTCTACGACAGCGACCCCGACACCGTTTCCGCGCGCGGTGCCGTGTTGCTCGCGGCGCAACGCCATCCCGATGTGCGGATGAACCGGGTCTGCGGCGCGACACCACCGCCGGGCAGCGCGCTGTCGGAGTTGTCGGGGTCGATCGTCGCCCCGGTGGTCGGTCGACGCAAACTCGTCGCCGCCGTCGCGGTGACCGTCGCACTCGCCGCGACCATCGCCGGACTCCTTGCCGCACAACGCAACTCCGACCAACCCTCGGGGCGGATCTCGGTGCCGACGCAGATCGTCGACACCGCACCCACCCCGCCGCGGTAGCCGCGACTCAGCGGTTGGTGAACCGCGCGGGCCGCTTCTCCACGAAGGCGCTCATGCCTTCCTTCTGATCCTCGATCGCGAACAGCGAGTGGAACACCCGACGCTCGAAGCGCAGCCCCTCGGCGAGGGTGGTCTCGAACGACCGGTTCACCGATTCCTTCGCGATCATGGTGACCGGCAACGACATCGACGCGATGGTTTCGGCGACCTCCAGCGCGGTGTCGAGCAGTTCGGCCGCGGGGACCACCCGCGAGACCAGTCCGGCGCGTTCGGCTTCCTCGGCGTCCATATTGCGGCCGGTGAGCACCAGATCCATCGCCTTGGCCTTACCGATCGCCCTGGTGAGCCGCTGCGAGCCACCGATACCGGGAATCACGCCGAGCTTGATCTCCGGCTGCCCGAACTTCGCGGTGTCGGCGGCGATCAACAGATCGCACAGCATCGCCAGTTCACAGCCGCCACCGAGCGCATATCCGGCGACCGCGGCGATGGTGGGTTTGCGGAACTGCGCGAGCCGATCCCAGCGGGCGAAGTAGTCGTCGAGGAACACGTCCATGTAGGACTTGGGCTGCATCTCCTTGATATCGGCACCCGCGGCGAAGGCACGCTCGGAGCCGGTGATGACGATGGCGCCGACTTCCTCGTCGCGCTCCAACTCGTCCAACGCGCCGATCACGTCATCGAGTACCTGCGCGTTCAGCGCGTTCAGCGCCTTGGGGCGGTTGAGCGTGATCCATCCGACGCGGCCCTTACCCTCGCCCTTGCGCTCGACAAGGATCGTCTCGAAATCGGTCACTGGCCACCCTCTTGGTCGCTGCGGTTACGGATGTCGGTGACGATAGCGGAGAAGTCGCGCCCACCGTCGGTCTGGTTGAACCGCTCGTAGATCTGCGCGGCAAGCAGGCCGATCTCGCTGGCAACACCGTTGGCACGCAAGGCATTCGCGGCCAAACCGAGGTCCTTGGCCATCAGCGCGGTCGCGAAACCCGGCTGATAGTCATTGTTCGCGGGGCTGGTCGGTACCGGGCCGGGCACCGGACAGTAGGTGGTCAGTGCCCAACTCTGTCCCGAGGCGGTGGAGACCACGTCGAAGAACGACTGATGACTCAAACCCAGCTTCTCACCCAGCACCAACGACTCCGACAGAGCGACCATGGAGGCGCCGAGCAGCATGTTGTTGCAGATCTTCGCCGCCTGCCCGACACCGGAGGCACCACAGTGCACCACCTTGCCGCCCATCACCTCCAGCAACGGCAGTGCCGCACCGAAATCCGCCGCCTCGCCGCCCGCCATGAACGTCAGCGTGCCGGCCTGCGCGCCGCCGACCCCACCGGAGACCGGCGCGTCGATGGCGCGGTGACCCGCGGCCGTGGCCAGCTCCGCGGCCGCTTTCGCGTCGGCGACGTCGATGGTGGAGCAGTCGATGAACAGGGTGTTCGGCTTCGCCGCGGCCAACAGTTCCCGGTAGACCTCCAACACCAGTTTGCCGTTGGGCAACATGGTGATCACGGTGTTCGCCTCGGTGGTTCCCGCCGCGGTCTCGACGACCGTCGCGCCGTCGCGCTCGGCCTGCTCCCGAGCGGCGGGCACCGGATCGAAGGCCAGTACCTCATAACCGGCGCGCACCAGGTTCGCCGCCATCGGTGCGCCCATGTGGCCGAGGCCGAGGAAACCGATCTTTTCGCTCACTTCTTGTCCTCCGGTGTCGTCAAACCAAGTTCTCGATCGCCCAATTCGGCGAAATATGCCTCGACCAGGTCATCGGTCGCCTCGGGCAAGGTCGGGGGCACCCATTTCGGTGCGCGGTCCTTGTCGATGACCTGCGCGCGGATGCCTTCCACCAGATCGTGGGAGCTCAACGAGGCGATCGAGACCCGGTACTCCTCGTTGAGCACGGCTTCCAGGCTCGACAGCGCGCGTGCGGCGCGCAGCGAGCGCAGCGTGACCTTCAACGCCACCGGCGATTTCCCGAGAATCGCTTCGGCGGCCTCGTTCGCTTCCTGCGCGTCGTGGGCGCGCAACCGATCGACGATCTCCTCCACGGTGTCGGCGCTGTAGCAGGAGTCGATCCACGACCGAGCCGCCACGAGCCCGGATTCCGGTGCGGCCGTGGCGAATTTGGCGATCGCCACGTCTGCCGATTCCGTGCGCAAGGTCTCCAACAGCGCGGGAATCTGCTCGGAGGGCACGAAATAGTCGGCGAAACCCGCCGCGATCGCGTCGCCCGCACTCATGCGCGCGGTGGTCAGCGCGACGTGTGTGCCGATCTCCCCCGGCGTGCGCGAAAGCAGGTACGTGCCACCTACATCCGGGATGAAACCGATACCGACCTCGGGCATACCGATCTTGGAGCGCTCGGTGACGATGCGGTGGCTGCCGTGCCCGGAAAGCCCGACCCCACCACCCATCACGATGCCGTCCATCACCACGACATACGGCTTCGGATACTCGCCGATCAGCGCGTTCAGAATGTATTCGTCACGCCAGAACCGACCGGTCGCCGAATCAGCTTCCGCGGCGGCGCCTCCTGCGCTCGCGACCGAGGCGGAGGCGTCGGAGTGGATGGCGACGATATCGCCACCGGCGCACAACCCGCGCTCGCCAGCGCCGGTGACGGCCACGGTGCGCACGCCGTCGTCGACGGCCCATTCCCGCAACGCCTCGGTAATGGTCAGTGCCATCGGATGATTCAACGCGTTGATGGCCTTCGGCCGGTTCAGCGTGATCAGCCCGACGCCGTCGCGTCGTTCGACCAGAACTTCCGGTTCACTCATGCCGCTCCTACCACCGCGCGGGCGACGACCACCCGCATGATTTCGTTGGTGCCCTCGAGAATCTGGTGTACCCGCAGATCCCGGACGATTTTCTCCACACCGTACTCGGCGAGATAGCCGTAGCCGCCGTGTAGTTGCAGCGCCTTGTTCGCCACGTCGAAGCCGGTGTCGGTGGCGAATCGCTTCGCCATCGCACACAGTTCGACCTTGTCGAGGGCATTCGCGTCCAACGCCGCCGCCGCCCGCCACAGCAGAGTCCGCGCGGCCTCCAATTCGGTACGCATATCGGCGAGCTGGAATTGCAACGCCTGATTCTTCACCAGCGCGCGACCGAACGCCTTGCGCTCGGTCAGATACGGCACCGTCTTGTCCAGCGCGGCCTGCGCCCCACCGATCGAGCACGCGGCGATGTTCAATCGCCCGCCGTTGAGGCCGTTCATGGCGATGCGGAACCCGTCGCCCTCGGCACCGAGTCGATTTGCCGCGGGTACGCGCGCGTCGTCGAAGATCACCTGACGGGTCGGCTGCGCGTGCCACCCCATCTTCTTCTCGTTGGGGCCGAACGACATTCCCGGTGTCTCGGCGGGCACGATGAACGCCGAGACACCGCGCGCCCCGTCGTCGGAGGTGCGCGCCATCACCACATACACGTCGGTGGAACCTGCGCCGGAGATGAACTGTTTGGTGCCGTTGAAGACGTAGTCGTCGCCTTCGCGCACGGCCCGCGTGCTCAGCGCCGCGGCGTCCGAGCCGACACCCGGTTCGGTGAGCGCGTAGCTGGCCAGCAGTTCCATCGAGGTGAGGCCGGGCAGCCAGCGGCGACGCTGTTCCTCGTCGCCGAAGCTGTCGATCATCCAGGTCGCCATGTTGTGGATGGAGATGTAGGCGGCGATCGCCGGGCAGCCGGTGGCCAACTGCTCGAAGATCCGTACCGCGTCCAGCCTGTGCAGGCCGGAGCCGCCGAAATCCTCACGGGTGTAGATGCCGCCGAGGCCCAGCGGGCCTGCCTTGCGCAGCACGTCGACCGGGAAGAACTTGCGCTCGTCCCAGTCCAGTGCGTTCGGGGCCAAGAACTCGTCGGCGAACCCGCGCGCGGTGTCGCGGATCGCCTGTTCGTCTTCGTCCAGAATGAACATCGATCAATCCATCGTCGGGATGACGAAAGCGTTGGCCTGGGGCTCGTTTTCGGTACCGGCGACGCTGCGCAGTCCCTGCGGCCAGCGCTGGGTCACGGTCTTGGTCTTGGTGTAGAAGCGGATCGAGTCGGGACCGTGCTGATTGAGGTCGCCGAAGCCGGAACGCTTCCAGCCGCCGAAGGTGTGGTAGGCGATCGGGACCGGGATCGGCACGTTGACGCCGACCATCCCGACCTGCACCCGGGCGGAGAAGTCGCGCGCGGTGTCACCGTCGCGGGTGAAGATGGCGACGCCGTTGCCGTACTCGTGCTCGTTGGCCAGGCGCAACCCCTCCTCGTAGTCGGCGGCGCGAACCACCGCGAGCACCGGGCCGAAGATCTCTTCCTGGTAGATCCGCATATCCGGGGTGACCTTGTCGAAAAGGGTTGCGCCGACGAAATATCCGTCTTCCGCGCCGTCGACCACGAGACCGCGGCCGTCGACGACGAGCTCGGCGCCCTCGTCGACGCCGATCTGCACGTAGTTGTCCACCCTGCGCACGCCGTCTGCGCCGACCAGCGGGCCGTAATCGGCCGCGGGGTCGTCGGAGCGACCGACATTGAGCTTGTGCACTCGCTCGGTGAGTTTCTCCACCAGGCGATCGGCGGTCTGCTCACCGACCGGGACGGCCACCGAGATCGCCATGCAACGCTCACCGGCGGAGCCGTAGCCCGCGCCGATCAGCTGATCGGCGACGTCGTCGAGGTCGGCATCCGGCATGATGATCGCGTGGTTCTTGGCGCCGCCGAAGCACTGGGCGCGTTTGCCGTTCGCGGTCGCGGTCTCGTAGATGTACTGCGCGATCGGGGTGGAGCCGACGAATCCGACGGCCTTGATCCTCGGGTCGTGCAGGATCGTGTCGACGGCTTCCTTGTCGCCGTGCACCACGTTGAAGACACCCGCCGGCAGACCGGCTTCGAGGAACAGCTCGGCCAGGCGCAGCGGCACGGAGGGGTCGCGTTCGGAAGGCTTGAGCACGAACGCGTTTCCGGTGGCCAGCGCGGGACCGGCCTTCCACAGCGGGATCATCGCGGGGAAGTTGAACGGGGTGATCCCCGCGACGACACCCAGCGGTTGCCGCATCGAGTACACGTCGATGCCGGTGCCGGCGGACTCGGTGTATTCCCCCTTGAGCAGGTGCGGGATGCCGATGGCGAACTCGATCACCTCGATGCCACGCTGAATATCACCCTTGGCGTCGGCGATGGTCTTGCCGTGTTCGGAGGACAGCAGCGCCGCGAGTGATTCGATCTCGTCCTGCACCAACGCGACGAACTTCATCAGAATCCTGGCGCGCTTCTGCGGATTGGTGGCAGCCCATTTCGGTTGCGCCGCAGCCGCGTCCGCGATCACAGCCTCGACCTCGGACTTGCTCGCCAGCGGCACACGTGCCTGCACCTGACCGAGATTCGGATCGAAGACGTCCCCGAATTTCCCGGACGTGCCCGCGACGTTCTTTCCGCCGATGAAGTGGGTGATTTCGCGAACCATGCCAATCCTTGTCCTCGTAGCCGCCCACACCTGCCAACCGCAGTATATGGTCATCCAATAGTTGGACGCCCAAGCATCCTAGCACCGCGGAACCCTGTGATCCACCCCACGGAGCCGACACCCGCCGGGGATCGTCAGAGCAAGGAATGCCTTACACTTATAAGTGCAAGCACTCGGTTTGCCTCCCTGACAGGCTCCCCGATCCCTTGGCATCGAACTCGTGAAGAGGCCGGAAGGAGATTCGCGACACCATGGACGAAGCCCTGAATGCCTTAGCCATGCACAACACAAGGACGGCTCTGACGATCACAGCCGGCGAAATCGATCAAGCCAGAATGTTCAAAGCGCACATAGACACCCTTCGCAAGAACGCACCCGACGACAGCATCACCGTTGGCATCGAAGGCACCGGTTCTGTGACGCTGCCCGCCGAGCTGTCGTCGATATTGTCGATGATCTTGGACCTACTCGGCGACGGCCGCACCGTCACCGTCGGCAGCATGCCGAACGAAGTGACGACGACTGTCGCCGCGAAGATGCTCGGTATCTCGCGACCCACCTTGATGAAGCTCATCGACGCCGGCTCGTTGCCCGCACACAAGGTCGGCACCCACACCCGTTTGCTGAGCAAAGACGTGTTCGCGCACAAAGATTCACAACGCGAAACACAACGCGCGGCCTTCGCCCAACTGCGCGAGCTCGAGGACGAACTCGGTGTCATCGACTGATCACATCCTTGTACTCTGCTCGCATGGTCAGTGGGCGGGGTACTGGGGTTCTGGTCGACGCGAATGTCCTGTTCTCCCGCACACTCCGGGATTGGCTGGCGCTGATCTATCTAGACCCCGGCAACACCATGTTCGAGGTCCTGTGGACCGACGACATCATGGTCGAGTTCCACTATCACCTGCGCAAACGGAACCCGTTGCTCGATGATGCCCAGGTCGGCGGCATTCGGCGACGGCTAGAACAGGTGTTTGCCACGGGCCGAGTCGTCGGCTACACGATCGACAGGTCGAAACGATATCCCGATGTCGCGGATGCGCATGTGCATTGCGCCGCGGTGCACGCGGAGGCCGACATTCTGTTGACCGAGAACGTCAAACACTTCCGAAACCTCGATGACCTGCCGTACGAAATCTACACCGCCGACGAGTTCTTCGAGCTGGTCGATGATTCGGCACCGCGTGTAGTGCGGGCCGTGACCGCCGAACATCTCATCTATCACGTGCGTAGAAGCCACGATCGAAGCACCTCGCTGCCGGATCGACTCAAAGCAGCGGGTGCGCCCGCGTTCGCCGAGCGAGTCCGCAAGCATCTACTCACGCTCGATGTCGGCGCTCTGCTCGGTCGAGGCACGTCGTAGGACCCGTCGGGGAGAACTGTTCTGGCCGAAGGTCGGCGGAAGGGCAGTGTAGGGGCAGTTCCTTCTGTGGGTGGGTGGGCGCAGACTTGGGGTGGCACTCGGTGTCGGGAAGCCCGGCCCCCTTGCGATTCCGGACTGGTTCCTGCCCCGAAAAAGTCCGGGCGGCAAATTTGCCGTCAGCCCCGATACCGGGTGCCTACCAAGGGGTTTCGCTATTCAGCGGTCGAGCGTGCGGTAAAGGGTCGACAGGTCGCGGGCACCGGCGGACGCGGTCGGCTCGTCGGCGGCGGTCATACGGAGGGCCTTGCGCAGGAGCACCGGGTCCAAGTCTTCGGTGGCAGGGTGGTAATCGGGTTTCGGCAGTTCGGGCAGCGTGAGGTCGTCGCCGTAGGGATCATCGGATTCCCCGGTGTCCGTGTCGCGTTCGATGGCGCCGATGAGGGTGTCGAGGTCGATGCCGCGCAGATCGAGGATGTCGCGTGGGCGTTCGTCGAGCCGCTCGGCCAGCAGGTAGCAGACTGCGGCCACGTGCTTGCACGGCCAGCCTGGGTCGGGGCAGGTGCAGGTGAAATCCAGGTCGGCGGCGGTGGTCGGCAACAGATGCTCGCCCAGCGCGGTGGGCAAGGCGCCCGAGGCGATCTCCGCGAGCATCCCCGGCGCCGCGCGAATCGTCTCGACCAGCAGATCCATTTCCTCCTCGCGCAATCGCCGCACCGCGAACACCGCGACGAACGGGCGCGGCTGCGAACCCTGCACCTCGGCGGTCACGCTGCCGGGTTCGAGCCGGTAATCCACCACCTGACCAGCACGGGCGTAGGTGCGCCCCCGCGACATGCGACCGGCATCCGCCATCGCCTCGACCGACTCGATCAGCGCACGCCCCCACCAGGTGCGCACGAACGCACCACGCTTGCTCCTGGCGCGCACGCCGCCACGCACCGGCAGCCGCGTGCCGTACTGGCTGAAGTCCTCGAACGGGCTCATTCACCCACCGCCGACGCGCCGAGGGAGAACAGCTCACGCAGATCGTCGGTGCCCATCTCGGTGATCCAGTTCTCCCCCGTCCCCACCGCGAGATCGGCCAATTGCCGCTTGCCGTTGATCATTTCGTCGATGCGTTCCTCGATGGTGTCGACACACACCAGCTTGCGCACCTGCACATTGCGGTGCTGGCCGATGCGGAACGCGCGATCGGTGGCCTGGTTCTCCACCGCAGGATTCCACCAACGGTCCAGGTGCACAACGTGATTGGCGGCGGTCAGATTCAAACCGGTGCCACCAGCCTTGAGCGAGAGCAGCATCAACGGCGGGCCGTCGGGCTCCTGGAACCGCTCGACCATCGAGTCGCGCTTGACCTTCGGCACACCGCCGTGCAAGAACGGGACCTCGGTACCGAACCGTTCGACAAGATAGGGCGCGATCAGATCACCGAACTCCCGAAACTGGGTGAACAGCAACGCTTTCTCCCCGTCGGCCAACACCGAATCCAGCACATCCTCCACCAACGCGAGCTTGCCGGAACGATGCGAGCCACGATGCAGCACACCCGAGTCGTCACCGAGGAAATGCGCGGGATGGTTGCACACCTGCTTGAGTCGGGTCAGCGCGCCCAGCACCGCACCCTTGCGCGCCATACCCTTGGCGTCCTTGATCTTCGCCAACATGTCGTCGACCACCGCCTGATACAGCGCGGCCTGCTCGGCGGTGAGGTTCGCGCGCACCGTCATCTCCAGTTTTTCCGGCAGGTCGGTGATCACGGCGGGGTCGGTCTTCACCCGACGCAGCACGAACGGCTGGGTGATCCAGCGCAGGCGGCTGATCGCGTTCGCGTCGCGTTCGCGTTCGATGGGAACGGCGAAGCGGGCACGGAAGGACTGCGGGCTGCCGAGCAGTTTCGGCATCACGAAATCCATGATCGAGCGCAGCTCCTCCAACCGGTTCTCGACCGGGGTTCCGGTGAGCGCCAGCCGATGTCGAGCCGACAGCGATCTTGCCGCACGCGACTGCCTGGTATTCGAGTTCTTGATGTGCTGCGCCTCGTCGAGCACGATCCGTTCCCAGTGCTGCTCACGAAGCTGCTCCACATCTTTGGCCAGCAAGGCGTAGGTAGTCACCACCAGATCGGCCGCGGCTACCTCGGCGCTCAGCTGCTCGCCACGCAACCGCCCGACACCGTGGTGCACCCACACGCGCAGGCCGGGTGCGAAACGTTGTGCTTCGCGCTGCCAGTTCCCCACCACCGACATCGGACACACGAGAAGTGTCGGACCTGGTTCTGCGCTGTTACTTTCGATCTCGGTAGCGGCCGGATCGAGGGCTGCCGGTGCTCGACCGACCGGATCAGCGCCACGCGTGTGCTCGGTGCCGTCGTCATGGTGTTCCACCGGCGCACCGGCCGGGACGGACACCTCGCCCGCAGCCCACTCCGACTCTGCGCGAGCGGTGCGAGCGCGTGGCGACGCACTGCGGTCCGACCCGATCCGGTGCACCGACTCGTCATAGTGAACGTTGCGCCCGTCAGCACCAACGATCCGATCGACTACCGGGCTGTCGGCTGTTCGACCATTCGGGCTCGACGATTTTCCTCGGCCTGAACCGCGTCCACTGCCTGCGGCGTCGATCTCAGCGGCAGCCGCGATGTCGATCGCACCATTCGACAGCACACCCGCACTCGCGTGACCCGAGGGCGGCGCGAGTCCCTGCTCGCCGAGCCGGGGGTCTTCGTCCTGCGCGTGCGCCTCGCGCTCGTGCAGCAGCAGCGCCAGCACCTGCACGGTCTTGCCGAGACCCATATCGTCGGCGAGAATCGCGCCGAAACCATTGCGGCTCATGGTGGCCAGCCAGGTGAGACCGCGGCGTTGATACGGGCGAAGCTCGGCGTCCAGGCCCGAGGGCTGATCGACCGGATGCGCCGAATCACCGGAACCATCGAGGATTTCCGCGGCCCACCCGGTGGCGGTGACCTCGGAAATCGGCACTTGATCGACGCGGCTGCCCGCGAGTTCGCCGAGTAGATCGGCGAGTGTGATCGGGGTGTCGTCGGTGTGTGCCGCCACATAGCGTGCCGCGGCGGCCAGCGCCTTGTGATCGGCCTTGACCCACTCGCCGCGCAAGCGCACGAGATCGGATTTGGTGCGGATCATCCGTAGCATCTCGGCCTCGGTGAGCACCGTGTCGCCGACCGCCAGTTCCCACCGGTAGGCCACGAGCCCGCGCATGCCGACCGTGCTCTCGGCGGCGGCCACCGCGCCGTCCACCCGCAGCCGCATGCTCGGCGCGCCGACGCTCCACGCGCGCGGCAGCAGCAATCGAATACCGGCTTCCCGCAAGGAATGCGCGCCGTGTTCGACCAGGTCGGCGACCACCTCGGTGGGCAATAACAGGTCCAACGACCGTGGATCGGTGGGCAGGTCGCGTAGCCGAGGGTAAGCCTGCTGCGCCACCCCCAATTGCTCGACCGCGATCCGCACCGCAGTCGGATCACCATGCAGGACAACAGCGTTCGGCGCCTCACCGTCTACGCGTAGGCAGACCTCCAGTCGCCACAGCGCCGCCGATTCGTCGGCCATCGTGCTGGGTGCCTGCTCGGCGGACTCGAATTCGTCGAGATCGCTGTCGGGCTCGAGCAGTCGAAGCACCAGTTCCGGTTCGTCGCCGGTCAAGGTCTCGCGCCAACGCTCCAGCACTTCGGCGACCTGGTGGCTGCCCTCCTCCACGGGGTGATCCGCGACGAGCGCGGCGATCAGCGGATGCCGCGACCGCGGCGGGTCGATCAGTTCGCGCACGATCGGATCGGCGAGCTCGGTGACCATGTCGTCCAACAACGCGCCGGGGCGGCCTGCCACCCGCAACGCTTCCGGCATGGTGGCGGCGAGTTCGGCCAACCACGCGCGCTGCCGCTCGCCGCCGACCAGCCGCCATCGGACCCACCACTGACCGTCGTCCCTGCGCAGCTGCGGCACCACCCGTCCGGCCCGCACCCACCGCTCGACACCGAGCGCCACGTGCGCGAGAAAGCGCAGATCGCCGGAGACGGTCTCGGCGGGCAGGCGTTGCCGCAACGCGCGCGCCGCGGCGGAAGGCACCAACGCGTGGGCGCGTACCCGCTCGTGCCGGGCACCGTCCACCAAGACCTCGGCGCGATGGCGGAACTTCGACCCGCGCAACACCCCACCCAGCGGCTCGGGGACCGAGGCAGCCGCCGACTCACCCCACAGCAGCAGCCCCGATCCGGGCGACCACAAGCCGTGCAGCATCGTCCCATCCAATCAGGTGGGTCCGACAGCAATCTCCTCGCCGGGAGCACACGCGGGTATCCCCTGGTCAGCGCCGAAGAATCGGGCCGTTGTGCGCACCGAGGACGAACTAGCTCTGACATGGTTGTGATCCCACCGGTGCGACTGCGGCGGCTCAAGGCGCGATGCGTGCCGCGCACCGGGGACGCTGAGCCGCACACGCGTGCGATGTCGGTGCCCAGGTGTAGACCTGAGCCCATGAATTGGGGGATTCTTCGCTGCCTGCTTGCCGTGCTGATCCTGCTGACGACGGCTGTGGCGTCCGGCTGCGCCGGTCTCGGTGCGAGCGGCCCAGCCGCAGCGCCGGGCAGCCCGACCGCCGCCGAGCTGACGCTGCTGCTCGCGCGCGTGCGCGTCGTCTCCGAACGGCCGTTCCCCGGCGGGTACGAACGCGACTGCACGGCGGGCCGCGGGTGCGTATTCGGGCAGGCATGGACCGACGACACCGACGCGCCTGGCGGGCACGACGGCTGCGACACCAGGAACAACGTGCTGAACCGGCAGCTCACCGAGGTCACCTATCGGCAGCACACGCGCGACTGCGTGGTCGTCTCCGGCACGCTGGCCGACCCGTATTCCGGCAGACGTATCGACTTCACCAAGGCGCGGGCGAAAGCGGTACAGATCGATCACGTATATCCGCTGGCCGCCGCGTGGGATATGGGTGCGGCGCGGTGGCCGCTGGCGCGCAGGGTGCGCTTCGCCAACGATATCGAGTTCAATCTGCTCGCCGCCGACGGTGCGGCCAATCAAGCCAAGGGCGATAAAACGCCCGCGCGGTGGTTGCCGCCATGGCCCGAGGGGCATTGCTTCTACGCGGGCAAATACCTCACCACGGCAATCCAATACGATTTACCGATTACCACCGCCGACAAATCAGCACTCCAGAAAATCAGGCGCCGATGTCCGTGAGCGCGCACCAGCCACGCCGCCGAAATGGGCGCCGACGACCTCCGCCGTCGCACCCCGACCGCGAGGTGGATGCGGGCTCTCCGGCAAGCCACAACTCGTGCGGTGCACGGCCGACGGTAAGTCTCGGCACCGACGGACGACCCCCACCGTTGCCGCGGCCGCGAGAACGGTGAACTCGAGTCGTATCGACCGCGATGGCTACGGCAGCCGAGGGCCTTGTCGGGCGCATGACCACACCACACCTCGGCTTCTCGGGATAGTTCACCCGGTGCTTGGGTCCGGTCTGTTCCAATGGCGGTTCGGCGACCTGGCATTCCTCGATCGCGATCGGGCAGCGCGGCGCGAAGGAGCAGCCGGGTGGCAGGGCGTGCATGGCGGGTGGTGCGCCGACGATCGGGATCAGCGGGGCGCGGGCCGGGCCGTCCATCCGGGGAATCGATCCGCACGAAGCAGTTCGATCCACCGGCAAACGCCCCTGGATCGATCCAAGAATCGTAAGACGCACGGCCACATCGTGTAACGGCGTCACTCGACGATGCCGCTCACCGGTACCGCACGACGCGAGTCAGGCGACATGCACTCGGCCGTCGGACCCGAGAACCGGTGACTGCTACCTCGACCGCGCACAAACCACGTAAAGCGCACGGCCCCAGAATGTCTCGGCGCCAACTAGCCGAACGACTGGCTCCACCGGGCACACGACAGTGCTCAGGCCCCGGTCGCCACCGGTCGCTTGGGGTCGTTGGACCATTGCGACCAGGAGCCGGGGTACAGGGCGGCGGGGACGCCCGCGACGGCGAGGGCGGCGACCTGGTGGGCGGCGGTGACGCCGGAACCGCAGTACACGGCGAAGGGGCCGGTGCCGTAGCCGCTGAAACGTTCACGCAAGACGTCGGCACCGAGGAAGCGGCCGTCGGGATCGAGATTGTCGGCCGTCGGTGCGCTGATCGCGCCGGGGATATGTCCTGCGCGCGGGTCGATGGGCTCCACCTCGCCTCGGTACCGTTCGGCCGCGCGAGCATCCAGCAGCAGCCCGTCCCAGCGCGCCACGGCGTCACCGGTGAGGACGGGCAGGTTGCCTGGACTGAGTTCGACGTCGCCCGGTCGCGGGTCGGGTTCGCAGCCGGTCGCGAGCGCACCACCCGACGCGCTCCACGCGGCGAGTCCGCCGTCGAGGATGCGCACATCGGTGAGCCCACCCCAACGCAGCAACCACCATGCGCGCGAGGCCGCGAGACCGCTGGTGGCGTCGTAGACGACAACACGGTCGCCATTACGCACACCCCAACTGCGGGCGCACTTCTCGAGTTGCGTGGCCTCGGGGAGCGGATGCCTGCCACGCGTCGGCGAGGGCGGCGCGGACAGCTCGGTCTCCAGGTCGACGAATACCGCGCCGGGAATGTGGCCTGCCTGATAATGCTCCGGCCCATCGGGGTCACCCAGCGCCCATCGAACATCCAGCAGCCGTAACCGCTCGTCCGACAACGCTTCCCGAAGCTCCGGCGACGAGATCAGTACCGCGTTCAATTCAGCTCCTCGTCAAGAATCGCACCATTGCGTACCGACGCCGCTCACCATACCCATCCGGTTTCGCGGTGCCGTCATGTCTGCCACGTTTTCGTCGTGCACAGATCCTCGGCAATGTCGACCTCGACAGAGTGCCCATTTCGCCCGGCCGGGACACCCTGAAATCTCCACCGGGTTACTGGTCCCCGATCCTCCACTGCGACAACACCATTGATCGGCAAGATTCGACGCCGCGCCGAAGCGCCGCGCGTGCCCTGCTCAGGGGCGCTCATCACCGACCAAGCCAACCCACCACCGTCGCCGTGCGCCAGCGGCTTCCGTGGCGTCGGCGGCGACAACGACGACGAACACGACGACGGCGGTCGTCGCCAGCGACGACGGTCAGCACCGACAACGACGGTCGTCATCAGCGACGACAGTCAGCACCGACAACGACGGTCGTCATCAGCGACGACGGCCAGCACCGACAACGGCTACGACAACGGCTACGGCAGCGTTCGGCGCTCGAACTCTTCCGCGCGAGGCGAACCAGCGGAATTACGTCCAGTTTCGGCGCACTGGCTGGCGACATCACCGCAGGCCAGTCGGGAGAATTCGGCCTATGACGAAGGTTTCCCCCTCGTTGGAGTCATCGACCGTGCCACACCTCACCGACGAATCCGACGCCGCGCCAACACCCACCGAAACACCGGGACTCGCACAACCGCTCGGTGCCGGAGTGATCACCGCACTTGTCGGGTTCACCAGCTCCTTCGCGGTGGTGCTGAGCGGATTGACCGCGGTGGGCGCGAGTCCAGCGCAGGCCGCATCCGGACTGCTCGCCCTGTGTGTGACCCAGGCCGTCGGCATGATGCTGCTCAGCTATCGGTACCGCATGCCGATCACGCTGGCGTGGTCGACGCCCGGCGCCGCGCTACTCGTCGGCACCGGCGCGGTCGCGGGAGGCTGGTCCGCCGCGATCGGCGCGTTCGTGATCACCGGCGTGCTGGTGGTGATCACCGGCGTGTGGCAGCGCTTGGGCAGGCTCATCGCGGCGATTCCGATGGAAACCGCGCAGGCCATGTTGGCCGGGGTGCTGCTGCCGATGTGCCTCGCGCCGGTACACGCGGTGCGCACGAGTCCCGCCGTGGTGGTGCCCGTGCTGCTGGTGTGGTTGGTCCTACAACGGGTGGCGCAGCGGTGGGCGGTGATCGCCGCGTTCGTCACCGCCGCGGTCGGCGCGGGCATCAGCATCGCGGTCGAGCACAAGACCCTGGATCTGACCGCGATGGCACCCTCGGTCGATATCACGCTGCCGCAATGGAATTGGCAGGCCATGATCGGTATCGCCGTGCCGCTGTACGTGGTCACCATGGCCTCGCAGAACATTCCGGGCACCGCCGTGATGACCTCGTTCGCCTACCGCGTCCCGTGGCGTGCCGCGCTCACGGTGACCGGCCTCGGCACGATTGTCGGCGCACCGGCGGGCGGCCACGCGATCAACCTCGCGGCGATCAGCGCCACACTGTCGGCCGCGCCCGCCGCCCACCCCGACCCGAAGAAACGCTGGATCGCCGCGTTCACGGCGGGCGCGACCTATCTGTTGCTGGCCCTCGGCTCGGCGGCACTGGTCACCGTCATCGCGACCGCGCCCGAGGGAACACTGGAAACCGTTGCGGGCCTCGCACTTCTGGCGACCATGGCGGCGGCGCTCTCCTCGGCACTCGGCTCGCGCAAGCACCGGGTGTCCAGCGTGATCACCTTCCTGGTCTCGGCGTCGGGCATCGCCTTCTTCGGTATCGGCGGCGCCTTCTGGGCCCTCCTGGCCGGGTTGGCACTGCGCGGGTTGCTCGCCGATCACAGCGCCGATTCTTGAAGCGGGGCAAGACTTCCCAGCCGGGGTCGGTACGACACATCGACGGCTCGACCAGGTAGCCACCGACGCCGAGGAAGCACTCGATGACATCGCTTCGATCGCCCCGCCGTCGGCACATGCGGTCGCACCAGGACCTGCGTCGACTACGCGACTTCGATGTTGCCGCGCGTCACAACGATCGACAGGTGCGCCGGAAATCTCACGTGCTCGCACCGGAATACCGCCTGCCGCATACCGAACCCCGCTGATCCCAGCATGATTCACTCCGCGCGGCAGAACCCCAGTCAGCTGTCGAACTGGTCGAGATGTCTCCGGGAAGCGCGCGTCCCCGCACCGGACTCGTCGCGTCCGCCGACGATCACCGTGCCGGTACTCGAAGCGGCCCCGCCCGCCCAGCGCGTGCAGTCGATGACCGCCGAGCTGGCGCGACCTACAACCGGCCGAGCAGGACCAACGGGTCTTCGAGGAAGTTCGCGAGGGTGGCGAGGAAGCGCGCGGCTTGTTCGCCGTCGATCAGGCGATGGTCGAACGAGAGCGCCAGGGTGGTAACTCGGCGGATGGCTAGTTCGTCGTCGATTACCCAGGGGCGCTTGGCGATCGACCCGAGACAGAGGATCGCCGCCTCGCCGGGGTTGACCAGGGGTATGCCGGTGTCGACGCCGAAGACGCCGACATTGCTGATGGTGAAGGTGCCCCCGGTGAGGTCGGCGGGGGTGGCCGTTGCCGCGCGGGCGGACTCGGCGAGCCGAGCGATCGCGGCGCACAGCTCACGCAGGCTCAGCGCGTGCGCGTCTTTGATGTTCGGGACCAGCAGCCCACGCTCTGCGGCCACCGCGATCCCGAGATTGACGTAGTGCTTCGTGATGATCTGCTGCGCGTCCTCGTCCCATGCCGCGTTGATGCCGGGAAATTCCGTGAGTGCGGCGAGGACGGCCCTGCTCACCAGTGCCAACGGCGTGAGCGGTAAATCCGCGAACGACTTTGTGCCGCGCAGATGTTCGAGTAGTTCGATCGACGCCGTGACGTCCACCGTGACCGAGGTACTGGCTTGCGGGATGGTCCGCGCACTGGTCACCATGGCCGCCGCGGTGCGCTTGCGGATGCCGCTGACGGGGGTGCGAGTCTCGCGGTCGGAAGCCACCGGGGTGCCACGGTCGGCAGCATTGCCCGAAGCCGTATCCACGCGGCTCACGGCACGCACATCGTCGACGGTGACCGCGCCATCCGGTCCCGACCCCGCCAACTCCCACAGGTCGACGCCGAGTTCACGAGCGAGTTTGCGCGCGGAGGGCACGGCAGCGGGCCGGCTCGACCGGCCCGCCTGCGCGTTGGCGGTGCTCGAAACCACCTCCTGCGCAGCACTCTCCGGACCTTTTCTGCGCCTCGACACTCCTTCTTGTTCCGGGCCGTACCCGACGAGCACCGATTTACGCTCGCCACCCTGCGCGCCATCCCGATCACCCGCGTCGGCGCTGCCGCTCGCCCCATCGTCTGCGGCGGCCGATGCACGAGCAGTGTCCGAAACATCCTCCCGCACAGCACTCTTCGTATCGTTCTGCCGCCAGGACACGTCCGACTCCGCCGGGCCGCTTGCGTCGAGCACCGACTTTCGCTCGCCACTGACATCCAGCGCCTCGGCATCCACGTCCCCCGTGTCGCGCCCATCGACATCGCGCTCACGGCGGTCGAAGTGCTCACCTCTGACCAAATCGGTGTCGTCGCCACGGCGAATCCGGCCCGGCGGGTCCGCACGATCCTCGGCGGCAGTACTCGCGCGGTCGGCTTCATCGAGACGGCCGCCACCGCCGCGACGCTGTCCACCACCGCTCGGCGCGTTCGCCGGTTTGCGCCGAGACCGCCGACTACCTTCGCCCGCAGCACTATTCATCCCGCCGGATCCGGACACCGCATCCGAGCCGGTGCCAGCCACCCGAATGAGCACCGCGCCCACCTCGACGGTCTCCCCCGGCTCGGCGAGCAATTCCACCACCTCGCCCGCGAACGGCGACGGCACCGAGACCACCGCCTTGGCCGTCTCCACATCGACGATCGGCTGGTTCAGTTCCACGATGTCGCCGACCTGCACCGACCACTCCACGAGTTCGGCGTCGGCGAGTCCTTCACCGAGATCCGGCAACCGGAATTCCAGCAGTTGATCTGGCACGGGGGCACCCTCCCTGTGGCGCGGCGACATCAGGCGGCGAGCGAGCGATCGACCGCGGCGAGAATGCGGTCGGAGTCGGGCAGATGGTGTTTTTCCAGCTTAGCGGGGGGATACGGGATATCGAAGCCGCCGACGCGCAGCACCGGTGCCTCGAGTTGATAGAAGCAACGCTCGGTGATTCGTGCCGCGATCTCCGCACCGAGCCCGGCGAACACCGGCGCCTCGTGGGTGATGATCAGCCTGCCGGTCTTGGCCACCGACTCCTCGATGGTGTCGAAGTCGATCGGCGACAGGCTGCGCAGATCGATCACCTCGAGCGAATGTCCTTCTTCCTCCGCGATTTTCGCCGCCGACAGCGCGGTAGCCACGGTGCCGCCGTAGGCGACGACGGTGGCGTCGGTCCCCGTGACCCGCACATCGGCGCGGTGCAACTCGGGCAGGGATGCGGCGTCGAGGGCAAGGAAGTCCACGTCGGCCTTGTCCCAGTACCTGCGCTTGGGCTCGAAGAAGATCACCGGATCGTCCGAGGCGACCGCCGCGCGGATCATCTGGTACGCGTCGGCCGGGGTACTCGGTGCCACCACCCGCAGACCCGCGGTGTGCGCGAAATACGCCTCCGGTGACTCGGAGTGATGCTCCACCGAACCGATTCCACCACCGAACGGGATACGAATCGTCAACGGCGCGAGTACTTTCCCCTTGGTGCGATAGTGAATCTTGGCGACCTGCGAGACGATCTGGTCGAACGCGGGGTAGACGAACCCGTCGAACTGGATCTCACAGACCGGACGGTACCCACGCAGCGCCATACCGAAAGCCGTGCCGATGATGCCGGATTCGGCCAGCGGGGTATCGATTACCCGGTTGTCGCCGAAATCTTTCTGCAAGGCATCCGTCACCCGGAACACCCCGCCGAGGCTGCCGATGTCCTCGCCCATGAGCACGACCTTGGGGTCGTCTTCCAGAGCGCGACGCAATCCGGCATTGAGTGCGGCGGCGAAGGTGGTGATCATGACAGGACTCCTTCCGCTTCCGCGTCCTGCGCGCCGAAATCGTCGGCCAGGTAACGCGTGTACTCCCGTCGCTGCTGGGTGACCAGCGGATGCGGGGTGGCGTAAACGTGCTCGAACAGCTCCGACGGGTCGGGATCCGGCATCTCGATGGTCGCGGTGCGCAACTCGTGGGCGACCTCGTCCGCGCTATCGCGGACCCGCTGCTGGAAATCCTCGTCGAAGCCACCTTCGCGTGCCAGCAACCTGCGTACTCGGTCGATCGGGTCGCGGCGCGCCCACTGTTCGGACTCGGCGGAAACGCGGTAGCGGGTGGGGTCGTCGGCGGTGGTGTGCGGGCCCATCCGGTAGGTGATCGCCTCGATGAACGACGGGCCGCCACCTGCGCGAGCCCGCGCGATGGCTTGCCTGGTCACGGCCAGGACGGCGAGCACGTCGTTGCCGTCGACCTGCACACCGGGGATGCCGTAGCCGAAGGCTCGGCGCACGATCGGCGTCGCGCTCTGCACCCGAACCGGCTCGCTGATCGCCCAGTGATTGTTCTGGCAGAAGAACACCACCGGCGCGCTCCAGCCGGAAGCGAAACCCATGGCCTCGGCGATATCGCCCTGGCTGCTGGCGCCGTCGCCGAAGTAGGCGATGGTGGCGATCTCGGCGCCGTCGAGGTGCGCGGCGTAGGCGTAACCGGTGGCGTGCAGGCCCTGCGCGCCAACGATGATGTTCGGGTTGGTGATGTTCACTTCGTCGGGGTCCCAGCAGGAGTGCGCGACGCCGCGCCACATCCTGGTCATCTGGTCGGGTCGCACGCCGCGGCAATAGGCGACGGCGGCCTCACGGTAGCTACAGAACGCGTAATCGTCGGCGTGCAGTGCGCGGGCCGAGCCGACCTGTGCGCCTTCCTGACCGAGCAGCGGCGCCCACAATCCGAGCTGACCTTGCCGTTGCAGCGCCGTGCATTCGGCGTCGATTCTGCGGGTGACGACCATGTCCTCGTACAGATCGCGCAGTCGGTCGTGGTCGATGTCGGCGACGAGGGCCGCGTGTTCGCGGTCGAGGACACGGCTCCCGTCGGGCTGCACCAATTGCACCGGGTACTCGTTCGTTCCTGGCATCGGTCACCGCCTCCTCTACTCTTTTGTGCTGTACCTCACAGCATCCACGAGAAGTCGATATGCGCAAGTGGTGCGTTTCAATGTGAGCAAAATGCGCAATCTCGGGTGGGTTTGGAATGTCATACTGCGTTGCATGACCAGAGAAGCCGTGACCCTGGACGCTACCGACGCCAGGCTGCTGCGCGAGCTGATCGCGAACCCGCGCGCGACCGGCGTCGAACTCGCGGCCAAGCTCGGACTGTCCCGCAATACCGTGCAGGCACGCTTGACGCGGTGGGAGTCGGCCGGGTTGCTCGGCAGTTTCGAACGCAGGGTGCGTCCGCGCGCGTTGGGTTATCCCCTCGCGGCGTTCGTCGCGGTGGTGGCCGACCAACACCGGCTCGACTCGGTGGTGCACGAACTCGCCGAAGTCCCCGAGGTGACCGAGGTGTGCGGGATGACCGGCCTGACCGATCTGACGGTGCGCGTGGTCGCCAAGGATGCCGACGATCTCTACCGCATCGCGGGGCAGATCTTGAAAATCCCCGGTGTCGAGCGCACCAATATGGCCCTGGTGATGCGCGAATTGGTCGGGCCACGCACCGCGCCACTGCTCGACCGGCTGGCCGGACCGAACTGAACCGAGGCCGATCTCGTACCGTGCGCCGATTCGCCGTCGCTAGGGTGCGGAGATGGAGATTTCGGGAAAGGTCGCGATCGTTACGGGTGCGGGCGGGGGCATCGGGGCCGCACTGGCGCGGCGGCTGGTCGACGGTGGCGCACGAGTCGTTCTCGCCGACCTCGATGCCGCCGGTGCCGTGGACGTGGCGGGACCGCTCGGACCCCGCGCGATCGGCGTGGGCGGTGACGTCACCGACGAGCAGGTAATCCGCTCCCTGATCAACCGGGCGGAATCCGAATTCGGCCCGGTTGACCTGTATTTCGCGAACGCGGGCATCGGCGGCGGCGCGGGCCTCGACAGCACCGACGCGCAGTGGGCTGCCGCGCTCGAGGTAAATACGCTCGCGCACGTGCGCGCCGCACGGCTACTCGTGCCCGCGTGGCAGAAGCGCGGCACCGGCTACTTCGTCACCATCGCCTCGGCGGCCGGACTGCTCACCCAGCTCGGGTCGGCGCCGTATGCCGTGTCCAAGCATGCCGCCGTCGGCTTCGCCGAATGGCTCTCGATCACCCACGGGGACAAGGGAATCGGTGTGAGTTGCGTATGCCCCATGGGTGTCGACACACCATTGCTGCGGGGCGGACTGGTGCCGGAGGGTAACGCCGCCGCGGCCGAGCTAGCGGTGAAATCGGTGACCACCGCGGGCGCGGTGCTGTCCACCGACGACGTCGCCGAGATCGTGCTGGCCGGTGTAGCGGCCGAAGAGTTTCTCATCCTGCCGCACCCCGAGGTGCTGAAGATGTTCCGCAACAAGGCTTCCGACTATGCGCGCTGGCTCGACGGGATGCGCAGGTTCCAGGCCACACTGAGCAGCTAGGCCCCCGGTGCGAGCCGATTGTCCATCGCGAACGCCAGGTTTTCGGGCGCCCGGCAGGTTGCGCACCGTCGGCTGACCGCGACCTCGCTCGCTACCTGGTCGATCGTCGCCCAACAGTCGGAAACCCGCTCCGCGCGACAACTTTCGCAGCGGCACGGTAGATCTTCTGATCGATGAGCCGATCTGTTTCTGCGGATAGACGCGATCGCCGAGTCGCCGGCGCGCGACCCGTGCGTGCGCGGGACCCCTTCGGCGACCGTGAAGTACGAGTAGATCGCCGTCGACCGCCAACGCCCATCGGTACTCCGAGCCATCGGCCCGCAGCTCAACGGCGATGTGGTGCGCGGGTCAGTCGATGACGAGAGTGCTTGCGGCGGTGCGGATGATCTCGGGGATCTCGATCGACTTGCGGGTATCGGCGTCGACGTACACGTGCACGAAGACACCGGTGGCAACGAGCTCGGGCTCCTCGTCGACAGCACGGAAGATCGCGAGGTCGTAGGTGATGCTGGAGCGACCGAGGCGGGAGACGCGCAGGCCGACGTGCAACATTTCCGGGAAGCTGATCGAACCGAGGAATTGGCACGACGTCTGAGCCACGACGCCCAATGCGGGCAGTTCGCGGGTGTCGACGCCGGTGGCGTCCATCAGCCAGGCGTTCACCGCGGTGTCGAAGTACGAGTAGTACGTCACGTTGTTCACGTGACCGTAGTGGTCGTTGTCGGCCCATCGTGTCGGCATCGGCCAGAGCACCGGATACGGCTTGGTCACCCGACCGACGATAGCTCAGGGGTCCGCACGCCGCGGCGGTGGTCACGCGGGCTCACCCCGAACTGGCGTTTGAACGCGGTACTCAGGGCGAACGCACTGCCGTATCCCACCTGGCGCGCGATGGATTCGATGGTGGCCTCGGAGTCGGTCAGCAGATCGGCGGCCAGCGCGAGCCGCCACTCGGTGAGGAAAGCCATCGGAGGCGCACCGACCAGGTCGGTGAAGCGGCGTGCCAGCGCGGCGCGCGAGACACCCACCGCCTCGGCCAACCCCGCGACCGTCCAGCCGTGTGCCGGATTGTGCTGTAGCAGCCGAAGAGCCTTGCCGACCAACGGATCTCCGTAGGCGTGGTACCAGGCGGGTGCGTCGGTGCGACCGAGCCAGGTGCGTAGCGCGGTGATCAGCACCATGTCCAACAATCGGTCGAGCACAACCCCTTGTGCTGGTTCATCTTTGACAGCCTCGTCGACCAGGATGTCGAGCACGCGGGAGTCGAAGTCGTCGCGGCCGAGCACGATCACCGGCGGCAAGGCGCGCAACAGTCCATGACCTGCCGTACCGACGGATTCGTAGGCGCCGGTGACCAGCATCGTGCTGCCGTCAGGATCGGTACCCCACTGCCGAACGCCGAGACTCAATGTCTCACAAAGAATCTCACCGTCGGCAGTCTTGGTGATCTGCCCCGGCTCGATGATAACCTGCGGTGCGGTACCCGGGTCGTCGGCGACGGTGTAATGGTCCGGTCCACGGAAGATCGCGATGTCTCCGGCGCGCAGCTGCCGCGCGGGCGCGGTGTCGGTGACGATCCACGCACCGCCGCGCACCATCGCCACCACGGTGAGCGGCGCTTCGTCCTCGACGCGCAGCGACCACGGCGGCTCGAGCAGCGAACACATCACGAACGCACCGCGCGCACGCGGACCTTCGAGCAAACTGGCGAGAGCGTCCACGCCATCCAGATTAGACGATGACGCATGATCATGAGCTGATCAGCTATGTTCCGTCTCGCCCTCGGCCGGTGTACTCGAATCATGACAAGCACAACAGACATCACCACAACCCGCCGCACCCTCGTCACCGGTGGCACCGGGAAGACCGGCAGCCGGGTCGCCACACGCTTGCGGACCGCCGGGGTTCCGATCCGCCTTGGCTCGCGCGCGGCCGAGCAACCCTTCGACTGGGCCGATCGCACCACCTGGGCACCCGCGCTCACGAACATCGACGCGGTGTATCTCGCCTACGCGCCGGACCTCGCGGTGCCCGGCGCACCCGAGGTGATCAAGGCATTCGTGGCACAGGCGGCAGCACTGGGCGTAGAAAAGCTGGTGCTGTTGTCCGGTCGCGGCGAGGCGGAAGCCGAACAGTGCGAGCAGATCGTGCGGGACAGCGGCCTCGAATGGACCATCGTGCGCTGCAGCTTCTTCGCACAGAATTTCAGCGAAGGCGCCTTCACCGACTACATCCTCGCGGGCGAGCTCGCACTACCCAACGGCACCGTCGACGAACCCTTCGTCCACGCCGACGACATTGCCGACGTGGCGGTCGCGGCGCTCACCGAGCCGGGCCATACCGGCGAGACCTACGAGCTGACCGGGCCGCGCGCCTTGAGCTTCGCCCGGGCCGTCGCGGAGATCGCGGCGGCCACCGGACGGGAGATCAGCTTCGCCCCGGTCTCCCGCGCGGAATTCGTCGCGGCACTGACCGAGTATCAGGTGCCCGCCGACGAGGTGAGCCTGCTCGACTACCTGTTCGGCACCGTGCTCGACGGACGCAACAGCGACACCACCGACGGTGTACGGCGCGCATTGGGACGGGAACCGAAAGATTTCACCGAGTACACCGAAGAGGCCGCCGCGACCGGTGTTTGGGACACTCCGGCCCAGTAGTCGGTAGAGGGGACCGTCGGTCGCCGCGATCGCCGCTTCCACCCGCTGTTGGTCCTCCGCTCGACACAGGTCGGTACCGTCGAATGATGCCGCGCCCGACAGTCGACCAGCAGACCCGCATCGCCAGGCTCGCGGTGTTCACCGTTTTCGCGTTGAACGGTTTTCTGCTGTCGATGTGGGTGGTGCATATCCCCGTCATCACCGACCACACCGGCGTCTCGAAATCGACATTGGGGATGTTCATCCTGTTGATGGCGGGTGCGGGGGTTGTCGGTATGCGGCTGGCCGGTCCGTTGGCCGATCGGTTCGGGAGCAGGACATTGGTCGGCGCGGCCGCGGTCATCGCCTCGGTCGCGGTGATCGGCCCCGGTCTCGCGGGCGGACCGGTGACGCTCGCGATCGCGTTGTGCTGCTTCGGTTTCGGCAATGGCGCGCTGGACGTGTCGATGAATACCCAAGCGGTGCACGTGGAGCGGGCCTATCGCCGACCGATCATGGCGGCCTTCCACGCCTTGTTCTCCGGGGGTGGGTTGCTCGGCTCACTGGTCGGCGCGGCGACATTGCGCGCGGGGTGGGATATCCGAGTGACGTTGGTACTGGCCGCGATCGGCAGCCTGCTTCTCGTGGTGGTGCTGTTGCCGAGGCTGCTCGGCGACAACGCGGTGGCGTCGACGGCCGAGACCTCCGATTCCGCCACGGCGGGAGCGGAAGCGGCCGATGCCGTAGCGGAGCGAGATCCGTCGGCGTCACCCGTCGTCACCACCACGGACACAACATCGCCCGATGTGACACCGACCCGAGATACGAGCGCGCACACGCCCGAGCACGCGACCGCCGACGCGGCACCGCGCCCCGACGCGAAATCACCCCGCGACGAACCCGCACCGAACCCATCGCGAAAGGTGCTCGCGCTGTCCATGATCGCGTTCGCGGTGCTGCTCACCGAGGGCGTGGCCAACGACTGGAGCACGCTACAGATGCGTGAACATCTCGGTACCGACGCGGCCACCGCGGCGCTGGCCTTCGGCGCGTTCTCCACCACCATGACCGTCGGCCGGTTCGCCGCCGACCGCGTCAGCGGTGCCTTCGGCAGCGTCGCGGTGGTGCGCTACGGCACCGCGATCGCCGCTCTCGGCCTCGTGCTACTCCTGATCTCGCCGTGGGTGCCGCTGACATTGTTCGGCTGGGCGTTGGCCGGGCTCGGACTGTCCGGCAGCGTGCCCCAGATCTTCAGCGCGGCGGGCAATCTCGGCTCCGACAAGGCCGCGACGGACATGTCACGGGTATTCAGTGTCGGGTACCTCGGCTTGCTCGCGGGTCCCGCGGTGATCGGCTGGCTGACGGCACTGGTGCCACTCAACGCGGCGATGGTGGTGCCGTTGGTCGCCGTATTGATCTGCTGCCGATACGCGGGGGTCGTCGCGCCCGGTCGCCCGACACCGGACCCGGCGCCTAGCTGTCCACCGCCACCAAGCACAGCGTCATCGGATCGGGCTTCGGATACGCGATGACCTCGTCGGCGGTGTAATCCGCACCGCAAGC
This sequence comes from Nocardia callitridis, assembly GCF_039543305.1. NCBI lineage: Bacteria > Bacillati > Actinomycetota > Actinomycetes > Mycobacteriales > Nocardiaceae > Nocardia > Nocardia callitridis. Next base: position 275,510 of record NZ_BAABJM010000008.1, on the reverse strand, counting down.
CGACGGTGTGGCACTCCCCTGCACGATCTTGCCGATCTTGTAGTCGGCACCCGAAGCAGTGCAGGCGATCTTCGTGCTGGCCGCCATTGTTCCGGCGTCGACGCAGTCCCCCTCGGCCACGTTGAGGCGCAAGCACACCGTGTAACCGCTCTTACCGGTCTGGTAATAGCTGGCGTAATCCTCGGTCGCGCAGTCCGCGCTACCGCTGTCGAGCCGCTCGGCCACCACGTAATTGGCTTCCGGGTCGGTGCACTCCTTGATCGCGAATTCGGGCTTGTAGGTGCTGCCCGCGAGCTTCGCGCACTGCCCCGCCTCGATCTTCTGGCCGTCGGAACGAAACACCGTCCGCAGGCCGAAGATCCCGCCGATCACCACGATCAGCAGCACAGCCGCGATACCGATCTTCAAGAAGCCCGAGCCGCCGCTGCCCGAAGGCCGTTGCCGCGGAGGTTGTCCCGGCGGCGGGAAGCCACCAACGGGCTGACCCGGCTGGCTGGGGAACTGCTGACCCGGCTGTTGCGGGAACCCGCCGTAGGGCGGTTGAGCTCCGTAAGGAGGCTGCGGCTGCGGCTGCCCCTGCGGCCCAGGATAACCCGGCTGACCCGGATATCCCTGCGGCACAGACTGTCCCGCCTGACCCGGCTGGCCCGCTTGACCCGGCTGACCCGGAAAGCCCTGCGCCCCTTGCTGGCCGGGGAACCCCTGCGGCGGTGCAGGATAGCCTTGCGGACCCTGCTGTCCCGGATACCCCTGCGGCGCAGGCTGTCCCGGCTGATTCGGATATCCCGGCCCACCAGGCTGGCCAGGATATGGATAGTTGGGCGGATTGGTCATCTCGCATCCCCTCCCCAGGGTCACACGTTGCACCGCCGTCGGCACGGCGTTTGTCTCGAGGAACGTAGCGGATCACCCAGAACCTGCCGTCCGTGGGGATGCCGTTCACGAGGTTTGTCCTGTTCAGCATGCTGGGCTGCCGCCTCACGACAGCACCTACGGCCCGCCGCTGTGCAGCGACGGGCCGTAGGTGAGCAGTGAACTTCGCGGAATCCGCTGTCTTACAGCGCCTTCAGTTCCTCGGTGACCGAGCCGACCGACTTCTTCGCGTCACCGAAGAGCATCGAGGTGTGGTCGGCGTAGAACAGCGGGTTGTCGATGCCTGCGAAGCCGGAGTTCATCGAGCGCTTCAGCACGATGACGCTCTTGGCCTGGTCGACATTGAGCACCGGCATGCCGTAGATCGGGCTGCTGGAGTCCTCGCGCGCCGCGGGGTTGGTGACGTCGTTGGCGCCGATCACCAAAGCGACATCGGTGCGCGAGAATTCGCCGTTGATGTCGTCCATTTCCTTGAGCGCGTCATAGGACACCTCGGCCTCGGCCAGCAGCACGTTCATGTGACCCGGCATGCGGCCCGCGACCGGGTGAATGGCGTACTTGACCTCGACACCCTTGGCCTCCAACAGCAACGCCATCTCCTTGACCGCGTGCTGCGCCTGCGCGACCGCCATGCCGTAGCCGGGCACCACGATCACCTGGTTGGCGTAGGCCATCTGGATCGCGGCGTCGGCGGCCGAGGTCGCCTTGGCCACCTTCTGCTCACCGTCACCACCGCCCGGCGCGGCACCGCCACCACCGAAGCCACCCGCGACGATCGCGGGAATCGATCGGTTCATCGCCTTGGCCATCAGGTTGGTGAGGATGGTGCCCGAGGCGCCGACGATCATGCCCGCGACGATCATCGCGGTGTTGTTCAGCGCCAGACCCGCTGCCGCGGCCGACAATCCGGTCAGCGCGTTGAGCAGGGAGATGACGACCGGCATGTCGGCGCCGCCGATCGGGAGCACCACCATCAGGCCGAGCACACCCGCGAGAACGAGTACCGCGATCATCCATAGTTGCGACACACCGTCGTTGGTGGCGCCGACACCGATCACGACCGCCGCGACGATCGCCAGGATGAACAGCAACGCGTTCAACGGCTGTTGCAGCTTGCCGATCCCGATCGGCTTGCCGGGCAGGATCTCCTGCAGCTTGCCGAAGGCGACCAACGATCCCCAGAAGGAGATCGATCCGATGATCGCCGCGAACAGCGAGCCGATCACGATGTGAATGGTCGGCTCCTCGTCGAACTGCGAGAAGCCGTGGCTGTTGATGAATTCCGACCACGCGATGAGGGCGACCGTGCCGCCACCGACACCGTTGAACGCCGCGACCAACTGCGGCATCTGGGTCATCTTGGTGTAGCGGGCCGGCGGAACGCCGAGCAGCACACCGACGACGAGTCCGGCGACGATCAGAATCCAATTGCTGGTGTGGCGCACCGAGATCAGCGTCGCCACCACCGCGAGCGCCATACCGATCGCGGCGATGATATTGCCGCGCACCGCGGTCTTCGGACCGGTCAGGCCCATCAGGCCGTAGATGAACATGCCGAAGGCCACAATGTAGAGGCCGTTGACCAGGTAGTTCACATTGTCGAAGGTATGCATCACTTGTCCACCTTCGCCGGTACGGCCTTCTTACCCTTGAACATGCCGAGCATGCGGTCGGTGACCACGAAGCCACCGATCACGTTCAGCGTGCCGAACACGACCGCGATGAACAGGATGATCTGGGTCAGGATCGAGGGATCCTGCACGCGGCCGAGGGTGACCAGCGCGCCGAGCACCACGATGCCGTGAATGGCGTTGGTGCCGGACATGAGTGGCGTGTGCAGGGTGTTGGGCACCTTCGAGATGACGGCGAAGCCGACGAACCCGGACAGCACCAGGATCGCGATGTTCGCGAGTAGTTCGGTATACATCAGGCATCCCCCTCACGGGTAACACAGGAATCCGCGAGCACCTGATCGCTGAAGTCGGGGGCGAGCTTGCCGTCGGCCACCATCAACTCCAGCAGTGCCGCGATGTTCTTCGAGTACAGCTCGCTGGCGTGCTCGGGCATGGTCGCGGGCAGGTTCAGCGGCGAGGCAATGGTCACCTCGTGCTTGACCACCGTCTCACCCGGTTCGGTCAGCTCGCAGTTGCCGCCGGTCTCACCGGCCAGGTCGATGATGACGCTGCCCGGCTTCATCCCTTCGACGGCGCCAGCGGTCACCAGCCGCGGCGCGGGACGCCCCGGCACCAGCGCGGTGGTGATCACCACGTCGAAGCCCTTGATGGCGTCTTCGAGCGCCTGCTGTTGCTGTGCCTTCTCGTCTTCGGTGAGTTCGCGGGCGTAGCCGCCCTCACCGGCCGCGTCGATGCCGAGATCCAGCCATTGGGCGCCGACGGAGCGCACCTGGTCGGCGACCTCGGGACGCACGTCGTAACCGGTGGTGCGGCCGCCGAGCCGTTTGGCCGTGGCCAGCGCCTGTAGTCCGGCGACGCCGACACCGAGCACCAGCACGGTTGCCGGTTTCACCGTTCCCGCGGCCGTGGTCAACATCGGGAAGAAGCGCGTGGACTCCGAGGCGGCCAGCAGGACCGCCTTGTAGCCGGACACGTTGGCCTGCGAGGACAGCGCGTCCATCACCTGGGCCCGGGAGATCCTCGGGATCGCCTCGACCGCGAAGGCCTGCACGCCCGCGGCTTTCAGCGCGCCGATCTGGTTTTCACTGTTGCGCGGCGCGAGGAATCCGATCAGGGTCTGCCCGGAGGACAGTTTGCCCACCTCGGCATCACTGGGTGGGGCGACTTTCACGATCACCTCGGCCGACCATGGGTCGCCGATCGTGGCGCCCGCCTCCTCGTAGGCGGAGTCGGGGATCAGGGCTTCGCGACCCGCTCCGGACTCGACGACGACCTCCAGGCCGTTCTTCAGCAATCCGGGAATGATCTTCGGCACCAATGCGACACGTCGCTCGCCCGCGTTGGATTCGCGAACAACACCGACACGCGCGCCACGTGGCGACGCGTCGCCCACGCTCTGCGTTGTCTCCACTTGTCAGACTTCCTTCTCGTACTGAGCCTCAGGCAACGTACTTCGATGCCCAGCTAAGTTACTCACCGGTAAGTTAATCCAAATCTTCGCAACTGTACCTGGCACGCGGTGAGCGTATCTGAGATAACCGTCACAGGCAGGCCGAGATTCCGTGGTGCGCTGCACGTGCCGACCAGCCGTTCGCCGAGCGCAGCCCCACCTTTCGCCCGCTCACGCGCTCCTGCACGACGAATCCGCGCGGCCCGAGCCAGAATTCGCGAACCGCACTCTTCACACGACGACCGCACCGCGGGTGTCAGTACTCGAAGCCCGTATCGTCCACCGTGTGAACGACTGCGCCTTCTGCCGCATAGTGGCGGACGAGGCTCCCGCGACCAAGGTGTACGAGGACGACCACCTGTGCGCCTTCCTCGACATCCGTCCCATCACCCGCGGCCACACCCTGGTGATCCCCAAGCGGCACGCGGCGCGGCTGTCGGACCTCGACGCCGAACTCGGCGCACGCGTCTTCCGCCTCGGTCACCGCCTCGCCGCGGCGGTCCAGCACGGTGGTCTCGCCGCCGACGGCGCCAACCTGCTCATCAACGACGGCGCCGCGGCCTTCCAGACCGTCGACCATGTGCACCTGCACGTCATCCCACGCAAGCACGGCGACAAGCTGCGCTTCGTCAAGGGCTTGGTGCTGCGCCGACCACACGACCCCGAATCCACCGCAGCGGCCATCCGCGCGGGAATCGCCGCGAAAGACCAAGGAGCACAGCCATGACCCCGACCCCGGATCGCGACGAGATCGTCCCGCTGCTCACCGAACAGTGGGATGCGCTCGCGAAGCTCGTCGCCGGACTGGACGAGAACCGTTGGCGCACACCGTCGCCCCTGCCGGGCTGGACGGTATTCGACGTCATCGCCCATGTGGTCGGCACCGAGTCCATGTTGCTCGGCGAGAAGCCACCCGCCCACGACCCGAACCGGGTGAAGACCGATGTGCGCGGTTTGGCGCACGTGCACAACGAAACCGCGGTGCTCAACGAGATCTGGATCGACCGCCTGCGCCCGCTCTCGGGTGACCGACTGTTCGCGCTCTACGACGAGGTCACCGAACGCCGTACCGCCGCACTGACGCAGCTGGACGCCGAGGGCTGGGCGCGCCAGACCCCGTCGCCGATCGGGCAGATCAGCTACGGCGCGTTCATGCGGGTGCGGCTGTTCGACTGCTGGGTGCACGAATTGGACATCGCCGACTCCCTCGGCCGCGAGGTCGAGGAGGGCGGACCGCGCGCCGAGGCGGCGTTCGCCGAGTTCGCGCGCTCGATCCCCCGTGTGGTCGCCAAACGCGGTGAGGCGCCGAGCGGTTCGCGCATCACCTTCGTCCTGACCGGGCCGTTGGCACGGACGCTGCATATCGCGGTGGCCGAGCGCGCGAGCTACGTCGACGGCTTCGATGAGCAAGCGAATGTCGAGATCACCATGGACTCGGGGCTTTTCGTGCGACTCGGCGGTGGACGCACCACCGCCGACGAGCACACCGAACAGATCTCGATCACCGGCGACGAACAACTCGGCGAACGCCTGGTCCGCAATCTGGCTTTCACTATCTGATGCGTCTGTTCCTGGCCAGCTACCGATTCGGCGCGCACTACGACCGGCTCGCCGCACTGGTCGGCAGGCCGGGACGCGTCGCGGTGATCGGAAATTCCTGTGACGCATGGCCTTCCATGCGCCCTGCGGCTGTGCAAAGCGATCTGGCTCCGCTACGCAAGCTGGGCTACCAGCCCGAAGAACTCGATCTGCGCGACTATCTCGAACGCCCCGACGCACTGGAATCGAGATTGGCCGAATACCCACTGGTGTGGGTGCGCGGCGGCAACACCTTCGTGCTACGCGCCCAATTCGCCCGCAGTGGAGCAGATCTCGTGCTCACTCGGCTGCTCACCGCCGACGCGCTCGTCTACGCGGGCTACAGTGCGGGCGCCTGCGTGCTCACCCCAGACCTGTACGGCATCGAGACAGTCGACGATCCCGCCGAGGTTCGATCCGCCTGCGGCATCGAACCACAATGGGACGGAATGGGTTTGGTCGATCGCGCCATCGTCCCGCACGTGCGTTCGGCCACCGACCCCGACGGCGAATGCACCCGCCTCGCCGAGCGACTTCGCGCCGAAGACTTCGCGCACTGGGCGCTCACCGACGACGACGCGATCGTCATCGATGGCGAACAGGTCTCGGAACTGCTCAGTCCAACGGCGTCATGAACGACCACAGCCGCCGTTCGAGATCGCGGACGCTGTATTCGCGGTAACCGTATGGCTGGTCGATCGGCTCGTAGACGATCTGCGCGCCTTCGTCTTTCGCGTGCCGAAAATGCGCGTCGACATCGTCTACGACGATCGACATCCCCTCGGTGCAGATGCCGTCGAGCGCGATCGGTGACGCGAGCCCGAACCGCTCGGACACCGCGTGCAGCCAGATCACGCCGTCACCGGCGGTGACCTCGCCGTGCTGCACCGAACCGTCGGGTGCGCGGTCGAGTCGGCCGGGCTCGAAGCCGAACACCGTGGTCAAGAACCGGTGCGCCGCCTCGATGTTCTGGTAGACCAGCGTCGGAATGCGTCGGCGAATCTTGGTGTCGAGCATGGTCATGTCCTCCAAGGTGTCGAGCAGCTCACGGGTGCCGAGGCTGCGTTGCTCGATGACGGTGGCGGCCATGGTGGTCAGCCGCTGCCGCAGCCGATGTTCGACGGCGAGCGTGCGATCCAGCTGCGCGATGTGGGTGCGCATCGCCTGGCTGAGATCCCAATCCGGGTCGTCCAGCGCTGCGGCCACCTCGTCCAAGCGAAGGCCGAGACCACGCAGCAAACCGATCCGGTAGAGCCGCTGCACATCGTCGCGGGAGTACAACCGATGCCCCGACGCACTGCGGCCTGACGGGGACAACAAGCCGATCTCGTCGTAGTAGTGCAGCGTCCGCACAGTCAGCCCGGCAACGGTCGCGAGCTCGCCGACCTTGACGTATTCACCCTTCGTTTCCGCCACATCATCGACGCTAAGACCTCACGGGGCGTGAGGTGCAAGACCCGCCGCGGCGGTTTCGGCGAACGAGTCGGCATCGTCGTCCCGTTCGGCGGACGGTCGCGGCGCGGTGCGGCGATAGCGGCCGGGCGAGACGCCGAACTGCTTGCGGAAGGCATGCGAGAAGGCATACGCGTTGGCGTACCCGACCCGGCTCGCCACGGTGGCCAGCGGGTCGGTGGTGCCGCGCAGCATGCCCGCGGCCGTGGTGAGCCGCCACCAGCTCAGGTACCCCATCGGCGCCATGCCGACGACCGAGGTGAAGCGCCGCGCCAGGGTGGCACGCGAAACGTCCACCTCGGCGGCGAGCCGATCATTGGTCCATGCCGAGCCCGGGTCGGTGTGGATGGCGCGCAGCGCGGCCGCGACCACCGGATCGTCGAGTGCGGCGGGCCAGACGCCCTTTCGGCTCATCGTCATCCATGCCCGAATCATGTACACCAGCAGCAGGTCCAGCAGGCCGGGCACCGCGACGCAGGAACCGGGGCGACGCTGGTCGAGTTCCATGCCGAGAAGTTCGATAGCGGAACGCAATTCCCGTTGATCGCCGATCCGGGCGGGCAGATGGATGAGCGGAGGCAATTCGGCCATCAGCGGATGCTGCCCCCTTCGATCCAGCCGATACTTGCCACACAGCACCTCGAATTCGCCCGACTCGGAGTGATTTTCGGGTCGGTCCCGCCACTGTTCGAACGGGACGGCCCGCGCCACGGCCTCGGCGTCGACCGGGCGATCGGCGAGCACGTGCGCGGTGCCGTGCGGCAGCAGCACCGCGTCGCCGGGGCCGAGCGTCACCGGCGCACCGCCGTCCGGCAGCACCCAGCAGCTGCCGCGCAGAACTATGTGGAAACCCGCGCCGTCGTAGGCCGCGAGCCGGGTGCACCAGTCGGCGGCGCTGCCGCGCAGTCGGCTCGACGACGGGCTGCCCACCCGCATGGCGGCGATCGCATCGCTCAGCACATCCATGCCTCGATCGTACCGAAAGCTTCGCCATTGAGCGTTTCTCATATCTATTTGAGAATCGACAGCATTGTTCGGCTCATACTTGCGACATAAGTTGAGGTCATGACATCTTCGTCGCACCTGTGGTTGGGCAATGTCGAGATCTTCCGCGTCATCGAATGGCACGGCCCGCTCATGCGCGGACCCGACCTGCTCCCCGATACCACCGAGCAGACCTGGCTGGACAACGCCGACTGGCTGGCCCCGGAGCACTGGGCGCCCGATACCGAACTGGCCGTCGCCGCCGTACAGACCTGGGTGCTACGCAGCGCCGGGCGCACCATCCTGGTCGACACGGGTGTCGGGAACGGGCGGGAACGCCCCGGCCGCGCTCTGTTTCACCGCAGGGATGGTGACTTTCTCGAACGGCTGATCCGGGCGGGGGTGCAGCCGGACGAGGTAGACGTGGTGATCAACACCCACGTGCACGGCGACCACGTCGGCTGGAACACCCACGACGTCGACGGCGAATGGCTGCCGACCTTCCCGAACGCGCGGTACCTGGTCCCCGCGGCCGACGACACCTACTTCGGCCCGAAGAACGGCTACGCGCGGGGCCGCCGCCCCGACGACCGCCTGCTGTACGAGGACAGCATCGCCCCGGTGCACCGATCCGGCCAGGTCGAGCTGTGGGACGGCGCCTTTCGGATCGACGACGCACTCACCTTGGAATCGGCGCCCGGCCACACCCCCGGTTCCTCGGTGCTGCGACTCGACTCCGGCGCCGATCGCGCGGTCTTCGTCGGCGACATGGTGCACACCCCGATGCAACTGCTGCATCCGACGTGCAGCAGCTGCCTCTGCCTCGATCCGACCGAGGCCGCGAGCACTCGTCAGCGCGTGCTCGAACGTGCGGCCGACCGCCGCGAACTGGTGATCCCCGCCCACTTCGCGGGCGCCGCCGCAGTGGAAATCCGCCGCGCGGGAAGCCGTTTCGAGTTCGGAGAATGGCAGTTCACCGATGACATGGACAGTGCGGCCACCACCCGAAGCGCGGCATCCAGCGAATCGGAGCCCGGCTCGAAAGTGGATGACGAGCGCGCTGCCCGTGCCGACCGATGACGTTCCCGACGGCCAGTCGTATGCGTGCGAGATCTCCTGCCGCACAGCCGAATCAGTGAGATTGCGCGGTCGGTCCCGGCCTTGCCGCAACAGACTCACGCCGCGACACTCGGTGCGACGACACCGCCTCCGCATAGGCGCGCAGCGTATGACCTCGTCATGATCGGCGGCGCGGTGCGCGCCGTCCCCGAGCACACGGTGCTGTTCGAACGCCTCGTCAACGCGATCGCCGACGCCGCGCCACGAATTCGCTTCTGCTTCAACACCTCACCCGAGACCACGCTCGACGCGCTACGCAGAGCCGCGGCCTGACGCTCACCGGGCATCCGAGGCGAGCGGGCGCGCCGGTTCGGCCTCGTCGCGGCGGCGGAACACCACCCACCGCATCGCGCTGTACATGTAGACCGCCTCGCAGGCCCCCGCGAGCAGGCGTGCCACATGGTATTCGACGCCGAGTGCGGTGAGACCGCTGCTGACGCCGAGCAGGAACAGCAGATAGTTCAGCACGACGACCACGACGTACACACCCGCCTGCTTGCCGACGGGTGCGTGTGAATGGAAGTTGAAGGTGCGGTTGAGCACGAAGCTCAGACTGAACGCGCACGCGTAGGCCGCCGTGACCGACAACCAGACCGGCAGCCCCCACCCGCCGTGCAACAGCGTCAGCAGGATCAGGTCGATCAGGAAGGTGAATCCGTTGATCACCGCGAAACCCAGAAATGTCGGCGCGACAACGTGGTTCAAACCGAACGGCAGCCGGGCGACGACCGCGACGCACACCTTGCCGAACCGGTCGACAGCCTTGTCGATACTCTTCGCCGCCTGCTGCACGCGGCCAGCCTGCCAGCGGAAGGTGTCGGCGAAGTGAGCACTCGGCAAACCCGCCGGTCATCCGGGAGCGCCGAGTACGCCACGACCGGGCACCCCGCCAGCTAGCGTGGATGGCGTGGATCTGCATGAGTTGATCGATCTCCTTCCCGACGGCACGGTGATCACCGACGCCGACCTGCTCGCGAGCTACCGACAGGACCACGCCAACGATCCCGACGCGGGCACACCCGTCGCGGTGGTGCGCGCGAACAGCACCGACGACGTGGCCACGACCCTGCGCTGGGCGCACGAACGCCACATCGGGGTGATCCCGCGTGGCGCGGGCTCCGGCCTGTCCGGCGGCGCGACGGCGGTCGACGGTTGCCTGATGTTGAGCACCGAACGCATGCGCGCGATCACCGTCGACCCGGTCACCAGGACCGCGATCGTGCAACCAGGACTGATGAACGCCGAGGTCAAGCGGGCCGTGGCCGAGCACGGCCTGTGGTATCCGCCCGACCCTTCGTCGTTCGAGATCTGCTCGATCGGCGGGAACGCGGCCACCAACGCGGGCGGGTTGTGCTGCGTGAAATACGGTGTCACCACCGATTACATCCTGGGTGCCGAAGTGGTCCTCGCCGACGGCACCGTGCTGCGCCTCGGCGGACCTCGCCTCAAGGATTCGGCGGGGCTTTCGCTCACCAAGCTGTTCATCGGCAGCGAGGGAACCCTCGGCGTCTTCACCGAACTCACCTTGCGGCTGCTGCCCGCACAGCCGCCGCAGAGCACGGTCGTGGCCGGTTTCGCCACGTTGGCGGGCGCGGTCGAGGCGATCCTCGCCATCACCGGCGAGCTGCGTCCCTCGATGCTCGAATTCATGGACTCCGTCACCATCAACGCGGTGGAGGACGAGATGCGGATGGGTTTGGACCGCAACGCCGCGGCCCTACTCATCGCCCGTTCCGACGCACCGGGCCAGTTCGCGTTACGTGAGGCCGAGCTCATGGTCGAGGCGTGCGAAAAGGCCGGAGCCACCGAGGTTTTCCATACCGAAGACCTCGAGGAGGGCGAGGCGTTCACCGCGGCGCGGCGCTTCGCCATCCCCGCGGTCGAACGGCTGGGTGCGCTCCTGCTCGAGGACGTCGGCGTCCCGCTGCCCCGCCTCGGCGACCTGGTCACCGGCATCGAAGCCATCGCGCAGCGGCACGAGGTGACGGTGTCGCTGATCGCGCACGCGGGTGATGGCAATACCCACCCACTGATCGTGCACGACCCCACCGACCCCGCGCAGACCGCACGCGCACACGAGGCGTTCGGCGAGATCATGCACCTGGCCATCGAGCTCGGCGGCACCATCACCGGTGAGCACGGCGTTGGCCGTCTGAAGAAGCCATGGCTGGTCGACCAGCTCGGGCCCGAGGTACTCGCCGTCTCGCAGCGCATCAAGGACGCACTCGACCCGCATGGCATCCTCAACCCCGGCGCGGTGCTCTGAGCACCCACGCGACCCGCCCACCTCGAAATCAGGAACATTCTCGCCAGGACAGGGGTTCTACCGAACTATGACCACCAGGCTCGAGCACAATGTCGCGGATACCCGTTTCGAGATCTACCTCGACGACGTCCTCGCGGGCTACGTCGACTACGCCGAACGCGAGGACCCGAAGGTGCGCGACTTCCAGCACACCATGACCTTCCCCGAGTTCCGAGGTCGCGGCGTCGCCGCCCAGGTCGTGGAGTTCGGCTTGCACGATTCCAAGAACGCCGGGTTCGCGGTCATCCCGACCTGCTGGTACGTCGACAAGTACATCGTCGAACACCGCGAGTACGCCGACCTGGTCGCCTGACACCGGCGGCCGGTCGCCGCGACCGGACAAGCATCGGCCACCGAAGCTACTGTCCCGGACAGAAATTCGATGCAAGGGGCATCGATCGCTGGTATCTGGCTGTGCGCCTTCGGCATCGGGTCGCTGCTGCTCGAACTGATGCAATTCATATTGTTGGCCTGGGCGCAGGATTATCAGCCGGTACTCGGCATCGTGCTCGCCGTCGTCGGCGCCGCTCTGCTCACCGCTCAGATCGTCACGGCGAACCGACAGCCGATCGAGTAGCGGGCGGGTCACTGTCGCGACCTGCTCCAACGGCGGACTGATCGATGAAAACCGTTGTCGTGCAACGCGATATCGGACGCGTCAGAATTATTCCTCAGATCGCGACCAGCAGTCGATCATGTCGACGCCGCCACCCGGCAAGCACGGCACTCACGCCGGGGTCGGCGGAGTTCGCTATACCGGGTCGGCGGTGTCGCGCATCGATCGCGTGGTGCGCCCGCACCGCAGTGCGCTGACCACCGCGGCCGATCCTCGCTCGAAAAGCACTCCGACGGGTGACAATCGAGCCATGGCCGACTTCGTGCTATCTACCGAACGCCGCGGCGAACTCGCCGAACTACTCGGCGACGAGCATCTACTGCGCACGCGTTATCCGAGGGTCGCCGAGTACCTGGATGCCGCGCCGAGACTGCCGGGGACCGGCGACGAGAGCGCCGATGCCGCGTTCGACCTGCGGTTGGTGCATTACCTCACCGGGGGTGCGTCCGAGAATCCGTACTGGGACATCGTCGCGCCCTCGGTTGGCGACGACGGTGCGCGCCGCGTGGTCAACGGCGGTCGACCGCGCGGAAGCGCACGTCTCGCCTTCGCGCAGACGATCCTGCAAACGGCGTACGCCTACGCGATCCCCGCACCCGAAACCTTGGACTGGGTCGCCGAATTCGCCGACGGTGCCGAGGTGGTGGAACTCGGTGCCGGTCGTGGTTACCTCGCCCGCCAGCTGACTCGAATCGGTGTCACCACAGCGGCGTACGACGCCGAGCCGCCGGACACGACGTCGAACCCGTCGTTCCCGCGGGCGGCGGGGCAACCCCAGGCCTGGCAGCACGTCGGCGATCTGACGGAGTTCGCGAAACAACCGCTCGCAGACCGCGTCTTGTTGCTGTGCTGGCCACCCGGCTGGGGTGATCCGATGGCCTCGCGCGCGCTGCACGAGTTCGAACAGGCGGGCGGCGAGCGGCTGGTCTTTCTCGGCGAACCGCACGGCGGTAAGACCGGTGACGACGGGTTCTTCGCTCGACTCGACTCGGCGTGGTCATTGAAATCATCGGACGCCCACTATGTTTCGTGGTGGAACCTGAATGACGTCGCGCAGGCGTGGCAACGCCGGAAGTAGCGCCGGTCCCCTCCCTCCGGCGCTGCCTCCGACATTGTGTGCACCGGAGCCGTGCGGCAATGACTCGTGCCGCGCCACTCCGGCCGACCGGTCTCAGTGACCGGTAGCGAAATCGGCCAACCGGGTGGAAACCACCTCGGGGCGACCGTTGTTCTGGCGCGCTGCGGCGGTGAGCACGTCGAGGTGGTTGTAACCGGGTAGCTCGATCACCTCGTCGCGCGGGTTTCCGGAATCCGCGACAGGAATCCCACCGCTGCTGCGGAAGCTGATGATCGGGTTCTGGTTCACACCGTCGCGATGAATGTGGTTGTGGGCGAACGACGGTGCCGTCTTCTGTTGCAGATCCAGCGTCAGCCGCGAAGGGAAATACCACTCGGTGAAGTCCAGCGGCGGCTCGGTCAGGCTGCGGGCCAGCTCATCGATGGATGTGACCTCGCTACCCGGCTCGGTGTACGGGCCGGAATCGGCGATCGCGGGATCGTTGTAGTCCAGCCAGCGATATACGGTGTCCTGGTCGAACCTCGTCGGCGAAACCTTCGGCGCGTCACCGAATCCGCCCATCGCCAGGCGGCTTCGGGCGATGGCGTCGGGCACCGGGAAGGTCTTGGGACCGACCGGCCCGCCGCCGACGAATCCGACGCTGGCCTGTAGGAAACCCAGCGGTTGCGAATTGTCGTCCAAGATCGCGCCGAGCACCGCCTGGTTGCTCGCGTTCAGTTGCCGCACATCGGGATTCCCGGTCGCGAACATCCCCAGGTCCTGGGAAAGCAGCGTGCGCAGCGTCCCGGTGATATTCAAGTTCTCCGGCAACCGACGCACGAGGTCGTTGGTCTCCTCGGGTCGCAGCCGCGCCGCGAGACCGGCCAGTGCGAGCAGGTTCGTGGTCTCCGGGTTGATCACCGCGGGCAAGCGCAACACCGGCATCGCCGTATCCAGTGCGAGCGAACCGTTTTCCACCACGCCCGCCAGCGGTGCGGGCAATTCGGGGAAGCTGACGCCACGCACGCCGAGGCCGGACTTGATCGAGGTGTCCAGCGCGAAGTAACCCGAACACTGGTTGTATCCGGCGTCGTCGGTGGTGGCGGGGTCGCCGTCGAAATCCCATTCGGCGAAGTACCCGGTGACGAAGCCGCCCAACGAATGTCCGCCGCACAGCACCTTCTGCTTGCGCACGGCCTGGTCGGGGAACTCCAGCCGCAGGATGTCGTATTCGTCGCGGAGGGTTTGTTCGAGCCCCTGGTCACGCAGCCAATCCGTCTGCGCGCCTTCGGCATAACCGGCGAAGCGACGGCCGTCTGCCTCGCCGTCGCGGAAGTAGTAGTCGGTGGCGGTGTCGAACGATCCGTTGCCCAGCGCAGCCTGCACTCCGGTGTGGTCCTCGAGGCAATTCGAGCGGCGATCCAACGCCCAGAACTCGATGTGTTTTCCCTGTTCGGCTGCGCTGGCGACAGTATTACGCGCGACGCTGTCGAACGCGCCAGCACCCTCGAAGACACCGGGTTGTGCCACCAGCACCCGGTCGGCGTCAGCGGCGGAATCCGGGCCGTCGGCCGAACGCCACCGCAGGTAGGAAAGGGTGTCACAGGCCGAAGGGTGCGGTGGGGCGCTCGCCGGAAGCGGCACCGACAAGGTGACCACCGACGACACCACCGACGACACCGGCGAGGACGATTCGTACACCGATTCGGTTCTGCCACCCGGCTCGGCGTTCACTACCGGAACGCTCACCGAGGCTCCGACGACACCGGCCGCGAGCGCCAACGACACGACCGACAACGGCGTCCGCCGAACCCGCATGCGTTTCATCCCTTCACCACATCGAACGTGGCGATGAAACCCCATGCGCCCGCATTCGGTGCCCGAATCGGCACAGCTCAGGCGAGCTCACAACGTGCACAGCGCGTCGAACAGGAACCCTCACAGTTGACCGAAAACGGGTCATGCCATCGGGAAAGCCGTTGTCTCCGAACGCACAACGGCCCAGCTACGGATCGGCGACCAGCTACTCGACGTCGAAGTACTCGTCGCCAGGGCGCTCCCACTCCGGGTGCGTCTGCCAATACGACCCACCCGGCAACCCGAGCAACGCCCAATGCCACGCATCGTTATGAAAGACCAGGCCACGGTTCGCGACATCCGGCGGCTCGTACTCGTAGAACCGCAACGCCTCCGCATGCGCCGCCGCCGCGGTCTTCCCGAGATACCGCTCCAGCACCCACGCATACCGCCGCCGCTCTTTCCCCAGGGTCTCGAGGTACTCGTCCTCGGACAATTCACCCGCGCCCATGGACCGACCGTAACCGATGCCAGCCGCCACGACTTCCCCGCACCGGCCACCGCCCGGCAACCCGAGAGGAACTGTCTCGGATCACCGTTCGACGCGACCGAGCCCGGTGAGGTTCAGCCCTTGAGCAGCGCGCGGCTCATGACCACGCGCTGGACCTGGTTGGTGCCCTCGTAGATCTGGGTGATCTTGGCGTCGCGCATCATGCGTTCCACCGGGAAGTCGGTGGTGTAACCGGCGCCGCCGAACAGCTGCACCGCGTTGGTGGTGACCTCCATCGCCACATCGGAGGCGAAGCACTTGGCGGCGGCGGAGATGAAGCCGAGGTTCTTCTCGCCGCGTTCGGCGCGGGCAGCCGAGGTGTAGACCATCAAGCGGGCGGCCTCGATCTTCATCGCCATGTCGGCGAGCATGAACTGGGTGTTCTGGAAGTTCGAGATCGCGGTGCCGAACTGCTTACGCTCCTTGGTGTAGGCGATCGCCGCGTCCAGCGCGCCCTGGGCGAGGCCGACGGCCTGCGCGCCGATGGTCGGGCGGGTGTGGTCGAGGGTTTGCAGTGCGGTCTTGAAGCCGGTGCCGGGCTCGCCGACGATGCGGTCGCCGGGGATGCGGCAGTTCTCGAAGTACAGCTCCGCCGTCGGCGAGCCCTTGATGCCGAGCTTGTGTTCCAGCGGGCCGACCACGAAGCCTTCGTCGTCCTTGTGCACCAGGAACGCGGAAATACCGTTGGAACCCTTGTCGGGGTCGTTCACCGCCATCACGGTGTACCAGGAAGACTTGCCGCCGTTGGTGATCCAACACTTCGAGCCGTTGAGCACCCAGTCGTCGCCGTCCTGCTTGGCGCGGGTGCGCATGCTCGCGGCGTCGGAACCGGCCTCGCGCTCCGACAGCGCGTAGGAGGCCATCTCACCGTTGACGATGTCGGGCAGCACCTTCTGCTTCAGTTCCTCGGAACCGTTGAGGATCAGACCCATGGTGCCGAGCTTGTTGACGGCGGGAATCAGCGACGACGAACCGCAGACGCGGGCAACCTCTTCGATCACGATGCAGGTGGCCACCGAGTCCGCGCCCTGGCCGCCGTAGCTGTCGGGCACGTGCACGGCGTTGAAGCCGGCGGCGTTGAGGGCACCGAGTGCCTCCTCGGGAAAGCGCGCGTCGCCGTCGACGTCCTTGGCGTACGGCGCGATTTCCTTCTCCGCGAGCCCACGGATGGCCTGGCGTAGTTCGTCGTGGAAGTCCTCGAGCTTGAACAGATCGAAATCCGGGTTTCCCGCCATGGGGCTCACTCCTGGTCGTCGTCACATGTCAGCAGTCAGGTGTCGGCACTCGGTGCCACATCAACGCAGAGCATACGCCTTGTTCCGCAACCACGTGCCGATACTCGATGGCACTGGGTGTCAATACCGTGCTAGTTCCTGGTAGCTCACAGGGTACCGAGCTTGCGCGCGAGCAGGTCGGCGACTTGCCTGGGCGGCGTATCGCGCGGGAACACCGCCAACACCAGATCGTCGGCGTCGGCACGATGACGCACACCGCGCGGAATCGCCGCCAGCTCCGCCCGTAGATCCACCGCACCCGCGTCGGTCTCCGCGCGCACCATCCTGCGCAACAGGTAATTGTGGGTCGCGGTGACGGACGCCGCGAACTGCACCCGTGTCAGATCCGGCACCTCGGGCAGCCGCGCACGCAGGTAGTCGGTGAACAACCGCTCGTAGCGGAACACCGTCACGATCTCCCGCTCCCGCAGCGCGGGCACCTGCCGCACCACCTGATACCGCCGCGCGGCGATCTCGCGCCATTGCGTGAACCGCTCGAACACCTGCACCACCGCGATGCACACCGCCTCCCACGGATCCTCGTGCGGCGCATCGAGAAACTCCGCGGCCTGACTCAGCTGCGATTCGTGATCGGCGAAGATCACGTCCTCCTTCGACCGGAACTGTCGAAAGAACGTCCGCCGCGAGATCCCGGCCGCCTCCGCGATCTCATCGACCGTCGTCGCCTCATACCCCTTGTCCGCGAACAACCGCAACGCCTGATCCACCACGGTCAACCGAAATTGCGCGGTACCGTCCCCGCCGCGCGTACGGGCAATATCGCCGGTAGTCACAGCTCCACCGTAGCGATCCCCGCGCCCTACCCGCGTCCCCACTTCGAGTAACCGCATCGACCATTGCGAAGTAACCCTCGTGTCCGCACACACCGAGCTCACGGCACAGCGGGCGGCAGACGTGCTCAACGTGTCGCCCCCTTACCTGGTCGGACTACTCGAGTCAGGCGACATTCCCTACAGACAGACCGACAGGCATCGCCGCATCCGATACGGCGATGTAAAGAAGTACCGGCAACAAAGCGACACCGAAAGCGCCTCCGCCGCTGACGAACTCACACGTCTCGGCCAGGAACTCGGCGCCTGATCACACCGACCGACCTCCCGCGCCTCGGGGCCCGATGCGCACGTGCAGCAGCACATCGGAATCCTGACTATCCGCAGACCCTCGGCGGTTTGGTCGACATCAACGCGATCTGAATCCGAGCGGCCCCCTGAATGACGCAAGCCGTGGGCCTCGTCTCCGGCGAGTGATCCCACGGCTTACTTCCAACCCCACCTCGATAGGGCGGCGATACCAGCGAAATTAGCACCGGTTGGTTCGGGCCACATTCTGACCCGAATAGACCAGATCGAAACTGTCCATCATTCCCAGCAGCGCTGCTCGGTGCTACGCCGCGCAGGTCGTCCGCGCGCTCACCTCAGCCCAGCAGCTTGGCACGCAAGGCGTTGTCCTTGTCGGTCACCATGTCGGCAAGGTCGGCTTGGAAGCGTTCCATACGGGTGCGCAAGGGCTCGTCGGTGGTGGCGAGGATGCGGACGGCCAGCAGGCCCGCGTTGCGGGCGCCGCCGATGGAGACGGTGGCGACGGGGACGCCCGCGGGCATCTGGACGATGGACAGCAGGGAGTCCATGCCGTCGAGGTACTTCAAGGGGACAGGGACGCCGATTACCGGGAGTGGGGTGGCCGAGGCGACCATGCCGGGGAGGTGGGCGGCGCCGCCCGCGCCCGCGATGATCACCTTCAGGCCGCGACCGGCGGCGTCCGTGGCGTAATCGAGCATGCGCTGCGGGGTCCTGTGTGCGGAAACCACACCCACTTCGAACCGAACACCGAACTCCGCCAACGCTTCCGCGGCGGCCTCCATCGTCGGCCAGTCCGAATCACTACCCATGATCAGGCCGACTCGAGGTTCACTCATGTGGGTCCCATCCATCCGTCCATATCGCGTGCGACATCCAATGCGCCGCACGCTCGGCCTGCTCGCGCACCACGGCCACATCGGCGCCGAGCACATTCACGTGGCCGATCTTGCGGTCCTTACGCTCCCCCTTGCCATACAGATGCACCTTCGCCTCGGGCAACCTGGCGAACAAATGGTGCAGCCGCTCGTCCATCGACATCTCCGGCGCCGACGGCGCACCGAGGATATTGGCCATCACCACCACCGGCGCCAACGGCTCGGTCGAACCGAGCGGGTAATCCAGCACTGCCCGCACATGCTGCTCGAACTGGCCGGTGCGCGCGCCGTCCATCCCCCAGTGCCCGGAATTGTGCGGTCGCATCGCCAACTCGTTCACCAGCAACGCGCCGTCGCGCGTCTCGAACAGCTCCACCGCCATCGCACCGACCGCACCGAGTTCCCGCGCGAGATTCAACGCCAAGGTCTCGGCTTCGGTCGCCAGATCGTCGGAAAGCTCGGGGGCGGGTGCGATCACCACCGCACACTGTCCCGCGCGCTGCACGGTCTCCACCACCGGCCAGGTCGCCGCCTGACCGAACGGGGAGCGCGCCACCATCGCCGACAGTTCCCTGCGCAGGTCGACCTTCGCCTCCACCAGCAGCGAAACACCCTGCTCCAGCTGCTCTTTCACGATCGCCGCCGCGACCTCCTCGGACTCCGGCATCCACACACCGCGCCCGTCGTATCCGCCGCGCACCGCCTTGAGCACCACGCGCCACTCGTGCTCGACACCGAACGCCACCGCGTCGGCGACCGTAGCCACCGGCGCGAAGGCCGGAACAGGCACGCCGAGCTCGGACAGTCGCCTGCGCATCGCCAACTTGTCCTGCGCGTAGACAAGGGCCTGCGGCGGCGGCTGCACATTCACCCCCTCGGCGACCAGCGCCTCGAGGTGTTCGGTCGGCACATGCTCGTGGTCGAAGGTCAACGCGTGCGAGCCGATAGCCACTTTGCGCAACGCCGCCAGATCGGTGTGGCTACCCAGCACCACGTCGGGCGTGACCTGCGCGGCGGGGTCATCGAGATCCGCGGCCAGCACCCGCAGGCGTTGCCCCAACGCGATCGCCGCCTGGTGGGTCATCCGTGCCAGCTGCCCACCACCGACCATGGCCACCGTCGGCATCGAGGAGGGGTCGAAGGATCGCACGCTCACGACGCGATCCCTCCTGCGAACGGTGTACACCCGCGTGGGGCCTCGGTGTCGAAGATTGGCTGTCTCACGCTTGCCAATATTGTCACGTCCGGCGCAAATGCCTGGTACCGGTACACTCCGGTCTTGTGTCATTCGTCGACAGCGTGGTCAGCGCGCTCCCGAAGCCGCTGCAACACATCGCTTACCGCAACCGCGAACTCATCAAGTTCGCCATCGTCGGCGCCACCACGTTCGTGATCGACAGCGGCATCTTCTACATCCTGAAATGGACGGTCCTCGCGGAGAAGCCGGTAACCGCCAAGATCATTTCCAGCGTGATCGCGGTGATCGCGTCTTACATCCTCAACCGCGAGTGGTCGTTCAAGAACCGAGGCGGCCGCGAACGCGCCCACGAGGCACTGCTGTTCTTCGTGGTCAGCGGCATCGGTGTGGTACTCGCCTTCACCCCGCTGTGGGTGTCGAGTTACGTGTTCGACCTGCGCCAGCCCAACGTGAGTTTCACCGTCGAGAACGTCGCCGACTTCATCAGCGCCTTCATCATCGGCAACCTGCTCCAGATGGGATTTCGCTTCTGGGCGATGCGGCGCTGGGTTTTCCCGGACCAAATGGACGAAATCTCCAGCGAATTCGAAGAACTCGTCGAAGAGGAATTCGGTAAGGGCTGAACCGCGCTCATCGCGGCTCGGTGACCGTCGCCGCGCTCTGCGACCGATACACCGACGAACCGAGAAAGACCGCGAACAACGCGGGCCTGCGGCGCTGCAACTCCAAGCGTCCACCGTCGGCCTCCACCAACGCCCTCGCCAACGCCAAACCGACGCCGGTGGACCCGCCCGCGGAGAACCCGCGATCGAAGATGTGTGGCGCCAGTTCGTCCCGTATACCGTCGCCCTCGTCGGCGACCTCGACACACACCAGCGGCTCACGGTCGGCACCCGGCCGCACCGTGCGCACCGACACAGTGCAGGTGCCCCCGCCGTGCATCAGCGCATTGTCGATCAGCACCGCCACCACCTCGCGCAGCCGGAAACCGGTGAACGGCGCGCTCAACGACTCGTCCCCGAGCAAAACCAACGTCCGACCGGCCTCGGCGAACGGTGGCGTCCACTCGGCGACCACCCCGCGCAACTCGTCCATCACCGGCACCGGATCGCGATCGGTGGCATCGTCGTCGCGCGCGGCGCGTACCAGATCATCGATCGCGTCGGTGAGCCGATCCACCTGCGCCATCGCCTCGTCGGCTTCGGCGACCACCTCGGGGTCACGGTGGGTCGACAACTCGTCCAACCGCAACCGCACCGCGGTGAGGCGACTACGCAGCTGATGCGAGACATCCGCCACCAACGCGTGCTCGCGCTGCAACCGCCCCGAAATCTCCACGGTCGCCGAATCGAGCACATCGGAGACCCTGTCCAGCTCGGAAATTCCGTGCCTGCGTGGATCGGGACGGAAGTCGCCCATGGCCAGCCGCGCGGCGCGCGCGGCGACATCGCGCAACGGGTCGGCCACCCGCCGGGCCGTGACCACCGCCACCGACACCGCCGCCGTCAACGAGGCGAGCACCGCCAACGCCACCACCGCGACCGCCTGCACCTGCATGGAATGCATCGGCCCCGAGGGCACCTCCAGTCGCAGCGACCCCGACGTGCCCATCGCCAGCGACTCCACCAGCGGATCGGGCACCTCGTCGACCCCGACATCCATCCGCGAGGCGTTGTCCTGCGGCGCCGGATACACGATGGTGAGCTTGCCGTCCTTGGGTACCAACGGCGCCACCGACCTGATATCCAACTCGCCGACCACCGTGCCTCGGTCGTGTTCCTGCGCGATGATCTCGGTGGCGATCCCGTCCAGGCGGGTCTGCAGATCGTTGCGGGTGATGTCCTCGACCCACAGCCACGCCGTGTACACCAGCGGAACCCCGAGCACCACCGTGGTGATGGTCAGCACGGTGAGCATGGACCGCAGAATTCTGCGCCGCACGTCAGTCGGTGTTCAGCCGAAAGCCGACACCGCGCACCGTGACGATGCGTCGCTCGGCCATCGGACCCTCGTCGCCGATCTTCCTGCGCAACCAGGACATGTGCATGTCGAGCGTCTTGGAACCACGCAGTTCGGCGTCGCCCCACACCTCGCGCAGGATGGTCTCGCGCCCCACCACCTGACCCGCCCGATCGATGAGCACCTTCAGCAGTTCGTATTCCTTGTTGGCCAAGCCGATCTCGACCCCGTTGACCAGCACCCTGCGTGCGGCGGGCTCCAACCGGATACCACCGACCTCGACCACGTCGTCACCGATTCCGCTGCGACGCAGCAACGCTCGCACCCTGGCGAGCAATTCCGCGAGCCGGAACGGTTTACCCACGTAGTCGTCGGCGCCCGCGTCGAGCCCGACGACGAAGTCCACCTCGTCGGTGCGCGCGGTCAGCATGAGCACCGCGATGTCGGCGCCGCGCGCCCGAACCTGACGGCACACCTCCAGCCCGTCCATCCCCGGCAGGCCGAGATCGAGAATCAGCAGATCGTGGTCGCCCTCCAGCGCCGTGCGCAACACCGAGGGACCGAACTGTTCGACGGTCACCGTGTATCCCTCGCGCCCGAGCGCGCGCGACAACGGCGCGGCGATGGCCTCGTCGTCCTCGGCCAGCAGTACGGCTGTCATACGGCCAGATTACGGGTGTTCACCGGTAATCGCGCTGCTGGTCGCGCGGGCCGTCGCGGAGCCCACTGCCCTGTGCGATGTCGAAAACCTGGTGGTAGAGCAGCGCGTGCACCTTCTGCACGTTGGGGATGTCGTCGTATTCCAGTGGTTCGGTGGACGAGGATTCGATCACCAGCGTTCCGGTACCGAGCATCCGGTCGAACAGACCGTGGCGGAACTGGACACTGGAGACCCGACTCATCGGAATATCGATCCCGCTGTGGGTGATCACGCCCTCGCGGACCAGCACCCTGCGGTCGGTAATGATGAAATGCGTTGTCTTCCAACTGATAATCGGTGCGACGCAACGCCAGCCGACGATCACCAACCACGCGGCGAGCACCACGAGCAGCAGCACCGACCGGGTGGTGTCCTCGGTCGCCTTGCGCCAGATCAACCCCCCGAGAAAGCCGGCGACCGCGGTCGCGACGATCAACGTCACGATCGGTACGAACAGCATTTTCCAATGCGGATGACGATGGAGTACCAGCTGCTCCTCCGGCGCCAGGACGTCCTCCGGATAACCCATGCGAGAACCCTACCGTGCGAGGATGTCCCGACGCCGACGACGCCGCCGCCTTTCCCGGCGTTACGCTCGTACCCGCACTCCGTTGCGAAACAAGCTCAGCTCGACCGCGCATAGCTCTGTCTTTAATGACGTCGCCCCGATCCATATGACCGTGGAGGAACGCGTGACCAAAGCACTGACGCAGTTGGAGATACTGACCGAACTCGAGCCCGTGGCCGAGCAGACACTCAATCGGCATCTGTCGATGGCCAAGGAGTGGCACCCCCACGACTACGTGCCGTGGAACGAGGGCCGCAATTTCGCCGCGATGGGCGGCAAGGACTGGGAGCCCGAGCAGTCGCGGTTGAGTGAGGTCGCCAAGGTCGCGATGGTCACCAACCTGTTGACCGAGGACAACCTGCCCTCCTATCACCGGGAGATCGCCGAGAACTTCTCCCAGGACGGCGTGTGGGGCACCTGGGTCGGGCGCTGGACCGCGGAGGAGAACCGTCACGGCATCGCGATCCGCGACTACCTCGTGGTCACCCGAGGCGTCGACCCGGTCGCTTTGGAGCAGGCCAGGATGATCCACATGACCAACGGCGCCCAGTCACCCGAGGACTGGGGCGGGTTCCTGGAGAACGTGGCGTATGTGACCTTCCAGGAGCTGGCTACCCGTGTCTCGCATCGCAATACGGGCAAGGTCTGCGAGGACCCGGTCGCGGATCGGCTCTTGCAGCGCATCGCGACCGACGAGAACCTGCACATGATCTTCTACCGGACGCTGTGCGGCGCGGGTTTGGATCTGGTACCCGATCAGGCCATGGAGTCGATCACCAGGATTCTCACCAACTTCGTGATGCCCGGCGCCGGGATGCCCAATTTCCGGCGCAACGGTGTGATCATGGCCAAGCACGGCATCTACGACCTGCGCCAGCACCTCGACGACGTGGTGAACCCGGTGCTCAAGCACTGGAACATCTTCGAGCGCAACGATTTCGGCCCCGAGGGCGAGAAGGCGCGCGACGAACTCGCCGCGTTCGTCGACAAGCTGGCCGTCGACGTCGTCAAGTTCGAGGAGCAGCGCGACCGTCTGCTGGCCAGGCAAGCCGCGAAGGGGCAGCTGCAGAGCACCTGATCCGTCGGCGTGACGCCGCTACGTGGCGGGACGCAGATGGGTGACGTCGCCAGCCGAGAGCGCGTGCTCGCCGACGAGTAACCGCCCGGCCTGGTCGACATCGTCGGCAATACCCGTGATCGACTGTCCGCCAGGCAATTCGGCGCGCACTCGCATGCCGATAGTGGCGCAGCGGGCGCGGTAGGCCGCGGCGAGTTCGGTACTCGCCCAGCCGGTGTCACGCCACGCGGTGAAGTGCCGCGTGAATTCGCCGAGCAGCGACTCGACGATCAGTGTCCGATCGGCCACCTTCTCGTTTGCCATGACGAGCGAAATAGCGTGTGGAACAGGGAGTTCGAATTCGGTCAGGCTCACATTCACCCCGACGCCGATCACCACGACCGGGTCCGAGCCACTCACGGCAACCTCGGCGAGAATGCCGGCGACCTTACGACCGTCGATCAGAACATCGTTGGGCCACTTCAGTTTCGCGTCGACACCGGCGCTCGCACGCAGCGCGTCGACCACCGCGACGCCGGTGAGCAACGGCAGCCAGCCGAGTGCCTCCGGTGCGATGCCGGGCAAACGCACCAGCATCGACATGGAGATCTGTGCCCGCGGCGGACTCACCCAGGTACGAGCGTGCCGACCACGACCCTGCTCCTGCGCCTCCGACAGCAGTACGGCGTGATCTATGCCCGGGTCGGCGGCACGCGCGATCAGGTCCGCGTTGGTCGAACCGGTCGACTCGACCACGTCCAACTCCGTGAACAGCGACCGAGGGGACTCGAGCAGATTCCGGCGCAATCGCACGACATCCAGGGGTTCTCGTTGCACACGGGGAACGCTACTGCGCGGCGCAGCGGACGAATCGCTCGGCCGCGAACCGCGGCCGTGTCGACCGGCGCGTCGGGTCGATTGCCGACCCGGCGCCGCCGATCCGACTAACCGGCGAGGCCGTAGTGCATACCCGGCGGGCGCCACGCGGAATGCTCGCCTAGCGTGGCACCCGCCTCGGCATCGAGACCGGCTTCGTCATGATCAACCGCCGCACGGTCGACACGAATGACCGGTTCGGTGCTGAATTCGGCTTCGGCGATGGTCGGTCCGGGTTCGCCGGCCCCACGAGTCCACGCGGTCGCCGCGGCCCGCTCCGCCACAACTCTGCTCCACTCCCACATTTCGCCAACCCCCGCCGCGATCCACTCGGAAAAGCCCGAGGTACTCGAAAAACCAATGCTCCGAGGCTATCCGGGCGACCTGGAGTCGCGATACTCATTTTCCGCCAGAAAACCGCGCCGACCTGGCAAGAAATGCCAACCACAACCCCACCCACCTGCGGTTTCCCCACCACGGGCATACCGATCGGTACACCCCGCTCGGTTCGAACGATACGGTGGCACTCGTTACACTGCGGACTTATGACGAGTGTCCAGCAGCAGTCCGCGCAACCTCCGGCGGATTCCCCCGATATCCACACCACCGCCGGGAAGCTGGCTGATCTGCGGAATCGGCTGGAAGAGGCACAACACCCGATGGGTGAGGCCGCGGTCGACAAGGTGCACGCCAAGGGCAAGCTCACCGCCCGCGAACGCATTCTGGCGCTGCTGGACGAGGGCTCGTTCGTCGAACTCGACGCCCTGGCCCGCCACCGCAGCGTCAACTTCGGGTTGGAGCAGAACCGCCCGCTCGGCGACGGTGTCGTCACCGGCTACGGCACGGTCGACGGCCGCGATGTCTGCATCTTCAGCCAGGACGTCACCGTCTTCGGCGGCAGCCTCGGCGAGGTGTACGGCGAGAAGATCGTCAAGGTGATGGACCTGGCGCTCAAAACAGGTCGCCCGCTGGTCGGCATCAACGAGGGCGCGGGCGCGCGGATCCAGGAAGGCGTTGTCTCGCTCGGCCTCTACGGCGAGATCTTCCACCGCAATATCCAGGCCTCCGGCGTCATCCCGCAGATCTCGCTGATCATGGGCCCGGCCGCGGGCGGGCACGTGTACTCCCCCGCGCTCACCGACTTCGTGGTGATGGTCGATCAGACCAGCCAGATGTTCGTCACCGGACCCGACGTGATCAAGACTGTCACCGGCGAGGACGTCACCATGGAGGACCTCGGCGGTGCGCACACGCACATGGTCAAGTCCGGTGTCGCGCACTACGTCGCCTCGGGCGAGCAGGACGCGCTGGACTACGTCAAAGACCTGCTCTCGTACCTGCCGAGCAACAACCGCGCCGAGGCGCCGCGCTACCCGGCCACCGACCCCGTCGACGGCGCCATCGAGGACTCGCTCACCGAGGAAGACCTCGAACTGGACTCGCTGATCCCGGATTCCCCGAACCAGCCCTATGACATGCACGAGGTGATTCGCCGGCTGCTCGATGACGACGAATTCCTGGAGGTGCAGGCCGAGCGCGCGATGAACATCATCGTCGGCTTCGGCCGCATCGACGGCCGCAGCGTGGGCATCGTGGCCAACCAGCCCACCCAGTTCGCCGGCTGCCTCGATATCGACGCCTCGGAGAAGGCGGCCAGGTTCGTGCGCACCTGCGACGCGTTCAACGTCCCGATCATCACCCTGGTCGACGTTCCCGGCTTCCTGCCCGGCACCGCCCAGGAATTCAACGGCATCATCCGGCGCGGCGCGAAGCTGCTCTACGCCTACGGCGAGGCCACTGTGGGCAAAATCACGATCATCACCCGCAAGGCCTACGGCGGCGCCTACGACGTCATGGGTTCCAAGCACATGGGTGCCGATGTGAACCTGGCGTGGCCCACCGCCCAGATCGCCGTGATGGGTGCTTCCGGCGCGGTCGGATTCGTCTACCGCAAGCAACTCAAGGAAGCCGAGCAGACCGGCGGTGACGTCGATGCGCTGCGGCTCGAGTTGCAGCACGAGTACGAGGACACGCTCGTGAATCCGTATGTGGCGGCCGAGCGCGGTTACGTCGACGCGGTGGTTCCGCCGTCGCACACCCGCGGTCAGATCGTGTCCGCGCTGCGACTGCTGGAACGCAAAATGGTGACCCTCCCGCCGAAGAAGCACGGCAACATCCCGCTCTGATCGAGCGATAGGCTCGGTAGCGAGCGCACACTGGATGTGCGGACACGCTGATCCGGACCAGACATATCGAATAGGGAACACGCCTGACACGGGGCAAACCCGGTCGAGGCAAAGAGAGGATCTGGCACTGTGACGACCGTGGCAGAACAAGAGGTGTTGAGCGCAGTCGAACTGGATCTCACAGTCGACCCGGGCACCGAGGGCCAAGACAACGCCGACGCCGCCGCGAAGGCAGACGATTCCGCCGCCTCGTCGACGACGACCGCCACCGCGGCCGACGGCACGGAATTGTTCCGGGTCGTCAAGGGCGCACCGACCGATGTGGATCTCGCGGCCCTGGTTGCCGTGCTGACCGCTGCGGCCAATACCGCCCCGGCGCAGGCACCGTCCGGCCCGCCGGACATGTGGGGCGCTCCGACGCTGTTGCACCGCACCGCTTCGCCGTTCTCGCCCTACGCCTTTCCACACCTGTCCCACCAGCGCGACTGACGGCGCGTGACCCGACTGGTACTCGCGTCCGCGTCACCGGCCCGTCGACAGGTCCTTCGGTCGGCGGGCATCGAGCCGATCGTTCGGGTTTCCGACGTGGACGAGGACGCGGTGGCGGCGGCGCTGCCACCGGCTTCGGCCGCATCCGTCGTTGTCGTCGAATTGGCGAAGGCCAAGGCGGCGACGGTGGCCGCGACGATCCCGGAGTTGGCCGCCGATTGCGTTGTCGTCGGCTGTGATTCGATGCTGCTCATCGACGGGGTGTTGCAAGGCAAGCCACACACCCCCGAGGTGGCGCGTGCCCGGTGGGGCGCGATGGCCGGTCGCAGCGCCGATCTGTTGACCGGGCACTGCGTACTTCGGTTGCGCGACGGTCGGATTCACGGCGAAGCCGCCGAGTGCAGCAGCACCACGGTGCATTTCGCCAAGCCGGAACCCGACGAACTCGACGCCTACATCGCCACCGGTGAACCCTTGGCCGTGGCAGGGGCGTTCACCCTGGACGGACTCGGCGGCTGGTTCGTCGACCGCATCGAGGGCGACCCTTCCAGCGTTATCGGAATCGGGTTACCACTGCTGCGCCGACTGCTTGCCGATGTGGGCGTCGGTATTACGCAGCTGTGGGGCGACCCGGCCCGCTGACGGCACCATCAGCGGCTCGGCGCTGTCCGACGCCGTCGAGACAGCCATCGCCGCGGTGGCATCCGTCGACTCGGTGTCTGCCACGTCGGCCATCCGACCCGTCACGGCGAACAGCTCGAGCTGTGCCACCGAGAGTTCCGGTTCCAGGAACGGGTCGAGGCGTGCTTCGACCAGACCACGTCCGCCACTGCGCTCCAGCACCTCGGTAATGAGCCCGAGGTGCACGCCGCACACCACCTCGGGGTGGGTGCGCGCGAGCTCGCGCAGCGGGCATGCGGTGAGCCGGATCAACACCCGCTCCTCCGTGGTGCCCGCGGGGTCGCGTTCGGGAGCGAAGCCTAGTTCCGACAGCAGCGTCATCGTGACGTCCTTGGCGTCGGCCAGCGAGGCGACCCGGTGCTCGCCCACGTCGATACTGGCGCCCCATGCCCGTCCCGCGGCCACGGAGGCCTCGGATCGACGCCGCGGGTCGGCACCGAGTTGGTCGGCGAGCACCTGAGCCAGTTCGAGGTAGCCGATCGATCGCTGCACCGCGCTGTACCCGATGCGTGGGCGCCCGCGACCGCGCGGCGGCTGTTGGAACTGCCGTACCAGCGAATCGCGGGTGAGCACATCGAGGTGAAACCGCACCGTGGTGACGTGCTGTCCGGTGACGCGAGCCAACTCCTGGGCATCCAACGGCTCACTCGCGCCACGTAGGATCGCGAGCAGTCGTCGTCGCGGCCAAGAATCGGACATAGCTCACCCCTCCTCCCGGGAGACTTTATCGGATATTGGTGCGATTTAATCGGCCATTGCACCGAAACCGCAGTTGTCACCATCCACCTCGCGTGAAGGACCACATCGTGCCCGTCGCTCCGGACCCGCATCCCGCATTCGGTTCCTACGCACACCCTCACCGACTGGTAACCACGCAGTGGCTGTCGGCGAACATCGGGGCCAAGGGACTCAAGGTCATCGAGTCCAACGAAGATACTTTGCTCTACGCCGTCGGACATGTCCCCGGCGCCATCCGAATCGATTGGCGGGGAGATCTGAACGATCCGGTCACCCGCGACTACGTCGACGGCGCCGGATTCACCGCATTGATGCGCGCCAAAGGAATCGAACGTGACGATACCGTGGTGATCTACGGAGACCGTGGCAACGCGCAGGCCGCGCACACATTATGGGTTTTCACCCTGTTCGGTCACGAAGACGTTCGACTGCTCGACGGCGGCCGCGACGCCTGGATCTCCGAGTCACGCGAGACCACTTTCGATCCGCCGCACCTGATCACGAGCGATTATCCCGAAGTCACCCGCGACGACCGGGCCGCGCGTGCGTTCCGGGAAGAGGTACTGCACCGGCTCGGCCGCCCACTGCTGGATGTGCGCTCACCGGAGGAATACACAGGGGACTCGGTCCGACTCACCAGTTATTCACAAGACACGGCGTTGCGTGACGGCCATATTCCTACGGCACTGAACATTCCGTGGACCGAGGCTTCCGGCAGCAACGGCCGTTTCCACTCGCGCGCCGATCTGGACGAGAACTACGCGAAGGCCACCGACGACCTGGTCGTGTACAGCAGGATCGGCGAGCGATCCAGTCATACCTGGTTCGTATTGACGTATTTGCTCGGATACGCCGGGGTTCGCAATTACGACGGATCGTGGACCGAATGGGGAAACTCGGTGCGAATGCCCATTGCCAAGGGGTCTGAACCGGGCGAAACACCGTCGCGCGCACAGTCCGGGACCCCGAGTGCGTAGCCCACCACGGCATTCGGCATTATCAGAAGCGATTGTGGCCCACGTCCTACCGCACGGTAGGAGTAGCCGAGTTCGGCGGTTGTTGGCAGAATGCCTACACTCGCCCGAGACGTAAGTTGCCGACCAGGGACCGGAGTCTGCCGAAGCGCACCCCCAATCCCCGCGAAGCGACCAAGATTTGCACACAGGAGGCTCAGTGCCCAGCCATGCCAGCGCACGGATAACGAAGGTACTCGTAGCTAACCGAGGCGAGATCGCCGTGCGCGTGATCCGGGCGGCCAAAGACGCGGGAATCGGTAGCGTCGCGGTCTACGCGGAACCGGATGCCGATGCCCCCTTCGTGAAGCTCGCCGACGAGGCGTTCGCCCTCGGCGGGCAGACCTCCGCCGAGTCCTACCTCGTTTTCGAGAAGGTTCTCGACGCCGCGGCCAAGTCCGGCGCCGACGCCATCCACCCCGGCTACGGATTCCTCTCGGAGAACGCTGATTTCGCGCAGGCCGTGCTCGACGCGGGACTGATCTGGATCGGCCCCTCGCCGCAGTCCATCCGCGATCTCGGTGACAAGGTCACCGCACGCCACATCGCCGAGCGCGCCAAGGCGCCGATGGCCGCCGGAACCAAAGACCCGGTGAAGAACGCCGACGAGGTCGTCGCCTTCGCCAAGGAGTACGGGGTTCCGGTCGCGATCAAGGCCGCCTTCGGTGGTGGCGGACGCGGCATGAAGGTCGCGCACTCCATCGAGGAGATCCCCGAACTGTTCGAATCGGCTACCCGCGAGGCGGTCGCCGCGTTCGGTCGCGGCGAATGCTTCGTCGAGCAGTACCTCGACAAGGCCCGCCACGTCGAGGCACAGGTCATCGCCGACACACACGGCAACGTCGTGGTCGCCGGCACCCGCGACTGCTCGTTGCAGCGACGGTTCCAGAAGCTGGTCGAGGAGGCGCCCGCGCCGTTCCTCACCGACGATCAGCGCGCGCGAATCCACGCCTCCGCCAAGGCCATCTGCAAGGAGGCCGGTTACTACGGCGCGGGCACCGTGGAGTACCTGGTGCAGGGCGATACCGTGTCGTTCCTCGAGGTGAACACCCGCCTGCAGGTCGAGCACCCCGTCACCGAGGAGACCTCGGGAATCGACCTGGTGCGCCAGCAGTTCCGCATCGCCAACGGCGACGCGCTGACGATCACCGAAGACCCCACCCCGCGCGGACACTCCTTCGAGTTCCGCATCAACGGCGAGGACGCCGGGCGCGGCTTCCTGCCCGCCCCAGGCCCCGTCACGGTGTACAAGGAGCCGACGGGCCCCGGTGTGCGCGTCGACTCCGGTGTCGTGGCGGGCAGCGTCATCGGCGGACAGTTCGACTCGATGCTCGCCAAGCTCATCGTCACCGGCGAGAACCGCACCCAGGCGCTGGAACGCGCCCGGCGCGCACTGGCCGAGTTCGAGGTCGAGGGCCTCGCCACGGTCATTCCGTTCCACCGCGCGGTCATCGAAGACCCCGCGTTCGTCGGCAACGACGAGGGATTCGACGTCTACACCCGGTGGATCGAAAACGAATGGAACAACACCGTCGAGCCCTTCACCGCGACCGGCACGGCCGATGACGACGATGACGGCCTGCCGAGGCAGAACGTCGTCGTCGAGGTCGGTGGGCGACGCGTCGAGGTGTCGCTGCCCGGCCAGTTCTCCCTGGGTGGCTCGGCGAGCAACGGCGCGGGCGTGATCCGCAAGAAGCCCAAGCCGCGCAAGCGTGGCGGCACCGGCGCAGGCGCCGCCTCCGGTGATTCGGTGACCGCGCCGATGCAGGGAACCGTCGTCAAGGTCGCCGTGGAGGAAGGGCAGTCGGTCGAGGCCGGCGACCTGATCGCGGTGCTGGAGGCCATGAAGATGGAAAACCCCGTCAACGCGCACAAGGCGGGCGTCGTCACCGGCCTCGCGGTCGCGGCGGGCGCGGCGATCACGCAGGGCACGGTGCTGGCGGAGATCAAGTAGCAGATCGGTCGAGTGCGTGTCCGAACTTCGCCGGTCGGGCACGAACTCGAGTAGAACAGCTGGCGAAAAGACCACCTCGGAGCGGGCGCGGACGGATGTCAACGCCCGCTCTGTCGTATCGTGAGCCGGGTGAGTAGTTCGACCGTCCCCACCGTCGCCGAGGTGGTCCGCGCTCGTCGGGTCGCCGGGAACCGGGAGGACGGGCGTCGGCTCGTCCTCGTCATCGAAGGCGGTGGCAGTCGAGGCGCCTACTCCAGCGGCATGGTGACGGCACTGGAGGAGCTCGGTCTCGCGACCGTCTTCGACGCTGTATACGGCACCTCGGCGGGCGCGATCAACGGCGCGTGGCTGCTGAGCGGGCGAGCTGTTCCCGGCATGCGGTCGTGGACCGACCCGATCATCATGCGACGCGCCATCGACCCGGCCAGGATGCTGCGTGGTCGTCCCGCCTTCGACCTGCGATACCTGGTGCATCAGGTGTACGACGGGATCGAGCCGATGGACTTCCCGGCGATCCTGGCCAATCCCACCACGTTCCACCCCATCGCCACCGATACCCGCACCGGGCTCGCGGTCGACCTGCACCCGTACATCGTGGACAAGCCGACGCTGCTGCTCGCGCTACGCGCCTCGGCCGGCCTGCCTGTCCTAGCGGGGCCGCCGGTAACCCTGGGTGGCGCACAATACTTCGACGGCGGCCTCACCGAGACCGTCCCGATCCGTACCGCGTTCGCCGCGGGCGCGACCCACGCCGTTGTCCTGCGCACCCGCCGCACCGACGAGCAGCGTCCCCCCGCCTCGCGTCTACACCGAGTCGTCGGCGGTGGATATCTGCGTGCGGTGGCGCCCGGCGCGCATCGCGCCTGGCTGGAACGGCCTCGGCAGCAGGACATCGAGGATCGCGCGCTCGCCGCCCTCGGCGATACCGCCTTGCAGATTCATCCGCCGATCGGCTCCCCCGATGTCGACAGCGCCTCGCGCGACACCGCACTGCTGGGCAACGCGCTCGAGATCGGCCGCACGGCCGTGCATTCCGTCCTCGCTCCCGTGCTGGACAGCGGTGTACCGGGCGAGGTGGATCGCGCGACGCCTACCGATGCGGTGGGGTAGTTCGCTCGCCGTTCGAACTATGACACGAAGAGCGAGTCCGCTCGGCAACGCCTGATTCCGGCGTCACAAACCCGGAATCCGCGATATCGGGTTATTCGGTATCGCAGGAGGTTTGGGTAGGTCGGCGGGGACACCCACGGTGCCGCCGGTGGCGACCACCACGGCCGCGCACCCGCCGATCAAAAGCAATGGCACGAGGCACAGCACAAGCACCCAACGGATCAGCCTGCCTGTTCGGCTCCGCTTGCGCGCTCGACTGGCCGCGCAATAGCGTTGCTTCGCAGCAGCTTTCCCGGGAAACACGCTTCGGCCGCGTATCGGGGGGCGCGGAGGTGGTGGGTACGGCACCGGCGCGGACCCTCCCGCCCAACCACTCGGCGGTACCGCCACGGAAGGTCGATGCCCTTGCGGCACAGCAGGGCCGGGGCTCATCCGGACCGGCGGTTCGGCGAGACGGGTGGCGACGAGGGTCGGTTTGGGGCCTGGCTCCGGCAGGAGCTTGGTCGGTTTCGGCGCTACCGCACGTGCTCGCACGGTCGCGATCGGTCGAGCAGGCGGCGCCACGATTTCGACTCCTGCCGCGTCCCTGGCCGACGCCGTGAAATCGGCTGCGGTGGAATACCTTTCCTCCGGGTTCTTGGCCATTCCACGGGCGATCACCGCATCCAAGCCGCCAGGAACCTTCGGGTTGACAGCGCGGGCGCGTGGCGGGGCGGTCATCAGGTGGGCGTGCATCTGTTGCGCGGGGTCGGTGTCACCGTATGGCCTTGCACCGGTGAGGCATTCGTAGAGCACACACGCCAGTGAGTACACATCCGACCGCGCGTCCGCCGTTCCCGCGAACCGCTCCGGTGCCATGTACGCCATCGTGCCGATAGCCAAACCCGTAGTGGTGGAGGTGGATCGACCGAAGCCGTGCGCGATGCCGAAGTCGATCAGAAAGGTGAACCCGCTGGGATTCACCACGATATTGGACGGCTTGACGTCGCGGTGCACCAATCCGGCCCGGTGTGCGGTGTCCAGCGCCTCGGCGACCTGACCGAGAATGCCCACCGCGACAGCGGGTGGCATGGGGCCGTGCGCGGCCAGTGTGCTCGCGAGATCCTCGCCCTCGATGTACTCCATATCGATGAACAGCCGACCGTCGAGCTCGCCGAATCGGTGTACGCCGGGAATATGCGGATTGCGCAGGCGCGAGACCACCTCGGCTTCGCGTTCGAAACGCTTGCGATACCGTGCGTCGGCCGCCAATTCGGTCGGCAGCAGCTTCAGTGCCACCCAGTGCGCCGCCTCGACGTCGTGGGCCAACCACACCTGCCCCATCCCGCCCTTGCCGAGCAAACGCTCCAGCAGGTAGCCCCCGGACCGCACCTCCCCCATCGCGAACCTCCAGTCACCAGCGACCTGTGCGGGCAGCGTACCGCGCCGTTCGCCCCGGCAGCGATGTGTGGTTCGCGACAACGCGCGAATACGCCGTGGTCAGCAGCTCGGCCCCGGCCGATCGTCGGGGAGACGACCCGGAGCGGACGCACACCGGTCGGCGACAATGGGACACAAGTGGGGCACGCCACAGATGATCTTGTGCGGCAATCGAATTCGAGGCGGTGACTTTCTTCCCGCTCCTGGTGAATCGCACCACTGACGCTACGTTCGTGTCGTTCCATTCGTCGCGCCCGCCCCGAAAAACGGTCGCGCGGGTAGGCATCCAGCAGGAGAAACCGGCCGGCTCGGTACCCGCGGCGAACGGTGCGGGTACCGAGCCGACCCGTGGTGCGACCGAGCAGGTAGCACCACGAAGTCACCGCGGGAGTGCCGCGACGCGGGCGCGCCGCGACGACGAGTTCACCAGTCGGCGTCACGGTATCCGAACCGATGGAACATCCCGGACAAACGTCGCCGGTCACCTCCGGCGGGATGGGCAGGAACGTCGGTGGCTATCACGGACATTGGGGCATACGCCCACCTCACCGCGGAAGACATCGAGGCGCTCGGGGGTGAGCTCGATCAGATCCGCACGGACATCACGCAATCGCTCGGACAGCGCGACGCCGACTACATTCGGCGCGTCATCAGGCTGCACCGCGGGCTCGAGGTGAGCGCGCGCCTGTTGTTGTCGGCCGCGCGATACCGCGTGCCGCGCACCCTCGGCACACTGCTGTTGGCCGCCGCCAAATCCATCGAGATGATGGAGCTGGGCCACAACATCAGCCACGGGCAATGGGATTGGATGAACGATCCCGAGATCCACTCCACCAGCTGGGAGTGGGATTTCCTCGGGCCGTCCTCGCACTGGAAGCGCTCGCACAACCACGTTCACCACGCCTACACCAACGTATTCGGGATGGACGAGGACCTGGGTTTCGCTGTCCTGCGGATGACGCGTGACGAGCAGTGGCGCCCGATTCACCTGCTGCAACCGGTGCTGAATGTGCTGATCGCCGCCTCCTTCGAGATCAGCATCGCGATACACGACTTGGCACTCGAACGGCGCCATCTCGGCCTCCGGCGCGGCCAGGTGCGGTCCGAACCCAACATCGCGCTCGCACGCAAGGTCGTCGGCCAGGTCGGCAAGGACTTCGTGCTGTTCCCGCTGTTGAGCGGACGGGGTTTCCGGCAGACGCTCGCCGCGAACGCCGTAGCGCTGCTGCTCCGCAATATCTGGTCGTATCTCGTGATCATGTGCGGTCACTTCCCCGATGGCGCAGAGAAATTCACCACCGAGCAACTGGAAGGGGAAACGCGGGGCGAGTGGTATCTACGGCAACTGTTGGGGACCACGAACTTCACCGCTGGCCCGGTACTCGCGCTGATGAGCGGCAATCTTTGCTACCAAATCGAGCACCATCTGTTCCCCGACCTGCCGAGCAACCGCTACCCCGAGATCGCCGAACGGGTCAGGGCGCTGTGCGACAAGTACGACCTGCCCTACACGACCGGTTCCCTGCCCGATCAATTCTGGCTGGCCTATCGCACCGTGTGGAAGCTGGCGCTTCCTGACCGGTTCCTGCGCGACACAGCCGATGATGCCGCGGAGACCCGATCCGAACGCAAGTTTCTCGGAGTTGCGCTGACGACCAGTGGGCGACCGATCGGGCCGTCGACCGACCCGGTCACCAGCGCACGGCGTGGGCTTCGCACGGCTTTGGCCGCGGCCGAATCGTCCGGACGACGGGCTGATCGCGTGCGGCGACGGTGGATTCGGGAATGGGCCCGGCCGCGAAGTCCGCACCGGGCCGACCAGTAGGTTCTGCCGGGAAGAGGGTGCTGCTGGTGCTCGGCGTGCCGCGTGCTCGGGGCCGACCGCGGCCGGGGTAAGCAATGGACGTCCGGGCTATTCGCGGCGCAGTCGGCGCGCGGTCGAGCGGACGTTGTCACCGACCGCCACCGCCCTCCACGTGACCGCGATGATGCTCGCCGTGCGCGGAACTGTCCTGCTGGGGGCCCGGCGCCGCCGGGGACAGGCCGGGGTGCGGCGCGAGAACCCAGTTGGCACTGTGGTCGGCGGCGGCGACACAGACCAAGGGGGTGCCATCGACAGCGAAGGCTTCGGTGTCGGCCACCGGATCGCAGGGGTGGCCGACGGTGGGTACCGCCACGAGTTCGGCGGAAGCGGGTGGGGACTCTGGCGGCAGGATCCCCGGCGCCTCGGTGGTGGGGGTCGTGGTGATCGCCATCGATGCCGAATGCGTGTCGAAATGATCGGGGCGCCCCCACCAGACAGCGCCGACGGCCAACAGCATCAGGGCGGCGATCGCGAGCACAGCGGATCTGGTCTCGCGTCGAGACCGAACGACCTCGGGTCGGGTGACCGGACGCAGCGTCCCCAGCGAACGCAGCGGTGTCGCGGGTTCCTGCGCGGTGACCACCGGCGTACAGCGATGCCGTGCCGCCTGGCCTCGGTGTTGCTCGCTCATCGCGCGCTTGGCCGCGGACGCGAAGGCACCGACGCTCGGCCACCGCTGCTGCGGGTGCTTGGCCATGCCACGCGCGATCACGGCGTCGAGCGCGGCGGGCACCTCGGGGCACACCAGCGCGGCTCTCGGCGGCTCGGCGGTCAGATGTGCGCGCAGTTGTTGCGCCGAACCGGTTCGACCGAAAGGACGCCGTGCGGTGAGGCATTCGTAGAGAACACACGCCAGCGAGTATTGATCGGAACGGTCGTCCACCTCGCCGTCGAATCGCTCCGGCGCCATGTATTCCAAAGTCCCGATGACATTCCCGCTGGCGGTGATCGCGGGCTGGTCGGGGCGGTGGGCGGTGCCGAAGTCGATGAGGTGCACGAACCCATCCGAGCCGACCATGATGTTCGACGGCTTCACGTCGCGGTGGACGAGTCCCGCACGATGCACGGCATCCAGCGCGACCGCCGTCTGCCATATGACCTCCACCGCGCGTTCCGGCGCCATCGGCCCCTCGGCACGCAGCAGTGCACCGACGGTGGCGCCTTCGATGAACTCCATCGCCAGGTATAGGCGCCCGTCGAGCTCACCGAAACCGTGCACTTCGGCGACATGTGGTCCGCGCACCTGGGCGGCGAAGCGCGCCTCACGCGCGAACCGTTCGCGGAAATTCACGTCGAACGAACCCGTGGCCAGTATCTTCAGCGCGACGTCACGGTTGCCCGAGGTGTCGCGCGCCAGCCATACCTGCCCCGTACCGCCACTACCGAGCAGCCGGTCGAGGCGATAGTGGCCGAACCACTGCTCGCCCATGTCCAAAACCTCCCGCTAGCCTCATGCTTATGGAGGATCTACCCGAAATCCGCATCGGTACCGCCGAACGCGAAGAAGCGATGCAGCGGCTCTCCGATCATTTCGCAGCAGGGCGCCTCACCGTCGCGGAATTCGATGACCGAAGTGGATCGATCGCGGCGGCGGTGTATCGCGGCGATCTCGCGAAAGTGTTCCTCGACCTGCCCGAACCGGCAACTACCGCCGTCACCGCCGCAAAACCGGCTGAGCCGACGAAATCCGACGACGGTTCGCGCACCGATTGGCCGGAGCGCTTGATCGCCGTAATCCCGATCATCGCGCTCATCCTGTTCTTCGTCACCCACACCTGGTTGTGGTTTCTGTTGATCCCGCTGGCGGGGGCCCTCTTCGTCAACAAGCGTCGAGGAGAGTGATACGGATGGAACCGATCGAGATCAACGCGGGTGCCTGGTACCTGCGTGCCCTGCGCGCCGACGAGCGCATCGATGACCGCCCCGCCCTCGCCGCGGGTGGCATCACCAACCCTGACCACGTCGCCGATCGCACGGCGGGCTGGACCGAGGAAACCCGGTTCTCCTGGGCAGTATGCGAACCGACCACCGCCGAACTGGTCGCCGAGGTCACGGTCACGCCCGCCGGAGATGGCAGCGCTGAGCTCGACGGTTGGTCGCGCGACGGATACGCCGAGGCGTTGACGGTCGCGCTGGGCAGCGTCCGGCGGTTCACCGAAGGTGCGCTCGAGTTGCGGGTGCGTTGACGGCCCCTGTCGCAGCAGCTAGGGGCGCTCTTCACGGATGGCGCTTACGTCCTCCCTCGCACGCACCCACTCGGCGGTGGGAGTGTCGCGATTTTCCGGCCGACCAACGCCGTCGCGGCGAAGGAACCGGATTCACCTGGTTATTCGAGGTCCGACAGCACGCGGTCGAGCGCATCGACAGTGGCGTTCAGCTCGGTTTCGCTCACGATCAGCGGTGGACGGAATCTGATACCGCGCTCACCGGAGCCCACGATCAGGACATGTTCGCGCTCGAGCATCGTGGTCAACACTTCCTCACGCAGCGCCGACGACGAGATCGTGATCGCGCACATGAGTCCTCTGCCGCGCGGCTCGCTGACACTCGGGTGCCGCGCGGCCAGTTCGGTGAGCCGTTCCAGCAGATGCGCGCCGAGGGGGCGGGATCCCGCGATGAGGTCGTCGGCCTCCAGCACCTCCAGGATCCGTCTGGTGCGCACCATGTCGGTGAGGTTGCCGCCCCAGGTGGAATTGAGGCGGGATCCGACGACGAAGACGTTGTCGGGCACCTCGTCGACGCGCCCACCGGCCATCACACCGCACACCTGGGTGCGTTTGCCGAACGCGACAACGTCGGGTTCCAAGCCCAATTGTTGGTAGGCCCAGGTGCTTCCGGTCATGCCGACACCGGTCTGTACCTCGTCGAGAATGAACAGTGCGTCGTTCTCGTGACACAGCCGCTGCATGGCGCGCAAGAATTCGGGGCGCAGATGCCGGTCGCCACCTTCGCCCTGGATCGGTTCGGCAATGAAACACACTATGTGGTGCGGCTTTTCGTCGAAGGCGCGGCGCGCTTGCTCCAGCGCTCGCGCTTCGGCCTCGTCGATGTCGAATGCCTCGGTCAGGTAGGGCGTTTCGATGCGCGGCCAGTCGAATCGCGGGAATCGGGCGATCTTGTTCGGGTCGGTATTGGTGAGCGACATGGTGTAGCCGCTACGTCCGTGGAAAGCGCCGGTGAGGTGCAGCACCGAGGTGGCGAGTTCTGCTGGGCGCCCGTGTGATTCGTTGTGCCTACTCTTCCAGTCGAACGCGATCTTGAGCGCGTTCTCGACGGCGAGTGCGCCGCCGTCGATGAAGAACAGGTGCGGCAGTCGGGGGTCGCCGAGGACGCGCGCGAAAGTGTCGACGAATCGGGCGAATTCGACGGTGTAGATATCGGAGTTGCTCGGCTTGTTCAGCGCGACGTCGGCCAATTCGGCACGGAATTCCTGGTCGTCGGCTAGGGCGGGATGGTTCATGCCCAGTGCGCTGGAGGCGAAGAAGCCGAACATGTCGAGGTAGGAGCTGCCGTCGCGTTCGTCGATCAGACGGCAGCCGCGGGAACGTCGAAGGTCGAGGACGAGATCGAATCCGTCGGCGAGCAGATGCGCCGACAACGTCGCGTGGACCCGCGCGGCGGAAGTGACCGCGGGGCGGGTGCCTTCCAGTTCGATGGTCACACCCCGAGCATACGGAAATATTTCCGCCGCAAATCAGAATTACAGGATTAATTACATCGTTACGTTACCTGTCATAGAATGTCTGCAAAATGATGGTGCTTCGGGTCCTGACGTTGGCGGTCGTCCTGATCTCTTGCAGCAACTGTTCGAGATGCCGGGGCGAGGCCACCCGAACCAGCAGCATGTAGCTCTCGTCGCCCGCGACCGAATGGCACGCCTCGATGCCGGGGACGTTCTGCAGGACGGCGGGCGCGTCATCGGGTTGTGAAGGGTCGAGAGGAGTGATCGCGACGAATGCCGAGAGCAGCTGACCGAGTGCTTCCGGGTCGACGTGCGCGGTGTAGCCGCGGATCACGCCGCGCGCCTCCAGCCGCCGAACTCGCGATTGCACCGCGGACACCGAAAGGCTGGCTTTCTCAGCCAGATTCGAGAGGGTGGCCCGTCCGTCACCCATCAGTTCACGAATCAGTAGGCGATCGATGTCGTCGAGTGCGGGTCTTGCCGGTGTTTCCGCCATCAGCGAAGGCTAACTCAGACAACCCACCTCGCGCCTCGCTCAGCACCCTCCCCTTCCCGACATATGAGACAACCATTTCGCGATACGACCGAAAGGTAGGGCTGAACTCCTCATGACAGACGTACTCGACGATCGATCCACCGGGAGTCCGACCGAGCGAGCGGCAAACGTATTGCGCCGCCTCGGCGTTCAGCCGCAAGCTCTCGGCGTCCAGCCGCAAGCTCTCGGCG
This sequence comes from Nocardia callitridis, assembly GCF_039543305.1. Classification (NCBI taxonomy): domain Bacteria; kingdom Bacillati; phylum Actinomycetota; class Actinomycetes; order Mycobacteriales; family Nocardiaceae; genus Nocardia; species Nocardia callitridis. Next base: position 234,626 of record NZ_BAABJM010000008.1, on the reverse strand, counting down.
TTCAGCCGCAAACGAGCAGCAGCCCACCCACGGAGGAGGGCTCACGGACCGAGCTCTCCGCGCATACCCCGATCACCGGCGAGCGCCTGTTGACCGTACCGGCCAGCACCGCCGAGGACGTCGACGCGGCAATCGACAGGGCCGCAACGGCATTCCGCGACTGGCGCACCGTTCCAGCGCCCGCACGCGGCGCGGTGGTGCGCAGACTGGCCGAACTGCTCACCGCGCACAAGCGTGACCTCGGCGAACTGGTGACCTTGGAGGCGGGCAAGATTCCTGCCGAGGCCGAGGGCGAAGTGCAAGAGATGATCGATATCTGCGAGTTCGCCGTCGGGCTCTCGCGCCAGCTCTACGGGCGCACCATGCCTTCGGAGCGGCCAGGTCATCGACTGATGGAGACCTGGCATCCGCTGGGCGTGGTCGGGGTGATCTCGGCGTTCAATTTCCCGGTTGCGGTGTGGTCGTGGAACACGGCGGTCGCATTGGTGTGTGGTGACACCGTCGTATGGAAGCCGTCGGAGCAAACACCGCTCACCGCGCTCGCCTGCCATACCTTGCTGCGCAAAGCCGCTGTCGAGTCCGGCGTGGATCCCGAAGTGCACCAACTGGTTCAAGGCTCGGCCGAGGTCGGCGCTCGGCTGGTGGACGACGAGCGCGTCGCATTGGTCAGCGCGACCGGTTCGGTGCCGATGGGCCGAACCGTCGCGCCTCGGGTCGCCGCACGGTTCGGTCGTTGCCTGCTGGAATTGGGTGGCAACAACGGCGCCGTCGTCACCCCCAGCGCCGACCTGGAATTGACCGCACGTGCCGTCGTGTTCTCCGCCGCGGGCACCGCGGGACAGCGTTGTACTACCTTGCGGCGGCTGATCGTGCACGAAGACGTGGTCGACGCGCTGGTCGAACGCCTGGAAAAGGCGTATCGGCAACTGCGGGTTGGCAATCCGTTCGACGAAGGAGTACTGGTCGGCCCACTGATCAACAACCGCGCCTACACGGCGATGGGGGCCGCACTCGCCCAGGCTGGCGTCGACGGCGGCGAATTGGTGTGCGGCGGTGAGCGAATCGAGGGATTCGGCGACGAGGCGTACTACGTGCGCCCGGCCATCGTCCGCATGCCCGCCCAGACGGCGGTGGTGCGCACGGAGACCTTCGCGCCGATCCTCTACGTGCTCACCTACACCGACTTCGACACCGCGATCGCCCTGCACAACGAAGTGCCCCAGGGACTTTCGTCCGCGATCTTCACCACCGACCAACGTGCGGCCGAGCGCTTCCTGGCCGCGTCGGGTTCGGACTGCGGTATCGCGAACGTCAATATCGGGACCTCGGGCGCGGAGATCGGCGGCGCGTTCGGCGGCGAGAAGCAGACCGGCGGCGGCCGCGAATCCGGCTCCGACTCCTGGAAGGCCTACATGCGCCGAGCAACCAACACGATCAATTTTTCCGACGAACTCCCCCTCGCCCAAGGCATCGAGTTCGGCTGAAATATCCTCCTGACCACCCGATTCGGTTCTGCGCGCACATGTGTGTAGTGTTGGTCTTACCGACGCGGGGTGGAGCAGCTCGGTAGCTCGCTGGGCTCATAACCCAGAGGTCGCAGGTTCAAATCCTGTCCCCGCTACAAACGAGAACGGCTCGGAACACACAGTTCCGGGCCGTTTTCTTATTTGCCGCAGAAGAGCGCGAAATCAACCAGCGACGGCCGACGCCCGCCACAGCTCGACCCGAGTAGGCAAGGTGGGTTGATCATGGACCGGGCGAGCTCTTTGCTCGCGACTCGGTTCATGAATTCCCTTGGTTCCGAGATTCTTTCGAGGCGTTCAGCGCTCGGGGCGTCTGTGCCGTCAGGCTCCGGTGAAGTCGAGGGTGTCAGCGCATTCTCATCGTATAGGTCGAATATTGCCAGCCACCTCGGACAGCTCGTGCGGGCGGCAGGCGCAGGTGACGGCGACCTCGCGGGGGGCATCGAGCGTATTGGCGCGGAGTCGGTCGCCTGGACCGTCATGATGACACGACCGGCTGTTCGGTCGCGCCCCACCGGTTGTAATAGGTGATCTCCGCCAGCGGCGGTCGGGGGGCCGGATGGAACTTGTCCGTGGTGGTGTAGCCGATGGCGAGCATGGCGACCTGGGTGACGTCGTCGGGGATGCCGAGGATTCGGGCGGTGTCCGACTCGTGTTCGCCGAGGTGGTAGCCGATGATGGTGCTGCCGAGGCCGCGGGCGCGTAATGCCAGTTGCAAGCTCCATACTGCCGGGTAGGCCGAGCCGTAGAAGGCGGTTTGTGTCGCGTTGTCGCCGCCAGGTCGGCCGTGCATGCACGCGATGACGTAGACGGGGATGCGTTCCAGTACGGCGAGCAAGTGGCGTCCCGAGGCCAATGTGCGTGGCGAAACCAGGTGGCCGTACTCGGCTTGGGACTTTTCTCCGCCGGCTCGGATGAGGTGTGCCAGTTGCTCTTTCGTCTCCTGGTCCGTGACGACCAGCCACCGGAAGCTCTCGACGAAGGCGCCGGCGAACGGTGCCTGCTGTGCCGTACGCAGACATTCGGCCAGCAGTTCCGGTTCGACCGGACGATCCAGGTCCAGCTTGCGTCGAACAGAGCGGGTGGTTGTCAGCAAGGTGTCGATGTTCAAGTGCGCTCCTCCGTCTTGGGCTTACTTTGTAAGTCTATCCCGCGTAACTTACGATGTAAGTACGGATGGCAGATCGGAGGCAGAGGTGGCGCAGCAGCGGGAGACGCTCACACGGGAGCGCGTGCTCGACGCCGCACTCGACCTGATCGACACGCAAGGGTTGACCAAGGTCTCGATGCGCCGCCTCGCCGCATCGGTCGGGGTCGAGGCGATGTCGCTGTACAATCACGTGCACAACAAGCGCGATCTGTTCGACGGTGTCGCGGCAAGGGTATTCGAGCAGATCCCGCTCCCCGACCCGCAATTGCCGTGGCAACAACGCATTCGAGCCCTCTGCGCCAGCGCGCACGAGTGCTTCACCGCGCATCCCAACGTTGTCGGCGCGCTGGCAGCCGGGCAGGCCAATCCGCGATCGGCACGCGCGCTGCGATTCCTCGACGCATTACTCGCCGCATTGCTGGACGCGGGCTTGGACGAACGCACCGCGGTGCTGCACTACCGCTCACTGATGGCCATGCTGTTCGGCAGCGTCATGAACCGCAGCACCGACATCACCAGCGTCGCGGGCGAACCGGAGGAACCGGTCACCGAATGGTTCAGCCGCACCGTCACCCCCGATCAGTTACCGAGCCTGCACCGAGCCCTCCCCGCACTGCTCGATATCGAGTGCCACCCCGGCTTCGACAACGCCGTCGAGATCTTCCTCGCGGGCATCCAGAACAACCCAGGCACGAATTCGCCTACGGGACTTTGACCTACGTCGAGTCGTCGCGCGAGCGCCGGAGCGCATCACCCATCCGCCCTCGCGGCGGGGACAACGCGCGAGGCGGAATCAAGGCACTGCGGTGCGTCGAAGGATGATCAGCGGGGTGAGGTAGTGCTCGGTGACATGGCCGCCGAGATCATGCACCGCTCGGGCCGCTTCGGCTACTTCGGTAGTGCTCCAGTCGCTGAACGTGCTGAACAGGTCGTGGATTTGTCGGGTGTCCAATTCGATTGTCCATGCGAATTGTTCGACGTGGATGGTGGTGAAATGTGGCCGTCCAGGGGCAGTCGATTCCACAGTGCGTCCGGGTAGGGCGGCCTGGCGCGCTCGTAGGCGTCGGCGTGGCGATCGAAGTGCAGCGGATCGGGCACCCGCGGATTTTACTTCGCTGACCCGGCGAACCGGAGCGGCGACGGCCGTCCAGGCACTCGCCGCGACGTAGTGCACGGTCGGCACTAGTCGCTGGAGGAAGCCGAATAATTGGGCTGCTCCGTGGCTGTCGCTTCCCGCCGTGCGCGGGATCCGGGGAGATTTAGTCGGCGCGAAAGCAGATCGATGAGGTCACCGGGCAGCGAGCTCGGCGCGGACACACCCGCATGATGGTGGGTAGTGAACCAGTGCGGTGCGTGCTTGTCGGCGACGAAGCGGCGCGAACCCGGTTCGTGGACAAGGTATTCGATGATCGCGAGCAGCACGTTGGCATCGCAGCGCGCGAGATACGCGGGGATGCCGAACTCACCGTCCTTGTCGAAGAGCCGGTTATCCACCGGCGCTTCGGAATCGGTGAGCCGCGCGGTGATCATGGGCGCCGCGGGCAGGTAGAGCGACACGTACTGGGACTTGGTCTCCACACCCGAAATGTCGTCCCACGCGACGAAGCGATCGCGCGCACGCGGACCGGGGAGCGGGTTGCGGCGGACGATTCCCGAGGGATACAGCTCGTAGAAAATCCGCCAGCGCGCCACCACGACCGCGAGAACCAGAATCACGAGCAGCACCACCGACACTCCGAAGGCGAGTGCGGCCATCGGATCGTCCGCCCCCGGCAGGATCTCTTCGCCGTCCTCTGCCCGCTGCGCCCAGAAGCAGGACTGGCCGTAGACCGTGAGACCCGCCATGATCGCCACCAGCGGAACGATTTTGGTGGGTTGCAGCAACCGGACACCCTCGCCTCGATCGATGTCGAAGCACACGCGCGCGGGAAAACCGGTCAGCATCATCACCCGGGGAAAGAACTCGCTGAGCAGGTCGACGAACTTCGCCGCCACACCAACACCGGCCACGGCGATGCCGATTCCGCCCGCGGAGACAATGAGCGACTGGCCACCCCAACCGCCGAGAACGGTGATGCCCCAACCGAATGTCACCGCGGCGAAACCGCCCACCAGTACGGCCAGCACGATGGTGACCCACAGCGGGTAGCCGGTCGACCATCGATCGTGAATCGACAAACGTGTGAATCGCACCATCAGCGCGACCGGAATTCGAATGGCGAGGCAACGCCTCGGCGGGAATGGTCAGGCCTGACTTCGAGCGACATCGACCGCTGTCCCCATGATCTATCGGTGGTCATCAATGCTTCGAGGCAACCTACCACCGGACGGACTCAGCCTGTTCGCGTACCGCACCGGCTCGGCAATCGTGGTGATACGCAAGGCTCTTCGCTCGAAGACATTCCTCGCCCCCACACCGGGTACGCGACGACCAGCGCTTTTCCTCAACCTGGAACACGCACTCGGAGCACACCGCTCAGAGCAACTCGCTACCAATCCAATACCATGGTGTCGCCGCGCATTTCGTGTGTCGATGATGGTCAGGGGTTCTACCGTGAACGATGTCGTCGTTATGACCGATTTCAGCTCGAATGAAGGCAGCAGGGAGTATCTCGCACGCGCAGCACATGTGCTGACGGGCCGCCCACCAGTGCTGATCGACGCGAGGCACTTCTACGACGGGGGTGCGGGACGCATCCATTCGGACGGTGCGACACCGGTGCTCCATGTCGAAACCGAGGGCATCGACGTCGCACCCGACACGCTGGTCATCTATGAGATACCGCCGGAGGACCGACCACGATTCGCCCGGTTCCAGCAGGCGATCGAACACAGCGGCATCGCCCGCCTCGGCACCGACGCCACCGCGTGGTCGGTCGCCAGCGATAAGCACAGAATGGTCGAGGTGTTCCGCGCCGAGGGCATTCGGCAGATGGAATCCGTTGTGCTGCACTCCCCTTCCGACCTCGCGGCGCGCGAAGCGTTCGCGGGTCTCGGCGGCGACGTGTGGGCGCGACCCGCCGTGGGGCTCGGCGGTCGAGACGTCTTCCACCTCACCGACAACGAGCAACTCGCTCGCGCCGTGGCGCGCTACGCCGCCAGCGACCAGAAGTTTCTGTTCTCGCGCGACGCGCGTAATTTCGACGCGCAGGGTCGCCGCCACCAATACCGAGTAGTCGTGCTGGGCGAGCGCGTATTACGCGTCTGCGAACACATCCAACCCCACCAGGACCTCCCCTGTAACGAGGCACAGGGAGCGCAATCCCACCTGCTCGAACCGAGCGCTCTCCCCGCCACTTTGGCGGACCTCGCCATCACCGCCACAAAAGCCCTCGGCCTCCCCTTCGGCGGCGTCGACCTCGTCGCCGAGAACGGCGGGGTGGTGTTCGAGGTCAATGTTCACCCGGTGCTGACCGGCGACCTCGGCTTGGAAACCATCGCGATGCCCTTCGTTCGAGCACACCTCACGAGCTCCCCCACGGCGTTCACCCAGCAAGCGACCGCGTGACAGATCTTTTCGCATTCAGCAGCGCCCGTTGCGCATCCGGGTCCGGGTCGTCCGTTCTCCTCAACCACACCACGGGCCGCTGACCGACACCTGTGCACGCTCGAAGATCTCCTTCACCTCTGCGACGAACTCGCTGTGCTCCTGCCCAAAGGACTCGACCCCGCCCACCCACTCGAGCGTGAAAGGAGGAAGAACTCCGAAACCTCCCCTCAAGCAGTCCGCCAACCCATCGAGATCGGCACCGAAATACCCTCCGGGGCCATTGATTGCCTCACCGATGGCACAGAAAAATGCGAGAGGTTCATCCACGTTACGCGCATCTATGGCGAAATTTCCGCCTGGTTGTATATCGGGTGACGGCCCGCCATCGACAGTTGGCCGGTCTACCATCCGCGCAACCTCCAACCATGCTGCGCGGTCTACAACAGAAAGATTCACCCATTGGTTTTTCTGGTCAGGACCACCAGTTCGCCATATTTCCCACACCGGCTCGACATTCGGGTGCGGTAGCCGCCACATGCTGCCGGAGAGCACGATATCGCGGCGAACTCCGCTCGCATCATGGCCCGATTCCCCAGCCGGCAAGACTTTTGTTTCGACGTCCGCGATGAAGTATCGGCCTATCGGATTATCCGCTCGATCGAGCAACAACAGCTCGACGTTTCCCACAGAGGTATCCCGTCGCCGTGTATTCAATTCCTGCCACGCCAGGTCATCTACTGGCCTCGCGCCGATCAACCGTAATTCGATCGCGTGATCGGCGGACGAAGAACCGAAGAATCCCAAGCAATCTATTGCCCGGCATACGACGGTGTCACTGTCTTCCAAATACAAGGCATACCGCTCAGTGTGACGCTCAGGCCGACTACGGTTTTCGAAGCTCAACCTACCCCTTCCATTACCACCACGACAGTTATTTACCCAGCCGCTGCGGGATTTTACCTCCCTCGGGGTACCAGGGTCCAGGAAAGAGGAACGGAGCCCGGTAATCATGGTCCAGAACGTATCCGAAGAGCCCGTCCGGTCGCTCGAGAATCCTGTGCCTCGTTCCCGGAACGTCCCATTCGAGTGAACCGGCCCATTGGGAACGCTGTCTGGGTGAAAGCTGCCTGCCTTCATGCACAGTCTGCTGATGAGTGGCTGGATCAATCCGCGGCGTGCCATTACCCGCGTGAATCTCCTCGTACTGTTCTCTGATTTTGGGTGGAACGGGATTCTTGTCGGACAAGTGCTTGCCGTTGGTGTTGAACTCCTTGCACATGAGCCCCAGCGGATCGAGCCACGTGGTGGGATTGTGCACATAGGTATTCGGGTTCGGTGCGGGGTCAAGTCCTAGAGGATCTTGCGTGAGATAGCGGGCGGTCTCGGGGTCGTAGTACCGGTGGTGGTTGTAGTGGAGGCCGGATTCGGGATCATCGATCTGCCCGGGGAAGCGCAGGGGTGTACTGGCCGTTCCGCGCCACACCGTGCGTCCCCATAAATCGCTCTCCGCCACTCCGGTTGTGTCGCCGGTGGTCGCGTCGATCAGCTCGGTCGGGGTGCCGACCAGGTCGGTGATGATCGCGAAGAACTCGCGGTCGACCGCGTCTCGGGCGGTGGTTTGGGTGAGAGGGGTGTGCGAGCCGGGCTGGTATTGCCAGCGGGTGGTGGATTCCGCGCTCGTCTGCTCGATGAGATGGCTTCCGTCCCACAGGTAGTCGACGTGCTCGAGGACGGCACCGTCGGTGCCGAGGCGTTGCTTGGTGGTGCGGCGACCGAGGGCGTCGTAGGTGTAGCGCCACCACTGACGGTCGGGGGTCCACACGTCGGTGAGCTGGTCGAAGCCGTTGTAGCGGTAGTGCCATACCTCGGGTTTGCGCGACAGGCGGGTGGTGGTCTTGCGGATGAGGCGGCCGCAGCGGTCGTAGTGGTAGCGGGTTCTGCCGTCGCGGATGAGGAGATTGTCGCGGTACTCGCGGTGCCCATCGCCGGAATCGGCCTGTGCCGCCGCGCGTTCAGCGCGACCGCTGGTGACGTTGGCGAGCTGATCGTAGGTGTAGTGCTCGACGGGCGTGCCGTTCTCGGCGATCGTGGTGACGCGACCGGCGGGGTCGAGATCGAAATCGCGGCGCGCCGGCGCGGTCGCCGATCGGTCGACGGTCTGCGCGGTGAGGTAACCGTCGTGCCGGTAGGCGAATTCGTCGCGGCGCAGCCGGCGAGGTTCAGGACGGGTGGCGGGCCCGAGATCGAGCGACAAGGCCGCGGCGGGAAAGGCCGTCACCTCCTGGTGGGCGACCCGACCAGCCTCGGTGAGTTCACGGGTGACAGCGACTTCGCCGACACGCCAACCGATCAGCCGCCCGAGCCGGTCGTGTTCGAAGCTGACATCGTGGCCGTCGGCGCCGATCCGGTCGGGGCGGCCGAGGATGTCGTGATGCCAGGTGGTGACGTTGCCGCTCGCGGCGGTGCGCCTGCTGCGGTGTCCGCGCCGGTCGTAGTCGAACTCCAGCGCCAGGGCACCGTCACGCTGCACGCTGGCGAGCGAACCGGTTGCGGTGTATGCGAATTCGAGGGCGTGGGTGACATCGGCACCCACCCCGTTGACCGCGGTACGGGTGCGACCGCCGCGATCGTAGGTATAGCGAATCCACTCGTCGGCATCGGTGCTGATCTCGGTGAGCCGACCGAGGATGTCGTAGTGATGGTGTCGCACGGTGCCCGCCGCCGAGGCGACGGTGGCGATCCGGCCGCCCCGGTCGTGGGTATAGCGCGTGGTGGCCCCGGTGTAGTCGGTTTCGGCGCTCGCACTGCCTGCCGCGTCGTATTCGTAGACCCAGTTCTGCCCGATCGGGTTGTGGACGGTCGTGACGCGACGCTCGGTGTCCCAGGAGAATCGGGTGACGGCGCCGTCGGTGCTTGTCCGCTCGTGCAGGAGATCGAAAGCGCCATAGGTGAATTCGGTCCTACCACCCGCACGGTCGAGGTGCGTGCGTACGTTGCCTTCGCCGTCGTAGGTCCACGAGTCGGTGCGGCCGTCGGGGTCGCGGCGGCGCAACAGGTGACCGGTTGGCGTCCACTCGTACCGCGTCACCGCCCCTAGCGGATCGGTGACCTCGACCGCGCGGCCCATGGCGTCGCGACGAATGCGGGTGACGGCGCCGTCGGGCGCCGTGACCTCGACGGGCAGGCCCGCGCCGTTGACACGGACAGCCGTGCGGGTTCCGTTCGCCTCGACCGTGGCGAGCGCGCCGTTGAAGTGATAGGTGTACTCGGTGCGCGTCCCGGCCGGATCGACGGTGGCGGCCAGATCACCCTCCTCGGACCACTCCAGGCGTGACACCGCACCGTCGGGCGCGGTGATCGTCGACGGACGATTGCGCCACAGATATTCGATCTCGGTCGAACTACCGTCCGGGTGTGCGACTTTCGTCGCGTCGCCGACACTGTTGTAGGTGTAGCTGGTCCGCGCGCCGTCCGAGGCGACGATGGTCAACGGCTTGCGGTCGGCGTTGTAATCGATGTGCGTGGGCCGACCCGTGGGGTCGCGCAGGTCCCGCAGTTGTAGCTCCCGATCGAATCCGTGCGTGGTGCTCGCACCGAGCGAGTCGGTGACGGTGGTGAGACGTCCCGCGCCCTCTGGCAATTCGCGGTAGTCGTAGTCGCAGTTCAGGATTCCCGCCGTGCCGCGCTGGTGCACCACACGGCCGAACTCGTCGTAAGTGTTGACCATCCGGTTGCCGTTGCTGTCGAGCCAGGAGGTCATCCGGTGTTCGTCGTCGTAGGTATAGCGGGTGACAGCTGCGCCGCCGTCGGCGACCGAGACCAATTCTCCTTCGGCATAACCGAATTCACGCAGCGCGGTGGCGAACTCCCCCAGCTCGGGTTCGTCGGTGACGAGCGCGAGCCCGGTGATACGTCCGGCCTGGCTGTCGACGCGCACCCGGTATCCGCCCGAATGTGACACCTCGACGGGCACGCCGTCATGGTCGTAGTGGAAACGCACGCGGTTGTGGTGGCGATCGGTGATCGCCGAGAGCGCGAAATTACCGAGCCTGGCCTCGATCCCGTCGAGGCCGAGTTCGGGTGCGAAATGCCAGATCAGCTCCCTGCGCTGATCCAGAACGCGGTACCCACCCGCCTCGGTGCGGGTCAACGACCAGTGCTGACCCCGGGTGAGCGGAGCGACCGGCACCCCCGCCTCGGCGTGCGGGTAGGCCAGCATGATCCCGTCCTCGCCGACGAAGGTGACGCCGTCGACTTCGACGATGACGCGCACGTCCACAGTCGCCGACCAGGACGGGCCGAACCATCGCCCGAAGCGATAGTTCGAATGGTGCGAGCGATGCAGGGCCAACGCCAGCACACCCGGCAGCTCGATATCCGTTTCGGGCAGCAGGAATTCGCCGGTGCTGATGTCCACCGGGTCGGTGGAGCAGGTCTTCTGCTCCGGCGTGCGGTCGGACTCCGCCCCCGATTCGCGCGCGTGCTCGTGCGCACCGGCGTCGGCGTCGGCGCGGTCGTGCGCGGTCGGTTGGTCTTGGTCGGGATCATGGTCGCGCGGGTGCTGATCAGAATCGTGTGGCCGATGATCCTGATCGCGATCGCCGGGCGTGTCCGAATCATGCGGTAGGCGTCCACCGTTGGAGTCGCGCCCCGATTCGCGGTCGTGTCGGCCGTGTTCGGTGGGATTGTCGACGTCGCGATGCGGATCGTGCGGACGGTAATCAGGACGATTCCCTCGATCGTGCGCGTCGCGATCGCCGCGTCCGTTCGAGTCGTGGTCCTGCTCGCGCGTGCGGTCGCGTCCGCCGTCACGATCGGCGGGGTTATCCGGGTCGCGATGCGGATCGTGCGGACGGTGCTCGCGGCCGTCCGGGCGGTCGGTGTGCCTGTCCGAATCGTGCGGGCGATGATCCTGCCGTTGCTCGCCGTCGCGTGAATCGCGCCCGTTCGAGTCGTGGTCCGGTTCGCGCGTATGGTCGCGTCCGCCGCGATCAGTGGAATTGTCCGCGTCCCGATGCGAGTCGTGCTGTCGACCGTTGTCGCGGGGCTCGTAGTCATCGGGCCTGGTCGAACGGTCGTGGGGGCTCGAGTTCTCCGAATCATGGTGCGGCGTGCGCGATCCGGGATCGTGGTGGCCCTGCCCGTTTTCGGGGGTGTGGGGTGTCTGTGACGAGTTGTGGTCCGAATCATGGCGATTCGATGACGGTGCCTCCGGGTGCTGGCGGGCGTCCGGTGCGTGGTGCGAATTCGCTCCCGGCGCGCTTCTGGCCGGGGTCTGCGGAGTCATGCGCGGTATCGCACGGGAATCCGGGTGGGCGCGTGCCGCGCTGGCGAGGTCGGGATGCGCGCGCGTCGTCGGTGCCGGACCGGCATCCTGGCGCGGGCCCGGAGTCTTCACCTCGGCATTGGCCGTCGGACTCGTGGGCGATCCCGCGTGCGGACCCGCATTCGAGTAGACGCCCGGCGCGGCACCGGGATCGGTGCGTGTGGTGGTGGAATCGGGCCCGTGCTGGCTCGGTCCTTCGTGGTTCGTATGCCCGGTCGGATTACCGTCATCCGGTCGAACCGGCGGTGTCTGGTCGGGATCCGGCTTTCCCTCATCGGGATAACGATCAGTTGGGGTGTGTTCGGGTTCGGGGTGGTGGGGTGCGGGAGCGTCGCGATCGGTGCGCTGACCGTGTTCGGAACCGGCGGGATCGGACGGGTTCTCGTGGTCGGTGCGCGAACCCTGCTCGGAGCCGGGGTGGTCGGAGCGGTTGGCGTTGTGCTCGGCGTTCGAGTGGGAATCCTGATGTGGTGCGGTGTGTTCCGGCCTCGCTTGTGGGGCATCCTGGGCACCGTCGGTGTGCGTGTTCGGATGTGTCGCCGGGTTCCGCGGCGAGTCAGCATGCGACACAGGATGTTCCGGGCTCGCGTGTGGGTTCTGTGGCGCATCGGGGTGCGACACGGGACGTTCGGGACTCGAATGCGCACTCGGTTCGGGGTTCGAGTGCGACACCGGAGGGCGCTCCGGGTTCCCGCGCGCGGGATCCGGGTCCGCGTGCGAGGGCGACGGACGATCGGGATCGGCGTGCGACGCAGGCGAATGGTCGGGGTCGGCGTGCGACACCGGAGGGCGCTCCGGGTCCGCATGCGGAGTCGGCGCGGGATCGGGATCCACATGCCGGACCGGTCCCTGGTTGTTTTCGTGGTAAGGCCCACCGGCGTCGTCGTGGTCGGTTTTGGTGTGGTGCTCCGGTGTCCCGTGCGAACCAGATTGTTCATGCGGGAGGCTGCCGGGATCACCCTCGTCGTGGCGCTGCGCCGGACCGTCGGGGTGCGAACCGGCGTCGATCGGGTCCGGGTCGTGTGCATGGCCGGGATCGGTATGCGCAGAACCCGCACCGGGTTCCGGAGCGTGTGGCGTCGGAGCATCGGGGTGCGACGGGTGGATTTCCGGGACCCTGGGCGCGCCCCCGACCCGCTCCAGCCCGTGTGCCGCCTTCGAGCCCACCTTCGCGAGATCTTTGAGTTTCTTCGCCGCGGACACTGCGGTACCGCCGCCGCCGGTAGCCAGGCCCAGCAACGCGTCACCGGTCAACGCCCCGGCGAAGTTGAAGGGATTGTCCCGCGCCTCGGAGAGGAACGTAGACACGGCGGCACCGGGATCCGCCGCCGCGACAACCAATCCCGTGCCAAGATCGGATAATCCGGACGCGTACTCGGCGGGGTGGGTGATGTTGTAGATGTCGAGCGGGTTCACCTGCCTGACGAACTGCACTATGCCGGTGAGACTGGTGAGCAGACCCGAGGTGAAGTTCAACAACCCGTGATCGAACACGCCCTTCAGATCGGTGATGTTGTCGAGCATCCGCTCGGAAAACGGGGGCTCCTCCGGCGCTTTCGCGGTCGCGGCGGCGATAGCGCTCACCGCGATCGAGGCGCCGTTGTCGCGCTGGGTGCGGGCGCCGCGGAGAATGTCGCGCGCCTCCTGCTGCAGCCCACTCCAGGTATCGACCAGTGTGGTCTGCGCCTGCTGCTCGCCGGTCAGCGAATTCCACCAGGTCTTCTGCCTGACCTCCTCGTCGCGGGCGGCCTTCCATTTCGCGATGGCGTCGGCCGCCTTCTTCTGCGCGGTGTCGACCTCGTTGTGCCAGGCGTCCATCGCCTTCGCGGCACCCTCCATGGCGTCGGCACCGTCGAACCACAACCTCGGCTGCTTGTCATAGGCTCGGTCGAAGGCTTCGGCACCGTCGCCGACCCACTCGCCCGCATCGATCTTCGCCAGTGCGTCGCCGGTCGACTCGAGTGCGGCCGACATCCTGCCCAACGTGTCCACCCGGGAACCGATATCGGCGGGATCGCCGAGAATCAGCTCCTTGGGATCTTCGGATTCGCCGAGTTCGCGCTCCTCGACATCGCCGCCGGTGGCCGAGGCGACCTCGTCGCCGAAATCGTCGAGTGCCTCGCTGACGCCGTCGAGACCGATGGCCTCCGCACCGTCGGACAGCACGTCCAAGCCGTCATCGATGATTTCCCCCGCGCCCTCGACGACGTTCTCTACGCCGTCTTCGATCGCGTCACCGACACCGTTGAGGAAGTCGCCGAGACCCATGGCTACTGTCCCCCTCGCTCCTTCATGATCTCGGCCGCACGCTCCGCGGCACCGGTGTCGTAGCCGGGAGTCTCACCCATGGCAAGACCGCCGAGCGGGCTCACGTTCGCCAACGCCTGCGGGCCGACCTCCTTGACCACCTCGAGGTTCGTCTGCATCTTCTGCCCGGCCTTTTCGAAGGACTCCTGGCTGTAATCCGCGTTGCGAATGTGGTTGAAAGCGTTGTCGGAGAAGGTGTCGCCCCACGACCGCTTGGTGATCTCGTCCTCGCTCAGGTGCGGGTTGCCCGCGAGGTGCGTCCACATCTGCTTGAAGGTCCCCTCGGCCAGATTCTCCATCTCGTCATAACGACCCGCCGCGAGACCGAGCACCTGCGCGATCGTGTTACCGCTCTGCACCAGGTCGCGCACACCCCACGACCACCGTTCGGTGAACTCCTCGAACGACTTCTGCACGGTGTGCTTGCCCACTTCCAGCGTGGACATCGTCAGCAACGAGAACCCGCGACCCATATTGCCGGTCTCGCTGATGCCGAGGGTCGACAGTTCACCGATCGTCGCCTCGATACCGTCCGCGGCCTGCTTCAGCACCGCGGGGTCGACCTTGACCTGCTCGGCCATATCCCCTCCCCGATTCCTGCACTCGTTCAGTCGATGTCGGACACGTCCGGTGGGAATGCCATCGGCGCGGAACTCACCGCGTCGATCGAAATACCCGTCGGCTCCGCACGTGACTGCGCGTACGCCACCAGCTGCGACCCGAGCAGCGAGTGGTAGCGGTACTCGCGGTCGGCTTGGATGCCGCCCGCCAGAAGATAGCCACGTGCGGTCATGTACTTGGCGTACTCCTCGATGCCGGTGAAGGCACACAACCAATCGATGCCGCCCACGTTGGACAACGAGACCCGGTCGTCGTCGGTGAGTGGCACCAACAGCGGCGCCTCGTGGAACGCGGTACGGAGTGCGTCAGGCTGACCGAAACCGGCATAGAACGCCGCGATTTCTTCGCGCAGCGTTCGCCTTTCGTCAACCTGGGCCATCCCCGTCGGCTCCCTTGATCTGAAGTGGTCCGCACCGATGACATTTACTGTACGCATACCCACCGAAGGAAAAGAAGTGTCCTCGGATCAGCTCTCGCGCACAGCAAATCGACCTGTGGTGAAAAATGCCAGCTCAGCGCCACCCATGGTGTTGCTCAGCAACATTGGGTGTCTGAGATGACCGAGTAATTGGGGGCACGGACCGCGCTGACGCCACCGTGTCAGCGCGGCGTGGTGTCACACTTTCGCGACGCGCACCGTGATCTCGGCGCCCTCGCCGACCGTTCCCTCGAAACCCTCTGTGACGGAGTCGACGAGCGTCGTCGACGTAGCGAGGGTCTCCTCGGCGATGAACCCCTCGTGCTTGCGCACGGTCGCAAGCACGTCGTCGGCGGCGGCGACGGTCAGCGCGATCCGATCCGACACCTCGAAACCCGCGTCCCGCCGGGCGTTCTGGACCACTCGCACCACATCGCGAGCCACACCCTCCCGCGCCAATTCCGGCGTGATCGCGATATCGAGCGCGATGGTGACACCACGCTGCGATTCGACAACCCACCCGCTGCGCGGCAACTCCGAGACGATCACCTCGTCCGGTTCGAGCGTGATCGTGGTGTCCTCGAACGCGATCGAACTGGTGCCGGTGTCGCGCAGTTGCTCGACCAACCGCACCGGATCGGCCGCGTGCACGGCGTTCGCGACCGACTGGGTCTGCTTGCCGAAACGCTTACCCAGCGCACGGAAATTCGCCTTCACACTCACATCGAGCACCGCCGCCGCCGACTGCAACCGATCGAGACTCTTGACATTGAGTTCCTCGGCGACATCCGCGAGCAGATCGTCGGGCAGCTCGACGCCCGGCGGCAAACCGACGTAGGCCGTGGCAAGTGGTTGGCGCACCCGGATCTTGCTGGTCTTGCGTGCGGCCCGCCCCGCCTCCGCGAGCGCCTGCGCAGTACGCACATGCACGCCGAGCGCCGCATCGATCACCGCGACGTCGGCGACCGGCCACCGCGCGAGGTGCACCGACTCCGGCGCGTCCTGATTGCCGGGACGCACCACCGAGCGCCAGATCTCCTCGGTGATGAACGGGACGAACGGGGCGAGCAGCCGGGTGCAGACATCGAGGCACTCGAACAACGTCGACAAGGCGTCCTGCTCACCGGACCAGAACCGCTGCCTGGACCGGCGCACATACCAATTCGACAGGGTGTCGATGAATTCCGACAACAGCCTGCCCGCGCCGGCGGTGTCGTAGGACTCGAGCCGCGCGTCCACCTCGCCGGTGAGGACGTGCAGCTCGCTGAGGATCCAGCGGTCGAGCACCTGCCGCCGCGCGACCGGGTTCGCGGCGTGCGGATCCCACGCGGAATTGCTCGCGTACAGGGCGAAGAACGACGCGGTGCTCCAGTAGGTCATCAGCAGCCGACGGGTGATCTCGTCCAACGGGCCGGGCCCGACCCTGCGCGCCGACCACGGCGACCCCGAACAAGCCATGAACCACCGCAGCGCGTCGGCGCCGTGTTCTTCCATCAGCGGGATCGGCGCGAGCACATTGCCGAGATGCTTGCTCATCTTGCGGCCGTCCTCGGCCAAAATGTGCCCGAGGCACACCACGTTCTCGTACGACGAGCGGTCGAACACCAAGGTGCCCACCGCCATCAGGGTGTAGAACCAGCCGCGCGTCTGATCGATCGCCTCGCAGATGTACTGCGCGGGATAGTCGCGTTCGAATTTCTCGACACTGCCCGGCACGTGCGGATACCCCAGGGAGGCGAACGGCATCGACCCCGAGTCGTACCAGGCGTCGATCACCTCGGGCACCCGCGACGCCTGCGCACCGCACTCCGGGCAGGCGAAGACCACCGCGTCGATGTAGGGCCGGTGCGGATCGATGTCGGCGACCTCGGCACCGGCGTGGCGGGCCAGTTCCGCGCGCGAACCGACGGCGGTGACATGCCCGTTGTCGCAGCGCCACAACGGAAGTGGCGTGCCCCAATACCGGCTACGCGACAGCGCCCAGTCGATATTGTTGTCGAGCCAATTGCCGAACCGCCCGTGCTTCACGGTCTCCGGGAACCAGTTCGTCCGCTCGTTCTCGCGGCGTAACTGCGCACCCACCGCCGTGGTCCTGATGTACCAGGACGGCTGCGCGTAATACATCAGGCGCGTGTGGCAGCGCCAGCAGTGTGGGTAACTGTGCTCGAAATCCGTGCGGCGGAACAACAATCCGCGCTGCTCGAGGTCCGCGATCAGGACGGGGTCGGCGTCCTTGAAGAAGGTGCCGCCGATCAGCGGGGTCTCGGCGAAGAAGGTGCCGTCGGCGGCGATCGGATTGATCACGGGAAGACCGTTGGCACGGCACACGATCAGGTCGTCGGCGCCGAAAGCCGGTGACTGGTGGACAAGCCCGGTGCCGTCGGCGGTGGTGACGTAATCGGCGGTGACCACGATGTGCGCGTTCGGGATGTCCACCAGAGCGAAGGGGGCACGGTAGCGCAGGCCGGTGAGTTCGTCGCCACGCACCGTGGCCAGCCGCTCGACATCCTCGCCGAGTACGTCGGCAAGCAGCGGTTCGGCGACGAGGAAGGTGCCCTTCTCGGTGCGCGCGACGACATAGGTGATCGACGGATTCACCGCGACCGCGGTATTCGCTGGCAGCGTCCACGGTGTCGTCGTCCAGATCAGCAGCTCGACGTTCTCGATGCCCGCGAGCGGTTCGATCAGCGGCAACCGCAAATACACCGAGGCGTCGGTCACGGTCTCATAGCCCTGTGCCAGTTCATGATCCGACAGCGTGGTGCCGCAGCGCGGGCAATACGGCGCCACCCGGAAATCCTCGGTGAGCAGTCCGCCGTCGAAGATCTGTCGCAGCGACCACCACACGCTGTCGATGTATTCCGGCGACATGGTGGTGTACGGGTGTTCGAGGTCGATCCAGTACCCCATGCGCTCGGTGAGCTGCTCGAACTCGCCGACGTGGCGCATCACCGACGCCCGGCAACGCGCGTTGAACTCGGCGATACCGAACTCTTCGATCTGCGGCTTGCCGTTCAGACCGAGCTCTTTTTCCACCGCCAACTCGACCGGAAGACCGTGGCAGTCCCAGCCCGCCTGCCGCGCGACCGAGTGGCCCTTCATGGTCTTGAAACGCGGGAACACGTCCTTGAAGACGCGGGCCTCGATGTGGTGCACACCCGGCGAACCGTTGGCGGTCGGCGGCCCCTCGAAGAATCCCCACCTAGGACCGCCCGCGGTCTGTTCGAGACTGCGCGCGAAGATCTCCCGCTCGTTCCACCACTGGATGATCTTCGACTCGTTGGCCGGGAGATCGATGCGTGCGGGCAGGGCGTCGAACGGTGACACGGGACGATCGCTGCTGGCCATGGTGCTCCTCCGATGTCGCACAGGTTGGGTGAGGTGAACCTGTGCGGGGACGAAGCAACCCAGGTGATCTGAGAGCCCGCGGTACCACCCCGCTTGCGCACCGTGGCGCGCCGCTCGTTGTACCGCGATGACGTGCGGCCGACGTCCGGTTCTACTGAGCACACTCGGCAAGGCGGTGCTGTTGTTCCGGAGGCTCCCCGGTGATGGCCGGATCAGCGCCGATGCGTCGAACAATAGCCCGAGCGGGTGCGCGCGCACCAATCAGTCGACCGTGGCCGCGATGAGGCCACGGTCAGCCCGCTCGGGGCCCTCAGGACCGGGTCGCGGAATTCGCCGCGCGCGCCCCGCCGCAGCCGATGGCCAGACCGCGCCGCCGCGACTCGTTGTTGTTACCCATGGTTTCGCACACTAATGCCGATCAGGCGGTGAAGTGCAGGGTCCACTGGCCACGAAAATGCAACCGGGTGACGCTGCCCGGCGGGATATCGATGCGCCAGAACGACTTCGGCGGGGCGTCCAGGGTGATCAGCATCGCCGAACGCACCACGGCGGGGTGGGTGACCGCGATGGTGGACGCGTCTTGCTCGACCACCTGCGCCATCCACAGCCTGGTGCGTTCGATCACGTCGACCACCGATTCGCCGCCGTGGCCGCGGAAGGTCGGATCGGTCAGCCAGGCGTGCAGCTCGTCCTCCGGCAGCGAGACCAGTTCGCCGCCGCGCCATGCCCCCGCATCGAGGTCGCGCAGGCGCATATCCTCCTGCGCGGTCAAACCCAGTGCCACCGCGGTCTCGACGGTGCGCCGTTCGGGGCCGGCAAATACCCGCTCGGCGCGCAACGGTGTCGACTCGGCGAGCAGGTCGAGTCCCGACTCGGTCAGCGGCTCGTCGACCGGAAACCGCGCCTTGCGCATCGCCTCGGTCAGTCCGTGGCTGACCAGGTCGAGTCTGAGCACCTTCCGCACGCACCGAAGCGTACGACGCCGCCGCACGCTTCGGTAGCTCGTTCTTCGCCCAAGGCGAACGGCGCGCACACGCCGCCGTGTCGGTGGGCGGGTGCAGACTGATCTCATGGCCCAGTTCTCCCCCGCGACCCAGGAGTGGTTCGACGGCGCCTTCCCCGCGCCGACACCCGCTCAGCTCGGTGCGTGGCAGGCCATCGCGGCACGGGAACACACCCTGGTCATCGCGCCCACCGGCTCGGGTAAGACGCTCTCGGCCTTCCTGTGGGCGATCGATCAGCTCTCGACACGGGAAACCGTCGAGCGGTCGGGCACGTCGGTGCTGTATGTGTCACCGCTGAAGGCACTCGCGGTGGATGTGGAGCGCAATCTGCGTGCGCCGCTGGTCGGCGTCACCCAAACGGCCAAACGCCTGGGGTTGCCCGCGCCCGAGATCAGTGTCGGCGTGCGTTCGGGCGACACCAGCCCGGCGGCGCGACGCTCGATGCAGCGCACACCCCCCGACATCCTCATCACCACCCCCGAGTCGTTGTTCCTCATGCTCACCTCGGCGGCACGCGAAACCCTGCGCACCGTGCACACGGTGATCGTCGACGAGGTGCACGCGATCGCGGGTTCCAAACGCGGAGCGCACCTGGCGTTGTCGCTGGCCAGGCTCGATCAGCTGACCGAACGTCCCGCGCAACGCATCGGGTTGTCGGCCACGGTGCGTCCGCCGGCGGAAGTCGGCCGGTTTCTGGTGGGCAAGGCCCCGATCACCATCGTGTCGCCGCCCGCACCGAAGACCTTCGACCTGTCGGTGCGGGTGCCGGTCGCCGACATGACCGAACCGGGCGACTCCGATCAACCCGGCTCGATCTGGCCGCACGTCGACGAGGCCATCGTCGATCTCGTCCTCGACCATCGCTCCTCGATCGTGTTCGCGAACTCACGCCGACTGGCCGAACGACTCACCGCCCGACTCAACGAGGCCTACGCCGTGCGGCTGGAACAGCCGGTGCCCACCGAGCACAAACCGCCCGCTCAACTCGGACCGTCCACCGAGGTCGTGCACGGCGCCGACGCGTTGTTGGCCAGGGCACACCACGGCTCGGTGAGCAAGGAGCAGCGCGCACTCATCGAGGACGATCTGAAGAGCGGGCGGCTGCGCTGCGTCGTCGCGACCAGCAGTCTCGAACTCGGCATCGACATGGGCGCGGTGGACCTGGTCGTGCAGGTGGAGGCCCCGCCCTCGGTGGCGAGTGGCCTGCAGCGGATCGGCCGCGCGGGCCACCAGGTCGGCGAGATCTCGCGCGGCGTGCTGTTTCCCAAACACCGCACCGACGTCATCGGCTGCGCGGTCGCTGCGCAGCGGATGGCCACCGGGCAGATCGAGGCGATCCAGATCCCGGCGCACCCGCTGGACATCCTGGCGCAGCAGACCGTCGCGGCGTGTGCGCTGGAACCGGTCGACGTCGACACCTGGTTCGACACCGTCCGCGGCACCGGCAGCTACCTCACGCTGCCGCGCTCGGCCTACGAATCGGTACTGGACCTGCTCGCCGGCCGCTACCCCTCCGACGAGTTCGCCGAACTACGGCCACGCCTGGTGTGGGACCGCGACGCGGGCACCCTCACCGGTCGCCCCGGCGCACAACGGCTCGCCGTCACCTCGGGTGGTGCGATTCCCGATCGCGGCATGTTCGCGGTGTACATGGTGGGCGAAAAGGCTTCTCGGGTAGGCGAACTCGACGAGGAAATGGTGTACGAATCGCGGGTCGGTGACGTCTTCGCGCTGGGTGCGACGAGTTGGCGTATCGAGGAGATCACCTTCGACCGCGTCCTGGTGACACCCGCCTTCGGCCAACCTGGACGGCTACCGTTCTGGCACGGCGACGGTCTCGGTCGACCCGCCGAACTCGGTGCCGCACTGGGCGAATTCGTGCGCAAAGCGGGCCAGCACGGCAAGAATCTGGAGAAACTCACCGCCGCCGCAGGACTCGACGGTTTCGCCACCGCCAATCTCGGTGCGCTGCTCGACGATCAACGCACGGCAACCGGCCACCTGCCCACCGACAAGACACTGGTGGTCGAGCGATTCCGCGACGAACTCGGCGACTGGCGACTCGTCCTGCACTCGCCCTATGGCCTACCCGCGCACGCGCCGTGGGCGCTCGCGGTCGGAGCCAGACTGCGCGAACGCTTCGGGGTGGATGCCGCGCCCACCGCCTCCGACGACGGCATCGTCGTGCGGCTGCCCGACACCACCGACGACCCACCGGGTGCGGAACTGTTCGTCTTCGAGACCGACGAGATCGACGAGATTGTCACCGAACAAGTCGGCGGCTCAGCGCTTTTCGCGTCCCGATTTCGCGAATGCGCGGCGCGCGCGCTGCTCCTGCCCCGGCGCGACCCCGGCCGCAGGGCGCCGCTGTGGCAGCAACGGCAACGCTCCGCACAACTGCTTGATGTGGCGCGCAAGTTCCCGGACTTCCCGATCCTGTTGGAAACCGTGCGCGAGTGTTTGCGCGACGTCTACGATCTGCCCGCGTTACGGGAGCTGCTCGGCAAGGTGGCTCGGCGGCAGTTGCGGCTGGTCGAGGTGGAGACCGCGACACCGTCACCGTTCGCCAGCGCCATGCTGTTCAGCTATGTCGGCCAGTTCATGTACGACGGTGACAGTCCGTTGGCCGAGCGCAGGGCGGCGGCACTCTCGCTCGACTCGGGACTATTGGCCGAGCTGCTCGGTCGAGTGGAGCTCCGCGAACTGCTCGACACCGAGATCATCGAGCAGATCGAAGCGGAGTTGCAGCGGCGCGTCGAGGAACGCCGTGCTCGCGACGCCGAAGGGCTGGCCGACCTGCTGCGACTACTCGGGCCACTGACCGAGGCCGAAGCCGAACAACGTTGTCTGGCGGACCCGAGGCCATGGTTCGCCGAATTGCTGAAAGCACGCCGCGCGCTGGAGGTTTCGTTCGCCGGACGCAGCTGGTGGGTAGCGGTCGAGGACGCCGCCCGGCTGCGCGACGCGCTCGGGGTGCCGTTACCGATCGGCACGCCCGCGGCATTCATCGAACCCGTTGCCGACCCACTCGGTGATCTGATCGGCCGCTTCGCCCGCACGCACGGCCCGTTCGACACCGCCGCCGTCGCCGCGCGATTCGGGCTCGGCAGCGCGGTGGCCGCGACGGCGCTGCATCAACTCGTCGCGGAAAAACGGGTGGTGGAAGGGGAATTCACGCCCTCGGCGAGCGGGTCGGAATGGTGTGACGTTCAGGTGCTGCGTCGCCTGCGCCGCCGATCCCTCGCCGCGGCACGCCACGAGGTCGAGCCGGTACCCACCGCCGCGTTGGGCCGATTCCTTCCGGCATGGCAACACGTCGACACCGGCGAACTACGCGGGGTCGACGGCGTAGCGGCGGTTGTGGAACAGCTCGCTGGCGTGGCGATTCCGGCGTCGGCCTGGGAATCGCTCGTGCTGCCGCAACGAGTGCGCGATTACTCCCCCGCCATGCTGGACGAACTCATGGCGGGCGGCGAGGTCATCTGGTCGGGCCACGGCGCGATCACCGCGCGCGACGGGTGGGTCGCACTGCACTTGGCCGATCAGGCGCCGTTCACCCTGACACCGCCCGACGATATCGATCTCTCGGAAACCCATCTGCGCCTGCTGAACATCTTCGGTGCGAGCCTGGCCACCTGGCCGCCACCGAACACCGACGACCTCGAACCGGTGCCGTTGGACGCCCCCGACAACCCTGCGTTACCGAACTTTCCTGCGGCGGCGCACGGCGGCGGCGCGTACTTCTTCCGACAGCTCTCGGACGCGACAGGCTTGTTCGACGACGCGATCGTGACCCGCTCCCTCTGGGAATTGGTGTGGGCGGGCATGGTTTCCGGCGACACCTTCACCCCGGTCCGCGCATTGCTCGCCGGCACAGCGCGCACCACCACCGCACACCGCTCCCCGCGCCGATCCCCCCGAGGACGCGCCTACCTGCCCCGCCCGAGCCTGCCGAGCCGCACCAGTCCCCCTTCGGTCGCGGGCCGCTGGTCACTGCTGCCGGAACGCGTGTCCGACAACACCGTTCGCGCACACGCCACCGCCGACATGTTGCTGGAGCGCTACGGCGTACTGACCAGGGGCGCTGTGCAGAGCGAAGGTGTGCCCGGCGGATTCGCCCTGATGTACCGAGTGCTCACCGAGTTCGAGGACCGAGGGCGGTGCCGCCGAGGCTATTTCATCGATTCGCTGGGCGGCGCCCAGTTCTCCACCACCGACGTGGTCGACCGACTACGCACCTTCGATACCGAGCGCACTCGCCCCTCGGGCGCGACACCGCAACCGAAGGTCTGCGCACTAGCCGCCTGCGATCCCGCCAATCCTTATGGCGCCGCACTGAATTGGCCGAAGAGCTCGGGCGAAGGCGGCCACCGACCGGGGCGCAAGGCTGGTGCGATCGTCGTACT
Organism: Nocardia callitridis; assembly: GCF_039543305.1. NCBI lineage: Bacteria > Bacillati > Actinomycetota > Actinomycetes > Mycobacteriales > Nocardiaceae > Nocardia > Nocardia callitridis. The sequence continues at coordinate 211,033 of NZ_BAABJM010000008.1, read as the reverse complement.
CATCGAGGGCGAACTGGCGCTGTACCTGGAACGTGGCGGTAAAACCCTGCTCACCTTCACCGAAGAGGTGGCGGCCAGGCAACAGGCTTCGACCGCCCTGGCGGAGTTGGTGCGAAACCGTCGTGTCGACGGGCTGGTCATCGATCGCGTGGACGGAGAAACTGTGCACGGCAACCCCTTTGCCCATTTCCTCACCGAGGCGGGTTTCGCCTCGACCCCACGCGGACTGCGACTACGGAGTCGCCCGTGAGTTTCATCCAGGTGGGGTGGCCGTATGCCCGAGGGTGACACCGTTTTTCGTACCGCGGCCAAGTTGCGCGCCGCGCTGGCCGGGGAAGAGTTGGCACGCAGCGACTTCCGGGTCCCCCGGTACGCGACGGTCGATCTGCGCGGTCAGCAGGTGACCGAAGTCGGCAGCTACGGCAAGCATCTGTTCGTCCGGACCCCCACCGTCAGCGTGCACACCCATTTGAAGATGGAAGGCGAGTGGCGGGTGTTCCGTTGCGGACAGCGCTGGACAAAACCCAGGGTGAGCGCCAGGATCGTGCTCGGCACCGAGGACGTGGAGGCGGTGGGTTTCTCGCTCGGCACCGTTGAAGTGCTGCGCGCCGAAGACGAACACACGGTGACCGATCATCTCGGACCCGACCTGCTCGGGCCGAACTGGGACCCGGAGGAGGCGGTGCGGCGCCTGCGCCGATACACCGACCAACCGATCGGCCTTGCCCTGCTCGATCAACGAAACCTGGCGGGCATCGGCAATATCTACCGCAGTGAGGTGTGCTATCTCCGTCGCGTCCACCCCGCCACCCCGGTCGGCGCGGTCGGCGACCTGACAGCGCTGGTGCACGAGGCACACCGCGTGCTCACCAAGGCCGCGCACGAACCTCCTTGGCGTCCACTGGCTTACGGCAAGACCCGTCGGCCCTGTCAACGTTGCGCCACCCCGCTGGTGGTTGCGCTACTCGGCGAATCGGTGCCCGACCGCGACCGCACCGCGCGCCGCGAACGCGGCATCTACTTCTGCCCCCGCTGCCAACCCGCACCGGGGACGAGCGAATAGGTCTCGGGAAACCGTCGCCGCGTCGTACCTGACATTCACGCCGAAGACGACCGAAAGCACAACGGCGACTTCCGATCCCGCTGCCGCTGCCGCTGCGCAGAAGAACAGGGCCAATGCGATCGGGTCGCCCACCGTACCGAACACCAGTCGATCGACAACCCGGCGCCTGGGTTGGCGAAGCGGCACGGAGTGTTGCGTGCGGATGTGCGGTGGGGACGCACCGCGAAGCCATGGCCACGGGAACGCCCGCAGTCATGCGCTGGCCGTGCTCAACCCTCCAGCATCGATTTCAGGGTATCCAGATCTCGCCGCACCCACCCGGCGTCGGTCTCGAATTCCTCGTCATCGACACCGGGGCGGCGCAGCAGGGTGAGGATCACCGTCGTGCCCGCGCCGTTGGGGATCGCGCGCAACGGCACGGCGACGACAGATCCGTCCGGGAAACGCACCTGATGATCGGCGACGCCGAGGTCGTTGGGTGCGGTGAAACGGACGAAGGCCCTGCCCTCGGGTGCGGCGGCCACCCACTCGTCGGGTTCGGCATGAGGATCGGATGCACCCGGTTCCAACCCTTCGGCGAGGCCGGTCGCCCACGCGGGGAAGTTCCGTGGCTCGCTCAGGAATTCCGCGACCGTGTCGTAGGGGCACTCGATGTTCACGCTGACATTGCGCACGGGTTGGGTCACCCGCCCGACAGTACGACTCCCTCCACCACACCGGCGACACGCCGAGCCGCGCCGACGGATGGTCGTATCGACACTGTAATTTGCCACTCAGTTGCTAATGATCCACGCGGTCGAGACGACACCCTTCGTGACAGTTTCCGGACACGGCGCAGGAGCACAAGATGAAGGCGGCACCACCGACAGCCGTTCGACTATCCGTGGCGATCGCCGCCCGGCTCGCCTTCGCCGCATTAGCCCTCTTCGCCACGGTCGTGTTCAGCTACTTCCTGCTGCATCCTCGGCTCCCTGCCGACGGCCCCTCGCAGCCACCACACTCCACCCTCGCGCCGCCCTCCGGCGACCACACACCACCGGCCGGTAACGCCACCGCGCTACTGCGTTAGCCGCCCCGGTCGGCCACCGCGGTTCGGCACCGTAAGCGGCTCTGCCGACATCGATTTCCTCGCTCGCCCGGCCCGCATGAGTCGAGGCATACTCCTCCCGCGATGGAACCTCGGCGTGTGCCGCTCGTGAATCGAGCCGTCGCGTTCGAGATTGCGCAGGGCCACCGTCGACATCCGCTACGAACGCCGGGGATCCGACGCTCGGCCAGGTGAAACGCAGACTGAGCTGGTCGAGCGCAGCCACGATCGAGCAGCGACCATTTTTCACAGATCCGGTCGAGCACGTACGGATCGCTCGACCGACGTCACCTCGGGTCATGCAAGTGGGTCGACATTCCGCCACGACGCCGACGAGGCGCCGCAGCGGTGTGGTCGGGGGCTCCATGGTTCGAGTTCCCTCGCACGAGTCTCCCGCCGCGGCAGCCGCGCCGACCGGCGACGGCTACCGCGGTCGTAGTCGGTCGGAGCACAACGGGCGTTCAGTTCTCGACCGGGACGGGCTCCAAAATCTCCGGCCTCGGTTCGGGTGCCGCCGCGCGCAACGCGTCGGCCGCTTCGTCGTCGGGCTGTGTCTGCGAACGGATCTCCGCCTCGACCCTGGCGCGATAGGTGTCCACCTCGCGACGGATCTGCGTCTCGTCCCATCCGAGTACCGGCGCGGCCAGTCGCGCGACCTCCTCGGCGCAGGCCACGCCGCGATCGGAGTACTCGATGGAGATTCGGGTGCGTCGAGCCAGAATGTCGTCCAGGTGCACCGCGCCCTCGGCCGCGACGGCGTACACCGCCTCCAACCGAAGGTAGGACGGTGCCTCGGTGATCGGCTGGATGAGCGACGGGTCGTCGGCCGCCAACGACATCACCTCGTCGATCAGCGAACCGTACCGATTCAGCAGGTACTTCACCCGATACGGGTGCACGCCGTACTTCTCGGCCAACTGCACCGCCTGATTGACCAAGGCGAAGTACCCGTCGGCGCCCAGCAGCGGCACCTTCTCGGTGATCGACGGCGACACCCTGGCCGGGATGTCCTGCGCCGCCTCGTCGACGGCGTCGTAGGCCATCACCCGGTAGGTGGTGTATTTGCCGCCCGCGATCCCGACCAGCCCCGGCGCGATCCGCGCGACCGCGTGCTCGCGCGACAACTTCGACGTGTCGTCGCTCTCGCCCGCGAGCAGTGGCCGCAGGCCCGCGTACACACCGTCGATATCGTCGTGGGTCAGTGGGGTGACCAACACTTTGTTCACCCGGTCCAAGATGTAGTCGATATCGGCCTTGGTGGCGGCCGGGTGGGCGAGGTCCAGATTCCAGTCGGTGTCGGTGGTGCCGATGATCCAATGCGTGTCCCACGGAATCACGAACAACACCGAGGTGGGTGTGCGCAGAATGATCGCGGCGTCGCTGACGATGCGGTCGCGCGGAACCACGATGTGCACGCCCTTGGACGCCCGCACATGGAAACGCCCGCGCTGGCGCGACAAGGCCTGCACCTCGTCGGTCCAGACGCCGGTCGAGTTGATCACCACGTGGCCGCGCACCTCGCTGGTGCGCCCGTCGTCACTGTCGCGCACCTTCACCCCGACCACTCGATCGGCCTCCCGTAGGAAGCCGACGACCTGAGTGGAGGTGCGAATCACCGCACCGTAGTGCGCCGCAGTGCGCGCGACGGTCATCGTGTGGCGCGCGTCGTCGACGACGGTGTCGTAGTAACTGACCCCACCGATCAACGAGCTGCGACGCAACCCCGGCGCCAGCCGCAGCGCGCCGGCACGGGTGAGATGCCGTTGGCCTGGCACCGATTTGGCGCCGCCCATGCTGTCGTAGAGAACCAGACCGGCCGCGACATACGGCCGCTCCCACGCGCGGTGGGTGAGCGGATACAGGAAACGCAGCGGCTTCACCAGGTGCGGAGCCAGCTTCGACAAGGAGAGCTCACGTTCGTGCAGGGCTTCGCGCACCAATCCGAACTCGAGCTGTTCCAGATACCGCAGCCCGCCGTGGAACATCTTCGAGGAACGGCTGGAGGTCCCCGAGGCCAGGTCGCGCGCCTCGACCAACGCGACCCGCAACCCTCGGGTCGACGCGTCCAGCGCGATACCGGCGCCGACGACACCGCCGCCGATCACGATCACGTCGAAATGGTCTTTACCGAGCCGCTCCCACGCGGTCACGCGTTCCTGCGGACCGAGGAACTGGGCGTGCGGTTTCATGGTCATGCTCGACTCCTCCAGCCGCGCCGAGAACCGGCGACGTTGTGGTCTTGCTCGGGCATTTCGATCGAGTCGCTCGCAGACGTGCTGGGCGAAACCGAGACCGATCCGGCCCACACCGCGACCTCGAGCGCTACTGCTTGGTAATGCCGCCGACTCTAGTCCAGTGTTCCGCGCTCGGCGAGATGATCTCCGGCACCGCCCACTCTACGGATATCGTCGCCCGCGCCTGCTTTCTTTTAGTAGCCTGCACAAATGCGCCGCTACGTTGCCGCCATCGACCAGGGAACGACCTCGAGTCGGTGCATTGTCTTCGACCGCGACGGCCGGGTCGTCGAGATCGCCCAGCGCGAGCACGAGCAGATTTTCCCGCGTGCGGGCTGGGTCGAGCACGACGCCGAAACCATCTGGCGCAATACCGAATCCGTGATCACCGAGGTGCTGGAGAAGGCGGGGATCACCGCCGCCGATATCGCGGCGGTGGGTGTCACGAACCAGCGCGAAACCACCGTCGTCTGGGAGCGGGCGACCGGGAAGCCGATCTCACACGCCATCGTCTGGCAGGACACCCGTACCGATCGACTCTGCGATGAACTCGGCGGCGATATCGGGCGCTCCAGGTATCAGGAGAAAACCGGACTGCCGCTCTCGACGTACTTCGCCGGACCGAAGCTGCGCTGGATCCTCGACAATGTCGCGGGTGCGCGTGCGCGCGCCGAGGCCGGTGACCTGTGCTTCGGCACCATGGACAGCTGGGTGCTGTGGAACCTCACCGGCGAGCACATCACCGACGTCACCAATGCCTCACGCACCATGCTGATGGATCTGCGTACGCTGCAATGGGATTCGCAGATCTGCACGGAATTCGATGTGCCGGAATCGATGTTGCCGCAGATTCGCAGCTCCTCGGAGGTGTACGCGGAAATCTCCTCGGGCCCGCTGGCGGGCATTCCCGTCGCGGGCATTCTCGGCGACCAACAAGCGGCGACCTTCGGGCAAGCCTGCCTGATTCCCGGCGAAGCCAAGAACACCTACGGCACAGGCAATTTCATGCTGCTCAACACCGGAACGATACCGGTGACCAGCGAACACGGTTTGCTGACCACCGTGTGTTACCGGCTCGGCACCACCGACCCGGTCTACGCGTTGGAAGGCTCGATCGCGGTCACCGGTTCGTTGGTGCAGTGGCTGCGCGACAATCTCGGACTCATCGAATCCGCCGACGAGATCGAGGATTTGGCCCGCACGGTCGACGACAACGGCGGCGCCTACTTCGTCCCCGCGTTCTCCGGCCTGTTCGCACCGCGCTGGCGACCCGACGCACGCGGCGTGATCGCGGGCATGACCCGATTCATCGGAAAAGGCCATCTGGCCCGAGCGGTACTGGAGTCCACCGCTTTTCAAACCCGCGAGGTGGTCGACGCGATGCGCTCGGACGCCGAGTCCGGAAACCTCGACCTGGAACTGACCACCCTCAAGGTGGACGGCGGCATGGTAGCCAACGACCTACTCATGCAATTCCAAGCCGACATCCTCGACGTCCCCGTGGTGCGCCCCGTCGTCATCGAAACCACCGCCCTCGGCGCCGCCTACGCCGCGGGCCTCGCCGTCGACTTCTGGTCGACCACCGACGAAATCCGCGGCAACTGGAAAGCCGACAAAACCTGGGAACCGAACATGTCGGCAGAAGTACGTGACGAATACCTCACGACTTGGAACAAAGCCGTAGAACGCACCTACAACTGGGCAGAGTAACGAGCCACCACACCCAGCCGAGTAGCGGGCACACACATCGGCCTCTTGCCGAAACCCCCACCACCCCAACAAAACCCAGCCACTCAACGAGCCGCCCAAACACCTGTTCCGAGTGTCAGCGAGACCGGCACGGCAAGTTCGCGGCCGTCTGGCGTTCGAGTATCCGTTTCGTGAGCGCGCGCCCCGTCTACCGGGTGAAGCCGCGAACTCCCGTACCCAACTCACCCTTCCCACGAGCCGCCGAGACACGTCTTCTGCACGTCAGCGAGACCGGCACAACAAGTTCACCGCCATCTCGCTACCCGAGCACCCGGTTCCATAGGCACGCACCCCGACCACCCGGTAAAACCACCACCTCCCGTACCTCACTCAACCCTCTCCACGAGCCGCCCGAACACGTGTTCCGAGCGCAGCGAGACCGGTACGGTAAGTTCGCGGCCGTCTCGCTGTTGAGTGCCCGTTTCGTAGGCGACGAAGGAGCAAGAAACGGGTACTCAACAGCGAGACTCAGGGCCGCGAACCACGCGGCGCCAGCCGCCAAAAACACAGCGAGGAAGCACTCGCCCCCGCGTATCACCCCGCCGCCTAACGTGCTGCTGGTTCCTCGCCCCCGCATACCACCCCACCATTCGCATGGCGCTAGCTACTCGCCCCACACACCACCCTGTCCTACCGCCCCCACAAGCACCCCCTACCCCGCCGCGACCGCCAACCTCTCCACAGCATCACCAAGCGTCTCGGCGTCAGAAGTGGTGAAGCACATCCGCAACGCACTCCGGTGCCCCGCGTCGACCGCGAAGGCCGAACCCGGCACATAGGCGACCCCCGCGTCCAGTGCGTGCGAAAGCAGAGCCGTGGTGTCGGTGCCGTCGGTGAAATCGGCCCAGACGAACATGCCACCGGCCGCATCACTACAGCGCACGCGATCGCCGAAGCGGGTCCGCACCGCGTGCACCAAGGCCTTGGCCCGCTCCCCGTATACCGCGCGCACGTGAGCGACATGACCGGCCAGCCAGGTCTCGTCGGCGAGGAGTGCAGCCGCCATCTGCTGGGTGAGCGCGGACCCGCACAGGTCAGCGCCCTGTTTCAGCAATTCGACTCCGCGGCATACGGATTCGGGCGCGATCAGCCAGCCGACCCGCAATGTGGGCGACAGGATCTTCGATGCGCTCGACAACCGAATCACGTTGCGGGAGTGGGTCGCCACCGGAGCCGGTGTTGGTCGATCGAACCACAACTCACCGTAAGGATCGTCCTCGATCACCCAAAAACCGTGCGCCTGCGCCAGTTCCGCCAAGTGCACCCTGCGCTCGCGACTCATCGTCACCCCACCGGGGTTGTGGAAATTACTCACCGTGTGCACCACCGCAGGACGTTCCCCACGGGCGAGTAGATCTTCGAGGACATCGGTGCGCATACCCTCCGCGTCGAGCGGCACCGCGACAATCCGCGCACCGGCGGCCCGAAAGACTTGTAGCGCACCAACATACGCGGGGTCCTCGACAACGACGAGCGCACCCGGATCGAGCAGAACCTCGGCGAGCAGCGCGAGTGCCTGCTGCGAACCATGGGTGACGAATACCTCGGCGAGCTCGACCTGGCGACCGAGGCGCGCGGATTCCCGCACGGCCAGCACCTCACGCAGTGGCGCCCAGCCCGGCGACTCGGTGTATTGCAGGCACCCCTGCGTAGTGAGCGCTGCCTCGGCCGCGGCGGCCAACCGGTCACGCGGCATCAGCTGCGCGTCGGGTAGCCCACCCGCCAGGCTGATGATCTCGGCGCGAGTGGTGAGCTTCAACAAATCGCGAATCGCCGAACTGCGCAGGTTGTCGAGTTTGCTGGCCAATGCTGGCGCGGTCGGCGACATGGAAAACCTCCGGACGGGTACGGCACCCCCGGATTCCACTGTCGCATACGCAGATCAGAATATGAAATTGCCATCCCAATATTTGAGATCAAAGAGACGGGCCGGGTCTTTACCTGCTGTTTCAGTGTTTACCGGGTGAGATACCGTGACGCCAGACGTTGGGCCAGCCGCCGTGGCGCCCTTCGCCGCACACCGCGAATCACACCGAGGCCGCCGTCCTACCGACCGTCGAGCGAATACAGCAGATGCTTGCCGCCACGCACCACCGTGGTGATGATCTGCGGGTAGATCTGCTCTTCCCCATTGGGACGGTCTTCCTTGAGTTCCACCGAGTAGGTGCCGGGACTGATCTCGGAAATCCGCAGGCAATGCTTGGTACCGGCAGGGATCTGCTCGTCGATACCACCCTGAATGGTCGCCGCCGCCGCGATATTCGACGCGTCGTCGGCCACGAACTTCCTGGCGAGCGCACCGCTGCGATCCACATAGAACGCGTGCTGGAAACCGAGGATCGCGCCGGGACCGCTGTCGGTATCACCGGAGCCGTTACCGGTGGTCACCTTGCCGTCCTGGCTGGCGGGGCAGTCCGCCGTCGAACCCGAGCCACCGGCGTTGCCCGCCGCCGTATCGTCGCCGCCCTGATTGCCGGAGACCGCGAAGATCGTCCCGATCACCGCGATCAACACCACCGCGGCGGCCACCGAGGCGATGACGAGCCTGCGCTTGGACGAACCCGACTCCTCTTCCTTCGGCGCGGGAGCGGGCGTCCTCGGTTGCAGGCGGCGGGCGATCGGGTCGTCGGACCAGGACATTCCCGGGGTCTCGGGGGGCGGCTTCGGCACGTCGCCTTCGGACGAGGGGGTATTCCACCAGTTGTCGTCGTCACGCGGCGGGGTGGTCGAATGCCGCACCGTTTGCTCGGTGGAGCCGTCGTCGTCGAAGTACTGATCGCGCGGCGGTGGTGCGGGCCGCTCCCCGAATACCGTCGAATCCGGCGCCCGGTACTGCGGTGGCGGAGGGGGGACCGTCTCGGGCTCGGCGGGACGCCACGACAAATCCGGATGGTCGGTCTCCTGGTCCGGTTCGGGCCATTGCGGCGCGGCATCGCCGCCCATCGGCGGACCGAACCCCGAGACCGGAGGCCCGAATTCCGCACCGGAGGAACCGAAATCCTCCAGCGGGGGACCGAAACCCGAGCCGGGACGGCCGGATTCGTTCTCCCTCGCATCACCCTCGGAGGTCACACCCCAATCCTTTCACAGAAAGCACGGGTGGGGCGGTCGTAATGACCGCCCCACCCGCCGAAATTCAGCTCGTGTCAGTACTCGAGCGAACCACCCCACTGAGTGGTAACACCGCCGACCTCGAAGGTCTGCGGTTCGACACCGCCGGGCTCCAATGGAATTTTAACCTGTGCCGCCGCCTCGAGCGCTGCCGCGCCGCCCGGCTGCTGACGAATCCAGCCTTCGACGGCCGCCTTCGCCACGTTCAGTTGCGTGGTGTCGACCGTGGCCTCGGACTTGTTGTCCTGCAAGCCTTCACCGCCGGTGTAACCGGTGAACTTCACCGAGTTCGGGCCGAGGAATTCGACCGAGACACCGGCCTCGCCCTGACCGGTCGGCGTGCGGTAACCAACCGTGCCGACGTAGCCGTCCTGGTTGGTGAAGTGGTGGGTGTTCGCGAGGTAACCCGGCAATGCCGTGCCACCGTTGACGTTCGCACCGACCTCGGCATGCGGGCCCTGCATCTCGATGACCGGCGCGGGTGGCGCGGCTTCCAGCTGCTGCGGCTGCCACCGCGGCTTCGCCGGCTCCACGCGCTGCTGCTGCGCACCAGGCTGACCGGGTACGGATCCTTCGTCGCGGTCCAGCTCCGGGATCTCCGGCTCACCGGGGCGATCGGATTTCTCCTCGTCCGGCTTCGCCTCGCCAGGCTTGTTCGGCGCGACGGCGGCGGGCTGGTCGGGCTTCTGCCCCGGCACCGGCAGCGGCGCGACGCGCGGAGTGGTGACACCCGGCTGCGTCGGCTTGCCCAGCTTCGGATCCTTGTTCGGATCCGGCATGACCTGGTCTTGATCCGGGTCCGGCGTGGTGACACCCGGCTGGCTCGGCGTCTGCGAGTCCTCGGACTTCTCCTGATCGGGAGCCGTGGTCTCCGGAGCACCTGGATCTTCGGTCACGCCAGGCTGAGTCGGACTCGGCGTGGCCGGAACGGTCGGATCGTTGGGAGCTGCCCCCGCCGGCGCCGCGAGAAGAGTAGCCACAGCTGCCGCGGTCGCCAGCGGCAGCGAGGTGCCCGCCATCGCTCGCGACGCCCGATTCGGCTTACGATGTTTCACTTTTCGCAATTCCCTTTCCCGGATGCGACACGATCAGTCGCACTCAGTTGTCCTGGTGAGACGCCTGGTCGTCGAACGACCCGACGGCCGTTCACCGTTCCGATTTGGAAAGGAGCATCCCCCCACACCGAACCACGCGATCCGCCCGCCGATCGCATCTCTCCCGAGGAGTGAACCACATGCGCGCCGTACTGGCAACGCGAAAGTAAGGCAGACTCACCGCAGTTCAGCCGCCTCGCCCGAAGATCAGGACCACGCCCGAAAACCCGGCGCCGCCAAGCCCTTCCGCGCACCCCAGTGACCACGGGAAACACCGAATTCCGCCAGGACCGGCCACTGACCAGACGCAGGAACACGGTTGCGTCAGCGGATCCGATCATGCCGAGCCGATCCACCTGTGCGATCCGACACCGCGACAACAATGCCCGTCGGATCAATCCAGATCGTCGTGGCGCATCAACTGCCGCGCCGCCTCGGTCACCGAGCCCGTGAGCGACGGGTACACCGAAAAGGTCTGCGCCAGATCGTTCACCGTCAGATTGTTCTGCACCGCCAACGCGATCGGCAGAATCAACTCCGAAGCGATCGGTGCCACCACCACACCGCCGATCACCACACCCGTGGCGGGACGGCAGAAGATCTTGACGAAACCCCTTCGCAAGCCCGACATCTTGGCACGCGGATTGGTGTTCAACGGCAGCATCACCGTCCGCGCCGGCACCTCACCGGCATCGATCGCGGTCTGGCTGACGCCGACGGTGGCGATCTCAGGGCGGGTGAACACCGCCGACGCGACCGTCTTCAACCGAATCGGGCTCACGCCCTCACCGAGCGCGTGATACATCGCGATCCGCCCCTGCATCGCGGCCACCGACGCCAATGGGAGCAGACCGGTGCAGTCGCCCGCCGCGTAGATACCGGGAACCGGTGTGCGCGAGACACGGTCGACGCGCAGGTACCCGCTGCGGTCCAACTCCAGGCCCACCTGCTCGAGGCCGAGTCCGTCGGTGTTGGGGGTGGAACCGACCGTCATCAGCGCGTGCGTCCCGGTCACCGTCCTTCCGTCGGACAGGGTGACCAGCACACCGTCGGCGGTGCGCTCCACCGAATCCGCGCGCGCGTGCTTGACCAGCTCGACACCTCGCTCGGCGAACGCGTCCTCCAACACCAGCGCGGCGTCGGCATCCTCACCGGGCAGCACGCGGTCGCGGCTGGACACCAGCTTCACCCGCACGCCGACCTCGGTGTAGGCGGAGACGAACTCGGCACCCGTCACACCGGATCCGACCACCACCAACGTCTCCGGCAGCTCCGTGAGGTCATAGAGCTGACGCCAGTTGAGGATTCGTTCACCGTCTGGCACCGCGCCCGGCAACACGCGCGGGCTCGCACCGGTGGCAATCAACACAACATCGGCGTCGAGTACGTCCTCGGAACCGTCGTCGAACGTGGCGCGCACCTGGTGGGCGGCCGAGCCCTTGGTCGAGTCGGTGAGTTGCGCGCGCCCCGACAACACCGTCACACCCGCGGTCTGCAATTTGGACCTGATGTCCGAAGACTGGGCCAACGCGAGCTCTTGAACGCGTGCGTTCACCTCGGGCAGTTGCACCTCGGCCTGCTTGGGGTCGAGTGTGATGCCGAGATCACGGGCGCGACGCAGGTCGGTGCGCACGCCGGTCGAGGCGATGAAGGTCTTCGACGGCACGCAATCCCACAGCACGCAGGCGCCACCGATGCCGTCGGAATCGACCAACGTCACCGTCGCGCCGTGCTGCGCGGCGACCAACGCTGCCTCGTAGCCTGCCGGTCCGCCACCGATGATCACAATGCGGGTCATGGATACCTCCGCTCGGGCTGGTGTTCCGGGATCTCCGGTCCGCCGCCAACGTTATCCGGCGAGGTCCGAACGCCCTTTATCGCATCGCCGCGAGCCCGCGAACGTCGTCGCAACGATGGATCTGGCCGGGATGGAGTCGAATCCGCGCTCTTATTGGCTACCCTTTGCAGGTGCCGATCTACGCCGCCTACGGGTCCAACATGGACGCAACGCAGATGTTAGAGCGCTGTCCACACTCCCCGATGTCCGGAACGGGCTGGTTGGAGGGCTGGCGGCTCACCTTCGCCGGCGACGACATCGGCTGGGAGGGCCCCCTCGCGACCGTTGTCGAAGAGCCGGGATCGCGGGTGTTCGTCGTGCTCTACGACGTCTCCCCCGAAGACGAGCAGCGCCTCGACCGCTGGGAGGGCTCGGACTTCGGAATCCACAAGAAGATCCGGCTACGCGTCACCCGAGGCGCCGACGGCGGCGGTGACCCGACCTTGGCGTGGCTGTATGTGCTCGACGCCTACGAAGGCGGGCTGCCCTCGGCCCGCTACATCGGCGTGATCTCCGACGCGGCCGAGAAAGCGGGCGCGCCAGCCGAATACGTGCACGCGCTGCGAACCAGGAACAGCCGCAACGTCGGGCCGGGCAACTTCGGTTAGTCCACTGATGGGCGATGCGGCCGGAACAGTCCGGCCGCATCGGATCACTGACACGGGCAGCGCCCCACCGATCACGCCGGAGTCGGGTTCCCCTGACCGAGCACGATATTGCTCAACACCCGCACGCCGACCGCGAGCGCACGCTCGTCGAGGTCGAAGGTCGGCTGATGCAGATCCAGCTGGTCGCCCTCCCCCGACCACACCCCGAGCCGCGCCATCGCGCCGGGCACCTGCTCCAGATACCAGGAGAAGTCCTCGCCGCCGCCGGACTGCGGTGTGTCGGCCAGTGCTTGCGGCCCCACCGTTTTGATCGCGTCCTCGAACATCCTGGTCGAATGCTCGTCGTTGACCACGGGCGGCACACCGCGCCGGTAGTTCAGCTGATACCGCACGCCGGTCGGGGCGAGCAACCCCTCGACGATCTCGCGGACCATCGGCTCCAACAGTGCCCAGGTAGCGTGGTCGCCGGTGCGCACCGTCCCGGTGAGCATGCCGGTCTGCGGAATCGCGTTGGGCGCCTTGCCCGCCGACACCGCACCCCACACCATCACCGTGCTCGTCCTCGGATCGATCCTGCGGCTGAGCAGACCGGGCAGACCGGTGATCACACTGCCGATGGCATACACCAGATCGCTGGTCAGATGCGGACGCGAGGTATGCCCACCGGGCGAATCCAGCACCAACTCCACCGTGTCGGCGGCCGAGGTGATCGCGCCGACCCGGATACCGACCTTCCCGACCGCCAACCGAGGGTCGCAGTGCAGCGCGAAGACCCGCTCGACATCGGCCATCGCCCCCGCGGCCACCACATCGATCGCGCCGCCCGGCATCACCTCTTCGGCGGGCTGGAAAATCAATCGCACGCCCACCGGCAGGTCAGGCATCTGCGCCAACGCCAACGCCGTACCGAGCAGGATCGTCGTGTGCGCGTCGTGCCCGCAGGCATGTGAGACACCCGGCACGGTGGAGGCGAACCCGAGGCCGGTGAACTCCTGCAACGGCAGCGCGTCGATATCCGCGCGCAACGCGATGCGCGGTCCCGCCTCCAGACCCGGCCCGATATCGCAGATCAGGCCGGTGCCGCCGGGTAGGACCTGCGGGGTCAACCCGGCCTTCGTCAACCACGACGCGATGAACTCGGTGGTGGCGAACTCCGTGCGCGACAGTTCGGGATTAGCGTGAATATGTCTGCGCCACTGCACGAGATCGCCCGTGTGCTCGGCCAACCAGGACTCGAGCGCCTCCGCTCGCGCCGAAACCACGGATTCCGTCGAAATCCCCTTCGCGGATTGCCGCGCGGTCGCGTACCCCGGAGCGGACGGTCGCCGAACGGCGCCTTGCCCATACTCCGGACCGGGGCCTGGACCCTCGCCTGGCCCCTCCGACGCATGCGTGGGGCCCTGTGCGGCTACGCGGGCCGTGGCCACACGGGCCAACGCCTCAGCGCTGGTCGCGCGCGCCGCCGAACGGCCGGTAGTGCTCACCGATTCTCCTCCTGTCGTCGAACCACACCTTGTAACAACCTGTCCCGCTCGACCGGGTCACTCGCGGTGGTGATCGCGGTGCGGGCGAGTGCGCGCGCACCGTCGAGCACCGCACGATCGGCCGAGGCATTGACGCTCGCGGTCGCGAAACCGGGCTGGTGGGTGACCGCTCCACCGGCATCGACCCCGATGACCGGGTGAATTCCCGGCACGACGTTGGTGACGTTGCCCATATCTGTACTGCCGAGCGGTCGCTGTCTCTCCAGCTCCGGTGCGATCGGCACCCGGCCTAGATCGGCGATCTGCGCGCGGTAGACCGACAGCAGCGCCGGGTCGGGGGTCAACTCGGTGTACGTCGGCGACAACGTGGCGACCTCATGGGTACAGCCGGACGCGAGGGCGCCGGCTTCGAAACACGCCGACGCGCGTCGCGTCAGATCATCAAGGGACGCGGAGTCGGCTGCGCGTAGGTAATACAGCAGTTCCGCGCGTCCTGGCACGATGTTCGGGGCTGCGCCACCCTGTCCGACTATACCGTGCAGTTGCTGGCCCGGCTGGATGTGCTGACGCAGCAGACCGATCGCGACCTGCGCGATCGTCACCGCATCCCCTGCGTTGCGGCCCAATTCGGGTGCGGCGCTCGCGTGCGCCTCACGGCCGTGGAACACCACCGAGAGATCCGCGAGCGCCAGCGACGTCGCACCGGCGATATCGAGGGGACCCGGATGCACCATGATCGCCATCGCGAGGTCGTCGAACGCGCCGCGCTCCAACATCAGCACCTTGCCGCCGCCGCTTTCCTCGGCGGGTGTGCCGAGCACGACGACGGTGATACCGAGCGCGTCGGCGACCTCGGCGAGACCGAGCCCGGCACCCACTGCCGTCGCGGCGATGATGTTGTGCCCGCAGGCGTGGCCCATATCGGGCAGCGCATCGTATTCGGCGCACACACCCACCGTCAGCGGGCCGCTGCCGTAGCTGGCGCGGAAGGCGGTGGGTAGGTCGGCGACACCGCGCTCGATGACGAAGCCGCGCTCGGTGAGCGGCTCGATGACCTTCGCGACGCTACGGACTTCCTCGAACGCCAGCTCCGGTTCGGCGTGGATCGAGTGCGCGAGCGCGATCAGCCGGTCGGCGGCGGCGGCGATCGTGGCGTCCGAGGTTCGGATCGCGGTGGGTGTGTTCGCCGGGGAATCGGCGCGGTCGACACCGTCGACAGCGGGCACCCGTCGAGCACGGTGATCACTCTGTGCTCGACGGCGCCCGTCACTCGCTGGTGGCATGCGACACAGTCTTGCAGCGTTTGCCCCTCGGCGTTCCCCGGCGCGGCCGAGGCGCGCGCCGACTCAGCCCGCGGCGAAGGCCAAATTCTCGGGTGTCGTCGGTGTGGCCAAGCCCTCGAGCGCCCGCGCGTGCAGCGCGCGCTTGATGACGGGAAGGTTCGGTTTGCGATTGCTCGCCAGTGCCGCGGCCTGCTCGACGGCGGTCGAGAGCACCGCATCCGCTTCGGCTTTCGTGTCGACGATGCGCGCGGCGATCGCTTCCTCGGCCGGGTAACGGTAGCCGGTCGTCATCGCCTTGACCGCCACCTGACTGCCGAGCCGCTCGGTGATCAGCGCGTTCATGCCGACGGTGAACGGCATGCCGAGATGCACCTCGGGCAGGCAGTAGAAGCCGCGGTCGGCGCGCATCACCCGGAAGTCGTGCGAGGTCGCGAGCATGGCACCCGCGCCGAACGCGTGACCGTTGATGGCGGCGACCGTCGGCAGGGGGAAGGTGAGCAGCCGGGTGAACATGGTGTGCACGCGATCGAGGTAGCCGTGCAGTTGGGCCGGGTTGGCGAACACCCAGTCGATGTCGAGCCCGTTGCTGTAGAACTTGCCCTCGGCGGTGGTGACCAGCGCGGCCGGCCCCTCCGAGCGCTCGACCTCGTCCAGCAGGGAATGGAATTCATCGACCCAGTCCGGATGAAAGCGGTTGTCGCCATCGGTCTGTCCCTCGGTCGAGAGGGAGAGCACGAACACATCACCTGAGCGTTCCAGATTCGGCATGTGTGCAGCGTATCCGGCCGACGCAGCGATAACTACCGGCGGGTAGTAACGGCCGTCGCCCGCCACACAGGCACGATGACGGCGAGGATCCACGACCACCACCGCCACATCGCACTATCGTTGCGCCCATGCTTGCCGAAGACGCCGCGCGCGCGATCGCGGAACGCACAGGAGTGGCACGCCACCGGGTCGCGGTGGTACTCGGTTCGGGGTGGCAGGACGCCGCCGCGCAGATCGGCACACCGAACGCCTCCGTACCGATGCGCGAGCTGCCGGGCTTCGGCACCCCCAGCGCGCAAGGGCATGTGGGGATCGTGCATTCGGTGACCGTCGGCGAGACGCCCGTGCTGCTGTTACTCGGGCGACAACATCTCTACGAGGGCTACCAGCCACAGGAAGTAGTGCACCCGGTGGCGGCGGCCATCGCGGCGGGCGCCGAGACCGTGCTGCTCACCAACGCCGCCGGCGGTATCGGCTCCGGGCTTCGGGTCGGCGACGCGGTACTGATCAACGATCACCTCAACCTCACCGGACGCACGCCGCTGGTCGGCGCGTCGTTCGTCAACCTCGTCGACGCGTGGGATCCCGAATTGCGCGCGCTGGCAAAGGAAATCGACCCGAGCCTCACCGAAGGCGTGTACGCGGGCCTGCACGGTCCGCAGTACGAGACGCCAGCGGAGATCACGATGCTGCGCACCCTCGGGGCCGATCTGGTCGGTATGTCGACCGTGCTGGAGGCGATCGCGTGTCGTTCGCTCGGCGCGCGGCTGCTCGGTATCTCGCTGGTCACCAATCTCGCCGCCGGCGTCACCGGCGAGCCGCTCTCGCACGCGGAAGTGCTGGCCGAGGGCAATGCCGCGGCGCCACGCATCGGTAAGCTGCTGCGCGGTGTGCTGGAGCGGTTGTAATGCTGCGCTTCGGGACGGCAGGGCTGCGCGGGCCGCTGCGCGACGGTCCGGACGGGATGAACGTCGACACCGTCAGCAGGGCTACCTCCGGCGTCGTCGGTTGGCTGACCGAACGCTGCCTCGGCGGCGCCACGGTGGTCGTCGGCCGCGACGCACGGCACGGGTCGGCCGAATTCGCCACCGCGACCGCCGAAGTCTTTGCCGCCGCGGGCTTTCCGGTGACGCTGTTGCCCGAACCGGTGCCGACACCCGTGCTCGCGTTCGCGGTGCGCGCGCTGAGCGCGGTGGCGGGTGTGCAGATCACCGCCTCGCACAATCCGGCCACCGACAACGGCTACAAGCTGTATCTCGACGGCGGCTCGCAACTGATCGCCCCGGCGGACGCGGAGATCGAACGGTGCATCGCGGCGGTCATCGAGCCGGTGGCCCGCGCCGAGGTGGAGCCGGCTGCGGCGACGAGCACCGACCTGGTGCGCGGCTACCTCGACCGAATCCGTGCGCTGCCAGGGCTGATCGGCGGCATCGGCGGGCGCGCACCGGTCCGTATCGCGCTGACGCCATTGCACGGTGTCGGCGGCGAATTGGCCAGCGCCGCACTCGAGGCGGCGGGATTCACCGATGTGCACGTGGTGGACGAGCAATACGCGCCGGACCCCGAATTCCCCACCGTCGCCTTCCCGAATCCGGAGGAGCCTGGCGCCACCGACCTGCTGATCGCGTTGGCCGAACGCGTCGAGGCCGACCTGGCGATCGCGCTGGACCCCGATGCCGACCGGTGCGCGATCGGCATCCCCACCCCCGACGGTTGGCGGATGCTGCGCGGCGACGAGACCGGTGTCCTGCTCGGCGACTGTGTGTTGCGGACCGCGGCACCGGATGCGTTGGTGGCCACCACGATCGTGTCCTCGCGGCTGTTGTCCAAGCTCGCGGTGGCGCGCGGCGGTCAGTACGCGGAGACCCTCACCGGGTTCAAGTGGCTGGCGCGGGCGGGCGAAGGTCTGGTCTACGCCTACGAGGAGGCGATCGGGCACTGCGTCGACCCGACGACCGTCCGCGACAAGGACGGCATCTCCGCCGCCGTGCTCGCCGCCGATCTGGTGGCCCGGCTGAAGGCCGAGGGTCGTGGCCTGCTCGATGAACTCGACGACTACGCGGTCGAATTCGGGGTGCACGCGGGCGATCAGGTTTCGGTGCGACTGGATTCGGCGGCGGCCGCCGCCGAGGCGGTCGAGCGAATCAGGGCGAGGCCGCCGGACGATATCGCGGGCGAGTCGGTGAAATACGTCGACCTGAGCAAGGCACGCGGCCGAATGCGCACCGACGCGCTGATTTTCGAGGGTGCGTCGACCCGCCTGGTGATCCGCCCGTCCGGCACCGAGCCGAAACTCAAGTGCTACCTGGAGGTGACGGCGCCGGTCGCCACGCGCGACGAACTCCCCTCGGCGCGGGCGCTGGCACGCGCACGTCTGGCCGAGCTGCGCGAATATTGCGAGCGGCTGTAGCGCGGCATCGGGGTCGATCGGGTCAGCGTGGGCCGAACTGTCGGTCGCCCGCGTCGCCGAGGCCGGGAACGATGTAGGCGTTCTCGTTCAGACTTGCGTCGATCGCCGCGGTGATCAGCCGGATCGGCAACCCCGAGTCCGCAAGCAACGCAAGACCTTCGGGTGCCGCGACCACACACACCGCGGTGATGTCGGTCGCACCGCGCGCGGCGAGGAGTTCGATGGTGTGCCGCAGGGAGCCGCCGGTGGCCACCATGGGGTCGAGCACGAACACCGAGCTCTGCGCGAGGTCCTCCGGCAGCGACTCGAGGTAGGGAACCGGCTGGTGGGTTCGCTCGTCGCGGGCGATGCCGACGAAACCCACGCGCGCGTCGGGGATCAGGTCGGAGGCGGCCTCGACCATGCCGAGTCCCGCGCGCAACACGGGCACCAACAGCGGTGGGTTGGCCAGTCGCACCCCTTCGGTCTCCGCGACGGGTGTGCCTACGGTGAACCGCCGCACCGGCGCGTCGCGCAACGCCTCGTAGACCAGCAGGCCGGTGAGGTCGCGCAGCGCCATACGGAAGGCCGCGTTCGGCGTCCGCGCGTCGCGCATGGTGGTGAGCAAGGCGGCGGCGAGTGGGTGGTCCACGGTTCGGGTGTGCATGGGGGAACGATAAAGTCATGGGGCAGGGCGGCGGCGACCCCATCACGGAAATCAGTTTTTTCGTTTCGGTGGGAACCGATGGGGAACAGCGCGCGTCGAACCAAGAGAATGACGTACTCTGCCTGGGAACAAGACAGATGGGGGAAGTTCTGATGCGAAAGATGTCGGCGGACACCGAGGGCATCGCCGCCTATGGCGCGAACGCTCACTTGATGGCCGGTGAGATGACCGCTGCCGGGGTGAACGCGGTAGCGGCCGGCCCCGAACTACTCGGTCCGATCATGGGTCTGATCGGTGGCGATTTCATGGCCGCCTACGCCGCGGCCCACGCCGGACATGTCGCCTCGATCAGTCAACTGTCGGCCGTGTTGGCCAGTGTCGGTGGCGCTTCCATCGGCGCGGCGGGAGTCCTCACCGAGACCGACCTGAACAACGCCAGCGCGTTGCGGCAGGCCGACGGAGAACTGAACGGATGACCCTGTGATCGATATCAACGCACTGGCCAAGCCGATTCTCGACCTGCTCGCCAGTTTCGGCAGCGGGGTGCTGCCCGCGGGCGGACCCTCCGACTCCCTACGCAGCACCTCGACCTCCGTCGACCAGATCCATCAGATGGGTCGCGCGAGCATCAACGGCGTGAACAACGCGTGGGACGGCGTCGCCGCCGACGCGGTGACGGCGAAGGCGCTGCGCGTACAAACCTCCGCGGCCACCATCTCCGATCGTGGCAACGACATGGCCGGCGTGGTGAATCAGGCTGCGGCACAGGTGGAAACGGGCCAGAAAGAGCTCACCGGGATCGCCCAGTCGTTCATCGACAAAACAGTCGCCATCGGTCCGGCACTGGGTACCCCGGCGGGCATGTCACTGGCTGTCGGCACCGCGATCGACCACCTCGGCCAAGCGGTCAATACGGTCGGCAAGGTACGCAGCGAACTCGACACGCAGACCGCGTCGATGAGCGAACTCACCCCACCACCACCGACACCGCCGCCTGCGGCCATGCCGGTCGCGGCCGCCGCGGCACCGCAGGCGATCTCGATGGCCAGCGGCGCCCTCGGCAGCGTGGGCTCGATGGCGAGTGGCTTGATGGGTTCCTCGGCCAACCAAACTTCCACGGCATCCATCGCGAGCCCTGCGGGCACATCGAGCACGACAGGAACCAAGACCGACACGGGCACCGGCGTCAAACTCACGCTGCCCGACGGCAGCACCGTCACCGCGCCGAACGAGAAGGCGGCCACGGCGGTTCGCGCGGCGCTCGGCACCGTCGGTACCCCGTACGTGTGGGGCGGCAACAGCCCCGGCAGCGGCCTGGATTGCAGCGGTATGACCAAGTACGCCTACGGCGAGGCCGGGGTCGATATCCCCAGGCTCGCCGCCGAACAGGACGGCGGCTCACAGGTCTCCCCTGGCGACGTGATGCCGGGTGATCTCGCGGTCTGGGATGGCCATGTCGCCATGGTGATCGGCAACGGGCAGCTCGTCGAAGCGGGCGACCCGGTCCAGGTCAGCTCGATTCGAACGGAAAACTCAGGGATGAATTTCCACGGCTTCTACAGGCCGACGGAATGAGCGGACGCGGCATCGCGTCCGAGACAGGAGCGCTGTCATGACCCAACCGGAAGTCCCCAACGTCACGGTCGCGGGCAGCACCAATCGGTCGGGCACCATTTCGGTGCGCGCCACCGATCAGGGTGTGCCGGTGGAGATCAAGTTCGAACGCGGCGAATACCGTTATGGCGCACAGACCCTCGCCAACGAGATCTTGCGGCTCACGCAGCGGTCGGCCATCGCGGCACGCGCACGGCGCAGGGAAGTGCTTTCCGAGGCGGGCATGCCCACCGATATTCTCGATGGCCTCGGCCTGCCCGACCGGCAGGCCGCGGTCGACGAACTCGACCGGATCGATGACGCCGACACCGGGCCGACGAGCTGGATGCGGCCGGTATGAACACACCGATCGACCCCACCCACGAACACGACGAGGCGCAGTCATGAGTGCTGAGATGGACGCTCTGGTCGCCAACGCGACCCAGAAGCTCGAGGCGTTGGAGGCCGCCATGTACGGCCTCAAGCAGGTACGCGGCACTTTCACCACCGAGGACGAGTCGGTCACCGTCGAGGTGAACAGCGAGGGTGCCCTGGTCGGGTTGAACCTGGCGGAATCGGTGACCACACTGCCACCCGCCGAGGTCGGACAGATGATCGTGTGGGCGTGTAAGCAGGCCGCGGAGGACGCCAGCGGGCAGCGTTCCAAGGTCGTTGCGACACTGAACGAATCATTCGCGACCAACCCGAACGAGGCAGGAGCCGCCAATCAGGGCGGGCGGGATAGTGCCTGAATCGGAAGGTCGATAGGCTTCCGCACATGGCTTCTGGAGACATCGTCCCGATCGAGCTCGGCCTGACCGACGGCGATCTGGTCACCTTGTGGGCACCGCGTTGGCGTGACGGTGACGACGAGTGGGAGGCGTTCCTCGGACACGAGGATGACCTCTACGGCTTCGAGTCGGTCGCGGAGCTGGCCGCGTTCATCAGAACCAACTCCGACAACGACCTCGTCGACCATCCGGCATGGAAGATCATCGCGGGGCTTTCCGCGGTGGAATTGGAGCCGGAGGAGAACTTCAGCTTCGATCTGGTCGCCGTGCCGGAGCTGGCCGCGAGCGACCCCGAAGCCGAGACCATCGCCGAGCTGGAAGACACCCTCGCGATGGTCCGCAATATCGGCGAAGTGTGCGAACTGGACCCGGTGACCAAGTTCTTCGGCTCGCATCCCGTGCTCGGCGCGCTGCCCGGTGGTGTGAACGCCTTCCTCGGACGCGATGGCGAAGAGCTGTGGGACCAGGTCGGCGCGGCCATCGCCAAGGGCTGGGACGAAGTACTCGACGCGATCGATTCGGTCATCCACACTCCCGAGGTCGACGCCGAAGCCGTCACCGTCGCCGAGGCGGAACTGCTCGCCGCCGACGAGAACGTCGTCGACGCCGACGACACGGTCGACAGCGAGGAGGACGAGGAGTTCGAGCCGGTCGACCTCGCCGCCGACGACGAGGACGACGAGGACGACGAGGACGAGTCGTTCTGGAACGAGGTCGGCATCGACCCGATCAAGATCATCACCTCCGAGCGCACCCTGTTCACGCTGCGCTGCTACCTCGGTGACGAACCGATCTTCCTCGGTAGCAAGGGCAGGATCCTGACCTTCCCCACCGAGCGGGCGCTCGCGCGTTACCTGGCCGACGATCACGAGCACGATCTGGTGCGGGTGAGCACCTATGCCGAGGTGCAGACCGCCGCGGTGGACGGTTCGCTCGAGGTCGAGGTCACCGACGAGAACGTGTACGTACTTCCTGGTCTCGCCGACGATCTGGCCGAGGGGCCCGAAGCGGTGGATGTCGATCAGCTCGACCTCGCGGTCGAACTGTTCACCGACGCCGCCGATTACGCCGAGAACGACACCGTGGAGCAGGCGCTGGCCCAGGCCACCCCGCTCGGTTGGTACGTCTCGTACCTGTTGAACCCCGACCCGACCCGGATGGCACCCAATCCGCCGTTCGCGGCCGAGGCGCAGTCCTGGCGTGAGCTCGAGCAGAACCTGGAGTCCCGACTCGACAAGCAGTAACCGAATCCGGCCACCGACGCGCATGCGACGGTGGCCGGGCAAGCGGGCTGTCCGCCCGGCTACCCCAGCAACACCGCGTAGCCGGGTTTGATGATGTTGTCGATGATGCGCAGGCGTTCCGGGAACGGGATGAACGCCGATTTCATCGCGTTGATGGTGAACCGCTCCAGATCGCTCCACCCGTAGTCGAAGGTCTCGGCGAGCTTCGCCATCTCCCGGCTCATGCTGGTATCGCTCATCAGCCGGTTGTCGGTATTGACGGTGACGCGAAAGCGCAGCCGGGCAAGCAGATCGAACGGATGCTTGTCCAACGAGGGCACCGCACCGGTCTGCACATTCGACGAGGGACACAGTTCGAGCGGAATCCGGTTGTCGCGCACATAGTTCGCCACCAGTCCCAGCTCGGCGTCGGCGGTGTCGCCGGGCACCACGATGTCGTCGGTGATGCGCACGCCGTGGCCGAGGCGATTGCAGCCACAGAACGCGAGCGCTTCGTGGATCGACGGCAGGCCGAATGCCTCACCCGCGTGAATCGTGAAGTGCGCGCTGTTGGCTCGCATGTATTCGAACGCGTCGAGGTGGCGGCTCGGCGGATAACCCGCCTCCGCCCCCGCGATGTCGAAACCGCCGACTCCACGATCACGGAAACGCACCGCCAGCTCGGCGATCTCGCGCGAGCGTGCCGCGTGCCGCATGGCGGTGAGCAGGCACACCACCAGGATCTCGTGGCCTTCGGCGGCGGCCGCGGCGGTGCCCTCCACGAAACCAGCCAGGGTGTATTCGACCACCTCGTCGAGGGTGAGTCCGCGCTCGAGGTGTTGTTCGGGCGCGAAGCGCACCTCCGCGTACACCACGCCGTCGGCGGCGAGGTCTTGCGCGCATTCGCTGGCCACTCGGCGCAGGCCCTCCGGCGTCTGCATCACCGCGACGGTGTGCGCGAAGGTCTCCAGATAACGTTCCAGCGATCCGCTGTCGGCCGCGTCACGGAACCACGCGGCCAACGCCGCCTCATCGCTGGCGGGTAGCCCGTCGTAACCGCACTCGTTGGCGAGTTCGAGCACCGTCGCCGGTCGCAGTCCACCGTCTAGATGATCGTGCAGCAACGCTTTCGGTGCTTGGCGGATCGAGGCGAGCGTCAAAGGCGTCGGTCCAGTCATATATCGACGGTAGCCGCCCCACCCCGATCCGGCACCCAACTCCGCACCCCCGCCACCTCCCCGCAACCTCGAATCCCCCCAAACCACCACCAGCCAAACAGAACCCACGCCCCGCCCCACAGCCTGACAAGACCACCAGACCACAGCCGCGGAAAACCCCACAATGACACCAAACCCCCTGGCACCTCGCCCCCACTCCCAGCCAAGAGGGCAGCGCTCCCCCGATGACCTTGGCGCCCCCGCCACCGAACAAGCAAGCCGCCCTTGCAAGATCAACAGGACACGGTCACGGAAAAAACCCCGCAGTTTCACCAGGGTGTCCTGGTGATCTTGACTCCCGGGGGTTCGGCCTTACCCGTGCTCGGGGCCGTGGCTGGCGATGGCGGCGCGCAGATGCTCGGTGCCGCGATCGAGCCGGTTCCACGATCCAACCGTGGCGACGAACTCCCGCAACTCGAATCGGTGGTGGGCGGACGGCGCCCCTCCCCACCACGCACTTACAAGATCAACAGGACATGGGCGTGGGGAATGCCCCGCAGTGACGCGATGGCGTCCTGGTGATCTTGGCGACTTCCGTTCTGCGGTTGAGCGCGGAAGGTAGCCGGGCGCGGGGTGCCCGGCTGTGATGCCGAGGGGGCCTGGTGATCTTGGTGGCTGCTGCTGGGGGGCTGTGTCGCAAGGTCGATGAGGTGCGGGCGGGGGCAAGCGTCTGGTGGGGATGGGTGTGGGGGTCCGGTTGGGGTGGGGGTTATGGGGTTAGGCGTTCGAGGATTAGGGGTGGGGTGGGGGTGGGGGTTTGTGGTGGGGCGATGGTGACGGCGGTGGTTAGGGAGTTGGTGACGGTGGGGAATGTGTGGGGAGTGTCGGTGTGGAGGGTGAACAACGGGGTGTTCTTGGTGACGGGATCGCCTGGCTTGGCGTGGATTTCGACGCCAGCGCCCGCTTGGACCGGGTCGCCTTGACGGGCTCGGCCCGCGCCTAGTCGCCAGGCGGCCAGGCCGACGCCCATCGCGTCCATTCGCGTCAGCACGCCGTCGCGATCGGCGCGCACGACCTCGGTGTGTTTCGCCTTCGGCAGCGGCGCGTCCGGGTCGCCGCCCTGGGCGCGGATCATGCGGCGCCACCGGTCCATCGCCCGACCGTCGGCGAGCACGTCGGCGGGGTCGATGTCCAGGCCAGCGACGGCCACCATTTCCCTGGCCAGCGCGAGCGTCAACTCGACGACATCGGCGGGCCCACCGCCTTCGAGCACACGCACCGATTCGGCGACCTCGAGCGCGTTGCCCGCACTGCGGCCGAGCGGGGTGTCCATCGCGGTGAGCACGGCCACCGTGCGCACTCCGGCATCGGCACCCAATTCGACCATTGCCGTGGCCAATTCACGCGCGCTGTCGAGAGATTTCATGAACGCGCCCGCACCGACCTTCACGTCGAGCACCAGCCCCGAGGTGCCCTCGGCGATCTTCTTACTCATGATCGAGCTCGCGATCAGCGGCACCGATTCCACGGTCCCGGTGACATCGCGCAACGCGTATAGCCGCTTATCGGCGGGCGCGAGGTCGGCACCGGCGGCGCAGACCACCGCGCCGGTCTCCGGGTCGGCGAGGATCTCGCGCATCCGATCCCCGGTGAGATCGGCCTGCCACCCGGCGATGGACTCGAGCTTGTCCAAAGTTCCGCCGGTGTGCCCCAATCCACGCCCGGACAACTGCGGCACCGCCGCACCACACGCCGCGACCAGCGGCGCCAGCGGCAGGGTGATCTTGTCGCCGACCCCGCCGGTGGAGTGCTTGTCGACCGTAGGCCGTCCGAGACCGGAGAACTGCATGCGACTACCCGAGGCGATCATCGCCGCGGTCCAGCGCGCCGTCTCCCGCCGCGTCATGCCGCGCAACACGATCGCCATCGCCAACGCCGCCATCTGCTCGTCGGCGACCGCACCCCGCGTGAACCCAGCCACCACCCAGTCGATTTGCGAATCCGACAGCTCACCACCATCACGTTTAGTGGCAATAACCGAAACCGCGTCGAGTGCCGTCACGGTGCCCAGTGTGGCACGGAGTGGCGTCACCGAAGAGCGGGATCGGCGGCGCACGAGACGCTATAACGACCCCGGAACCAGAGCGAGCACGCCGCGAGTACCCGTACCCGAGTCCCGCTGGGCCGCCAGGCGCATCACGGGCGGCCGGGAAATACGCCTACGAAGGTCAGCAGGACATGGTGGGGTCGATTCCGTGACCATCACGGCCGGGTGTCCTGGTGGTCAGATCAGCGTTGCCCGGCGTCGAGGTCGTTGGGGGTGAAGGCGCCGGGGAGGAGGGTGGCCAGCGGGTGGGGCTCGGTCTTGTGGTCGATGAGTAGGTTGGGGCCGCCGTGTTCGTAGAGCAACTGGCGGCAGCGGCCGCAGGGGGTGAGGATTTCGCCGCGTGAGTCCGTTACCGAAACGGCCAGTAATCGGGTGCTACCGCTGGAAAATAAGTTACCGACTAGTACGCATTCGGCGCACAGGGTCAAACCATATGAGACATTCTCCACATTGCAACCAAGCACAATTCGGTTATCAGTACTGAGAGCAGCAGCACCGACCGGAAACCGGGAGTACGGCGCATACGCGTTACGCATAACTTGAATTGCGCTGTTACGCAGCACATTCCAATCGATTTCCGGCATAGCCGCCCTCCTGTAACCCATACCGAATCCAGCCACGCGAGGACCGCTCGGCACCCTCTTTCAGAACAAGAAAGGTAAACCTAACTACGCCGACTGTAGCGCAACGCACCGCACTCCGAATTAGTTCCGGCAATCGCAGAGGATTAGAGTCCAGATCAGATCGGTTCAGGTTCCCGGCGGCGGGCCGGAGCGCAGCCACCTGGGCATTCGCCCCCTCCACGCAGCCTGGCGCCGGACGTGAGAACCGGGTCCATCGACGACGTTGGAGGCACCGCACTCTATGACCACGATAGAAGCTCCGGCACAGCCGAAGCGGAAAACGCTGTACCGAGGCGATCCAGGGATGTGGTCCTGGGCGCTACACCGAATCACCGGTGTCACCCTGTTCTTCTTCCTCTTCGTGCACGTGCTGGACACCGCGCTGGTCCGCGTCAGCCCCGAGGCATACAACGACGCCATCGACACCTACAAAACCCCGCTCGTCGCGCTGATGGAAATGGGCCTCGTCGCGGTCGTGCTCTTCCACGCATTCAACGGTGTCCGCGTCATTCTGGTCGACTTCTGGTCCAAGGGCCCCAAGTACCAGCGCCTTATGCTCTGGATCGTCCTGGCGATCTGGTTCCTCGTCGCCGTCCCCGGAATCGGCCGCCAGTTCTTCTACCTGTTCACGGAGCACTGATCATGACCGCACCCATCATCGGACAGTCCCACGATCGGCCCGCGAGCCTGGACCTGCCGCGCTCACCGCGCGCCCGCTCGAACAACAACTTCGAGAAGTACGCGTGGCTGTTCATGCGCTTCTCCGGCCTGCTGCTGATCGTGCTGGTCTTCGGCCACATGACGATCATGCTGATGCTCGACGGTGGCGTGAAGCGCCTCAACTTCGCCTTCGTCGCGGGTCGCTGGTCGAGCCCGTTCTGGCAGTTCTGGGACCTGACCATGCTCTGGCTCGCCCAACTGCACGGCGGTAACGGCCTGCGCACGGTGATCGCCGACTACTCGCGCAAGGACTCGACGCGGTTCTGGCTCAACACCCTGCTTGCCGTCTCGATGATCCTGATCATGGGCGTTGGCACGTACGTCATCTTCACCTTCGACCCCAACATCAGTTAGGAACAGGCCCCCTCGTGAGCGAATCACCGATTCAGGAGCATCGTTACGACGTCATCATCGTCGGTGCGGGCGGCGCGGGTATGCGTGCGGCCATCGAGGCAGGCCCCCGCGCGCGCACCGCCGTGCTGACCAAGCTCTACCCGACCCGCAGCCACACCGGTGCTGCGCAGGGTGGCATGTGCGCCGCGTTGGCCAACGTCGAAGAAGACAACTGGGAATGGCACACCTTCGACACCGTCAAGGGCGGTGACTACCTGGTCGACCAGGACGCCGCCGAGATCATGGCCAAAGAGGCCATCGACGCGGTGCTCGATCTGGAGAAGATGGGCCTTCCGTTCAACCGCACCCCCGAGGGCCGGATCGACCAGCGTCGCTTCGGTGGCCACACCCGCGACCACGGCAAGGCCCCGGTTCGGCGCGCCTGTTACGCCGCCGACCGCACCGGCCACATGATCCTGCAAACGCTGTATCAGAACTGCGTCAAGCACGACGTGGAGTTCTACAACGAGTTCTATGTGCTCGACCTGATCATGTCCGACACCGACGGCGGTTCGGTCGCCACCGGTGTCGTCGCCTATGAACTGGCGACCGGCGAGCTGCACGTCTTCCACGGCAAGTCGATCGTGTTCGCCACCGGCGGCTCGGGCCGGATGTACAAGACCACCTCCAACGCGCACACGCTCACCGGTGACGGCATGGCGATCGTGTTCCGCAAGGGACTTCCCTTGGAGGACATGGAATTCCACCAGTTCCACCCGACCGGCCTCGCGGGTCTCGGCATCCTCATCTCCGAGGCGGTCCGTGGCGAGGGCGGCATTCTGCGCAATGCCGACGGTGAACGCTTCATGGAGCGCTATGCCCCCACCATCAAGGACCTCGCGCCACGCGACATCGTCGCCCGCTCGATGGTGCTCGAGGTACTCGAAGGCCGTGGTGCCGGTCCGAACAAGGACTACGTCTACATCGACGTGACCCACCTCGGCGAGGACGTGCTCGAGGAGAAGCTCCCCGACATCACCGAGTTCGCGCGCACCTACCTCGGTGTCGATCCGGTGAAGGAACTCGTTCCGGTCATGCCGACCTGCCACTACGTGATGGGTGGCATCCCGACCCGCATTCGCGGCGAGGTGCTGCGCAACAACACCGATGTGGTCGCCGGGCTGTACGCGGCGGGCGAATGCGCGTGCGTCTCGGTGCACGGCTCCAACCGCCTCGGCACCAACTCGCTGCTGGACATCAACGTCTTCGGGCGGCGGGCCGGTATCGCCGCCGCCGAATACGCCCAGCGCAGCGAGTTCGTCGAGCTGCCGGAGAACCCGGCACAGATGGTGCAGGACTGGCTGGCGCTGATCCTTTCCGACCACGGCAACGAGCGCGTGGCCGATATTCGCACCGAATTGCAGTACACGATGGATATGAACGCCGCCGTGTTCCGCACCGAGGACACCCTCAAGACCGCGCTCAACGACCTGCACGCGCTCAAGGAGCGTTACTCCCGGATCACGGTGCAGGACAAGGGAAAGCGGTACAACAGCGACCTGCTCGAGGCCGTAGAACTCGGCTTCCTGCTCGAGCTGGCGGAGGTCACCGTCGTCGGTGCGCTCAACCGCAAGGAATCGCGCGGCGGCCACGCCCGCGAGGACTACCCGAATCGCGACGACGTGAACTTCATGCGCCACACGATGGCCTTCAAGGAGGGCCCCGACCTGGTGTCGGACATCCGGCTCGACTTCAAGCCCGTGGTGCAGACCCGTTACGAGCCGATGGAGCGTAAGTACTGATGACCGCTGTAGTCGAGAAGACGCCTCCGACGAAACCAGCACCGATCCCCGACGGCTCGGTGATGATCACCGTCAAGATCGCCCGATTCAACCCGGAGGACGGGCAGGGCGCGCACTGGGATTCGTTCCAGGTGCCGGTACTCGGCACCGACCGCTTCCTGAACGTGCTCATCTACATCAAGTCCTACCTGGACGGCACGCTCACCTTCCGGCGCTCCTGCGCGCACGGGGTGTGCGGTTCCGATGCCATGCGGATCAACGGGGTGAACCGATTGGCCTGCAAGGTGCTGATGAAGGACATGCTGCCCAAGGAAGGCAAGTCCCTCACCATCACCGTCGAGCCGATCCGCGGCCTGCCCGTGGAGAAGGACCTCGTGGTGGACATGGAACCGTTCTTCGACGCGTTCCGCGCGGTGAAGCCCTACCTGATGACCTCGGGTAACGAGCCGACCCGCGAGCGCATCCAGAGCCAGGCCGACCGGCACCGCTTCGATGACACCACCAAGTGCATCCTGTGCGCCTGCTGCACCACCTCCTGCCCCGTGTACTGGAGCGACGGCAGCTACTTCGGCCCCGCCGCCATCGTCAACGCCCACCGCTTCATCTTCGACAGCCGCGACGAAGGCGCACGCGAACGCCTCGACATCCTCAACGACGTCGAAGGCGTGTGGCGCTGCCGCACCACCTTCAACTGCACCGACGCCTGCCCCCGCGGCATCGAGGTCACCAAGGCCATCCAAGAGGTCAAGCGCGCCCTGCTGTTCACCCGCTGAGCGGGACCAGCCGGACAACAAAGGCCGCCTTCGTCTTTCGACGGAGGCGGCCTTTGTGCGCATCGCACGTCCTGCACCATGCCACGCGGAGGTATCAAGGCCACTCAGATGGCAAGAACACCGCGCCGAGCAACGCCGCCAGCGGTACACCGATAGCCAGAACCAACCCGAACCCACTCACCGCCGGGCACCTGCAAGAACCGTGAACCGAGGCAACGACATTCGAGGAGCAGCACACTCCACGTCGCAGACACACAACAACCGATGCAGCGTCCTCGCTGTCACGTGAGCCGATGACGGTAACAACACAACCTCACAACCCGAGGACTCCACGCGTTCAGCAAGCCCGAGATACGACCGCGGGTGCATCCACGTGAGTTGATACCCGAGACGCTTCGCAAGCCTTGCCACTTGAGCCCTGTCCCACTCCGCAACAGGCGAAGTCGGATCAACCCATCCGATAGCGACCATTCCCTAGCCCCTTGCTGTGGAGGTTGGTACAGCACACGGCACGGGGAACACCTCCGATTACAGGGGGTGCGTGCTTCCGGGATGAACTCACCCGCACCGTGTGCCTGGGGAGAGACGCTAGGGACCCTGTGGGCCAGTGGTCTACGAACTTGACAGAACTTGACGTTGTTCGTTCTAGCTGGTGTGCAGAGAAGAAGAATCCGGCATCCTGGGTACTACGGGTGTCACACACAGTCACACCCCTAGACGGGAGCCAAAGACATGAGATTGCGTTTCCTCGGTAGAGGTGGCTCAGGGCAAGGTCAGTGCCCCACCTTGTACGCCACAGACAAAGACACCTACTTGGTTCAAGGCTGGGAGACCGACACCGTTGGGACAGTCGAAATTCCGCACTTGTTGACCGGCTTCGCCGAGCCAGACACGTTCATCGGCGCCACGTTGGCAGACACGGGCCGGGGAACCTTCAACCTCACCGGTCGACCGATCAACGATGCTGAAACACTGGGACAGCTCGAACTAGCCGACGACGAAACGGCTATCGAGGTGCCGAAGCGAGAAAGGAAGTTCTACGGTGCGATTGCATCCGGTCGAAGCGTTCTCGGAGTTGTTCGGCCAAGCTGAACGTTCGGCGTTCCACCTCGAAACAGGGGACGCCTACGACGTAGCCGACGAGAATCCGCAACTCGCGCGGTACCTCGAAGGGCACCGAGACGACGACTACGCATGGTTTCAGTCATGGCTGAGCCTGATGCGGGAATCAACGAACCGGGGCGTAGCCGTGTCCAGGGTTCGGGTAGTGACTGTGCCGCTGACCGATTATCACCAGTGGCTGTTGTCGATCACACCGGAGAACCAGCGCGCCGGGGAAGACATTCGGTACCTCGCACGCCATGAAGCCGGGGGTATCCCGGCCGATGATTGGTGGCTGTACGACGATTCGTTGGTCGCGTTCAACCTGGTGGATGCTAATGGAACCGGGGTCGGTACAGCGACGACGACAGACTCGGAAATCGTTCATTACTGCCGCAGTGTCAAGCAAAGGCTGTGGAGCTCGGCTACACCGTTCGAGGAATTCGCCGGGTGACCAACTCGGTACACGAACAACGTGAAGCGCTTGGTAAGCGTCTTCGCGAGATCAGGAAGGATGCAGGGCTCACTGGTCGCCAGCTCGCTATGCTAGCGGGCTGGCACGAGTCCCTGGTATCCAAAATCGAGACCGGTCACCGTACACCCACCGAGCCACAGCTTCGCGCGTATTGCACGTACACCGAAAACGAAGGTCAACTAAGCGATCTAGTAGCGACGGTTCGCAATATCGAATCTGCATATCTGGAGTACCGTCGATTACTGAACACCGGGACCGGTCGTAGGCAACAAAAATCAGTATCCCTCGCGGAGCGGACGAAGCTTATGCGAGCGTATGAACCGGTATTGATACCGGGAATTTTACAAACCGCCGAATACGCTACCGCCGTGCTAGAGCGGGTAACCGATTTTTACCGGATACCCAACGACGTAGAACAAGGTGTTTCCAACCGACTCGAACAACAAAAAGTTCTCTACTACGGTGATCATCGGTTTCATATCCTGGTCGCTGAGAACGCTTTATACACCACGGTTGGTAGTAATGAAGTTATGACGGGCCAGTTAGACCGTCTGTTAGCCGTGATTGGCTTACCTCGGATGCTGTTCGGGGTTGTGCCACTCGTGGCCGAGTGGCGAACTCCCGAGACAAACTTTTTCATGTTCGATGATCGGATGGTGTTGGTTGAGACACCAGCCGCTGAGCTGACCGTAACTCAGCCGAGAGAGCTTCAGGTGTATCGCAGAGTCTTCGATACTCTTGCTAAGCAAGCCGTGACAGGCTCTGATGCCCGCGCGCTGATTGGCACCGCGTTGGACCGCCGACGCCGAGGCATGGACCCAGCCGGGCAATGAGAGCCGACTCTCGTCGTGTCGACGCCTTCGCGGCGCCTCCGACCGAGGGCGACGGAAAACACAAGCTGGTCGATCAGCTCGCGCCGCGTCGACGACGGCACCTGTCGTTCAGCGGTGTGCTGCACGCAGAGCGCGACCTTGCCGCGACATCGGAAGATGTACACCGCACAGAACTCGGTTGACGTGCTGGCCGATAGCCGCATGGACACCGTGTTTTCGGGCAGCCGCCACCACCTGGTTGACTGACCGGGTGCTCCATTTGATGTTCCACGAGCCGGTCATACCGCCCAATACCGGCAATGCGATTCGGCTGGCCGCGGGGACCGGGTGTCATCTGCATTTGATCGAGCCGTTGGGGTTCGATCTTTCGGAGCCCAAGTTGCGCAGGGCCGGATTGGATTATCACGATCTCGCGGGGGTGACCGTGCATGCCGATCTGGACGCGGCATGGGCGGCGATCGCGCCGAAGCGGGTGTTCGCGTTCACCACGCAGGCCGAGCGGTGGTACACGGATGTCGCCTATCGCGACGGCGACGTCCTACTGTTCGGCACCGAGCCAACCGGACTCCCGGACTCGGTACTCGCCGACCCGCACCTCACCGATCAACTGCGGATCCCGATGTTGCCGGGACGACGGTCGATGAACCTGTCCAATTCCGCCGCCGTCGCCGTGTACGAGGCGTGGCGGCAGCTTGGATTTCCGGCGGGCACCTAGCGAAAACCGTTCTGCGCCAGTCGACTTCGTACGCGACCGGTGGCGTCAACTCGACCCCACGTGCGCGGTCGATGCGTCCCGCCGCGGCGCCTTACGCACCGCCGCAGTACGCGGATTCGCCGACTGTGCGGGTTGACCCATAAAGCAGCCGGTCGTCGTGCGCGCGAGGGCAGCCACTCAGAGGTCGATGTCGAAACGCTTGAAGCGCGAGGTCGCCCCGGCCGACAATCGCACCGAGCTTTTGGACACGCCGTAATGCTCAGCTAGTAACTCGATCGCCGCCTTGTTCGCTTTTCCCTCGACGGCGGGTGCGCGCACATACAACAGCAGGGCGCCGTCGTCCTGGACCTCGACCAGTGGCCCTTTCTTGCTGTTCGGTTTGATCGTCGCCCGAACCGTCGGCACCGGTCACTCCTGTTCTTCGCCGTTCATCGGGCCTCGGTAACGCTCAGTTGTCCGCGTCCGGCCGTTCAGTGCCGGAGCCCTTCGGGTCGGTCGAACCCGGGTCGGCCTCGCCGCCGAACTCGTGAGCACCAGGCTCCGCACTTGTCTCGCTGGTAGCGGGCGTCGAAGCCTCCGACTCGGACTCGGCCGCTCCGGACTGCGCCGAAGTACCGGTGTCGGCGCGCTTTTCAGTTGTCTTGACGGAGTCGGTGTTCTTCGACGGACCGTGCCGCCCCCGCGCGTTACCCCGACCGCGACGCGTCAGTCGCGCGATCCCCCACACCACGGCACCGATGACGACCAGGAACACGACCCACGGAATGGCCTTGCCCACGAACACCACCGCGTCGTGCAACCAGTCCACCAGCGAATGCCAGCCGGAGACGATGCCGTCCCAGAAGTTGTTCGGGCCCGCGTCCGGGGTGTTCGCGGTACTGCTGATGTCGATGGTGAGCGTGGACAGCGCGACCTGGTCGTCGAGGCGGCGCTTCTGCGCGGTCAAGCTGTCGAGCTCGCCCTGCCGACTCGACAGTGCCTGTTCGGCATTGATCAGGTCGGCGGTGTTGGCGGCATTGGCGATCAACGCGCGCAACCGGTCTACCGAAGCCTGCAACGCTTTGATCCTGGCGTCCAGGTCTTCCCAGCGCATGGTGACGTCGTCACGGTCGGTGCTCACCTCGGTGACGCGTGCGAGGCCGCCGAGTCCGTCGATGAAACTGTCGGTCTTGTCGGCCGGAATGCGCACGGTGAGTTGCGCGCTCGGGTCCTTGTCGTCGACACCGGGTTGGTCGGTGCGGCTGTCGACCCTGCCCTGCACGGTGCGCACCCGCTCGACGATCGTGCTCGCCACATCGATCGGATCGTCGGCGGTGAGATCCACCGAACCGGTAACGACTTCCTTGCGGTCGGTGACGGTCGTGGAGTCGGAGTTGTTCTCTTTCATCTGCCCCTGCGCGCGCAGACCGGGTGGCGCGAGCGCGGGTGCGGGCGCCTGCTCGGCGGAACCGACGTCGGTCGAAGTGGGTTCGGTCGCGTCGTCACCGCACCCGACGAGCACTGTCAGACCGAACAGGCCGATGCACAACACCGCACAAAGCTTCCGCATGGCTGGCACAGTATCGGTTCCGGCACCGAATGTCGGCCGGTAAAAGCGGCGAGCCCGAATTTCCGGTCCGATAAACACATTTCGTGACATCGCGACGCACGGAAGTACTCAGCGAAAATCCCGTGATGCCGAATCAACGCGCAGGTCCATGCGTTGCAGATGTTCGGCGACCACGGTCACCGCCCCTTCGGCATTCTGCACCCTGCCCCGGATCAACAATGCGGGGGCGCTGTGCGCGAGGCGACGGTAGCGCGTCCACAAACCCACCGAGCACACCACATTCACCATGCCGGTCTCGTCCTCCAGATTGAGAAAGGTGACACCCCCCGCGGTGGCGGGCCTTTGCCGGTGAGTCACCGCGCCGCCCACCAGAACTCGGGAACCGTCCCGCACCTCCAGCAGCTGATCGGCGGGCAGCACACCCAGTTCGTTCAGCCGCGCACGCAAGAACTCGGTGGGATAACTACCCGGCGAAACACCCGTCGCCCACACGTCGGCGGCGGCGAGTTCGAGCGCGCTCATCCCCGGCAGCGCGGGTGCGGCGGTGGCGGCGCCGGTGCCGGGCAGCCGATCATGTCGCTCCCCCGCCGCCGCGCCCGCCGCCCACAACGCCTCGCGTCGGGTGCCGCCGATGCTGCTGAGCGCACCCGCCGTCGCGAGCGCCTCGGCCTGGGCGACGGTGAGTTCCACGCGACCGGTCAGATCGAGAAACGAGGTGTATGGCCGTTCGCCCCGCGCGAGGACGATACGTTCGGCGAGGTCGTCGCCGATATGGCGGACGGCCGACAACCCCAATCGCACCTGGGTGCCGTGCTCATGCAACGTCGGCTCGGCCCGGCTGGCATTGATATCGGGACCGTGCACCACCACATCGTGCCTGCGCGCGTCCGCGACCAGTGACTGCGGCGAGTAGAACCCCATCGGCTGTGCGCGCAGCAGACCCGCGCAGAAGGCGGCGGGATGATGCAGCTTGAACCAGGCCGAATAGAACACCAGCGAGGCGAAACTCTGCGAATGACTTTCCGGGAAACCGAAATTCGCGAAGGCGTAGAGCTTCTCGTAGATGCGGTCGGCGACCGCGCCTTCGATGCCGTGCAGGTCTCGCATGCCCTGATAGAGCCGGGCCCGCAGGCGTCGCATCCGTTCGGGCGAGCGTTTGGAACCCATCGCCCGCCGCAACTGATCGGCTTCCGTAGGACTGAAACCCGCGACGTCGACGGCCATCTGCATGAGTTGTTCCTGAAACAGCGGCACACCGAGGGTGCGCTTCAACGAATTCTCCAGTGCGGGATGGTCATAGGTGACCGGCTCCAAGCCATTGCGCCGCCGGATGAACGGGTGCACCGAACCGCCCTGGATGGGGCCAGGACGAATCAGCGCCACCTCGACCACCAGGTCGTAGAAGGTGCGCGGACGCAAGCGCGGCAGTGTGGCCATCTGCGCACGCGACTCGACCTGGAACACCCCCACCGAGTCGGCGCGCGACAGCATTTCGTAGACGGCGGCTTCCTGCAGATCGAGCGCATGCAACTCCACGGTCTCGCCTTTGTGCTCGGCCACCATGCCCATCATGTAGTGCAATGCCGACAGCATGCCGAGGCCGAGCAGGTCGAACTTCACCAGATCGATGGCGGCGCAATCGTCCTTGTCCCATTGCAGAACGCTGCGGCCGGGCATCCGTGCCCATTCCACCGGGCAGACGTCGGCGATCGGCCGGTCGCAGATCACCATGCCGCCAGAGTGGATGCCGAGATGCCTTGGTAGTCCTTCCAGTTCGGCGGCGAGCGCGAGGACTTCGGCGGGAATATCCGACTCGGGATCCGACGATTCGGTCGCGCTCGATCGACGTGCCGACGAGTTCCGCCCGGCCGCACCCGACTGGTTCGACCGCGCGGTCCCCGCCGATCCTGATCGGGCCGTCGCCGCCGAGTCCGACCCAGCCGGGCCAGACCGAGCCTTCCCCACCGAAGTCGACCGAGCTACCCCCGCCGAGTCCGATCGGACCGACTCCGAGGGAGTGGGCCGCGTCTTCCCAGCAGAGCTCGAGTGTGGCGTCCCCACTGAGTTCGACGGCGTACCCGCGTGTGTCTCAGCTGTCGTACCCGAGTTGGCGGAATCCTCCGGGGTGGCAGGGCTCCAGCGGCTCACCTGTTTGCTCCACGCATCCTGCTGACCCGGTGAAAAGCCCAGCGCCCGAGCCGCATCGCGCACCGCCGACTTGCCTCGGTAGGTGATCACATTGGCCACCTGAGCGGCGTGGTCGCGGCCGTATTTGGTGTAGACGTGCTGGATCGCCTCTTCGCGGCGGTCGGATTCGATGTCCACATCGATGTCGGGTGGTCCGTCGCGTTCCGCGGAGAGGAAGCGTTCGAACAGCAGGTCGTTGCCGACCGGATCGACATTGGTGATGCCGATCGCGTAGCAGACCGCCGAGTTGGCGGCCGAACCACGGCCCTGGCACAGGATGTCGTTGGTCTTACAGAAGGACACGATGTCGTGCACCACGAGGAAATAGCCGGGGAAGCCGAGCTTTTCGATCACCGCGAGTTCGTGCTCCAGTTGCGCATACGCACGCGGATTCCCTTGCGGCCGACCGTAACGCTCGGCGGCGCCCGTGCGCACGAGCGCGCGCAACCACGACTTCTCGTCATGCCCGGCCGGCACCTCGAACGGCGGCAGTTTCGGTGCGATCAGGCGGATATCGAACGCGCATTCGCGGGCCAGTGTGACCGCGTTCGCCACCGCGTGCGGATGCTCGGCGAACAGTAATGCCATCTCCGCACCGGATCGCAGATGCGCACCGCCCGAGGGTGGCAGCCATCCCGCGACCTCGTCCAAGCTCTTGCGCGCACGGATGGCGGCCAACGCCATGGCGCGATGTCGCTGCGCCGGTGCGGCGAAATGCGCTCCGGTGGTGGCGATCACGGGTAGGCCGACGCGTTCGGCCAGCGCGGCGAGGAGGGCGTTGCGTTCGTCGTCTTCCTGAATACCGTGATGGGTGAGTTCGACGCTCACTCTGTCGACGCCGAACCGCTCGGTGAGTTCGCGCAACGCTGCCTCGGCGTGCGCGAGACGCGTACTGCCCGAATGCAAGTCACGCTCGAGCGCCTGTCTGAGATGTCCCTTGCGGCAGCCGGTGAGTATGTGCCAATTCCCCTGCGACGCATCGGTGAGCGCATCGAGGTCGTAGCGCAGAATACCCTTCTCCCCCGCCGCCATATGCGCGGTCGCCATCTCCCGAGAGAGCCTGCGGTAGCCCTCCTGACCACGAGCGAGCACGAGCAGGTGCGGACCCGCCGGGTCCGGCGATCCGGCGCGCGGTACGGAGTCGACACCCCGATCGGCACCCAACGACAGTTCGGCCCCGAAAACCGTCGGCATCCCCCATTCCCTCGCCGCCTCGGCGAACCGCACCGTTCCGTAGCAGCCGTCGTGATCGGTGAGCGCGATCGCTTCCAACCCCAGCCGCACCGCCTCCTCTACGAGCTCTTCGGGCTGACTCGCACCGTCGAGAAAGCTGTAGGCCGAATGCGCGTGCAACTCCGCGTACGGCACCACCGGCCCCACGCGTTCGATCGCCTCCGCGCGATAGTCTCCACGCTTACGCGACCACGCGGGACTGTCGCTGCCGTCACCGGGATACATCGCCTCCGGGTTCGTGCGCCCCGGCCGACCCGAAAGCACCCGCTCCAGCTCAGCCCAGGTGGGCGGCCCATTACTCCATCCCATCGCACACCATGCAGTCGAACATACATTCGATATGGTCGAACTGTCCAAGGCACTGCCCGTGACCGTCCAAAAAGACGAAAATAGTGTGTCGCGGGATGTCGAGTACGCGGTTTCCGCCTCGGCTATGCGGTGACGGCGCGCCGGTGGGGCGGCCCGAGGAAAGGACATCCGACATGAAGTATCTGGCGATGATCTACGGCAACCAGGCCAAGTGGGACGCGTTCCCGGCCGAGGCGTGACCCGGAGGAGATCGGGAAACAGAACGTTTCAATCAGAAGTACCGCGACAGCGGGGAGTTGCTGGGCGCCTACGGCCTCGCCGATGCCGCCGCGGCGCAGTTGGTACGTCGCGACGGCGGCATGCCGGTGGTCAACCGACGAGCCATATCTGGAGACCAAGAAGTACATTGCCAGCTTCTACCTGTTGGACTGCGACAGCCTGGCGCGAGCGCAGCAGATCGCCGCCGATATGCCGTTCGCCGATGCCGAACCCGTGGAATTGTGGCCGGTGCTGCACGACTCCGCCTCGGACGTGTGAGCAACCCCCGCGGCACGGTCGAGGAGCTGCTGCGCCCGCTGGCATGAGCACCGGGTGCACGCAGCCGCCGGATCTAGCGCCTAGAGTTGTGCGGCCAACCTCGCCTTGATGTCGGTCTTGAGGACCTTGCCGATCTTGGAGCGCGGCAAATCTGGCCAAATATCCAGGTGCTTCGGGGTTTTCACGCTGCCGAGGCGTTCCTTGACGAAGGCGACGAGTTCCTCGGGGGTGGCCTGACGCGCGGGCCGGAGTTGGACAACGGCGACCACTCGTTCGCCCCATTTGTCGTCGGGTAGACCGAGTACCGCGCTGTCCTGCACGGCGGGATGTGCACTGAGGGCCTGCTCGACCTCGGCGGAGTACACGTTGAATCCGCCGGTGATGATCATGTCCTTGGCGCGGTCGACGATGTAAAGGAAGTTCTCCTCGTCGAGGTAGCCGATGTCGCCGGTGTGGTGCCAGCCGTATGTACTCACGGCCGCGGTGGCTTTCGGATCTTCGTGATATCCGGCCATCACCAGCGGGCCGCGCACGACGATCTCGCCGCGTTCGCCGCGCGACAGCAACTCACCTGCCTCGTTCATCACCGCCACCTGGGTCAGCGGGGTGGGACGACCCGCACAGCCGAGCCGTTCGGTGGCGATCGAGCCATCGGCGCGGAAATGCTCCGCGGGGGCCAGGGTGGCGATCATGTTCGGCGCCTCCGTCTGACCGAACAGCTGACCGAGCACCGGACCGATCCTGGTCAACGCCTCTTCCAGCCGAGTCGGTGACATGGGCGCGGCCCCGTACCAGAGACAGCGCAGCGACTCGAGGTTGGTCGCGTCGAGATCGGGATGGTCCAGTAGGCCGTAGATGACCGTCGGTGGCAGAAACGCGTGCGTGATGCCGCGCTGCTCGACAAGCCGCAGGAACTCACCGAAATCGGGGCTCGGCATGATGACAACCTCGCCGCCGAGCGACAGGATCGGGAAGGTGAGTACGCCGGCGGAATGGGTCAGCGGTGCGAGCGCGAGATACCGGGGCCGCTCACCGAACGGGTAGCTCATCAGCGCCGACGCCGTCGAGATCGCCATGTTGGTGCCGGTCAGTCGCACCCCCTTCGGTTTCCCCGTGGTGCCGCCGGTTCCGGCGAGCATGCACAGTTCATCGCCGTTGGTGCGCACGTCGAGCACCTCGTCGCGAGATACCGCCCATTCATCGAAGGTCAACGCGCCATCGACGGTCGCGTCCAGGCAGACCAGCGTGGTCAGCTCCGGCAACTGGTCACGAATCCGAGCCACCAGCGGAGCGAACTTCTCCTGGAAGAGCAGACACCGGCAGCCGAACAGGTCGAGCAGTTGTCGATTTTCCTCGGCCTCGTTGCGCGGATTCACCGGACACCACACCGCACCGACCCGCGAGATGCCGAAGACACAGATCAGCGCCAGTGGGTCGTTGCCGGACAGTACGGCTACCCGGTCGCCGCGGCCGATCCCCGAGGCATCGAGTGCCGCCGCGATCCGGTAGGAAAGCTGTTGCGTCGCATGATAAGTGAGCGTCTCACCGTTCATGGTCAGACACGGAGCATCGCCGCCGAGTGAGACGCCCTTGTCCAGGTAGTCGGCCAATCGCACTGTGTACCTCGTTGCTCGAAAGTGGGTGCCGCGCCGGTCGTCACGTGACGACCGGCGCGGTGGGGTTTTTATCTAGTGGAGGACTTCCAGCGTCGGCTCGAGCACGAGTCCGAACGCGCGCAGCACGCCGAGCAGTTCGCGATGCCCGAAAGCCTGGCAGCTCGAGGCGAATCCGACCCGCTTGGGCCGATCCTGCAACAGGTGCGACGCGGCGTGCACATTCAGCAACGCCGTCTGCTTGTAGTTGCAGTTGCCGTAGATGACGCAGTGCGCGCGACCCAACGGCCCCGAGGCGTACACCGAATCCAGCGAGGTGTTGATCCTCGGGTTCTCCCTCGGCGGCATCTCGCTACGAACCAGTGCCGACTGCTCGTCGACGATACGGAACTTCTCCTCCAGCGAGAGACCCTCCATCTGCTGCAGCGCCGCCGCCACGATCTGCGGAACACCCTGCATCAGTGGGCGATTGAACACTCCACCCAACGCGCGCACGTTGGCGACGCGTGGATCGTTCTTGAACCACACCGGATGCGAGGTGCCACCCCACGGCAGCGCGAGGCCGAGTTCGTGCTGACCGGGCACGACCAGTTCGTAGAGTCCGCCGTCGGCGGGCCACTCCACGTACTCGTTCTGTTCCAGGTAGTACGCCTTGGCGAACGCCGCGTTGGTAAGGATCGTGTTCGTCGACGCGACCGTCGGGTGTCCCTTCCAGAACACCTCGATATCCAGGGTGTCCAAACCCGGTGTCTCCAGGCACAGATTCGCCGCGATCTCACCGATCGTGTACATCTGCGCGAGGCCGGGGGTGAGCACCAGGTCTTTGGCGGCGAAGTCGGCGCCGTAGCGGGACTCGACGTCGATCATCCAGTTCTGTTCACCGTTGGTGTCGGTGTAATGCGCGCCGATCTCCAGGCTGGCCTGCACGACCTCGTGCCCGTAACGCGCGAACGGTCCGACGGTGTTCAGCACGACCTTCGCCCCGCGGAAAGCCTCGGTCAGCGCGGCGGCGGTGTGTTCGACCTCGACCACGTCGTAGTCGACGGTGTCGATGCCGGGAACCGCGGCCACCGCCTCGGCCACCCGCTTGTGGTCGCGACCGGCGGCCAGGAACGGAATGTTGTACTCGCGCAAGTATTCACAGATGAGTCGACCGGTGTAGCCGGAGGCCCCGTAGACGACGACGTGCTTGTCAGTTGCCACGTTCTTTCCTTTCGTGTGCTGCGAGAAGTCCGGTCACATACCCATGCCGCCATCGACCGGAAGCCCTGCTCCGGTGATGAACTTGGCGGCGTCGGAGGCTAGGAACACGACGGCGTCGGCCATGTCGTCGACCTGGCCGAGGCGGCCCTGCGGAGTCAGCTCCGCGACGGCTTGCGCGGCGGCTTCCGGCGAGGGGAACAGGCCGATCGCCGCGCAATCGGCGGCGAGTTGGTTGCCCATCACGGTGGGTGTGAGGCCGGGGTAGATGCAGT
This sequence comes from Nocardia callitridis, assembly GCF_039543305.1. Lineage (NCBI taxonomy): Bacteria > Bacillati > Actinomycetota > Actinomycetes > Mycobacteriales > Nocardiaceae > Nocardia > Nocardia callitridis. The sequence continues at coordinate 168,510 of NZ_BAABJM010000008.1, read as the reverse complement.
TGACCCGCACGCCGTAGCCGAGCTTGCCCGATTCCGCGGCGGCGACCCTGGTCAGCCGGTCGATGGCGGACTTGGTCGCCGAGTAGCCGGAGATGCCGGGGAAGGCGATGGTCGCGGCGACCGAGGAGATGTTGATGACGCCGCCGCCGTTGCCCGCGGCACCGCCGGGTCGCATGGCACGGAAGGCGTGCTTGAGGCCGAGCGCGGTGCCGAGCACGTTCACGTCGAGCATCTTGCGGATGTCGGCGGGGTCGAGGTCGACGATGAGGCTGGTGATCTCGACTCCGGCGTTGTTCACCACCAGGTCGAGCCCGCCGAGCGCGTTGACCACGTTCGGGATGGCTTCGGCCCAGCTCGCCTCGTCGGTGACGTCGAGTGCGACGAACTCCGCGGTGGCTCCGGCGTCGCGCAGGGCCTGCGCGGTCTGCTTGCCGACGTCTTCGGTCACGTCACCGATCGCGACCGCGGCCCCCGCCTTGGCCAGCGCTTCGGCCATACCGGCGCCCAACCCACGCGCGCCGCCGGTGACCAAAGCCTTTCGGCCGGTCAAGTCATAACTCGTCATACCGGAATCTCCTCCTCGAGATCGCTACTCCGCCCCTGATGAATGGTTCAGACTGAGGCGTGGGTCACACAGTAAGGGGAAATCTATACACTCGTCAAGATTTTTTATGACAACTGTCAAGATTTTGGCTTCGGCAGCGCGATACACTGCTTCGGGATGCGCAAACGCGTACCACAGCCACCCGACGGGACCCAGCACGTTGACCGAAATCGTTGAGACGAAGCGAGATCGGATAGCCCGCCGCCAGGTCGACAAGTTCGACGCGCGGCGCAAGGAACTCGCTATCGCGACGCTGCACACCCTCGCCGACCTCGGCTACGCACGCACGAGCCTGCGCGAGATCGCGCAGAACTCGGAGTACTCGCACGGCGTGCTGCACTACTACTTCGCGGACAAGCGCGAACTCATCACCGAGGCGGTGCGCCAGTACGAAGCCATCTGCGTCACCCGCTACGACGACGTGGTGGCCCGCGTGACCAGCACCGAGCAGCTGCGGCGCGAGTTCACCGCCGTGTTCTGCTCGACCATGGAAACCGACGCCGCGCTCCACCGCCTCTGGTATGACCTGCGCAACCAGAGCTTGTTCGACGAGTCCTTCCGAAAGGACGTCCTCGAGATCGACGAGCGCCGCGAAGCCATGATCTGGCGCGTGGTCAGCCGCTACGCCGAACTGGCGGACACCGAACCCGCCTGCTCCCCCGCCACCGCGTACGCCGCGCTCGACGGCGTCTTCCAACGCGCGTTGCTCTGCGCACTGTCGGGGCTCGACAGCACCGTGGCGGCGCTCGACGAAGAGATCCCCCGCCTGCTCGACCTCTTGGTCATCGGCAAGTAAGCCCTACGCCGAGCGCCCACTCCGGCGCGAAAATTATTGCGACCCAGTTGATTTACGCTGTCTTGTACGCACTCTCGCCGGTCGGCAGCCGATCGACCGAACCGGCCGCGAGTGCGATGTCGACTTCGTTCAAACCCGTGCGAATCAGCGCACCGTAGGCGTCGTGCGCCAGGACATCGAGGTGACCCCTGGCAATGGTCAGGTGCATGCGCGCGGCATCGAAGTCGCCGACCCTGCGGTGACTGTCGGCCAGATTGAGATACAGCGAGGGGAGGAAACCACGCAACCCCTCGTCCAGCGGCACGCCGGGACCGAACACCGCCGCCAAAGCCCTTCTGTCCCAATGCAACGCACCCTCAGCAGTGTCTTGCATGTCGGCGAGATGATGGGCGATCACACACCGATACAACGTGTCGCCACCCTCCCCGATCTCGTCCCATAGTCTCTCGAGCGCAGTGCGCGCCGCTTCCCGATCCCCGCCACCGAGCCGCACCGCGGCAAAAATGTCCGCCATCCGATCGTCCGCCATGCGGCATATCATCGCACATATGTTCGAAAGATACGAGTGTTGTTCGACCGCGATTCGCCACGCACGAAAACCGCAGCTGAACGAATCCCCCTAGCCGCCAAGCGAACACCCCCGCACCCCGACCGAGCCGCCGCTTCGAACACCATAAATCGGTGGCCCACCCTGGCCGATAAACTTACTTTGGAGTAAGTTCATGGTCATTCGACCTGCGAAGGAGCAGTGATGACCGAATCCTCCGCCGAGGGCAAGCCCGGCCAGGGCCAGCGCCGCCGCCAGCGCGATATCGCCGGACGGCATGTCCTCATCACCGGAGCATCCTCCGGTATCGGACGCTCCGCGGCGATCGCGGTCGCCGCCAAGGGCGCGACCGTATTTCTGCTCGCCCGCCGCGACGACGAACTCGCCGAAGTGGTCGCCGAGATCAGGGCCACCGGCGGCGACGCGCACGGATACCCGTGCGACATCACCGATTCCGATTCCGTCGACCACGTCGTCAAGCTCATCCTCGACGAACACGACCACGTCGACATGCTGGTCAACAACGCGGGCCGCTCCATCCGCCGCGCCATCCACCGCTCCACCGACCGGCTCCACGATTACGAACGCACCATGGCGGTCAACTACTTCGGCGCGATCCGGCTCACCCTCGCCCTGCTGCCGCAGATGCGCGAACGCAAGTTCGGCCAGATCGTCAACATCAGCAGCGCGGGCGTTCAGGCCGCCACCCCGAGGTTCTCCGCTTACCTGGCGAGCAAGGCGGCGCTGGACAAGTTCACCGAGGTGGCCGCAGTCGAAACCAAGGCCGACAACGTCAAATTCACCACCATCCACATGCCGCTGGTGCGCACCCCGATGATCGCGCCGAGCGGCCGCCAGGGCCCTTCCCAATCCCCCGAATGGGCGGCGGCGACCATCCTGCGCGCGCTCACCGAACGCCCGCGACGCATCGACGTCCCGATCGGCACCCTCGCCGAATACGGCGCGATGTTCGCCCCCGGAATCCGCGACGTCGTCATGCACCGCTACTACCGCGCGTTGCCCGACTCCCCTGCGGCCAAGGGCGAACTCACCCCGGCTACCGAACCGAAACCGGTTGCGGTGCAAGAACCATCGCGTCCTCGTTCGGTCGCGCGACGAGTCACCGGCACGGCACTGCGCCGCGCCGCACGCTGGGTCCCCGGCACCCACTGGTGAGCACGACAGAAGGCGGCCTCCCTCGCGCAGGGGACAAGGAAGTTCGCCTTCTGTCGATGCGTGATCAGCGCAGAAACGGCTCGACGGTGGCCGCGAAATCCCGATACCGGTCCCGGTGCACGCTGTGGCCACAGGAAAACGTGGTCACCGTGCAGTCCACCAATGCGTCGGTGAGCACCGCGAGCCGCTGCGCATCGACCATGCCGCCGCGACCGCCGCGCAGAAACATCGTCGGCGCGGTGATGTCGGGGAGGCGATCCCACCACTCCGGATTCGGTGTACGGAACTGTTCGAGCGCGGTACGTGTCATCGATCGATCGAACGCGAGCACCGCCCTCGGGTGCCGAAGCAGGCTGACGGTGGCGTGCCAGAGTTCGGGGACGGTCGGCCACCGCCGGTTCAGCCGCAATTGTTCGGCGCCGGAACACAGCGGCAGCGGGCACTCCTCCATGACCAGCTGTCGCACCGACTCGGGGCGCGACTGCGCGACACATGAGGCCGCGTACGCGCCGAGCGAATGGCCCACCAGATCCACCGTGCCCAGTTCCAGGTGATCGCACAGCGCGAGCACGTCGGCGCCGAACTCGTCGAATCGGTAGGACTCCGGGTGCGAGCTGCTTCCGTGCCCGCGCAGGTCAGGGATGATCACCCGCCGCCCGGATCGAACCAGCTTGCGCGCGAACCTGTTCCAGGTGTTCCCCGCGCCGCCCATGCCGTGGATCAGCAGCACCGGCACCTCTGCGTGCGGGACAGCGCTTTCGACCGGACGCGCCCCCGAATCCCGGTAGGCGATCCGAACGTCCCGCAAAGTCATCGTGCCCACCGTCAGATCCACGATGATCCAGTTTACCGAGACCGCCCCGCAATACCGTGTGGTCCGACTCACGACCATGCGACACCGTGGTGAGTCCTCAGCGTCCCTCGGCGTTGCCGTACGCGATACCGAGGCGGTCGATCCGCCACAGCTGCCCGTAGACGATGATCGTGGCGCCGAAGATCGTCGGCCACACCGCGAGCGCGACGAGCCCCCAGACCAGCAGCACCAGCCCGCTCAGCGTACCGATGGTCCAAAACCGTTGCACCACATCGAATCCCGGCGGCATGCTGGAGCGGTCCGCGACCCACATGCGTTCACCGTAGATGCCGAGCGAGGACCAGGCGACGGGCTTCTCGACCGGCGCGAAGACGTGCGGGTTCCACCACAACCACGCGATGACGAGCGCCAGCGGCGCCAGCGCCCACCAACCGATCCACGTGCGACTCCAGATGGCGAGAATGGCCGCGGGAACGGCCGCGAACCTGGTCCAGACACTCCACGGGTTGGCGTGCCGCTGCCATGCCCGCTCATCCATTCCGACCATGCGCGCGTACTTCCGCAGAACGCTCATCGAAGCAGCCCCCTCGCCGTTGTGCGGATGGTGGCCGCCAGCACCTGCTCGTATCCTGGCTCGAAGCGGTCACGATGCATCGTGAGCAGGCCGGCGACCCTGAGCACGCCGACCATCGCCTCCGGCGCGATGTCGTCCACAAGAACTCCCGCGCGCTGCCCCGCCACGAGGTAGTCGAGCAGCGGTGTGACGAGAAGTGGTGTGACACGGGCGATCTGCTCGGCGCCGACGCGGCGGGTGACCGCGTCGAGTTCGGCGGGTTGCGTCAACAGCCTGCGGTACAGCGGATCGTCGGCGAGCACGTCGGTGATGGCGTGCATGACCGCGATCAGACCTTCCTCATCCGCGGGACGCGCGAGCGCCGCCGAGACCGGGGCGGTGACCCGTGGTGCGCGCCGGAGCATGACCTCCAGGTAGAGCGCCTCCTTGGAATCGTAGAAGGCGTAGAAGCTGCCCTTGCTGATCCCGACCGGCCCGACGAGCTCGTCCAGCGCCGTCTTCTTCAGCCCCTGCGTGGTGAACAACTCCTCGGCCGTGTCGAGCAGGGCAGACTCGATCCGCTCCCGCTCGACCGGCGTGAAGGCAACCGCCATGATCACCTCTTCCATCCTATGACCGAATTGGTCATTCAGTCATATACTAGCCCGCGCGCATGCCGCACGTCTACCCCGAATACCACGGGACGAGCCCGAATCAGTCAGTCGTAAAGCCCTTCGGCATGCCAGGTTTCGGCGTGATAGAACAGCAGCAGCGCGCGGACCATGGCGGGCTCGGCGTCGAGCTGCACCTGGGCTCGCGCGGTGAAACCGGCGGATGCGTCCGGCACCCACCAGCGCTCGTCTACCGGCCACGGCCCGGCCCATCCGGTCAGCGACCACTCCTTGCTGCCCCACCGCAACCGGGCCGGTCGCGCACTGAACACGGCACGCTCGGTGATCCGGATCGTGGTCCCGTCCTCGGCGCACAACCGCACCGGCGGACGATGTGGCAACAGCACCGACGGCGCCGGCTCCGGTAGCCGTCCCGGCCACGGCAGACCGGGATCGGACTCGGGCACCAGCTCACCACCCAACGCGACCATGGTGATGCGCTCCCCCGGCCCACGACCGCCACTGAGCACCCCGATACGCACCGCCTCGCCACCGAGCAACCCCTGCACCCGTACCAACGCGCGCCGCGCACGCTCGTCTTCGGCGCCCTCTCCTCCCCACAATCCGAGCTGCAACGCACCCGCCGCGACCACCTCGACCGGCACCAACCGCAGCAGGGTGATCGGCGCGGTGGGTCGGCCGTCGCGCCGGGTGAGCCAGCCGTCCAGCTGCCACCGCACCCGGTCCATGGTGTCGTCGGGGGTGAGCGGTCGCGCACACCGCCAGATCCTGGAAAACTCCTCGCCCGCTTCGGTTTCCGCGAATATTGACAATCTGGTGCAGGCCAGTCCCTCGGCGGCGAGCACAGCGTGCAGGCGGGTGGCGAGTGTGCGGCCCGCGAACGCCGCCGCATCCACCCGATCGATCGGCGGGTCACAGCGATAGTCCACGGTGAGCTCACGTGACGGCGGCCGCACCGAGGGTGGGCGTTCCGGTTTCGCCAGCGCACAACGGTGCGCGAGCACAGCGTCCGCACCGAAGCGGGAGGCCACCTCACCCGGCGTCAGCGCCGCGAAATCGCCGACCCTGCGTAACCCCAAACGGTGCAGCAGATCTACGAGCTCGACACGGGCCGAAGTGGCCATGCTGGGTTCCACCGCGAGTTCGGTGATCGGCAGCGGCGCGAGAAACCCGGCGCCGCCGTTCTCCGGCACGATCGCCGACCTCCGGGCGGCGATCACCGCGGTGGACAGTTCGTCGGCGATACCGACCTGTGCTTCCGCGCCGACCGTCGCCACCGCGTCGATCAACCGCTCCGCCGCCGCGGCCTCGGATCCGAAGTAGCGCGCCGCACCACGCGCGCCCAGCACGAGCAAACCGGGACGTAGCACCTCCACGCCGGGCACCTCCGCGTCGACCGCCGCGAACACCGGCTCGAACAAGCGCGCGTCCTGATCCGGATCAGCTTGCGCGAGAAACAATTCCGGACACCGCGACTGCGCTTCCCTGCGTCGCAGCCCACGCCGCACCCCCTCGGCCCGCGCTGTCGCCGAACACGCGACCACCCGGTTGCCGAACAACACCGCCACCGGCCGAGTCGGCGGCAGTTTCGCCTGCGCCGCGGCGGCGACCGCGGGCCAGTCCGGGCACCATACCGCGATGATCCGTCCCGAACGAGGCCGAGGAGACGCCATCACACCGCACTGTCCCGCATGACCATCGCACGACCCGACAGGCCACACCACACTGCCGCCGAACGGCAGCCGACCACACAGCCCCCACATCGAGCAGCCGAGGGCCGGGACGCCACCCACGCTCGCACCGACCCGCGACGAGATCGCCGACCACTCGGCGCCGCCTCGACCTTCGACATCGCCCGCATACCGCTCATGACACCGCTTCCCATGCGGCGCCGGATTCGGCTGTGCGGGAATCGATACCGGGTTCCCGTCGCGTCCACTCCACGCCACCCGCGCAGGGCCGCAACTCCAGGCGACCGCGCCGAGGTTGCCGCGCCTTGGCCCGCACCTCGACCTCGAGACAGAGCGAACGGAGCCGGCCACGCCCGTGACCGAGGCCGGCATACTCCGCGACGCGCGCGGTGAGGTCGAGGGACGCGCCGCTCCACTGCCCGTCGGTGACGACGAGGGTCGCACCCTTGCTGCGCGCCCGCGCCGCGAGCACCCGGGTTCGCGCGGGCGGGACGGCCGCACCACGCAGACTGAGTACCACCAGGTCGAGCCCGTCGAGCAGAACCGAGGCCACCTCCACCGGATCGGGGCCGGGATCGGCGACCACCGCCAGGCGCGGCAGGTGCGCGCCCATCTCCACCGCGGCGAGCAGGCCGAGTCTCGGCATCCCGATCACCGCGGCATGCCCGCCGTCCGCGGTCACCGCCGCGAGCAGACCGGCAAGCAGCGAACTCGCACCCCGATAAGCCACCACCGACCCCCGGGCCAGGCCACGATCGGGCAACAGCCCCGCAAGGGCGGACGGCACCGATACCGTCTGCCCGCTCGACTCGGCGTCGAGCGGAATCCGCTCGGTCATCCGCGCCCCGCGCACGGGCACCGCGGCCATCCTGCCGCGCAACTCCCGCAGCTCGTCAGGCCCTACCACCCGCCGTCTCGTGGCCGAGGCACCCCGACCATCCCCCACCTGCGCTAGCGCATCCGAACCCATCACTACCACCTACTTCCCACGATGGACCCGCGACGACACCGAGACGGCGACCCCACGGCACAGAGTTCAGCACCGATCCAGCTATCGATCTTAATCGAATATACGTTCGATATCCGTCCAGTAGAAACCGACCCCCGGGTTTCGTCAAGGGCGACACCGTGGCCGATCACCACCCCCCCGAACCGGAGGGTCCACCACCTCACGCGACAAGCCGACTACAAGCAACTTCAGGCGAGGGCACAGATCCGGACTCCCCTTCCGTGCAACGTCACCGCACCACCGCCCCGTGCACGCTGCTGCCGTGCAATGCTTCGACCGACAGGGCGCGCAATTGCGCGCGCCGCCACGATCTCAACCGTCGGTAGCCGAGCGGCAGCTAATCGCGCCCGCAGGTCGGCGTTGATCGCATGGACTCGAAGGCGTGCACGGCATGAGGATCGGACACGCGAACTCCTGGCGTCGTCGAAACCACACCCCCCGAAGACGCTGACCCCGCGGTGACGCACACCGACCCAACCGTCTCGGCAACGATCTCCGCACGCAGTGGGTTCAACGATGTCACCGAAAAGCATTGCGGTAGTTGGTATATCATTTTCCACCCCTGAAAATACACAGCCGGGAACATCCCCATCGTGCGCTTAACATCGTTCCCCTCCTTAGCTTTTCAACGTTAGGCGCGCAGCGTGATGGCCAATGAACGGTCTTCGATTTCCCGAACCGCCCGAGCGGGTAGCACGGCACACCATCGTTGGCCGAAAACTCGAAAGTTGTTGGCGGCAACCGGTATCACGTGCGCCATGCTCTGCGGGGCCATGCTCGCCCCACCCAGCGCGCAGGCGCAGGCACAGATCGATCACGTCGTCAAACGCACCGACCGATGGCTACAGGTTTTCGTCAACTCGTCCGCCATGCGCCGAATCGTCCCCGTGGATGTCCTACTCCCCGCCGATACGAACACACCAAACCCCACCCTCTACCTCCTGGACGGCAACGGCGCACAGGAATCCGCTGGCCAGAGCACATGGACACTGAAGACCGATGCGGTCGAATTCTTCGCCGACAAACCGGTCACCGTGGTGCTGCCCGTCGGTGGCGGCGGCAGCTTCTACACCAACTGGCTACGCGACGACCCGCAGCTCGGACACAACCAGTGGGAAACCTTCCTGACCCGAGAACTGCCCCCACTGATCGACGCCGAGTTCCACGGCAACGGCGCCAACGCGGTGGCGGGCATCTCCATGGGCGGTCAGGCGGCGATGACACTCGCCTTCCGGCACCCGGACCTGTATCGCTCGGTCGGCTCCTACAGCGGCTGCCTGTTCACCGGAGGAATCGGCCAAGCCTACGTTCGAGGAGCCGTCGCCGATCGCGGCGGTGACGCCGACAATATGTGGGGCAAGGCGACCGATCCGCAATGGAGCGCACACGACGTCAGCGATCACGCCGACGGACTGCGCGGGAAAGCGCTGTACATGTCGGCCGCTCTCGGCGTGCCTGGCTCGACCGACAAGACTTTCGACGCCGAACTCGGCTGGCCGTTCAACGAGGCGGCGGCGATCGCGATCGAGAAAGTCGCCCACGACTGCACCCTCGCCTTCGGCGCCAAGCTGCGGCTGGAGAAGATTCCGGCAACCGTACAGAAATACCTGATCGGCACCCACTCCTGGCCGTATTGGCAGCGACCACTCCACGATTCATGGCCGGTACTCGCCGGTGGTCTCGGCCTCGGCTGATCCGAGCGACACCGAGCCGATCGAACGCCGCGCCGAACAGAACGACGGCAGCTGCGGGGCAAGCATTTCAGCATCACCCCAGCAACCGACCGGAACCGGAGACGCGTGCGACACTCGATCGGAAGAAATGGACCCCGACTTCGCCGAGGGCGCGTCGGGCACGCCCAGCGCACCCCGCGCCCGCACACAAACCCGCGACGAAATCCGCCCGACCAGTCATCCTGGCGGCTACGGCGCCGACCGACCGGTACGAGGTGGTAACGAATCCGGCCAGCTACCCCGATTTTCGGCTACCCTCGCACCGTGACTGAACGCTCTCGCCCCTTCGTCGGCCCGGATTACCTTGTCGCGGGCCGTTATCGCCTCCAGTCCAAATTGGGCGGCGGTGGCATGGGCGCGGTGTGGCTCGCACACGACCGTCTACTCGACCGCGACGTCGCCATCAAACAGGTGCTCACCACCGAAGGGCTGGACGAAGCGGAAGCGAACGAGATCCGCGAGCGGATCCTGCACGAAGGTCGCGTCGCCGCCAAGCTCTCCCATGATCACGCGATCGCCGTCTACGACGTGGTGCTCGAGGCAGGTGAACCCTGGCTGGTGATGGAGCACTTGCCCTCTCGCAACGTCGCGCGGGCACTCGCGTTGGTCGAGCGCCTGCCCGAAATCGAGGTGGCGCAGATCGGCGCACAGGTCGCCGACGCGCTGGCCACCGCGCACGCCGTCGGCATTGTGCACCGAGACATCAAGCCGGGCAACATCCTTGTCGCCGATCGCGGCGACATCGTCGGCATGGCCAAGCTCAGTGACTTCGGTATCTCCAGGGGCGCCGGCGATCTCACCGACGAGCCGGACGGCGTGATCACCGGCACCCCCGCCTACCTGCCGCCCGAGGTCGCGCGCGGCATGAAGCCGACCGAGGCCAGCGACGTATTCTCCTTCGGCGCAACGCTGTACACCATGCTCGAAGGCCAGCCGCCGTTCGGTCTGGACGAGGACACCGATGAGACGGTGCGCCGCGCCGCCATGGCGCAGATCATTCCGCCCGAACGCAGCGGGGTGCTCACCCAGACCCTGCTGCACATGATGGAACCCGCGCCGCAACGTCGTCCGACCATGGCCGAGGCGAGGGACGAGATCCTCACCGCCGCTTTCGGTCCCGGCACCGGCCCGCAGATCATCGGCATTCCGCTGCGCACCGAGGACGGCACCATCCCGGCATGGGCCGCCCGTAATTCCGCCGCGGGCCTACGCAGTCCGCACTCGGCACCACTGCCCCGCCCCTACCGCGCACCCGCCGGTGCGACGGCGGGCACACCGCCGCGCAGGTTCAATGCCCAACCCGCCCAAGCGAGTAACGCCCCACTGGCCATCGCGGTCGGCCTCCTGATCGGGCTGATCATCATCATCGCCGTCATCGTCGCGATGATCTGACCGGCACAGCGGCAACCTGTGACGCGAGTAGACGAGAACACCGGCACGACGCCGAAACACCGGCCAGCGCAATGGTCCACGTGTCATGCCGGGCGTTCTCATCGCCGTGTTCGCCTATCTCCCGACCACCCAATTGCGCACGGCCGCTCCGCCATCTCGACCGGTGAACTCGAGTTAGCAAGCAGCCCATGGGGTTCGCGCATCGAGCACGGAGCCAGCGCTCAATCGATGCGGCGGCGATGCGCCCAGCGGGTCAGCGCGTTGCGGTTGGACTGCTGGGTCTTGCGCAGCACGTTGGAGGCGTGGGTTTCCACCGTTTTCACGGAGATGAACAGGGATTCGGCGATCTCGCGGTAGGTGTAGCCGCGCGCGAGCAAGCGCAGAACCTCCAGTTCACGCGGGGTCAGCGAATCCAGTTCCGGGTCGAGCGGTGGCTCCGGCGCCGGCGAACGCCCGGTGAACGAGTCGAGCACGAATCCGGCCAACCGCGGGCTGAACACCGCGTCACCGCCCGCCACCCTGCGAATACCCTCGGCCAACTCGGCACCCGAAATCGTCTTGGTCACATACCCTCTCGCGCCCGCCCTGATCACGGCGATCACATCCTCCGCCGCATCGGACACGCTCAACGCCAAACACACAGGGCCGTCGTCGATCCCCGTAAGCACCGCCACCCCACCACCTTCGGGCATGTGCACATCGAGCAACACCACATCCGGGCGCTCGGCATTGATCCCGGCGACAGCCTCGGCAACGCCGCCCGCCTCGCCGACGACTTCCATATCAGGTTCCCTGCTCAGTTCCGCCCGCACACCTGAACGAAAGACGGCGTGATCATCGACGAGAAAGACCCGCACGGTCACCTACTTCTCCTCATCCACGGTGGAACAAGCCACCCTGACAGCGCCGATCGGCGCGGCCGTCGACCCTTCATCGGTACCACACCGCGACACACCCGAAAACCATCTCACCGGAGCACCCCGGCGCACCGGTCGTGCCGCGACCGTTCGTACGGCACCCACCGGCCGACCGCGTGGATCCCGCAGGCCACTCCGATGCGCGTGCGACAGTGGACGAACCGACGCCACACCGCACCCGTACGTCGATCGAGCCCGCGCCGCCCCAACGTCGGTCACACGAACGGTCGCCGTGTCGGCACCGGCCGCCGAAGCGACCATGCGAACGGTCATTCCCGCGAATCCAAGGGCCCGCACCCCGGCCCCTTCCCAGTCACAGTGACTGCGCACGGTCGACCTGTTCATCGGCGTCGGAACGCTGCACACCGTCGAGATCCGCTGCCGCACCGTCATTCTCCGCTTCGGGACCGCCGGAATCCGTGCGCGGCATGATGATCCGCACCTCCGTGCCACGGCCGAGGGTGGACTGGATCTCCACCTGACCACCGCGACGCTCGATCCGACCCCGAATCGACTTCGACAATCCCCGCCGATCCTGCGCCACCGCCGCCACATCGAACCCGGCGCCGCGGTCGCGCACGAAGACACTCACCCGGTGCGGTTCGGTCTCGGCGAACAGGTCGATCTCCGGAACGCCCGCGTGCTTGGCCGCGTTCACCAACGCCTCCCGACCCGCACCGAGCAGCGCGGTGAAAACCTCCTTCGGTAGGCCGTACCCGGTGCCGCCGCTGTCCATCGAGACATCACCCACCGTCACCGGCGCCACCTTCACCCCGTACTGGTCCTCCACCTCACCGGCGATCGTGCGCAACGCGGCGGCCAGACTCGAATGAGCCGGACCGGAATCGTCGAACAACCACTTACGCAGCTCGCGTTCCTGGCTACGGGCCAGCCGAAGCACCTCCTGCGAATCCCCGGCCTGCCGTTGGATCAACGCCAAGGTCTGCAGGACCGAGTCGTGCAGATGCGAGGCGATCTCCTCGCGTTCCTCGTTGCGAATACGCGCGGACCGTTCGGCATTGAGCGCACGCATCATGCGCAACCACAGCGGAACCGTCAGCAGACCCGCCCCGACCAACGTCACCGCCACCGCGATCAACGCCGACCCGAGCGAACTCACATCGATCCTGGCCAGCACCACCACACCGAGCCCTGCCACGATCAACGTCACCCCGGCGACGATCCGCGACCAGGTCACCACCGTGGGACGGACCGGAAGACCGAGCAGCGAACGCGGACCATCGGCGTCGTATTCGCGCCACACCAGCGCCGCGCCGACGGTCACCACCACGATCGGCACCAACACCTTGCCCGCGGTGCCGCTGAGCATCCACGCGACCCCGACGGTCAGCCCCACCCCCAGCAACGCCAGTCCGATGGCTTGTCGCCGCTCGGTTCCTGACGGCTTGACGGTGTCGGATCCGCTCGGCGTGAAGATCCACAGCAACCCGTACGCGACGACACCGGCGCCGGCCAGCGCGGAAAGCAGCACGAACGCGATGCGCACCTTGAACACGTCGAGTTGCAGGTGATCGGCGACGCCACCGGCGACACCCGCGACGATCCTGCCGCCGGAACGACGATGCAGCTGTGCGGGTTCCGATTCGTCGACCAGCGGGGGCGCTTGGCCGAATCCGCGCGCGGCGGCGAGCTCACGCGCCGCGGCGAACTTCCTGGCATCGAATCCCCCGGCATCACGCACGCGAGGGTCGAGCCCAGGAACAGACGGGTACATGCCCTCGATACTGACACGCATCGCGCAGGTCAGCCATCAGGAATCACCCTGATCTCCGAGGTCTCGCCGAAGCCAGACCCCCGCTGCGAACCCGCTCATGTGGGCGTCACCGACGAATTACCCGTTTCATAGCCGAGAATTTGCCGGAGTAGGGGACAATTCAAGGAGATCAGGAGTGGATTCAGGGTTCCCCCCGATGTGGAGATGTGGTGATCGAGCCCACCATGGAGAACATGACGAAGACGAGCTTCGGTGATCAGCTCCAGCAACTCTGGCGTACACGCCCGGTCCGGCTGCCCAAGCAGGGGCCGGTCGCCGGCGTCGCGGCGGGATTCGCCCGTCGCTACGGCGTCGACCCGGTGCTGGTGCGCATCGCGTTCGTGGTGTCGACCATCTTCGGCGGCATCGGCATCGTGCTGTACCTGGTGGCCTGGCTGTCGTGGAGCGCGGCGGGTGAGTCGGTGTCGGCCGCGCAATCACTGGTCGGGCGAGGGCACAGTAGCCAGTCGCCGACGAAAACGATCGTCCTCATCGTCGCGCTCGCCATCGCGGTCACCACGACGGGACCGGCCTGGATCGGCCTCGGCGGGTCCGGCGTCATCAGTCTCGGATTGATGCTCGCGGGCTGGTGGATGCTGTTTCTGCGGACACCGGAACCACCGCAGGGCACCTCGCAACTCGACGCCTTCGCCCCCGACGAACCCCTCGCGGGCACCGGCTATCCGGGAACAGTCTTCCCGCAGGGTGCGCCCGCGCCAGGCTACGGCCAGCCGGTGTACTCCCCGTACACCAAGCTGCCCGACGCCTACGTCCCCCAGTCCCCCGAGGCGCCGAGCACCGACGACACGGTCGTGCTGACCAAAGATCCCACCCAGACCGTCGACAGCACGGCGACCGCCGACCCCGGTCCGGTCTCCCTCGGTAAAACCACCTCGGCACCGGGCACCGAACACCGCGAATCCCCCACGCAGACCGCCACTTCCCCGTCCACCGGCACACGAACGACACCGCCCGCGTGGGATCCGCTCGGTGTCGCCCCGCTCGCCTGGGACCTGCCAGAACCACCACAGACCCGCACACCCGTCGCACCACCGCCGCCGAAACGCCCCCGTTCCCGGCTGACCCCCGTCGTGATCGGTCTCGCCATCCTCGCCGCGGCGGGAGCGGGCGCGTTGGCCTCCGCCGGAGTGGAGTGGATGACACCGGGGCGCATCGCCGCCACCGCGTTGGTGGTGATCGGCTTCGGCCTCGTACTCGGCGCGTTCCTGCGCCGCGGCTACGGCCTGCTGGTACTCACCGCCCCGCTTGCCGGATTCGTCCTCCTGGCCTCGGCGATCGGGCCCGTCGAATTCGACAGGACCGCGATGGGCGAACACACCTGGGCACCAACCTCGGCCACCGAGCTACAACCGGAATACAGGGTGATGATGGGCACCGGACACCTCGACCTGCGGGGTTTGCATCTGACCGAGAACAAGTCGGTGGATGTCACGGTGCAGATGGGTGACGTCGACATCCTCCTGCCGGAGAACATGACGGTGCGCACCGCCTGCACCACCAGCATGAGCGAGGCGACGACCTGCGTGGACGGCCTCAGCGGCCCACAAACCCCCGGCGCACCCGTCCTCGACCTGAATATCGAAAGCCGCGCGGCAAACGTGGAGGTCAACCGTGGCTAAGAACCAAACCCCCGAGCCCGACACCGAATCGACCACCGACCCCACCGAAAAGCCTTCCTGCGGTGGCGGCCCCTCGTTCTCCCTACTCATCGTCGGCCTACTCGCCCTAGCCGTAGCCGCATGGGCTTTCATCGGCCCCCACGCCCTCCCCACCACCTCGATCCCCCTCGGCTGGGTCGCGGTAATAGCAGCCGTCGTCATCGGCGCCCTCCTGGTCCTCTCCCCCCGCCGCCGCTGATACACACACCTTCAGGCGGACACCGAATTCGCCAGCGAATCAGCATGGCCCGTCCGAAGGGACGGGCCATGCTGATTTTCCGGTGATTGGTGCGCGGGCTACTCCCACTCGATGGTGCCCGGTGGCTTGCTCGTGACGTCGAGGACTACGCGGTTGATCTCGGCTACCTCGTTGGTGATTCGGGTGGAGATGCGTTCGAGGACGTCGTAGGGCAGGCGGGTCCAGTCGGCGGTCATCGCGTCTTCGCTGGAGACCGGGCGCAGGACGATGGGGTGACCGTAGGTGCGGCCGTCGCCCTGGACGCCGACGCTGCGCACATCGGCGAGTAGCACCACGGGGCACTGCCAGATCTGGCCGTCCAGTCCGGCGGCGGTGAGTTCTTCGCGGGCGATCGCGTCCGCCTTGCGCAGGGTGTCCAAGCGGTCGGCGGTCACCTCACCGACGATGCGGATGGCCAGGCCCGGCCCGGGGAACGGTTGGCGCGCAACGATTTCCTCCGGCAAGCCGAGCTCACGGCCGACCGCGCGCACCTCATCCTTGAACAACAACCGCAACGGCTCGACCAGCGCGAATTCCAGGTCTTCTGGCAATCCGCCGACATTGTGGTGGCTCTTGATGTTGGCGGTGCCGCTGCCACCACCGGACTCGACCACATCCGGGTACAGCGTGCCCTGCACGAGGAACTCGACCTTCGGTGCCGCGGCGTTGTCGCCGGTGCCTTCGGCCTGCACCACCTCGGAGACCGCGTCCTCGAACGAGCGGATGAACTCCCGCCCGATGATCTTGCGCTTCTCCTCGGGGTCGGTGACGCCCTTCAGCTCACCGAGGAACTGGCCGACCGCGTCGACGGTGACCAACCGAGCACCGGTCGCGGCGGTGAAATCCTGCTGCACCTGTTCACGTTCCCCGGCACGCAACAGGCCGTGGTCGACGAACACACAGGTCAGCCGGTCGCCGATGGCGCGCTGAACCAGCGCACCCGCGACCGCGCTGTCCACGCCGCCCGACAACGCGCAGATCGCGTGACCGTCACCGACCTGTTCACGCACCCGCTCGATCAGCGAATCCGCGATATTCGCCGGTGTCCACGAGCCCGGGATGCCCGCGATCTCGTGCAGGAAGCGGCTGAGCACCTGCTGACCGTGCGGGGAATGCAACACCTCGGGGTGATATTGCACACCGGCGAGACGCCGCTCGGTGTCCTCGAACGCGGCCACCGGCGCCCCACTGGTCGTACCCGTCACCTCGAAGCCGGCGGGCGCGTCCGTCACGGCGTCACCGTGACTCATCCACACCGGCTGCACAGTAGGCAGCCCGCCGTGCAGGACACCGCCGTCGACGCTGAGGTCGGTCCTGCCGTATTCCCTGGTCCCGGTGTGCGCGACGGTGCCGCCGAGCGCACGCGCCATCGCCTGGAAGCCGTAGCAGATACCGAACACCGGCAGACCGAGATCGAACAACCGCGCGTCCAACTGCGGGGCGCCGTCGGCGTACACACTGGCGGGGCCACCGGAAAGGATAATGGCGAGCGGCTCGCGGGCAGCGATCTCCTCGATCGAGGTGCTATGCGCGACCACCTCGGAGAACACGCTCGCTTCACGGACCCGTCTTGCGATCAGCTGGGCGTACTGCGCACCGAAGTCGACAACGAGGACAGGTCTCTGGGATTGGGCCACGGCCCTAGTTTAGTGACGGGCGCGTCGACCCGATCATCAGGCTTGCCGCCCGCGCGGACCCACGCCGAACATCAACCAGCAAACCGACTTCCGGCCATCCCCGAAGCCCCTGTGGCCTGAAGCCACCGGAAGAATCGATGGTGAATGCGACAAATCGGAGCGCCCATACGGATTAAACATAAGTGTGAGCCAATCGGCTGCCCGTTCGCGCGGTTGCTGGTTATCCTCTAGCTCGTGCCATTCGCCCGCGCGATCGATGCCGACATCCACTACGAAGACAGCGGCGGAAACGGCCCCGTGGTGCTGTTAGCACACGAATTCTTCATGGACAGAACGATGTTCGCCGCACAGATGGCGGCTCTCGCCCCGGAATATCGGATAGTCTCCTGGGACGCGCGCGGGCACGGCGACACCAGGGACGAGGGTTTGCCGTTCACCTATTGGACCGCGGCACGCGACGCGCTCACCGTCCTCGACCATCTCGGCGCCGAACAGGCGGTCATCGGCGGGTCCGCGCAAGGCGGCTTTACCGCTTTGCGTGCCGCTCTGCTTGCCCCGGAACGCATTTCGGCGCTGATCCTGATCAGCACCGAGGCCAACGGCCCCACCCCGAGGCAATCGGAGGAGACCAAGAAATTTCTGGACAAGTGGTACGACGACGAATCACGTGCGGGCGCGGCCGACCAGTTGGCGTCCTGGCTGATCGGCGACGACGACCGGCACCGGAGGATCTGGAGCACTCACTGGCAGATGCGCAGCCGGGCGGGTATCGACGTCGCGGCCGGGTGCCTACTCAGCCGCGAATCCGTGGTGGAGCGGTTACCCGAAATCACCTGTCCCGCGTTGGTTATCCACGCCACGCACAGCGGAATCACCGATGATCGCGCCCGCGAACTCGCGCACGGAATCGCCGACTCGACCTACCTCGAGATCGCGGGCGCACGTCCTGCGGTAACCATGACCCACCCCGAGCCGGTGAACAGCGCGATCCGTCAATTCCTGCACACGTCACTGGTACCGGGTCGATCCCGCCCGAGCGTCAGCGGCGAGCGCGGTTTTCGACGCCACTCCCCGCTGCTGCGACACGAACCGCTCGAGTACTGATGCTGAACCACTCCGAACGAACACCTACTCGACACAGGGTCGGTGACGCACCGCGCCGAAGTACTACCCGGAACTGTCGCGCACCGATGTGCCCGAGTGCCGCACATCCTGCCGACGCGCATCGACCAAGCAACTCGTCATCGAGTGCGTCGATTGACCCGATCAGGTCGGGCAACCGACTGCGGCAGACGACCCCGTGGTCAGGGCCGCGATAACCCCCGCGAGCAGTCCTAGCGCGCATTCCGCGGACCCCGCGACACCTGGGCTCGCCGTGGGCGACGCGGGCTCAACGGGGACCGCCGCTGTAGCCGGCGCCGCACCGAGGCACAGCGCGGCGGCGACCATGACACCGGCAGTTGCCGAACGCATTTTTTTGCGCATCATGAAGCGCCCCTCGAATCAGATGTCGTTGATCCCCGACCGTCGATGACATTACGCAGGCGCAGTCGCGGCGGACAGCCATCGATACTCGGGGCTGGGACACACCCAACCGCAGCACTCCGTGCACATGAGATCGCAGTACTCGACCATCGACACATCGAACGGCGACGCAAGATCCAACGAACCGAACTGGCCGCCCGAAGGACCGTAGGGCACCGCTCGAGGCCCGGCTCATCGGCTCGGCCCAGCGCGAAGTTCGACGTCGAACCCCGTTACACCGACACGAGCCGTTCAGGCGCGAACGCTGAGCCCGACACGCTGGAACTCCTTCAGGTCGGAATAACCGGCCTTCGCCATCGAACGACGCAGCCCGCCAACGAGATTCAACGAACCGAACGGGTCGTCGGAGGGACCGTAGAGCACCCGTTCCAGGCTCGGACGCACCGAATCGGCGGCCTCGTCGGTATCGCCGCCGAGGTCCCAGGCATCGTCGACATGCAGCAGCGAACCGCGCGGCACCGAGGGGTGCGCCGCGGCCGAGGGCCAATACCAGCCGCGACCAGGCGCCGAGTCCGCCGCCGCGAGGGAAACACCGAGCATGGCGGCGTCCGCACCACACGCGATGGCCTTGGCGATCTGACCCGACGTCGAGAGGTCACCGTCGGCGATCACGTGCACGTAGCGGCCACCGGTCTCGTCCAGGTAGTCGCGGCGCGCGGCGGCGGCGTCGGCGATCGCGGTCGCCATCGGTACGCCGATGCCGAGCACCTCACCGGTCGTGGTCGCACCCGGGTAGGAGCCGTAGCCGACGATGACGCCCGCCGCACCGGTGCGCATCAGGTGCAACGCGGTGCGGTGATCGCTCACCCCGCCCGCCACGACCGGCACATCGAGCTCGGCGATGAAGGTCTTGAGGTTCAACGGTTCACCGTCGCCGACGTGTTCGGCGGAGATGATGGTGCCGTGCACCACGAGCAGGTCGACACCGGCCTGAAGCAAGGCGGGGGTGAGCGCCCGCGCGTTCTGCGGGCTCACCCGAACCGCCACGGTGACGCCGGCGGCACGCACCTGCGCGACGGCGGCGGCGAGTAGGTCCGGCTGCATCGGCGCGGCGTGTAGCTCCTGCAACAGTCCGATCGCGTGTCCGTAGCCGCCCTTGGCTACCAGTTCGAGCAGCTGATCGATCTTCGCGGACACATCGGCGTGCCGCGCCCACAGTCCTTCACCGTTGATCACGCCGAGTCCGCCGAGGCGGCCGAGTTCGATCGCGAACTCCGGTGACACCAGTGCGTCGGTCGGGTGCGCGAGCAACGGGATTTCGAACCGGTAGGCATCGAGTTGCCAACCCACCGACACCTGCTTGGACGATCGGGTCCGGCGGGAGGGGACGATGTCGATATCGTCCAGCTCATAGGTACGCCGGGCGGTGCGGCCCATGCCGATCTCAACCATGTCGCGCACGCCAAATCTCCTTGTTCATGGCCGCGCTGGCGCGGCGAGGGTTCACCGGCCCCAACGTCTCGCCGCCAGCGCCGCTTTCGTTTCGCGGCCTGGCCACGTTGTGCACGCGCGGCGATTGTCGTGCACACGTGCTCACGACCCGTGAGGTCGTCGCCATCCGCCGGATCCCGACGCACACCACACCGAACCAGGTCGGCGGGCGGTCGCGTCGGTGGTGCCCGCGGCGGCGAGCCGGGTGTTCGCGCGGGTCAGCGCACGAACAGGTCATAGTTCATCACGGACCGACCGGTACCGTACACCAGCCGGGACCGATCAGGCGCGACCAGTGTAATTCGGCGCCTCAACGGTCATCGTGATGTCGTGCGGGTGGCTCTCCTTGAGTCCCGCTGCGGTGATCTGTACGAACTGGGCCTGCTGCAAGTCGGCGATCGAATGCGAACCGGTGTAGCCCATCGCGGCACGCAGACCACCGGTGAGCTGATGGATCACCTGATCCACCGGTCCGCGGAACGGCACCCTGCCCTCGATGCCCTCGGGCACCAGCTTGTCCTCGGCGAGCACGTCGTCCTGGAAGTACCGGTCCTTGGAGTAGGACTTGGCCTGTCCCCTCCCCTGCATCGCGCCCAGGGACCCCATGCCGCGGTAGCTCTTGAACTGCTTGCCACCCACCAGGATCAGCTCGCCCGGTGATTCGGCGGTACCCGCCAGCACTGAACCGAGCATCACCGTGGACGCACCGGCCGTGATCGCCTTGGCCACGTCGCCGGAGAACTGGATGCCACCGTCGGCGATCACCGGAACACCGGCGGCCTTGCAGACGGCGACAGCCTCGAGGATGGCGGTGATCTGCGGCGCGCCGACACCGGCGACCACGCGGGTGGTGCAGATCGAGCCCGGCCCGACACCCACCTTCACCGCGTCCGCGCCCGCCTCGACCAACGCGGCGGCACCGCCGCGGGTGGCGATATTGCCGCCGACGATCTGGATGCGGTCGCCGACCTCGGACTTGACCTTGGCGACCATCTCGAGCACCTGCACCTGATGGCCGTGCGCGGTGTCGACGATGAGGACATCGACGCCGGCGTCGGCCAGTGTCATCGCACGCGACCACGAGTCCTCGCCGACACCGATCGCGGCACCGACGAGCAGCCGTCCGTCGCGGTCCTTGGTGGCGTTCGGGTACTGATCGGTCTTCACGAAGTCCTTGACCGTGATCAGCCCGCGCAGCCTGCCGTTGCCGTCGACGATCGGCAGCTTCTCCACCTTGTGTCGACGCAACAGTCCGAGCGCGGCCTCGGCCGTCACGCCCTCTTGCGCGGTGATCAGCGGCGCCTCGGTCATCACCTCGGCCACCCTGCGGCTCTGGTCCACCTCGAAACGCATGTCCCGGTTGGTGATGATGCCGACGAGGGCGCCGGTCTCATCCACCACGGGCAGACCCGAGATACGGAACCGCGCGCACATCGCGTCGACATCGGCGAGCGTGTCGGAGGGGCGACAGGTCACAGGGTCGGTCACCATTCCCGCCTCGGACCGCTTCACCGTCTCCACCTGCGCGGCTTGGTTGGCGGCGGACACATTGCGATGCAGCACGCCCATGCCGCCCGCGCGGGCCATGGAGATGGCCATCCTGGCCTCGGTCACCGTGTCCATCGCCGAACTGACCAGCGGTGTGCGCAACCGGATCTCACGGGTGAGTTGACTGGAGGTCTCGACGGCGCTGGGGATGAGATCCGAAGCGGCGGGCAGCAACAGCACGTCGTCGAACGTGAGGCCGAGCATGGCGACCTTGTTCGGGTCGTCGCCACCCGTAGGAGGGCGTACTTCGATGCGTTCGCCCGTTACGGGATTACTCATTCGGATCGACCCCTCCTGGACGTCGAAAGCAATCGGCGTGGGAACAACCGACGCCGTGGCAAATGATTGGGATGTGCGGTCAGGTTCAGCGGGTACTTCAGGAATCGGGATACCCGTTATCGCCTTGTTCCATCGTATCTGTCCCGCGATCGTGTCCCGACCGCGCCTACGGCGTGCATCGCGCGCCGCGGCACCCGCTAGGCTGAAACGCGGTCCTGCCGTTTTCACCCGGAGACTCGGCCGTCCCGCTGGCGCCGCGCGGCGCAGGAAACCCTGCCGTCGCACCCGCGAGATGCCTGTCGTACCGTCCGCACTAGTGTGCGAATACGAGTGCGTCACCGAAACTGGCAGCCCGCACAGCTGGCGCAGACCCCCCTGTTCTGCGTACCGTGGGGATGTGCGTGACCATCTACCACCTGGCTTGCCGCCGGATCCGTTTGCCGGAGACCCCTCCGACCCGTCCGCCGCGCTCGATGCCATCGAGCCCGGTGAGCCGCTGGATCCCCACGAGCGCCTCGCGGTCGAGGAAGATCTCGCCGATCTCGCCGTGTATGAGGCCCTACTAGCGCACCGCGGAATCCGCGGGCTCGTGGTCAGCTGCGAAGACTGTCGGCAGGACCACTACCACGACTGGGACATGTTGCGCGCCAACCTGCTTCAGCTGCTGGTCGACGGCACCGTGCGCCCGCACGAACCGGCCTACGACCCCACGCCCGAAGCGTACGTCACCTGGGACTACTGCCGCGGTTACGCCGATGCCTCGATGAACGAGGCGTTCCACGGCGACGGCTTCGACAGCTGAGCCCCACCGCCGAACCCGCGCATTCGGCAACCCCCGCCACACGGTCGGCGGACAATTCCCCATAGCGCGCTGCCCGCCTCCGCTACCCACTGTCCGCGCACGTTGTCACGCGCCGACCCCCGTCGCGCGGCCGCTGGTGCCCTCTCCTGGATGACGACGAGCTCTCCGAGAACCCCTCCCCAGCCTGCTGCCTGTCATACACCTCGCGATCGCCACCAAACTCAGCGTGCCGTGCGGTCCGCACGCACACAAAAGACCGACCACCTGATTCGGTGATCGGCTCGTGTGCGCCTGATCTTTATGTCTCTCCGAAGCCTCAGCGACCGGAGCTATCCGCCCCGAATGTCGGGCTGGACGACCCTTCGTGCGTCGGGACGGACGGCGATTCCGGTGTCTCGGCGACCGTCGACTGCGAAATGGTGCTGGGGTGAACCGTTGTCGTCGGCTCGTGGTGTGTCGGTGGTTGATCGGCCGGGGTGGTCGTCACGGGCGGAAGGGTCGGCGTGACGACCGGCGGCTCGTTGTCGTCCGAAGTCGGCGGCTTGGACGGGGTCGTCGCAGAATCGGAAGGATCGACCGGTAGCTGCAAAATCGTGTTGTCGGGTGTGGTCGTCGGCGTCGACGGACGGCTCTCCGAGCCGGAAGTCGGCCGCGGCGACTCGGAACTCGACTCAGCCGGACTCGGCGGAGTTGTCGCCTCCAGTTGGTCGGCCAGTTCGGGCGCAACCTTGCGCAACTCGATGATGAGCTGGTCGAACTGTGTGACCAGTTCGTCGTGCTTGGCCGGATCACTGACCTGATCGACGTTCGCCCTTGCCTGCTCGAGCCGCGCCTTCGCCTGCGCCGGGTTCTGTTCGAGCAAGGTCGAGGCCTCGGACAGATCGTTGTCGGCACGCGCTGCGACCGTGGTCTGCGCCTGCTCGCTGAACACGACTTCCTTGACCCGCCACAGCGGATCACCCGGTTCGGCGTTGTAGGAAAACGCCGTCATACCGCCGATCACCAGAGCCACCGCCGCGGCGGCACCGAGAATCGGACGAAGCAGCCGCAACGTGCCGTTGCTCTGCGCCCCTACTCGGACCTGTCGCGCACCGATCTCCTGGTTGACCGCGGCGACGATCTCGTCGAGATCCGGCGCCTCCGGCATCGGAGGCTCCGTGATCTCCGCTCGCCAATCCGCGAGCAACATCGCTAGTTGGTGTTCCTCGGCACTGCTCGTCTCTACCGGACCATCGCCCGAAAGAGCGTCGATCAGCGCATCGTCGTGACGTACCGCCGCGATGTCAACCGGGCCGGTATCGTCCCCGGACGCCTCGGCGTAGGGACCGCTATTTCGCGATCCAAGCCGCGCCTTCCAGTCACCCCGACCGCGCTCGCCATCCCTAGCCATACATTTCACCTGCCCTCGCCACTTGTGTCTTCAGTTTTGCGAGTGCCCTGTGCTGGGCGACTCTTATCGCACCCGCCGTACTGCCCACGGCGGCTGCGGTCTCTTCGGCTGACAAACCCATCACCAAGCGCAGGATCAAGATCTCACGATGTTTCTCCGGGAGCGTCGCAAGCAGCTGATTCATCTGCCTGCTCGTCTCGGACTCGAGAGCTCGTTGTTCCGGGCCGTGGTCGGTGGATATGACATCTGGTACTTCGGCCATAGCGTCCGCCTTGTTACGGGCGGCATTGCGATGTGCGTCGGCGACCTTGTGCGAAGCGATTCCGTATACGAAGGCCATGAAGGGCCTGCCCTGATCTTGATACCTGGGCAAGGCGGTCATCACAGCCAGACATACCTCCTGCGCAACGTCGTCCGCGGAGAGCTGCCCACGCTCCGCGGCACCGATCCGCGCCCGGCAATATCGCATCACCAGTGGGCGGATCATCTCCAGTACCTGAGCTAGAGCGGATCTGTCGCCCTGCGCGGCGGCAGAGACGGCGAGGTCCAACTCTTCGCCCGTGTTCGTCATCGTCAGAGATATTCCTGGCGTTACAAGTGGCACGGCCGGTGATGACCAGTGCTTCCGCCGGTGCGGCGGAACGTCCTAACAATAGCGACCGCGCACCCCCAACCCCGCAGCACGGGGGTCGCCCCAGCACCGGCCTAGCCCCCGATGTCGGCGCGAAACCGGCCACCACGGCTGCTGATAGCTCCCGCATATGTTCTCGACTCGGCCTCGGCGCCCGGCACGTCCATCCCGGCGCGCAACATCGCGCACGCCCACCGCAACGGTAGGAGTCCGTGCTCGCGGCAGTGCTGGTCGACGGTCGCGGCGAGGGCGCGGCAGCGGTCGCCATCTCCGGCCACGGCGGCCGCGGCGGCGACGAGCAGCAGGGACTTGACGCGGTGGCGCACCGACGGCGCGGTCTCGGCGACACCGAGCGCCGCCTCGGCATGGGTCATCGCCACAACCGCGCGCCCCTGCGCGAATGCCGTCTCCGCGCTGACCCAGTGCCATCGGATCGTTGTGCGCCAGTGGTCCAGGCGCAGCGTCTCGACACTCGCCCGCTCCAGCAATCGCTGCGCCAGTGTCAGTCGGCCGGTGCCGAGCGCGTCGGCGGCCAGCCCGGTGAGTGCGTCGCAGAGCGCTTCGTCGCGCGAGGGCATGCGGCGAACGGGGTGTGTGCCCGCGCGGTCGAGCGGTGAGCGTTCGGGGTCTTGCGCCGCGTCGGCGCGGGGCACGCGCGGGGCGAGGAGCGCGACGGCGCGCCCGTCGAGAACGGCGGCCTCGGCGTGCCAGCCGAGTTGGCGAGTCCATGAACCTTGGGTGCTCGCGGCCAGTGACAGCGCTACCGGGTCAGCGCTCCGCGTCCGCAGAACACGGAGTTCCGTCCGGGCCGCCGCGTAGCGGCCTTGGCCGCCGAGCAGCACCGCGCGAAGCCAGCGGCTGTGCGCGTCGACGGCCGCTGGCAACTCGGCGGCAGCGAGCGAGGGAGCAGCACCGAAGGCGGCGTCATCGAGGGTCGCGTGGCGTGGATCATGCTGCGTAGCGGGAAGGAGCACCGCCGCACTCTATCCCGGCCCCACAGGACACTCCCGCATCAACGGCACCGAGAAAAACTTATGGCGAATACCTAGCAAACGAGATTTGGTTCACAGGGCAGGCCTTGTTTCCACAGTGTAAATCTCGGAGGACAAAAACATGCGACAAACACTATGGTATTTCACAGCCGATTCGCGCAATTAACCTGATTGCACCGTTCGCGACATCTGCGATCCACTCGATACCGGCGCAACACGCGGCAGCGCCACCGAACCGGCTCGGGCACACCGCAACCGGAGGAACGTGCAAGCCGTCGATTTTCGTCTTCTACCTGCGAAAACACGTCATTTCGAGTGCGCCGACCAGCCAGTGACCGTTGATTAACCGTTCAGTATCACCGAACTTCATGCGAAAAGTAAATAGTGATCAAGTTAAATTTTACGGCCCAAGATTTGGGAAACTGCTGCGCAGAAGTATTGACGGAATTTCACGGCTGGACCTAACGTAACTCATCGCCCCGGTCGGCGCTGAGTGAAATTTCAGCGACGAAATGCGCTGGGCCGCGACAGACTATTCGTCACGGCACAGCACCGAGGCCCTTACCGACTGCTGCAGACCGACTGCTCGACAACGCTGACGAGCTCGCACCACGAGGAGTTCACCATGCCCATGCCCACCCACCTTCCTGGACCGAACGCCGATGTCTGGGATTGGCAGATGCGAGGATCGTGCCGCGGCCAGGATTCCGCGGTGTTCTTCCATCCGGATGGGGAGCGTGGTAGAGCCCGCACCGCGAGAGAGATGCGCGCCAAGGAGATATGCCATAGCTGCCCCGTCCTGATGCAGTGCCGCAGCCACGCGCTGAAGGTCAGCGAGCCCTACGGCATCTGGGGCGGAATGTCGGAGACCGAGCGCGAGATGCACGCTCGACGCAATCGACGCCGGATGGCCGTGTAGCGCGCGCACCACCGCTGGCCACGCCGTCGTCACACGGCCGTCCAGGAACACGAGCGGGTCAGAATTTCTTCCCATCCGCAGGCCGTTGGGCGTCGAATGCCTAGCAAACAACGAGCCACCGAGACCCGTTCCACCAGCAACGCCCGACCGCAACATGTTCATCCGAATGCGCCACGGCCACTGGATGATCGGATAGTTCGTCAACTATCGCCGACCCCACGTGAGGGCGGTGATAGCTACGCGCTACGGTGGTGACTGATGACACAGAATGGAGCGTTGTGACAACGCGGCCGTCGGCCGCAGAGGGCGACTCGTTCCGAAGAGAAGCCATCCCACCCAGTGTGGATTCTGCGGTGTCGGCCCGCGCAGCCGAAAGTATCGAGCTTGCCGCGCTTTTGAATCGTTGCGGCGAGTCCGACCAGGAAGCCTTCGCCGAGCTATACGACCGAACGAGTGCGCGCGTCTACGGTTTGGTGTTGCGCGTTCTGCACGACCCCGGATACGCGGAGGAGACCACCCAGGAGGTCTACCTGCAAATCTGGCGCACCTCAGCCAATTTCGACTCGGCGAAGGGGTCCGCCATCACCTGGTTGATGACGCTCGCGCATCGGCGCGCCGTCGACAGGGTCCGGGCCGAGCAGGCGCACACCCAACGAGAGGCCGCCTATGGGATCAGGGTTCTCGGCAACGAATTCGATGAGGTGATCGAGGAAGTCGGACGACGACTCGAACAGCAAGAGGTCCTCGCGGGCCTGGCTACATTGACAGAAACACAACGGGAAGCCATCTCGCTCGCCTACTACGGCGGGCGAACCTACGCGGAAGTCGCGGAGTACCTCGGCGTAGGGTTACCGACCGTTAAGTCCCGTATTCGGGATGGATTGACACGACTCAAGAAAAGTTTGGGGGTGACGTGAGATGAACGAACGCCAGGTCGATCTCGCGCACGCCGTCGCGCTCGGCCCGATCGACGACGAAGATCATCTACAAGTCCAGGAATTGCTGGACACCGAGGACCCTGTACTACGCACCATATTTCTCGAGGACATTCGACAGACCAAGGCGGCATTGTCCGCGCTCTCCGCGACGTCGGCGGTTACACCGCCGACGTCGCTTCGTACTCGCATACTCGAAGCAGTCGCCGCCGAGGAGCCCCCGGTAGCCAGCTAGTTCTTCGCACGGGAAAGACATCGCGTGCGCACCCCACACCAATGGGCGTGCCCCGAAACGTCACCCACTTCAGCTTCCGCGAAAAGCGTTCGCGAACACAAACTTTGCGTTCCCCCACGGTTGTTTCCACGAAGAGTTGCCGACGTATCGATGAGGAAGGCCCCCGAACCGAGGATCGGTTCGGGGGCCTTTGATCGCTGCGCGCGTCAGACGCCGTCGCGGCAGATCAGTGCGCGTGCCCGTGGTGGCTGTGCTCGTCCTCGTCGTCGGCGGGCTTCTCGACCACCGCGCTTTCGGTGGTCAGCACCATCCGCGCCACCGAGGCGGCGTTGACGACGGCCGAGCGGGTCACCTTGACCGGGTCGACGACACCGTCGGCGAGCAGATCGCCGTAGGTGAGGGTGGCGGCGTTGAATCCGCCCTTGCCCTCGGCGGTCTCGGCGACCTTGCTGACCACGACCGCACCGTCGAGACCGGCGTTGGTGGCGATCCAGAACAGCGGTGCCTGCAACGCGGTGCGCAGCGCCTCGACGCCGATCGCCTCGTCACCCGACAGCGAGTCACGCAGCTCGACGAGCTTGGTGGCGGCGTGCACGAGCGCGCTACCACCACCTGGCACGATGCCCTCCTCGACGGCGGCCTTGGCCGCGTTCACCGCGTCCTCGACCCGGTACTTGCGCTCCTTGAGCGCGGTCTCGGTGGCCGCGCCGACACGGACGACGGCAACGCCACCGGCGAGCTTGGCCAGCCGCTCCTCGAGCTTCTCGCGGTCCCAATCGGAATCGCTGGCTTCGATTTCCGCGCGCAGCTGGGCGCTGCGCGCCGCGATGTCCTCGGCGCTACCGGCACCGTCGATGATCGTGGTCTCGTCCTTGGTGACCACGACGCGACGCACCGTGCCGAGCACCTCGAGACCCGACTCGCGCAGGCTGATGCCGATATCGGGGTTCACGACGGTCGCCGAGGTGACCACGGCGAGGTCGTCGAGGAAAGCCTTGCGACGGTCACCGAAGAACGGCGCCTTCACGGCGACGGCCTTGATGGTCTTGCGGATCGAGTTCACGACCAGGGTCGAAAGCGCCTCGCCATCGACGTCTTCGGCGACGATCAGGAACGCCTTGCCCGTCTCCGCGATCTTCTCCAACAGCGGGAGCAGATCGGGCAACGAGCTGATCTTGTCGCGATGCAGCAGGATGTACGCGTCCTCGAGGACCGCTTCCTGCGCCTCGGCGTCGGTCACGAAGTACGGCGAGAGGTAGCCCTTGTCGAACTGCACACCCTCGGTGACGACGAGTTCGGTCTGCAGCGTCGAGGACTCCTCGACGGTGACAACGCCGTCCTTGCCGACGGTGGTCAGCGCCTTGGCGACCATTTCGCCGATTTCCTCGTCACGCGAGGACACCGTCGCGACCTGGGCGATGGCCTTCTCTCCCGAGACCGGCGTGGCCAGCTCGAGCAGTGTCTGCGACACCAGGTCGGCGGCCTTGCCGATGCCGGACCCGATCGTGATCGGGTTCGCGCCCGCGGCAACGTTTTTCAGCCCGGCCTTGACCAGTGCCTGAGCCAGCACCGTCGCGGTGGTCGTACCGTCGCCCGCGATGTCGTTGGTCTTGGTGGCGACGCTCTTCACCAGCTGCGCGCCGAGGTTTTCGAAGGGGTCTTCCAGTTCGATGTCACGCGCGATGGTGACGCCGTCGTTGGTGACCGTCGGGCCGCCGAACGACTTGGCCAGCACGACGTGTCGGCCGCGCGGGCCGAGGGTGACCTTGACGGCGTCGGCCAGCTTGTCGACACCGCGCTCCAGAGCCCGACGAGCCTTCTCGTCGAACTCGATCTGCTTTGCCATGGTTTTTCTGCTCCTGTATCGGATCTACGACGCCGCGAGGACACCGTCTTCGAAAGGTGCTGTCCCCGAGCGGCATTGGGTCTACAACACACAGGCTCGGTCGACGCCGCCCGCGATGGATGTCCATTGGAACGCCGAATACACCGGATCTACGAAAAGGGCGGGCGCCGAAGGCACTGTCTCTACCGAGACCGGTGCCTCAACGCCCGCCCCGAAGGCGCATGCCGAATCACTCGTAGGCCGAGCCCCGAAAAATGCCAACCCAACCGAGCCAACACCTTTCGAACCCCAACCCCGATCAGGCAGTACACCAAAGACGCCAACTCACCCAGTCAACTCGCAAGCCAAGACCCGAAAGACACCAACCCAACCGAGCCAATACCCTTCGAACCCCAACCCCGACCAGGCAATACACCAAAGACGCCAACTCACCCAGTCAACTCGCAAGCCAAGACCCGAAAGACACCAACCCAACCGAGCCGACACCCTTCGAACCCCAACCCCGACCAGGCAATACGCCGAAGGCGCTAGCCCCGCTACTTGGTGACGACAGCCAGCACGTCACGCGCCGACAGGATCAGGTATTCCTGGCCGGAGTACTTGATCTCGGTCCCGCCGTACTTGCTGTAGATGACGGTGTCGCCCTCTTTGACGTCGACCGGGATGCGGTCGCCCTTCTCGGAGACGCGTCCTTCGCCGACAGCGATCACGGTGCCCTCTTGCGGCTTTTCCTTCGCCGTGTCGGGGATGACCAGGCCGGAGGCCGTCGTCGTCTCGGCCTCGTTGGCCTGGACGAGGATCTTGTCCTCGAGCGGCTTGATGTTCACGCTCGCCACGTTGAGCCCTCCACTTTCAGGGATTTCGGTCATCCGGAACTGTTGTCCCGGAATCATCGGTTCGGTCACGACGCTGACCCCTTCGCATAGCCCCGTCGTCGCGGGTGCCGGGACTCCCTGCTCAGTGGTCAAACTGCTTGGCACGGTCAAACTGCTTGGCACGAGCCAAGAGTGCGAGGACGGACGGTTTGCCCGACCATCGCACGTCACACAGTGCCGACTAGCACTCTATACATGCGAGTGCCAGCGCTCAAGGGCAGGCTGTGCCAATTTTGTTCCTGCGCCGTCCCGCTGCTACGCGGGCACGGTCGACACAGCGTCGAATTCACCGAACCGCGCGGCGACAACCGGGCCACGCGGCGGAGTTTCCCGGCCCGTGATCACCGACACGCCCGATACCACCGTTCAGGGCTTTCCAACACTGGCAAAAATCTGTAACGTTCGGATAACGGATTGTGACACCATTGGTGATGGTGACTGTCCGGCCGCTTGTCGGCCATGACTTGTGCTGGTCAGGGCCCTCGGCGGTGCCGGCTGGCCGGCGCGCCAGCGTGCTCGAGCGTTACCTGAACCGAGTTACCGCGTTACCGAACAGCGTCATCCGAAGCGGCGTCACTCGGGTTCGACCGTCCGCCGACGACGAACCACCGGCTCCGCCGCACCGAGTTT
The DNA here is from genome assembly GCF_039543305.1 of Nocardia callitridis. Classification (NCBI taxonomy): domain Bacteria; kingdom Bacillati; phylum Actinomycetota; class Actinomycetes; order Mycobacteriales; family Nocardiaceae; genus Nocardia; species Nocardia callitridis. The sequence goes on along the minus strand of NZ_BAABJM010000008.1, from coordinate 137,260 downwards.
CGCCACCGAACGAAGAGAACCAACCACGTCGCCCCATGGCGCGCTCGACCGCTCGAAAGGAGGTGAACATGCGAACATCACTCGGCATCTCGGCCGGCACCGATGTCGTGTGCTCGGCGCGCGTCACCACCGCCCCCAACGACGCGCAGAGCTTCGACTACCGCATCGTCAGCGCGGACGCCGACCATTCCGACCTCGGCGATCTCGTCGCGTCATCGATCGAACTGATGACCACCCAACTGCCGTCCACTCTCCCTTCGCGCGACAACGGATACACCGTTGGCGCCAGCTTCGCGGGCGCACGGCCAGGCGCGGGCCGACCGACCGATCCGCCGCGCCCGACCGGTGTCGCCGTCGCTTACCGAGGCAGGGAACAGGAACAGGCAATCCGCTCCGCCACCGCGAAACAGCGTGAGCTGCGGCTGGTTCCCGAAGGCACCGCGGCGCTGACCTACCTGCGTTACACCGGTCTGCTCGATCGCTACGAGACCGTCGCCATCATCGACCTCGGCGCGTCGGGACTCACCGTAACCGTCGCCGACCGGGCAAGCGACGAGATCCTGTGCTCCGAGCGCACCACCGCGATCAGCGGCAAGGTCATCGACGACCTCATCTATCACCACCTGGTCGACCAGCACTTCGCCAGGCGCGGGTCCCGGCCGCATCGCACCACGCTGACCAATCGCGGTCGCGCCGCCAAGGAACATCTTTCGGTCACGAACGCCGTCACCATCGACCATGCCGCCGGCCATGCGCTCAAGCTGACCAGAACCGACCTGGAACGGCTGATCGAGGAACCGTTACGGGAGATGGTCGCCTTCACCGGCACCGTGTTCGAGATCGGGCGGCGCCCGGACGCCGTCGCGGTGATCGGCGGTGGCGCGAATATCCCCGCCGTACTCGACACCCTCGTTCGCAACCTGGATATTCCGGTGTGCACCGTGCCGGACCCCGATGCCGTGATCGCGAAAGGTGCCGCGCTCGTTGCCGATTCGATGCAGCCGTCCACGCTCTCGACGGCCGCGCTCGGCGCCGAACCCGCCAACGGCACCTTCACCAAGGTGGTCGGCACCCTGGTCGGCGCGCTCGTGGTCGTCGGACTGGTCATCGGATACGGCGTGAAGACGCACGCACCCGCCGCCGACGACGAGGTCTCTCCCGCGGGCACCACCAGCGGCGCGAGCCAACTGCCGCCGTTGAGCAGCACCACCACCAGCGAGGTTCCGCCCACCTGGACCGGCACCATCACCACCGAACACACCGCGCCGATCCAGACGACGCCGTGGCAGCAGGGTGGGATCGCCGACGGTCCGACAACACCCACCACGACCGTGCCGACGAATCCCGAGCAGCCGAGCAGCACCGATCAGCCGACACCAACGAGCACGACGAGCACCGACCCCGCCGCCTCGCCCACGCTGCGCCCCGACCCGAACCTGCCGCCGATCCCGTTCCCCGAACTACTCGGACCGCTGCTCGGCAGCACGCCGTCGCCGACTCCGTCGGAAGACCCGGCGGAGCGAGACCGCGAACAGGAACTGACGTCCAGCACCACCGCGACGCCGACCACCCCCGGTGAGCTCGCTCCGAAATCCGACCAATCAGCGGCACCGACCACCACTCCGACCAACGCTCCCGGGCCGGACCGGCCCGGCACCGGTTCCTCCGGCGGCTGATCTCGCTTCGTACGGCGAAGGAATGCGGACGATTTCGGCCGAGCCGTACGAATGCCGCCGTACCACCGACCTCGGCGAACGCCGCGATACTCGGGTCATAACAAGGTCACGCACAACAGCCAAAACGCGTAGGCGGCGGTTAATCGCCTCGCGTGGCTGTCCGCGAGAAAGACTCCGGCGAGGTGTTCTGTCGCACCCTGCGCACGCAACAGGCCAGGGTGCGATGGTCGAAACCGGTCGCGCGGGTGGTCAGCCCACTCGACTGACCGACACGGGCAGTCCTGGATCGGTCGCCACGGTCAGCGGGGATGGCCGGGCGCCGCCGGCGATGACGTGGGCGCCGAGGGCGGCGATCATCACGCCGTTGTCGGTACACAGTCGCGGTTTGGGTACGCGGAGGGCTAATCCGGCTGCCGCGCAGCGTTCTTCGGCCAAGGAGCGGATTCTCGAGTTGGCGGTGGCGCCGCCGCCGAGTACCAGAGTGTCGACACCGACGTCCTTCGCGGCGCGCACCGCCTTCACCGTCAGCACGTCGGCGACGGCTTCCTGGAACGAGGCCGCGATATCCGCGATGGGGAGGTCTTCCACCGCGACACCGTCACGCTGCGCCGCCTCAACGTGCCGTGCGACAGCGGTTTTCAGGCCGGAGAACGAAAAGTCGTAGCGGGCATCACGCGGGCCGGTCATGCCGCGCGGAAACGCGATCGCCGACGGGTTGCCCTGTGCCGCAGCGGCATCCAACGCGGGGCCGCCGGGGAAGCCGAGGCCCAGCAGCCGCGCCACCTTGTCGAACGCCTCCCCCGCCGCATCGTCGACCGTGCTGCCCAGCTCGATGATCGGTGCGGCCAGATCGGTGACATGCAGCAGATGGGTATGCCCCCCGGAAACCAGCAGCGCCACACACGGCGGCATCGGCCCATGTTCGAGGGTGTCCACGGCGACGTGTCCACCGAGGTGGTTCAGCGCGTAGAACGGCACATCCCACGCCGCCGCATAGGCTTTCGCCGCCGCGACGCCCACGAGTAGCGCACCAGCCAGACCGGGGCCGATCGTCACCGCGACCGCATCCGGTGCCGCGATCCCCGCGGTCGACAACGCACGGCGCATGGCGGGCACGATCGCCTCCAGGTGCGCGCGCGAGGCGATCTCCGGCACCACACCACCGAAGCGGGCGTGCTCCGCGACGCTGGAGGCCACCTCGTCGGCCAACAGCTCACAGGTGCCGTCCTCGTGCCTGCGGACGATGCCGACTCCGGTTTCGTCGCAAGAACTCTCGATCCCCATGATGATCACGTGCGCACCTCGTTCGGCTGCTCTCGCGCGGCTCGCCACTCGATGCCCTGCGCGGTCAATTCGGGGCGACGCATGGTGTAGGCGTCGGCACCGCTGGGATGGTAATAACGCTTGCGCAAGCCGATGATGTGGAAACCGTACTTGGCATACAGGGCTATCGCGGGCGCATTGTCGGTGCGCACCTCGAGGAACACCGGTCCACCACGCTGATCCGCCTCGGCCAGCAACGCACGCAACAGCAAGGCGCCGATCCCGCCGCGATGGTGATCGGGATCAACGCCGATGGTGTGCACCTCGGCCTCCGGGTGCTCGGCGTCACCCAGCAAGGCGACCCCCGCGTAACCCACCATTCGCCCGCTGTCGTCGCGAGCGACGAGGTAGCGGTTGTGTGCGACGGCCAATTCGGAGAGGAACGCCGGTGCGCTCCACGGGTCGTCCTCGGCGAACAGCAGATGCTCGAGTTCGACACACCGCGCGATATCGCTGTACGCCATCGGCTCGATCCTGGCGCTGGCCGCGGCCGCATCGCCCGCGCTCCCGTCCGACATACTGTCGCCCACCTCCCGATCATCGAATCGGCTGTCACCCGGACGCCTGACGTCGGTCACTTGCTCTCCCGACGCGTCATCCGAGCCACTACCGCCCGGTACTTCATGGTCAACCCCACCGCCACGCACACCGTCAACCGTCGCGTCACCGCACGGTTCGCCGGAGCCCAACCCACTGCCCGGCTCCGACACCTCGCCGCTCGATTCTCCAACGATGTCCAAGCGCCCACCACGTGCGGCACTGCCGCCCGAGTCACTCGCACACGGCACATCGCTGGACGACCGGGCCGAACCCGACCGACTGCCGTCCGATACCTCGCCGCTGTCCGTCTCCTCGGCGCCCGGACCGGCAGCGCGGTGATCCGGGGCCGCACTGCTCGACTTCAGGCCGATGTTCGGTCGACCGGTGCGTGCGGCGCCATCGCTCGGCTCGGCGGCGACGCGGCCCTCGGCGGCGGTCGAGTGGGGGTCGTCCGACGGAGTGTCGTGCGACACCATCACGCTCCCGTCCGGTCGAGGGTGCGGAACGCTTTCTCGACGGCGTCCGGCCTGCGTAGGTAGAGCGGTACCAGTGCCTCGGGGGCGCGGCGGGCGAGGACATCGGCGGCGGCGACGCGTACCAGGCCCGAGGGTGACGGTGTTTCCACCGGCAGCACGGGAAGGTCGAAGTAGTCCACATGGGAGGCCGAACCCGCGATCGCCGTGGCCTGGCCGGTGTCCAGGTCGGCCGGCTTGTGCACCGAGGGACCCTCGATGCGGCGCGCGTCGCCCGATTCCTCGCGGTAGCGCGCCCAATACACCTCGCGGCGACGCGCGTCGGTAACGACGAGCAGTTCGCTGTCGGTGGTGCGGTCCGCGGCCGCCGGGTGCAGGCTCGGCTCCGAGAGCGCGTCGGCGGCGATCGCGTCGAGGCTGCACACCCCGTACACCGGAACGCCCAGCGCATCACCGAACGCGGCGGCCGTGGCCATGCCCACCCGTAACCCGGTGAACGGGCCGGGCCCGACGCCGACCACAATGGCGTCGAGATCGGTTCTGCGGCGGCCGGTCTCGGCGAAGCATTCGAGGATCTGCGGGGTGAGCACCTCGGCGTGCGCGCGGGCGTCGACCCGCACGCGTGAGGCGAGGGTGCCCACCGCGACGCGGGAGGCAGCGGGCGCGACGGTGGGGGTGGAAGTGTGCTCCAATTCCACCAATCCCGCCGTCACCGCAGGTGTCGCGGTGTCGACAGCTAGTACAAGCATGATTCGGTCAACGATACCGGGTGGCCGCCACGATCGATGTTCAGCTACCCGATGGCTATCCGGAATAGTCGTCGGTCACCCGCCGCCGACGACGCGCTATCGCACCCACTCCCAGATCGCCGTGCGCACTTCGGAATCCGCTGCCCGCGACAACCGCACATGCAGGTGTCGCTCGGTGAGATGTTCCACCACACCGCGACCCCACTCCACCACGACCACCGCTTCGGTCAATTCGGTGTCCAGATCCAGTGCGTCGAGATCTGCCAGATCACCACCGAGCCGATACGCGTCCACGTGCACCAACGCCACCGGCTCGCCGCTCGCGCGCGCACCCGCCCGATGCTGTCTCGCGATGATGAACGTGGGCGAACTCACCCGCCCCTGCACGCCGAGCCCCTCGGCGATGCCACGGGTGAGGGCGGTCTTGCCCGCACCGAGCGGACCATCGAGCACCACAAGATCACCCGCCGACAGTTCGGCGGCGAGCTCGCGGCCGAACGCTTCGGTGTCCTGCACCGTCAGCAGACTGCGTTGTCGCGGTTCAGTCACCGCTGACCTCCCGTGCTTCGGTCGACTCGATCGCCCCCGCGCGTACCAGCGTTCGATGCAGCGCGTCGTTGATGACATCGGGGTATTGCAGGTGTGCCATGTGCGCGGCGTCGTCCAGCCGAACCAGCTCGCTGCCTGGCAGCTCCCGCGCGAGCGCGCGCGAATTGCGGAACGGGATCACCAGGTCGTGGCCGCCACCGAGCACGAGCACCGGCAGCTCGGCCATGGTCGGTAGCGCCGCCGACTCATCATGGCGCGCAATCGCTTTCAGAAACTTCACGGTGGTCTCCACCGGCGTGCGGTCGATCATCATCGTGGTGAACCTGGACAGGGTCGGGCTCACCGGACCGTGATAGGAGCTGACGTGCAGGACCGGCGCGATCACATGCCGCGCACCGGAACGTCCCGCCTGCACCAACGCGGGTGCGGCGTGCACAGCGAGTCGGTATCCATCGATCGCGGGATCGCGCAGCAGCTGGGTGACACCGGCTTTGGTCACATCGGCGGCGGCGGTCGAGAGCAACGCGACACCGATCACCCTGTCGGCGAACAGTTTCGGAAACCGCGCCGCCGCGGCCAGTACCGCCATCCCTCCGAGCGAATGCCCCACGAGCACAACGCGTCCGGTGGGCGCGCTCTGTTCGATCACCGCGGCGAGGTCGCGACCGAGTTGCTCCACGGTGCAGCTCCCGGTACTCGGCGTACCGGACCGCCCGTGGCCGCGCTGGTCGAACAACACCATGCGCACCCGTGCACCCCACCGCCGCGCGAGGTCACGACGCTGGAAGTGGAACGTCTCCATGCTGTTGCAGAAACCGTGCACGAAGACCACCGTCACCGGCGCATCGGCCGGGCCGCACGTGCGCGTCACCAAGCGCACACCGTCGTCGGCGTGCACGACACCGGGATCGTCACGGTCGATGAGGTCGAAATCCTCGTCCCGCAATTCGTCGCGCAGCGCGGGCCACAACACCCGCGAACCCGCGCGCCGCAGGGCGTGTGCTCCGGCAAGGCCGCCCACCAGGCCCGCGGTGGCCAGCCCGCCGCGAAGTATCGTCAGCCGCCGAGTCATCGGTCGCCACCGACGTAGCGCCGCGCCACCCGCCCTCTCGGCGAGCACACCACCTCATAGTGAATGGTGTCGAGCAGATCCGCCCAGTCCTGGGCGCGCACCGCGCCCGCACCGAACAGGACCGCGGTATCACCAACGGCGACGCCCGCCGCGTTGTCACCCAGGTCGACCACGAACTGATCCATGCACACGCGGCCGAGATTAGGCCGACGTGCGCCACCGAGCCACACCGCGAAACGTCCACTCAGCGGCCGGAAGACACCATCGGCATAACCGACCGGGATGAGCGCGACCGTCGTGTCGCGCTCGGCGACCCACTCGTGACCGTAGGAAACGCCCTCGCCCGCGGCGACCGCCTTGACCAGTGCGACGCTCGCCTGGAACGTCATCGCGGGACGCAGGTCGAACTCACCGAGGTCTGGCACCGGTGTGAGGCCGTAGAGCGCGATTCCCGCACGCACCATGTCGAACCGGAGATCGGGACGGGTGAGCGTCGCCGCCGAATTCGCCAAGTGCACCAATTCCGGTGGCAAGCCACGATCTTTCGCGGCGGCGATGGCGTCGGTGAAGCGGTCGCGCTGCCTGTCGTTGGCCGGGTGACGCGGTTCGTCGCCGCGCGCGAGGTGGGAGAACAGCGCGCGTAGCCGCACCACACCGTCCTGGACCAATGCGTGCAACGCATCGAGGACCTCGGGGTATTCGGTCGGGGAAATCCCGTTGCGGTTGAGTCCGGTATCGACCTTGAGCGTGACCGTCGCGATGCGGTCGCTCGCGCGGGCGGCCGCGGCGATGGCGCGCAACTGGGCGAGCGAGGAAACGCCCAGTTCGATGTCCTCGGCGATGGCCGAGGCATAATCGTCGTCGTTACCGTTGAGCCAGGACAGGATCGGCGCGGTGATTCCCGCAGCACGCAGGCGCAACGCCTCCTCGATCGTGGTGACGCCCAGTTCGGTGGCGCCCGCGGCCAATGCCGTTTGCGCGACCCGCACCGCGCCGTGGTTGTAGCCGTCGGCCTTCACCACCGCCATCACCGCGGCGTCACCCGCGTGCGCGCACAGCACTCGCACGTTGTGCGCGATGGCATCCAGATCGACGACTGTCTCGGCTTGCACTGGTCCGCCTTCCGAATACTCAGGCCAGGTGTTGACGATTCGAGTCTATGGTCGGGCTCCGCACGGGTTGCGGCCAGTTCGCTCACAACCCCACGCGCGCCGGTCGGTCGGCAGAAACCACCAGTCCTGGCCGACTCGCCCGCAACCCCACACGCACCAGCCGGTCGGCAGAAACCACCAGTCGTAGCCAACTCGCCCGCAACCCCACACGCACCAGCCGGTCGGCAGAAACCACCAGTCGTAGCCAACTCACCCACAACCCCACACGCACCAGCCGGTCGGCAGAAACCACCAGTCGTAGCCAACTCACCCACAACCCCACACGCACCAGCCGGTCGGCAGAAACCACCAGTCGTAGCCAACTCACCCACAACCCCACCCCCAGCCGGACGGACGGCAGAAGCCTCGCATCGCGGCCAGTTCACTCACGAACGGACGTGAGCCGGTGAGCAGGCAGGAAGCCGGCTGGTCAAGACAGCGTCGATGTGCTCATCGAGAGCCGGCGCCGCGCCCATCGGCGGGTGGTAGTCCGCCGAGGTCGGTGGCCGGCGCAAGGCGCGGATCCGAGGCCAGCGCGCGCAAGACCCGGATGGCAGGGCGAAGGTGCGTGAGCAGCGGGCTGGCCGAGATGGGCGCTGCGGCCGATTCCCCGGCGTGGGCGGCCAGATTCGCGGCGAGTGCGTGCACGCGCGCAGCGGCCGCTGCGGCGTCAGGCCCTCGATAACCTGCGGCGAGCAGAGCGCCGATAATGCCGGACAGCACGTCACCCGCACCGGCGGTGGACGCCCACGAGCCGCCCGCCTCGTTCACCAGAACCGGTGCGTCCGGCGCCGCGATGAGGGTCGCGCGTCCTTTCAGCAGCACCGTCACCCGCCACGACTCGGCGAATTCGCGAACCGCCGTCACGCGATCGGCGCCGAGTTCGTGGCCGGTCAGGCGCGCGAATTCACCGGCGTGCGGGGTCAGCACCGTCGGTGCGCGACGGTCGGTGACCAGGCTCGGGTCGGCGGCGAGCAAGGTGAGTCCGTCGGCGTCGACCACCACGGGAAGATCGGTGTCGAGGATCGCGGCCAGGCGTGCGCGGGCGTCGGCGTCGGTGCCCGCTCCGGGACCGAACAGCCAGGACTGCACCCGCCCGGTACTCGAAATATCCTGGGTAGCAATGATTTCCGGATAGTGCGCGAGCACGTCGCCCGCGCCGGTCCCCACATACCGCACCATCCCCGAAGTGGCCGCTACGGCGGCGCCCGCGCACAAAACGGCCGCGCCGGGATAGGTCGCGCTGCCCGCGCATACGCCCGTCACACCCTGGCTGTATTTGTCATCGAATGCGCCAGGCACCGGCCACCGTGCGCCGATCTCCGCAGGGGCGATCGCGAGGAGGTTCGCGTCAGGAAGACGTAACCCGATGGGCACCAACTCGATTCGACCGCACTGCGCTGCTGCTAGCGCATGTACCGGCTTGTAGGCACCGAACGCGACCGTCACCGCCGCTTGCACCGCGGGACCGTCCACCGCACCGGTATCGGGGTCGACGCCACTGGGTAGATCCGCCGCGACGATCGGTGCACGTACACCCGCGACGAGTTCGGCCGCACCTGGCCGCAGCCCACCACGCCCCGATATCCCGACGATGCCGTCGATCACCAGGTCGGCATCGTCGGCGACCTCCTCGACGATCCGCCCGCCCGCCTTCCGCAGCGCCGCAAGCCCCGCCGTGTGGGCGCGCTCCGGATTCAGCAGTACAGCGCCGACTCGTACACCACGCCGCCGCAACATCGACCCCGCCCACAACGCGTCACCACCGTTGTCACCCGAGCCGATCAACAGCGTCACCGACCGACCCGCCACCCCACCGGTCCGTTCCCGAAGTTCGCCTGCGACGACGGCCGCCAAGCCATGTGCCGCGCGCCGCATGGGCACGCCGTCGGGAACTCGGGTGAACAATTCGGCCTCGGCCGCTCGCACCTCATCGGCGGTGAAATAGCCGCGCTGCGTTGACAAGAGTTCTCGCCTCCCGTGGATTGTTCTGGGCTGCTCGACTATTCGGAGTTCGCCGTGCGAACGCGCGCCGTCGGCCACACCACAGCGCCACGTTCTCGGTTTCGTCACGCCCGAGTGGGCAAGACGACCACACCGCCAGCAGACTACGCTTGGCGACCATGTCAATGGTGAGTCGCCGCGTCCGGTCCATGTCGATCATCACAGGCTTGGCCATGGCGGCAACGCTGGCCGTCGCCGGGTGCACCAATGGCGACACCGACGCCTCGAAAGCCACCCGCACCCCACGCCCGGTGGCGACCACCACCACGCCGACCGAAAAGGTCGACGCCGCGGTGACCATCGATGTCAGCGACCAGAAGTTCGCCCCCGCCGAAACCACCATCAAGACCGGCCAAACCGTCACCTGGAAATTCGACGACTCCGTCCCCCACAACGTCCAGGGCATCGGCGACAAGGCCATGGGCATCAACAGCCCCATCATCCGCGAAGGCGAGTGGAGCTACACCTTCACCACCCCCGGCTCCTACCGCTACCTCTGCTCCCTACACCCCAACATGCGCGGCACAATAACCGTCGAGTAACCATCCACAATCACCAGGACACAGGCGCGCCCACAACCAGCTCTGCGCACCAACAAGTCCTGCTGGTCACAGCGCCCGGTGTGTGGGTGCGGGGTGGGCGGGGGCCTTCCGGGCGACACGTGTGTCGGCCGGAAGGTGTTGTTGTGGTGAATTATTCGACTGTGACGGACTTTGCCAGGTTGCGGGGCTTGTCGACGTCGTAGCCGCGTGTCTGCGCTACCTCGGCGGCGAAGATCTGGAGGGGGACCGTCGACAGCAGTGGCTGGAAAAGGGTGGGGGCCGAGGGGATTTCGATGAGATCGTCGGCGAAGGGACGCACCGTGTCGTCGCCTTCTTCGGCGATGACGATGGTGCGGGCACCGCGGGCCTGGATCTCCCGAATATTGCTCAGCAGCTTGGAATGCAAGACCGCGCGGCCCTTCGGGGACGGCATCACCACGATCACCGGCACACCCTCCTCGATCAACGCGATCGGGCCGTGCTTGAGCTCACCCGCCGCGAAACCCTCGGCGTGCATGTAGGCGAGCTCCTTGAGCTTGAGCGCACCCTCCAACGCCACCGGGTAACCCACATGCCGACCGAGGAACAACACCGTAGGCACCTGCGCCAAATCGCGAGCAAGCGCACGCACCTGCGGCGCCGTCTGCAGCACTCGCTCCACCAACTTCGGCATCGCCTCCAACTCGGCGAACTCGCGTGCCACCTCGTCGGGGTACTTGGTGCCGCGCGCCTGCGCCAACGCCAAACCGACCAGGAAATTCGCGGTCACCTGAGCCAGGAATGCCTTGGTGGAAGCGACACCGATCTCCGGTCCCGCCCTGGTGTAGAGCACCGCGTCGGACTCGCGCGGGATCTGCGCGCCATTGGTATTGCAGATCGCGAGCACGCGCGCCTTCTGATCCTTGGCATGGCGCACCGCCTCCAAGGTGTCGGCCGTCTCGCCCGACTGGGAGATCGCCACCACCAAAGTGGAGCGGTCGAGCACCGGATCGCGATAACGGAACTCGCTGGCCAACTCGACCTCGACCGGCAGCCGCGTCCAGTGCTCGATCGCGTACTTCGCCAACAGGCCGGAGTGGTAGGCGCTACCGCAGGCCACCACGAACACCTTGTCGACATCGCGCAGTTCCTGATCGGCCAGGCGCTGCTCATCGAGCACGATACGTCCCGCGCCGCTGCCCTCACTGAAATGCCCGATCAAGGTCTCCGCGACCGCGGCGGGCTGCTCCTCGATCTCCTTGAGCATGAAGTAGTCGTGGCCGCCCTTCTCGGCAGCCGCGAGATCCCAATCGATGGTGAACGGGCGAGCCGCGCCATCGACCTCCTCGCCGGCGAAGTTGGTGACCCGGTAACCGTCGGCGGTGATCACCACCGCCTGGTCCTGACCCAATTCGACGGCCTCACGGGTGTGCTCGATAAACGCCGTCACATCGCTGGCGATGAACATCTCGCCGGAGCCGACACCGACGACCAGCGGCGTCGAACGACGCGCCGCCACGATCAGGTCCGGATGGTCGGCGTGGGTGAAGACCAGCGTGAACGCGCCTTCGAGACGGCGAACCACCGCGAGCGCGCTCGCCGCGAAATCACCCGCCGTCGGGCCATCGGCGTAGGCGCGCGACACCAGGTGCACCGCCACCTCGGTGTCGGTGTCGCTGTGCAACTCGACCCCGGCGGCCTCCAATTCGCCGCGCAACGGAGCGAAGTTCTCGATGATGCCGTTGTGCACCACCGCGACCTTGCCCGTGGCATCGCAATGCGGGTGCGCGTTGCGATCGGTGGGCGCGCCGTGCGTCGCCCACCTGGTGTGTCCCATCCCTGTCGTCCCCGCGAACCCGGACGTACCCGGTTCGCGGGTCGCCTTGTCGATGGCGGACAACTCCGCCTCGAGATTGGCCAATTTGCCTGCTTTACGCTCCACAGACAGCGACCCCGCACCATCGAGGATCGCCACGCCCGCAGAGTCGTAGCCGCGATATTCCATGCGGCGCAGCGCGTCAACAACGACGCCAAGCGCGTCCCGGTATCCGACGTACCCCACGATTCCGCACATGGCTCACCAGAGTACTTATCGGCTAACGTTCTCGTCGTGTCGGCGTCTGTGAAATCGCTAGTGAGCACCTTGACCGGTCGTGGCCCCTACCGGGTGCTGCGCGGAAACCTGGCCATCGCGGGTCAACCCGGAGCGGTCTACACGCCCGAAACCGGGCGGAATCTGCCCGCCGTGGCGTTCGGACATGGCTGGTTGACCGGCGTGTCGCGCTATCGAGGGCTACTCGAGCACCTGGCTTCGTGGGGCATCGTCGCCGCCGCGCCCGACACCGAGCGCGGGCCGGTGCCCTCGCACCTGGATCTGGCCACCGATCTCCGCACCACCCTCGACATCTGCTCGGGCGTGCGCCTCGGCGACGGAACGATCAGCGTGCACCCCGACCGGCTGGCCCTCGCCGGACACGGCATGGGTGCCGGGGCCGCCGTAATCGCCGCCAGCCAGCGCCGAGTCGCCGCGATCGCCGCCCTCTACCCCGCGCACACCGCGCCCTCGGCCGAGCGGCTCGCCGCCGACGGCGCACTCGGCGACACGCCCGCACTGATTCTCGCCGGCTCAGATTTCGAATCGGTTGGTTCCAACGCACTGCCGCTGGCCGCCGCGTGGGAAGGCAAGTCCATCCTGCGCACCCTCGACGGCGCCACCCGCAACGGACTCATCGAGGGCCGCCGCCTGCTGTCGGCCGTGGGTACCGGCAAACACGAGTCGAAGACCGCGCGCACCACCCGCGCCCTGCTCACCGGTTACCTGCTCGCCACACTGAACGACGACAAGACCTACCGGGCCTTCGCCGAACCGGACACCGACATCCCCCGCACCACCCTCATCGACCCGCACGCACCGAAGGACGAGGAACAGCCGAAGTTGAAGGTCGGCCAGCTCGCCAAATTACTGCGCAGCTGAACACCTTTCACCGACCGCGGTGCCGAGCCCGCTCGGCACCGCGACTCCCCCGCAGCGCTCAGATCAACCAACTCTTGCGCTGATAAAACGCCGCTTCCTCGTCTTCGTCATCAATCGGCGCCACCACATCATTGGCCTTGCGCGCCGCGATCGACCGCGCAATAGCCTCCCGCTGTTCCCGAGCCTCGGCCGCCAACGCGTCCTGCCGCTCCCGCTCTTCGACCTCTAGTCGCTCTTTCTCCGCGGCTTCGGCCTGCGCATTCTCGATCTCCTCGCGGTGCTCTTCCAGGAATTCCCGTTGGGCGGCAATAGATTCCTCGGTAAGCCGCTGGCTAGTCGCAGCTGTTTTGCGCTGGATATCCTCGAACTCGTCGAGCAGTAGCCGTGAGCGACGCTGACACTCCGCGATCGCGCTTTCGATATCGGCTGAATAGCTCATTCCCTGTACTCCCGCGAAAATCCGAAAGCTTGTAGATTACGGCGAACTCGGATCACAGCGGACCCGCCTCGGCCAAGCGTGCGCCGCCGTCCGGAGCGGGAGGTGGCTCGCTCGCGTTGGGTGCGGGATCAGCGACACCCGTGTCCTGCTCATCGTCGCGACGCCCGGTCGGCGGCGCGGGAACAGTCGGCACCCCCTGTGGGTTTTGTGACGGTGGCTCCGGCGTAGATGGAGCGGCGGGCTCCGTATGCTCGGCCCCCTTCGGTGGCTGTGGCGCCGAGTTTCCGGGCGGCGTAGAACCTTCCTCCGGTGTCGACTCGGCCCCCTCTGGCGTCGCTGGCTCGGAGTCATCCTCGGGCTCACCCGTCGAAATGACCGGCTTCCCATTCTCATCGAGCTTCACGCTGAACTCTTGCGGCTTTCCATCCGCATCTGACAACACAAGCTTGAGTTGGCCGTCTGGCCCCATCTCGAACTTGAGATGCTTACCGCCGATATCGAATTCGGCAGCAGGGTCGGCCTTGTCCTCATCCGGTTTTCCGTCGCCGTCCTTGTCTTCGGTCTTCCCGCTGAGATCTTGGGTGAGTTTTCCGATAGCGCCGTCGATTTGGCTCTGTACGCCCGAAAGTCCTTGACTGAGCGACTGACCCAATCCAGACAACGTCGTACCGGCTTCTCTACCGACCTGACTTAGGGCGGCCAGTCCGTCCAACCCCGGGACCGATGGCAACGAAGGCGTCGTTGTCGAAGCGGGCACCGTGGAAGGGCCAGGAGTCGTGCCTGCGGGAACTGTCGAGGGGCCCGGCGTCGCCGGACCGGGAGTCGCGGGACCGGGAGTCGCGGGACCAGGCGTCGCGGGGCCAGGTGGTGCAGGTGCCGTCGTTCCCGCAGGTCGCGGGTACGGCGCCTCGGAGACCTTGTCCAAGGCGTCGATAATCGCACCGTAGGCATCCTTCACGCCTTGATCCGCGAGCTTGCAAGCATCTACGAATTTATGAGCTTTTGCCTCATAGTCAGGTTTGAATACTTCGTCCAACCACTTTTGACAACGTTCCTCATAGCGGTCATTCTGAATCCCAAGCCCAGCCATATCCATCGGATGAAAACCCTCATGCAAGTCAGGAAATATTTTACCCAACTTCACGAAGAGACTACCGTCGGTAAAACCACTGAAGGTAAAAGAGCGACCCGATATAATATTGTCGATATCATCCGCATCTTTTCCGTCGACTTTTATATCTACCCCATTCTCCAAGATATAAAGCACGACGTCGGCCTTGATCTTTGTGGCAGCGCGCAACCTAGCCCGGGCGTCCGCTAGCTTCTGCTGCACGACAGTCACAGCATTCTTGTCGTCGGCCGCACGAGTAATCTGCTCGGTGAGCATGCGCAATGCCCCATCGGCAGCTTGCCCCTGCCACGCTGCGGCGATCGCCTGCACGGAACCACGTTGGGAATCGAGCTGACTTCCCACTTCGTTGAGCGCTGAATCCAGCTTTTCAGCGGCGTCGTCAATCCTGTCTTCGTTCAATCCATTCTGTTCATAGAATTGCTTGTGCAGGGCCGCATAGCTGGGCACATCCGCAGGAGAGTCGCCGAACGCGCGGCGATATCGAACCTCGAAACGCTCGAAATAGAGGAGACCGGTAGCTCCGGTTTTCAGATATTCTTGAACCGGCGCATCGGCAGGAACGCTCCAACTCATGGATCAACCCCCACTATCGAATTGAGAGATTCCAAATCTCTATCCAGACATTTCACGGCGCCGCCTTACCAATATCTCCGGCAGTCTCCCGATCGGTATCCGAATACGCGACGACCGATGCCCCCACCCCATCAGCCGTGGCAATCGTCGCCTCGGCCCAATTCTGCAGCCAATGAACGACCGACTCGAGCCCTTGCTGGATCTTCTTCCCCTGGTCGACGTAGTTCGCCCCGGTCTCGCCGGGACCGAAGACACCCTCGGTCACCTTTTCGGATTGGCGCGCCACGTTCTCTCCGGAGACGCGTAACTTGCTGGCCAGCTGCCCCAACTCGCCGGTCTGGACGCCGACCGTGCCGCCCGGATTGTCGCTCATCCACTCCCCTCCTTCTGTCCGTGTGCCGACGCGCGAACCCGAACTCACGCACCGATGGCCTTTACCCCATTCGACGCGACCCGGCGGCGTTCGGTTCCCTCGATCCAGCGATCACACACCAAAGGCGTGCCGAGGACCTACGTTGGTGAAAATCTACTGGGCTCCGCACGGGAGAACAACCGCGAGCGGGGGCATGACGACAACGCTCGATGCCTCGGCGCAACGAAAAGCGGTCGAGACCGTCGAACCATCGGACTCGAAAGAGCGCGACAGTCGACGATCCCGACCGCTTGCTTCAGTACACAGGACGCGAACACGTCGGATTCAGCCCCTCTACCGAGGGCCAACAGCGAACCCCCTGTGCGTCAACCGATCTTGCCCTCGTCGGTGCGCACCCACTCGGAGGTCCCGTCGGGATGCCGGTGGAACTCCCACGCCGCGTAGTCGCCGTCCTTCTCGACCACGCTCACGTGGTCGGCGATGCCGTCGTGGTCGTAGTCGGTCCAGACCTGCATGGCCTCGTCGCCGTTGGTGGTGATCGTGTCGAGGGTGCCGTCGCCGTCGATGTCCTGGGTGGGATGATCCAGTTCGACCGGGCCGAGGCCGTCCAGGGTCGAGGACGCATCGATGCCGGGTAGATCCATGCCGGGGAATTCGCCCGAGGTGATCATGACTTCCTCCTCAGCGGGATTCGTTCGAACGCGCTTGCCCCATCCTGTCATCCACGCCGAGAAGTCGCAGCCGTGCCCCTCACTGTTTGGGCATGAGCACCCACAGCACCAGGTAGATGAGGAACTGTGGGCCGGGCAGGATGCACGACACGACGAACAACGCCCGGACGAGACCAGCGCTCCAGCCGAGATATTCGGCGATGCCTCCGCAGACACCGCCGATCCACTTGTCTTGCGAGGAACGGGTGAAGCGGCGAGTGGGTGCGGTCATGTCGGGACCTTTCTTCGTGCTGATCACTTGGTGATTTCCACTTTGCCGCAGTATCGCGACACCGACATCGGTCCCTGGCACTATTCCCACCCTGATTTCCACCCCCATCGACTCAGGGTGGACCCCTACCCGAGTACCTCGATCACACACGGCAGACTTGACCGGGTGAGCACCACTCTGCACGCGCGCGGCCTCTCGGCGGGGCACGGTGCACGCACCTTGTTCACCGACCTCGACCTCACGTTGGCGCCGGGCGACGTGCTCGGGCTCGTGGGGGTGAACGGTGCGGGCAAGTCGACGCTACTGCGCATGCTCGCCGGGGTGAACACACCCACCGGTGCCATCACGCTCAGCCCGCCCGATGCCACCGTCGGCTATCTCGCGCAGGAACCGGAACGGGTGCCCGGTGAGACAGTCATCGAGTTCCTCGGCCGCAGGACCGGCGTCACCGCCGCACAGCAGGTGATGGATATCGCCGCGCAGCACCTGGCCGACGGCGGCGAGGACACCTACTCCCCCGCCCTCGAACACTGGCTCGCACTCGGCGGCGCCGACCTGGACCAGCGCGCCGAGGAGGTCGCCGCCGACCTGGGGTTGGTCGCGAGCTTGCCGCACGGCATGGACACCCCGATGACGGGACTTTCCGGCGGCCAAGCGGCCCGCGCGGGTTTGGCCTCGGTGTTGTTGTCGCGCTTCGACATTCTGCTGCTGGACGAGCCGACCAACGACCTCGACCTGGATGGCCTCGCGCGTCTGGAACGCTTTGTCGCGGGTGTTCGAGTGCCGCTGGTGGTGATCAGCCATGACCGAGAGTTCTTGGCGCGCACCGTCACCGGCATCCTGGAGCTGGATCTGCCGCAACAACGGGTCGAGGAGTACGACGGCGGCTACGACTCGTATCTGGCCGAACGCGAGATAGCCAGGCAGCACGCGCGCGCCGCGTACGAGGAATTCGCCGACACCAAGGCCGGGTTGCAGGCGCGTGCGCAACGGCAACGCAACTGGCTCGAACACGGCGTGCGCAACGCTCGACGCAAGACCCACGACCCGAAGAAGGTCGACTCGGACAAGGCGGGTCGCAAGATGCGTGCCGAATCCACCGAGAAGCAGGCCGCCAAGGCCAGGCAGACGCAGCGCCGGATCGAGCGACTGGAGGAGGTCGAGGAGCCGCGCAAGGAATGGGAACTGCGGATGAGTATCGCGTCGGCGCCACGCAGTGGGTCGGTGGTGGCGACGCTGTCGGAGGCGACCGTCACGCGCGGTGAATTCACGCTCGGACCGATCAGTGCCCAGGTGGATTGGGCCGATCGCATCGTGCTGACCGGCGCGAACGGCTCGGGTAAGTCGACGTTGCTCGCGTTGCTGCTCGGCAGGATCGCACCGGACAAGGGCACGGCGACGCTGGGGTCGGGTGTGCTGATCGGCGAGGTCGACCAG
Source organism: Nocardia callitridis (assembly GCF_039543305.1). NCBI lineage: Bacteria > Bacillati > Actinomycetota > Actinomycetes > Mycobacteriales > Nocardiaceae > Nocardia > Nocardia callitridis. The sequence goes on along the minus strand of NZ_BAABJM010000008.1, from coordinate 119,332 downwards.
GCGCGGGGCGTGTTCCGCGGAACCGACACGCTGGCAGACACTTTCGGCGCCGCGGTGCCGGACTGGCCGGACGCGGAAGTCCGCACCTTGCTCGCGAAATTCGGCCTGCGCGGCCCGCACGTCGTGCGCGCCTGCGAAACCCTGTCCCCCGGTGAACGCACCCGTGCGGCGCTGGCGCTGCTGCAAGCGCGCGGGGTGAACCTGCTGGTCCTGGACGAACCAACCAACCACCTCGACCTGCCCGCCATCGAACAATTGGAGCAGGCCGTCGAATCCTTCACCGGCACCATGCTTTTGGTGACTCACGATCGACGCATGCTCGACACCGTGCACGCGACCCGACGCTGGCACCTGGACTCCGGCACTCTCATCGAAAGCTGACCGATGTTGTTGCTCCGAACAATCGCCCGGCGACACCCAACTCCAGACCACCCATCTGCGCGACCTGGCACCTCGGCTCCGGCACTCGCACCGAAAGCCACTGCCCGGTGGTATCTCTGCGACTATTCCCCGACTGCGCTCAATTGCGGGGCGCTTCGCGCGCGACAGGACGGCATCACGCCGAACACCACCGACCGTGCCGTTACCCCGACAATCCCCGGCGACACCCAACCCCAAGACACCACCCACACGACCAGACACTGACATCTGAACTCTGACACCGCACCGAAAGCCACTGACCCGTGCTATTTTCCCGATTTCCCGTCGAGCCCGAACCGATTGATCCGAACCAGCCCGTCGATGTCGTGGTCGCACGGTGGACCGACGGCGCGGGTGCCTCGACACTCGGAATAGATACCCGACTCACGCTGGCGATCACCGGTCTGATCTTTCTCGCCGCACTGGTACTCGGAGTATGGAAATACCACGGCATCCGCACGTCGCCAGCGGGTTCCGCACACATCTACGTCGACATCGCCCACCGCGCCGCACTGCTGTACTCCTTCGCGGGAATACTCCTCGCGGTCTTCACCGAACTGAGCGGTTGGCCCACAGCGGTCAACCTGCTCGCCGACGCGGTAGTGCTGGTGTTCTTCATCGCCGCGATCGCCAGCTACGCATGGCACGGCTGGCGCCGCGACACCACCAACCAGTTCCACGGCGAAGTCGACGGATCCTTACGCCTGGGCATGAACGCGCTGATCGTCGGCGAAATCGGCGGCTTCATCGTCCTGTTCACGGGGTTCCTGATCGAACAGTTCTGACTCCGAATGGCTTCGCTACGAGCTGGTTTCGGCGGCAGGCCGATGAATGCCGCTTTTCCAACTGTTAGCCGCCGCTCGGATGACTACGACCCCGGTAGCAATTCGTCAATTGCCGCGTCGCCGCATCCACTGGTACGGCAGCCACAGCGCCAGCGCGAACGGTAGCAGGATCGCCGCGAACAGGATTCCCGCGAACATTCGGTAGCCGTGCGGGTCCGAGGACAATCCGGTAGCGCTGAGCACCGCCATACCGACAAGCAGCACGATCAACAGGGCGGTGCAGGCACACCCGCCGAGCACGAGGCACCGTAACGCTGTTCGTAGGGCGTTTTTCCGGGTAACGCTCTCCGACGTATCCATGTTCGGCTCCACGGGTTGGAGTGTGCGGCCAGAAAGGGCCGCTGGTTCTCGCGTCGGATGTTCGATACCCGGCCGACGGTGGCAGCCGTTCCTTGGTGTCGCACTGCCGTCGAGCACCGGCCCGCTCTCGAGATGCTCACCGCGACTTCGGGCGAACTCGGCGGCGTCCTCTTCCTGTTCACCGAGTTGCTGGTCGAACAGTTCTGACCACGGAATTTATGGCTGCAGCGGCGTTCGCCTGGCTCTGACAGCACGGCGGGCGATTCGCCACTCCGCGTCGGATCGCACGAGGCGATCGTCGAAGGTAACGCTACGCGCAGCGCCTTCGGCGGTAATGCCGATACCTTTCGAGAGACTGTGCACGGTGCCATCTGTCGTCTCATCCAGAACGATGTTGGTGACGTGGTGTCCCACCGGATTTCGGTCGCCGAGGGCCAACACCCACTCCCGCATAGCCTCCAGCCCGAAAATTACCCCGCCGCCGAAGTCACTCACGTCGTACTCGACATCCGCGGTGAAAACCTCGTGCAGCTGATCGAGCCTGCCCGTGTCGATCAGATAGCCGTGCTGATTGATGAGGCGGATTATCGCCTCGCGGTCCTCGATGTTCATGGCCTCGCTGCCCTTGGTGACCGAATGTGCCACCTGATCATAGGGTCGAGCGATCGATGTTGCGGCTGCCGGGCTGCACCGAACCGAGTAGGTGACGACAGGGGGTGGCCGGATACTCGCTCAGAGCCGTTCCAGGCCGTTCCAGGCCGTTCCAGCGGAAGTCAGATCGACGCGACCCGCTTGGCCAAGTCGTCGGCCAGTTGCCGGGCCTGGACCGGGTCGGTGGCTTCGACCATGACACGCACCAATTCCTCGGTTCCGCTGGGGCGCAAGAGCACCCGGCCGTTCTCGCCGAGTAGTCGCTCGGCCTCCGCGACACCGTCGCGGACCACCGCAGCCTTCGCTACCTGTGACTTGTCGCTGACCGGCACGTTCACCAGCACCTGGGGGACGGTGGTCAGGACAGCGGCGAGGTCGGCGAGGGTGCGCTTCGTACGCGCCATGCGCGCCATCAGTTTCAAACCGGTCAGAACACCGTCACCGGTGGTGCTGAATTCCGGGAAGATCATGTGGCCGGACTGCTCGCCGCCGAGTGTGAAACCACCGCGGCGAAGTTCCTCCAACACGTAACGGTCACCAACGGCGGTGGTGCGCAGGGTAATTCCCGAGGCGCGCATGGCGATGTGCAGTCCGAGATTGCTCATCACCGTGGCGACGAGCGTGTCCTGGGCCAAGGTGCCCGACTCGTGCATGTCCAGTGCCAGAATCGCCAAAATAGCGTCGCCATCGACGATTTCGCCGTCGGCGTCGACGGCGAGGCAGCGGTCGGCGTCGCCGTCGTGGGCGAGGCCGAGATCAGCGCCGTGCGCACGTACCGACTGCGCCACCTTGTCGATGTGGGTCGAACCGCAGTCGTCGTTGATATTCACGCCGTCGGGTTCGGCGTGGATCGCGATCACCGTCGCGCCCGCCGCACGGTAGGCGGCGGGACCCACCTCCGACGCCGCACCGTTCGCGCAGTCCACGACGACCGTCAGCCCGGATAGATCCTGTCCGGCGGCCGACACCAAATGCTCGACGTACCGCCCGTGCGTCCCCTCGACGCTGTACTGGTCGGGAATCTCCAGGCCGCGGTCGCGCGCGCCGGAGGCGTTGCGCACCCTGCCGATCTCGGCGCCGGTCGGACGAATCGGCGAATCCTCGGCGATCAACGCCTCGATCCGGTCCTCGACCGCGTCCTCCAGCTTGTGCCCACCCGCGGCGAAGATCTTGATGCCGTTGTCCGGCATCGGGTTGTGCGAGGCGGAGATCATCACGCCAAGGCACGCGTCGTAGAGGCCGGTGAGGTAGGCGACGGCCGGGGTGGGCAGCACGCCCACCGAAAGCACATCGGCGCCCGCGGCGGTCAGACCCGCGGTGACCGCGGCTTCCAACATCTCGCCGCTGGCTCTCGGGTCGCGCCCGACCAGGGCGAGCGGGCGCTGTCGGCCTCGGCTCAACACTTGCGCGGCCGCGCCGGAAACACGCAGCGCCAGTTCAGGACTCAGCGAGGCATTCGCGAGCCCACGGACTCCGTCGGTACCGAACAACCGTCCCATAGTCGCCCCTCACAGGTGGATCTGCGGCGTGCGCGGCGCACTCCGAAGCGGCGCCGCGAGAAGTCATACAAGCACGAAAGCAGGCGACCAGCCGTGCTGGCCGCCTGCTTTCGTTCAGGTGACGCGTCGAGCACTCCGTTCTCCGCCAGCCCGAAGGTGCCGGAGAACGGTGGCCGACGAAGCCACAATCAGCGCTTCGAGTACTGCGGCGCCTTACGGGCCTTCTTGAGGCCGTACTTCTTACGCTCAGTGGCGCGCGGGTCACGAGTCAGGAAGCCCGCCCGCTTCAGCGCGGCACGATCTTCCGGGGTGACCTCGATCAGCGCACGGGCGATGGCCAGACGCAGCGCGCCCGCCTGACCCGAAGGGCCGCCGCCGTGCAACCGGGCGTGGATGTCGAACGACTCGGTGCGCTCGACCGTGACCAGCGGCGACTTGACCAGCTGCTGGTGCACCTTGTTCGGGAAGTAGCCCTCGATGGAGCGACCGTTGAGCACGAAGTTGCCCGAACCGGGCAGCAGGCGCACGCGAACGACGGCTTCCTTACGGCGGCCGACGGTCTGCACGGGACGCTCGATCAGGACCGGAGCGAACTCCTCTTCCGCGACGACCTCTTCGTAGCCGTCACCGTCCTCGACGATCTCGGCGTTGTCGAACTCCTCGACAACGGCTTCCTCGTTGAATTCCTCGGGCGCGGTCACTGGGCCACCTGCTTGATCTCGAACGGAATGGGCTGCTGCGCGACGTGCGGATGCGTCGGGCCCGCGTAGACCTTCAGCTTGCCCGCGATCGCGTTGCCGAGCTTGTTCTTCGGGATCATGCCCTTGATGGCCTTCTCGACCAGTCGATCGGGCCTGGTCTCCAACACCTCGCCGACAGTGCGCGACTTGAGGCCGCCAGGGTGCCCTGAGTGGTGGTAGATGAGCTTGTCGGCCTTCTTGTTGCCGCTGATGGCAACCTTGTCGGCGTTGATGATGACGACGTAATCGCCACCATCGACATGCGGTGCGTAGGTCGGCTTCGTCTTGCCGCGCAGCAGATTCGCTGCGGCAACGGCGAGACGGCCGAGCACTACGTCAGTGGCGTCGATGACATACCACTGGTGGGTAATGTCACCTGCCTTGGGGCTGTACGTAGGCACAGTGCTTCCCTGTCTGTCGTCGGTGTTGCCAGCCGAGCGTGCGGTCGAGAGTTGATCCCGGCGGCCGGAGGAGACCCGGGCCTCGATGGACGACCGACCGACCCGAAACGGGTCGATCAGACGTTCCACACGCCAGTCGGCCACGATACCAGCAGGCTGGTCGCGGCCGAAATCCGTCGTTCATGGTCTCGCTGAACCATCCTGCTCAGCTGCCGAACAGGTTGTCCTTCACCTTGCCCCACAACTTGCCCTTGCGCGGTTTGCCCTCGGGCTCGTTGTCGTCGAAGTCGTCGTCCCACTGGTCGCGCAACTGGTGCGCGCCGTGCGTCGGTGGAGGACCCGGTGGTGGCTCGGCGCTCCTCGGCCCGCCCGTTGGCGGCCCAGCGGGCGGCCGGGACGGTTCGTGCGGGCGGCCGGGCTGCGGCTCACCGGGACGGCCGAACCTGCCGTCGGGCAGATTCGGATTCGCCGTCACACCGCGCGGACCGTCGTCCGGCCCGATCCTGGTGGTCGGCGCCTCCGCGGACGGATACCCGGCGCCGTACTGGACGCCACTCGGCGGCGGAAGCGGTGCGCCTGGCCGCTGTTCCTGCGGACGCTGCTGCTCCGGCGGACGCTGCGGCGACACCGGCGGACGCGACGGCTCGGCCGGACGCTGCGGCGGTTGCTGTTCGGCTGGCCGCTGCGGCGGCGCCGGAGGACGTTGCGCCTGACCTTGCTGTGGCTGACCAGGCTGACCCGTCTGCCCATGGCCCTGCCCCTGCTGCGCCCGAATCTGCTGGGTCTGCGCCTGCTGCGCCTGATACTGCTGCGCCTGATACTGCTGGGCCGCCGTCGCCGGATCGGGATAACCACCCGATTGCGGCTCCTCGTACTCGGAATCGGTCACCAGCAGGTGCGAGGCACCGAGGACCAGCGCGTGAATCGGATGATCGGCGACCTGTAGCCGGTGTCCGAGGTGATTCTGGAACGCGAAGCGCAGCGGCTCGTTGAAGCACACATTGCCGGTCAACAGCACCGTCGAGGTGTCGGCGCCGATCGAACGGGCGGCGGCCATCACCTCGATCACCACGTTGTCGGCCGAGCGCGCATCGCGCATGGCCTCGGGGGTGACCGGCACATCGACGGATTCGGTCGGCTGTTCGTCATCGCCATGGACGGCGACAACAAGCATGGTCCGCCCGTCGGAGTACACCCCGGTCGCGCCGACACCGTGCGGACGCGCCCGATCCGGCGGATGTACGAGCCCGAGGGCCCGCACATACCCCGAGAGCGCGACGCTCTCCGGCAGTGGCTCCGCGGTGACGTCGAGTTGCTCGACCAGCTCCACGTACACGTCGATCTTCTCGTCCGGCCACCCGTCCGGGTACGGCAAAGCCACCAGATCCGGCTTGCCACGCAGGAACTCGCCGATCGCCGCGAGCGGGTTGTACATCCGCGCACGGAAAACCAACTCGGCGGGCCACGTAGCACCCGCGATCACGATCTGCGGGTGTCCGAGGATGTCGCGCACGTCGGCGATCGCCATCCCCAGGTCGGGTCGTCGCCGTTCTACCCCGGCCGTATGTAACCGGCCCGACGAATCCGCCAGCAGATACGCGGGCGGATTCCACATTCCTTCCACCTGAACCGGGCGGATCGGCTTACCGCCGCCGCCCGCAGCCACGGACACCACATCCCATCCGAGATGTACTGCCCCTATTCGCACCGTCACAGGCATCAGTGTGCCTGCTGTGCGGTCGAAACGCTTGCCGCCACGGAGAGGACCCGGTCATCGTGTCCTCGAACGCCGCGCGCCGCGGTCGCGGCGGTCACGCCGCCGACTTCCGCAGTCGCAGCCGGGTCCAGGTGAGGAACGCGAGCACCGCGGTGATCGCCACCAACAAGCCGATATCCAACGCCCAGATACCGGGATCCTGCTGCCACAGCGGGTCTTCCTGCGCGCTGAGGAACACCTCGCGGATATTCACCGTCGACGCGCCGGAGGCATACCCCCAGCGGGCGGGGAAAAGCCAGGACACCTGCTCGAGCACCACGCGCCCGGTGACCGGGATCAATCCGCCCGCCATCACCAGCTGACACATGATCGCCACCACCAGCAGCGGCATCACCTGCTCGTTCGACTTGGCCAGCGCCGAGAGCAGCAACCCGACGACCACGCAGCAGATCGCGGTCAACGCGATGTCGATATAGAGCTCGATACTTCCCGAGGACAGCACCGCGCCTTCGCCGGGTGGCTTCTTACCCGCGAGCACGATTCCCACCAGCACAGCCGACTGCACCAGCGCGGTGAAACTGAAGACCGCGATCTTGGCCATCAGGTACGCCGAGGGCAACAGGCCGACGGCACGTTCGCGCTGGAAGATGGTGCGCTCGCCGACGAGGTCGCGCACGGTCAAGGTCGAGCCCATGAAGCAGGCGCCGAGGATGAGCACCACGAGCAGCTGCTGGGTTTCACCGCCGCCACCTTCCGGGACGAACGTGCCGTCGGGCATCGCGCGCAACGCACCCTTGGCGAATCCGTTCTTGCCAGGCACCACCAGCGAGAGACCGCCGAGGATGAACGGAAGCACCACCAGGAAGATCAGGTAGCCGCGGTCGGCGATGATCAGCCGGATCTGGCGCCGCGCGAGCGTCGAGAACTGTTTGCCGCCACTGGATTGCGGTGGACTGCCAGTCGATCCCTGTTGCTGCGGTTGCGGCGGTGGTGGCGGGGGCAAGGCCGCCTGCCGCGATCGATAGGAGGCGAAGGCCTGATCGGGATTGGCCGCCACGTTCGCGAAGATCTCGGCCCAGTCGCTGGTACCGAGTGCTGCGCCGACTCCGGCCGGGTTGCCGCAGTAGGCGGTCTTGCCGCCCGGCGCGAGGAGCAGCACCTGGTCGCACATGTCCAGGTGCGCCACCGAGTGCGTCACCACGATCACCACGCGTCCCGCGTCGGCGAGCTCGCGCAGCATCACCATCACCTGACGATCCAGTGCGGGGTCCAGACCCGAGGTCGGCTCGTCCAGGATCAACAGCGAAGGGCCGGTGAGCAGTTCCAGCGCCACCGAAGCACGCTTGCGCTGACCGCCGGAGAGGCGATCGACCCTGGTGTCGGCGTGCTCGGTCAACGAAAGTTCTTTCAGCACACCGTCGATCACCTGTTGACGGTCGGCGCGACTGTTGTCCGGCGGCAGCCGCAACTCGGCCGCGTAGCCCAGTGCCTGGCGCACCGTGAGCTGACGGTGCAGCACGTCGTCCTGCGGCACCATCCCGATACGCGAACGCAACGCCTCGTACTCGGCGTGCAGATTGCGGCCCTCGAAAGTAACCGCGCCACCGGAGGGTTGGGTGGAACCCGCGATCAATCGCGACAGTGTCGACTTACCAGCACCCGAAGGCCCGATCAACGCGGTGAGCGTGCCCCGACCCGCCTGCATGTTGACGTCGACGAGTAGCTGCTTGTTGCCCTCGACGGTGAAACCGACACCGTGCACTGCCAGGCCCTGCTCCGCGATCGGCTTCTGCCGGTGCACCAAAGCGCCTTGCTGCACCACGAAGTCGACGTTGCCGATGGTGATGATGTCGCGCTCGCGCAGCACCGCCTTGTCCTGGCGCTGACCGTTGACGAAGGTGCCGTTGGCCGAGCCGAGGTCCTCGATCGTCAAACCGTCGGGCGAGCCGAGCAGGCGCGCGTGCTTACGCGAGGCGAGCGCGTCGTTGACGACGATCTGGTTGTCGGTGGTGCGGCCGATGGCCAGACCGCCGGGTGGCAGGCGGTCGCCGCGCGCGACCGCGGCGGTGGAGGCACGCGCGCGCACAGGCGGCGCGGTGGAAGTACCGGCCTTCGCGGTCATGTTCGGATTGAACGGCTGCGGCTCTTGTGCCGGACGTTGGAACGACTGCGCCCCCTGCGGCCCCCGACCCCCTTGCGCCCCCCGTTGATTGAGCTGATTTCCCTGTTGCGACGAATTAGCGGGCGGCCCGCCGGCATGCGGAGGATTCGACCCGGACGGCCCCGGCGGACCGGAGCGCGGCGGCTGCGCCGGGCGCGGCGGCGAAGGCGCCTGCGGCGGCGGACCCGAGTGCGCCCCGGCGACCTGTTGCTGATGCTGTTGCGGCGGTTGATGTCCCGGCCGCAGCCCGGTGCGGCCCGCACGCGGCGAAGGACGCTGCGGCGGAGCGGGATTCGCGGGTAGCAGGTGTAACAGTGGGCCGGTCACCGCGTCCCCCAAACGCACCTGAGTCGGCCGGTCGATCGAAGCTGGCCTGGTCAACCGTTGCGCGTCGACGAAGACGCCATTGGTGCTCCCGTTGTCGGAGAGTACCCACGCTCCCGACTGCCAGGTGAGTTTCGCGTGCACCCGCGAAACCAAGGGACTGTCCACGAACAGCGTGACCTCCGGCGCCCTGCCCATGGTGATTTGCTGGCTCGAATCGAAGATTCGCTCATTTCCATCATGGCGCACGGTGATGGTCTGCGCCCCCGGTGAAGACATGCTGCGGATACTATTCCATCACCCGGACATCGGCCGGTGCCCCTAACGCGCCCGAGCTTTCGTTCCGGCGACCGACACCGGCCAACCAGGGGGAGCCTTGCCGAAACTGCCAGCGACCGTACTGCTTACCGTCGCGATGAGTGTAGTTGTGCTGGTCACCGGCTGTACCAGCATGGTCGGCGGGCACCCGGTCTCCATTTACAACGACCCGTTCAAGGTGGCAGGACTGCCGACGACCAGCGGTCCGAGCGGGCCGCGCGACGGCGTCCCCGACAGCACGTTGACGGCGGTCAACGGTGACGGCGGCGAGACCGACACGATGGTGCTCAATGCTGTCGAAGACATCCAAACCTATTGGCGCGACGAGTTCGCCAAGGAATTCGAGGGTGAGTTCAAACCGGTCGACAAACTGATTTCGTGGAGCGCGAAATCGTCACGGGGTGAGGCGGTGAAGTTCTGCAAGGAGACCACCTATCACCTCGTGAACGCCGCCTACTGCCGCACCGACAACTCGATCGGCTGGGACCGCTCGGTTCTGCTGCCGACGATGACCGAGACCTTCGGCAAGATGGCCGTGGTCATGGTGCTGGCGCACGAGTACGGCCACGCGGTGCAGACCATGGCCAAGCTCGTCGGCAACAAGGACCCGGTGATCGTCAAGGAACAGCAGGCCGACTGCTTCGCGGGCGCGTTCATGCGCCATGTGGCTGAGGGCAAGTCCGCCCACTTCACCATCAACACCTCCGACGGCCTCAATTCGGTACTCGCCGCGACGGTCGCCATCCGCGATTCGGACCCCGACGACCCGGAGAGCGTGCACGGTTCGGCGTTCGAGCGGGTCACGGCCGTACAGAGCGGGTTCACCGACGGTCCGCGCGCGTGCAAGGGCATCGACAAGGACGAGATCGACCAACGCAGGGGTGACCTGCCGCAGAGCTTCGAAACCGATACCGGCGGCGGCGAATTCGAGATCAACAAGGGAACCTTGATCGAACTCGGCAAGGCACTGGGCGCGTTGCTGCCGACCGATCCTTCCCCGGCGTTCGACTACTCCGGCGCGAAGATCGACTGCCGCGACGGCGTCGACACCGAGCCCGTCACCTACTGCCCCACCACCAATACGATCGCCACCGACATCCCCGGCCTCGCCGAACGCGGCAGCTCCGACGCCGATCCGGACGATCCGCTGCCGGTGAAGGTGACCGGCGATTACAACGGTTACGTCGTGTTCGTTTCCCGCTACACCCTCGCGACCCAGAAGAACAAGGGACAGAGCCTGGTAGGCGCGCAGGCGGCACTGCGCGCCTCGTGTTTGTCCGGTGTGGTCACCGGCAAACTCGCCCAGCCGGGCCGACCTGCCACCGAGGGCGACATCGGGTTGTCGGCGGGCGACCTGGACGAGGCGGTGTCGGGTCTGCTCAACGACGGCCTCGCGGCGAGCGATGTGCGGGGACAGACGGTTCCGAGCGGCTTCTCCAGGGTCGACGCCTTCCGTGCCGGCGTGCTCGACGGCGAGAAGACCTGCGCGGCACGGTATTCCTGAGCCGACTACCGCCGGCACCGAAGCGGCTCAGCCGAACGGTGGGGGCGCGGTGTGTTCGAATCGCAGCACCCGGTTGCCGAGCATGATCTCGGCGCCAGCGACCAGAATCATGGACTGGTTCGGGGCCAGACGTACCCAGTCGCGGTAGCCGGGCATTCTGGTGCGGGTGCCGTTGGTGGAGCCTCGATCCACCACGGCCACATCCCAATTCAGCAACCGGATCTCCGCGTGCGCCCGCGACATGCCGCCGGAGGAGTCCTCCACACGGAACGGGATGAGACCGTTGGCCACCGCCCCCGCGCTCTCGGGATCGCGCCCGAGCACCGCGTCGGCGGCGACCATGAAGGTGGTGCCGTCATCGAGCAACAGGTTGCCCAGCGGCGGACGCACCACCTCGATCAGCGGTTGGGTCTGGTCCACCGGCATCCCGCACACGGTGCAGAACGCGGCCCTCGGATCGCTGGGATGCGCACGCGCGCACTTGAATCCCTGCACTTTCACCGCGATCGTGCTCGCCTTCGCGGTGGCCTCCAGCCGACGTTGCAGGTCGGGATCCGGCTGCGGCGCGGGATTGGTGCCCGCGATCATGGTCTGCGCGAACTGCGCGTCCTGCTCGTCGTCGGAGTCGTGCATGGCGGTCGAGGACCCGGTCCGCAGCGGCGGCTGGGCGTCCCGGGGCGGCCCGGCATCCCGACGCGCCTGCCTCGGTTCGTTTTCCTCGACCCGCGAGGTCGGCGGCACCTCCTGCTGACGGTGCGCGCCACGAGGTTCGGCTCGAGTCTCGGCTTCGGGTGCGGCGGCGCGGACGGGTCGACGCACACTCTGCGACCACACGATCGCACCGCACGCCTGCGCCACGCCTTCGACCAGCCAGCCGACCCCGCGCTCGGCCGGAAACTCGGGAATGCGGCCCTTCGCGTCGTCGACGAACAACGCGACGCCGTGCTCGGGCACCGGTACCGCCCGGTCGACGGTGAACATGGCCGCGCTGCCTCGAAGACGTTGCGGCGCTTGTGCGGCGAGCACCGCCGAGATCGCGCCGTGCAGGAAGACCGCGACCTCGCCATCGGGCGCCTGCGACAGAATCCCGAACTCGATCGGTGCGTTCGGGCTGATCCTGGCGGCTTCCTTCATCAGCCACCGGGTCGCGGCCTTGGCGATCGTCTCCCCCGGCGCACCGTCCGTGCGGCGGGTGACGTCGATGACGAGCTCGGCGAGTGCCTCCAGCGCCGCCATCGCGGTGGAATCGCCGCCGACCCGACCGGGCCCGCGATGCGCGACCAGTACGACCGCGTCCGCGGCCCGTGCCACGACGTGCGGTCCGCCGACGACCTCAACCTGTCGACCGTTCAACGGAATCGGTCTCCACCAAGCTCGCAGCGCCTTGTACCCACACCGACAGGGTATTGCAATACCCGGAAAGTCGGGCTCCCTCCCCGCTCTCGTTCAGGGAAGACTCACCCCGGCACCACAGTGGGGGCCGGTGCAGTAGCATTTCGCGGGAACGACAGAGTTTCGGGGAGGAACGATGGGGTTTGGCGCGAGGGCACCCCTGGCACGAAAATCGGCGGGCGTACTGGTCGCCACGGCACTGGTTTTCGGTCTCGGCGGCTGCGGTGAGACGGAGATCGCCGGTCATGCGATTCGCGAAGCACCCGACCCGTCCACGCTTGATGTCGGCAATTACCCGAGCGTTCCGCGCCAGATCGGGAACGCCAAGAACGACCAACAGGCACGCGCGCGGGAATCTCAGCGGCTCTCGGATCACGTCGCGTTGCCCTATGAGGCGGACCCGGCCTATGTCGAAGACGCGTGGGGCGTGCGCCCACACATTGTGCTGAACCGCAAGACATTGGGCCCCTTGGTCATCAACGACACCTTCGACGAGGTCGCCGAGGATCTGTCGGCGGGGTGGGTCAATGCCTGGCAGACCGGGGGCGAGTGGGCGGCACCGCGCCGGACGATGAACCTCGCGGTGTTGGAGTTCCCCGACGCACAGATCGCGAGCGAGGTCGGACCGACGCTCGAACACGACGACTTCACCTACAGCGGCGACAACCAACCGGTGCCGATCCCCGGCCACGCCGATACCACCGCGCATTGGCGACCGAGCATCAATTCGATCGGTTCGTGGACCGTGCACGACCGGTACGTGATCTTCATGAAGGTGGTCGACGACATCGGCCCACCCGATCTGGGGATGCTGGTGGATCAGGTGCAGCGCATGCTCGCCGTGCAGTTGCCCCTGTTGGATCAGTTCCAACCCACACCCGCCGATGGGCTCTCGCGCATCCCTTTGGACCCGCAGGGCTTGCTCGGGCGCACGCTGCCGAGCGACACCGATCACCTGATCCGCGCGGAGCCGGACGGGGTGTTCACCGGTCGAGGGTCGCTGTCGCTCATGCAAGCCAAGGACACCACCTTGCCCGAAATGCAGAACAACGGCGTCGATCTCGTGTCATTCGGCGACGCGGTCGTCTTCCGCAGCACCGCACGAACCGGCGCGGAGGGGCTGTGGGCGGCGTGGCGGCCCTCCACTCATCTGGAGCCCGAGCAGCGGATGGTCGAGGCGCCGAGCGGCCTCGGCGACAACGTCGAATGCTACGGCGAGGTGACCCCCAAGTCGGATCCGGAAACGATCGCGATGCATCTGTGCGTCTTCCAGGTCGACCGATATGTGGTGCAGGCGTTCGGCAAGCAGTTGCAGGACCTGCACCAGAAGATCGCCGCGCAGTACGCGCTGCTGACGAGCCCGTGAGGACGAGCAGGTGAACAGAAAGCTGTGGCCCGCCGTGCTACTCGCCGTCGCATTGACGGCGACTGGCTGTGCGAACACGATCGCGGGCACCCCCGGCCCCGGCATGACTCCGGTGGATATGTCGGGTCTACGCACCGGTGCGCAGGCCACCGAACCCACCGAATACGAGATGCACACCGTCGACGGCGCGAAGGACGTGCGACTGGTCGAGGCGCGCAGGATGCTGAATTTCCTGGTCCACCCGTTCGATGTCGACAGCGAGATCAGCACACTCGGCTTCGTCCGGCTCATCGTCGACCCGTACAGCATGACGGCCGACGGCGCGTTTCCCGAGGCCTACCGACCGGTGGCGGAGAAGTTCGACATCGTTGCGGGGGCGTATGTTTCGCGCACCAACGGCAGCCTGCGCAACACGAAGAAGCTGATCATCTCCACGCTGCGGTTTCCCACCGAAGCCGCGAGCAGGGGCGCCGTCGAGGAGTTCGACAGGGTCGCGCGCGAACAGGGTGAGCGCCACCCGGTTCCGGTGACGGGATACCCGGACGCGCATTCGTCGTCGGGCGATGATCGTGCGGTGCTCTCCTTCCAGGCGCACGGACCGTACGTCGTCGTCACCAATGCCGGAGTGCCGCAACCGGATCCGGGCGCGCTCGGCGAGCTGGTGCGTAAAACGCTGGACAAGCAGCTCCCCGCGCTCGACGCGCAGCAACCCATCCCACTCGACGATGTGCTCGATCTGCCCATCGACCCGGACGGCATCATGCGCAGGGCCGCGCCGACGGCGACGGACTACACCGACCCGTTCTTCGACAAGAAGGACTTCGGCCCCTTCGAACCGGAGGGTGTGCTGCATTTCGAGCGCAACCCGGTGCGGGTGCGCCAGGCGTTCGAGTCCGGCGGCGTTGACCTGGTGGGCCGCAGGGCATCCACCGTGTACCGGACCCGTGATCTCGCCGCCTCGTTCGCGTTGCAGAACGCGCTGGTGATCGCGGATCGCAATGACGAGGAGATGGACCCGCCGCCCGGTCTCCCCGACGTGCGGTGTCTGCTCCTGGACCAACGCGACGACAACCGGCAGTACAACGATTTCTGCGTCGTGGTCTACGGCCGTTATGTCGCGGTGGTGTATTCGTCGAAATTCGACGCGACCGGGTCGGATCAGCGCCTGATGGAGCGGACGGCGGCGCAATACGAAATCCTGGCCAAGAGTGATGGGTAAGCGACGATGACGCAGGTATCCAGGAAGCGCTGGCGCCTGGCAGCGACCGTACTGAGCGTAACGCTCGTGCTAGCCGCGGTGAGCTGCGGCTCTGACGACGGCGACGCCACACCCGAAGTCGATGTGACAAAACTGGATCCTGGCAATTACCCCACGACGCCGGTCGACGTCGGCAAGGACACCGACGACCAGACCGGTCTGCTGATCGAGGCCGGGCGCATCGGCGCGGCGACACCGCTGGTCGCCGATATCGACAGCCGCTACATCCACGTCGCAGCCGGGTCCTACAAGGTCGGGGCGATCACCGGGAAATACCCGGCGGCCGTCGACGGTGTGGACCCGGAAGAATTCGACGCCGTAGCACCGGGATTGGTGACCGGTTGGCGCACTCAGGGGCAACGCCGCTCCGCACCCAACTTGGGCAGCTCGATCGCCCTTCGAGTGTTCCGGTTCGGCAATGCCGAGCAAGCCGCAGGGGCGGTGACCGCGTTGTCGAACCGTGGTTCCGGCCAGGTCGCGACCATCCCCGGCTATCCCGAAGCGAAGGCGAAGTTCGATACCACTGGGTACGACCCACATCTGGAGGCGTTTCTCGCCAAAGGCGATCTGGTGCTCAACGTTCTGTTCGAGGACCCGGTGAGTGTGCCGTTCGAGGCGGGCACGCCCGCCGACCTGATCAAGCGCACACTCGACAAGATGACCGACATGCTCGGGCAGTATCAGCCGACACCGGTGCAGGAGATCGCCACACTTGCGGTGGATGTCGACGGATTACTCAGTCGCACCATGCCCCCGCAGCCGGGCCAGGCGGGTTCGCGCGCACCACGCACCGGCGTGTTTCCCGTGCAAACTGTGCTCAGCTACGCCGAGAAGCCGAATTCGATGCGGGATTCCCTGCTCGACGCCGGTGTCGACCGGGTCGCGCTCGGGGGCGGTGCGGAGGTCTATCGAGCCGAGGACGCGGCGGCGGCCGCCCGCCTTTTCGAGACACAGACCTTGGACGACGACCCCGACAGCGCCCCCGCGGACCCACCACCGAACCTGCCGAGGGCGCGGTGCTTCCAGCCGGTGGAGACACCGGGAAGACCGGCGGCCACCTCGGGAACCCCGCAGTGCTACATCGTGTTCGACCGTTACGTCGCGCACGTGGCCAGCAATAACGTCCAGGACCTGCACCAAAAAACCGCGGCACAGTACGAGTTGCTCGCGTTCGAGCGGTGATTCGGCCGCCGACTATCGAAGTACCGCCATGCCTTGGTGCGAGCGGTGCAATACCCTGCCACTTGCCGAGTATTCCCTGCGGCTAGCCAGAACAGCTTTTGCCAGACATGCGTTGAGGAGGACCGAATGGCGTTGCGGCCCGGTGCGATCGTGGGCGGATACCGGGTGCTACAGGTCCTCGGCAGCGGTGGAATGGGCACCGTCTACCTGGGGCAGAACCCGATTCTGCCCCGACGCGACGCACTCAAGGTGCTCAGCTCGGATCTGACCACCGATGCGGAATTCCGCGCACGCTTCGAGCGTGAGGCGAATCTGGCCGCGGGCCTGGATCATCCGAATATCGTCGCGGTGTACAACCGCGGCGAGGAGGATGGTCAGCTCTGGATCGCGATGCAATACGTCGAGGGCACCGACGCCTCGGAAGAGGTGAAGAAGGGGCCGTCGGCGATGCCGCCGCAGCGCGCGCTGCGCATTATCAGCGAGGTGGGCAAGGGCCTGGACTACGCGCACCGGCGTGGCCTGCTGCACCGGGACGTGAAGCCAGCGAATTTTCTGCTGTCGGCCGTCGACGGCGACGACCAGGAGCGGGTGCTGCTCACTGATTTCGGGGTGGCGAAATCCTCCGACGACGGTCAAGAGCTCACGCAGACCGGTCAATTCATGGCCACGGTCGCCTACGCACCGCCGGAACAACTGGTCGGCAGCAGCCTCGATCCGCGCGCGGATATCTACAGCCTCGGCTGCTCGTTGTTCAAGATGCTCACCGGACAGAATCCCTACCCGTCGACGATGCCCGCCATGGTGATGATGGGTCATCTGCACGAGCCGCCACCGAAATTGAGCGCGGTGCGACCGGGTCTTCCGCTCGCGCTCGACGGTGTCATCGAGAAGGTGATGGCGAAGAATCCGGCCGAGCGATACGGCACCTGTCGGGAATTCGTGCAGGCCGCCGAGGCCGCGCTCTACGGAACGCCACCGCCGAACACCCAGAATATGGGGTACACCTCCGAGCCGCGTTATGCGGTCGCGGCGCCACCGACCGACCCGAATGCCGTCTCGGCGACACATTCGGTGACCCAACGCGAGGAGACCGATCAAAACCTGATCTCCACGCTGCGTAATGGCAACCGCCCGAGCCGAGCCCGCCGCCTGCTGCTACCGGCCATCCTCACGGTCGTCGTCGCGGTCGCCGTCGCCGCGGGCACCACGTTGTTCCTGTCCAACAGCTCCGACGGCGAGACCGGTGACCACATGGCCCAGGTGCGCAAGGATAATCCGCAATTCGACGGAAAAACGGTGACGGCGTTCAATTACGGGGACTCGACGTTATCGGTGGTGCTCACACCGAGCGATCAGTCCGATTTCCTGCAAGACATCGGATTTCGTTACAGCACCAAATACAAGGCGGTCGGTGCGGAGAAATCGCCGCGCGCGATGTCGCCGACGACGTATTCCTCCGACCTCATCGAGTCGGATGTGGCGCTGGTATTGCGCAGCGACAGTCAGGCGGGAAACGGCGGGCTCGGCGGATTGCCGTCGAGCCTGCTGTCGAGCAGCGCGAAGATCGTTGTGGTGGACGACCCTTCCACGGTGCAGGCGTTCAAGTCGTGGACAAGTCAGTCGACCGGCACCCTGGTCGACAAGATGGTTCCCGCCATCGCGAAGGTCGTGAAATAGCGCGACGACCCGGCCGACACGCGCAGGTCCGCGCGGATCGGCTTCGCCACCGGCGTTTTCGATACCGGACGCGTACTTTCTGGTAGACGCGGTGCCGAGAAGTTCGGTAGGGTATTCGCAGCCAGCCCACTCGCCAGTTCAGGTGGTAGCGAGCAGGGGGAAGGAGGGGAGCGGTGCGCTGGCCGACGAGACAGATGTGACGGCACCCATGGACACACAGTCAGGACGGCAGCGATGTCGAGAGATGTTCGGGGGGCGATTCAGGCCCTGTCGTCCGGGACGGGTAGCCGCAGACTCGACAACTCGGTAACTCTCAGCGGGATTCGGGCACGATCGGTGATTTCCGTTCGATCCATTGTGGGCGCGAGCGCCGAGACCGGAAGGTCTTTCCGATGAGAGGGAACCGATCGGGCCGCACCCGCGTCCAACACTATGAAGAGGTCAGCTGGACGCTTGCGACGTTGACCATCGACCGAAACAGGAGGAATCGCAATGGCAGGACAGCTTAATGCGAGCAACGAGCTCATCAAGCAGAAGGCCAAGGAGTTCCAGGACCAGCACAACAGCCTGATGGCCGCCATCCGGCAGTTGAAGACCGACGAGGACAACGTCACCAACGGTGCGAACTGGCAGGGTGCTGCCCGCGATGCGTTCAACGCCTTCATGGAGCGCTACTACGTCCAGGCCGACAAGCTGAACGACAAGCTCATGGAGACCTCGGAAAAGCTGATCAAGGCCGGTTCCTCCTACGAGGACCAGGACACCGACTTCGCCAGCAAGGTGCAGGCCCAGGTTTCCAGCCTGGATCTGCCCGCCGTCTAATTCCCGATCACTGAGTAAAGGAGCCTGAGCAATGGCATCTTCGAACATTTCCGCCAACTTCTCGGGTGTCGAGGACGGCGCCCGTCAGATCATCGCCCGTGCGGAGGGCATCAGGAACGAACTGGAGTCCTTCCACCGCAAGGTCCAGGAGTTCGTCGAGACCGCGTGGAAGGGTGACGCGAACGAGGCGTTCGCCGAGCTGCAGCGCGGCTGGAACAACCACGTCATCCAGCTCAACACCACCCTCGACGGTGCGGGCAAGCTGGTCAGCAGCGGTAACTCGGACCTGCAGGGCACCGACACCGCGCTCGCGGGCCTCTTCTGAGAAACCCGTTCAACGCGAACCGAACTCGGGCCCCGGCACTTGTGCCGGGGCCCGAGTTTTGTCTTCGGTCGGTTCCTGCACGCCGCTGAAGTTCGAGCGGACCCGCCGGGCACACGCACCGTCTGGGGTGTCGACCATGGGTATCGCCAACGTGAATGCCCATCGGACGGCGGTGCGGGTTTTCCGGCGACACCGTTGACCGCCGGTCCGCCAGAGGTGCTGTGCGGCGGGGGTATCCGTGCCTCCTGTGGCCACCGCGACCGCGGCGACCGACGGTGACACCCGGTGGTGGTCTTCGCACCACTATTCGGTCACATGGACCGAATTCCCGAACTCCTCGCAGCTGGTCTCCAGCTGCGGCCACCCATCCCCCACATACTGGCAACCGACGCTGGCCTGAACCCCGTATTCCAGCAACACATGCCACCGCACGGTCGAGCCGTCACCGGGACGTTCGGTGTAGGCCAGTCCGGAACGACCACCGAACACCACGTCGCGCCGCAACTCGCCGAGCACACCTCGAGGGCGCTGCGCCATCTGGGTTTCCAGCTGCGCGGCGACCTGGTCGTAGCCGAAGTCGGGATCCAGCGGCGTCTGCGTCACAGTGATGCGTTGGCGAGTGCCATCGGTGGGGGTCAGTACGACGTGCGATGTCTGTTGCTGATCCGAGGGCGCGGCCACCTGCCAACCTTCGGGAACCTGGAAACGCAGGCGCCCGAAGGTTTCCGAAGTCCCCGAATCCGGGGTGGTCGGCGCCACCGACGAGGGGTGTGTGGTTGCTTCGGCCGCCGTGGCCGTGGTGGCGGGCTTGTCGGAGCCGCCGACCAGCACCACACCGAGAACCACCGCGACAACGAGCACCAGCACGCCGACACCGGCCAGCACGAAACCCAACGGCTTGCGCTCGGGCTGCTGTGCCGCCGCACGCTCGCGCAACGGCTGCATCCACTCGGTGGCTCGCGGCATCGCCATCGTGGGCTGCGGCTGCTCATGCGGTTCCGGTCGTCGACCGCGCACCAGGTCGGGCCCGGTGACCGGACGCAATTCCACACCGGGACCGCAGATTTGCTCGACCGCCGAACGCACCACCTCGACCGACGAGGGATCGCCGAGGCCCACAGCCTGCACCAGGTCGGTGGACTGACCATCGACCATCCGGCCGAGCAGGCCGTGCAGCTTCCCCAGACCGGGCGACTCCGGGCCGATGATCTCCGGCAACGCGAGCGTCGGTTCGTGCTCGCAGGACTCGATGTGCACACCCTCGTGGCCGCGGATCACCGCGGTCACCGTGGTTGTCAGCGTGGCGAATTCGAGGACCAGGGTGCGGCGACTGTGGCTGGTGCCGTGATCGGCCGCCACCGCACGCACGGCCATGTCTTCGAAATCGACCCGCTGGGCGAATTGTCGCGCCGCTCGCTCCAGCAACCCGCGTCGCGTCGCGCCCCACTCCGTCGAGCAGACCAGCAGGATCCGCTCGCAGGGTGGCTGGACCCCCAGGTTGTGCAGCACGGTGGCGAAGACCGCGCTCAGCGCGTCGAGCACCGAAGGCACCCTCGGCAGCAGCGCGAGCCCGTCACCGGGAACGAACTGCACGGCGGAACTCACCTGGGTCGGCGGTGTGACCGGCTCACCGACCACGAGGTCGACTCCGTTGCTGGCCAACACCACCGAGGGTGGCACGTCCCAGTGCGTGGTCGCGCCACGCGCCCAGATCCGGGTATCGGTGACGACCAGTTCGACCGTCGACATCAGAAGGAAGGTATCCAGGCGGTCTGCACGAGCCCTTCACCGTTACGCGTGACGAAGGTGCCTCGACCCGGCGGCATGAGGCTGGGCCGAGTGTTACCCATCAGCACACCTTCGTCGCGGTGGCAGCTCATGATCAGACCCGCCGATCCGAGATCTTTCATCCTCGACAGCGCGGGGTCGTACATGGCGCGGCTGGCGCCACCGGAGCGCCGCGCGATGATCAGGTGGAAGCCGAGATCGCGTGCGTGCGGCAGGCTTTCGACCAATGCCTGCACCGGGTTTCCGCTGGAGGTGGACACCAGGTCGTAGTCGTCGACGATGACAAACAACTCCGGGCCGTCCCACCAGGAGCGATCGCGCAGCTGCTGCGGCGTCACCTCGGGGCCCGGCGTGCGGCTTTCGACGTAGGCCGCGAGGTCGCTCATGTTCTTGGTGAACTGCGGTGCCGTCGAACCGTAACCGGCCAGGTAGCCGTCGGGCACACCCGCCAAGGTGCTGCGGCGGTAGTCACCCATGATGATGCGCGCCTGCGCCGGTGTGTTCGAGGAGGTGATCGCCGCGATGAGCGAATGCAGCAGGGTCGTCTTGCCGGACTCGGTGTCACCGATGATCAGGAAGTGCGGGCTCTCGTTGAAGTCGATGTACACCGGCGCCAACTCGGACTCGTTGATCCCGATGGGGAAACGCATGGTCTTCTTGCCCGGGTCCGTCTGCGACGGCCAGTTGCCCGCCAGGTAGAGCAACTGCTCGCGAGGCAGTTCCTCGGGCAGCATGCGCGTCTGCGGCGCGGGCCGTCCCGGCGTCAGGCGCGCGATGGTGGCGACGGCCTCACCGACCGCTTGACCGAGGTTGGTGGGGTCGGCACTGCCGTCGATGCGCGGCAGCGCGGTGAGCATGTGCAGGCATTCCGGGGTCATACCGCGGCCGGGACGCCCCTGCGGAACCAGGGAGGCGAACTTGCGGCCGAGGTCGGAGTCCATCGGATCACCGAGGCGCAGTTCGATTCTCGTGCCGATCTGGTCCTTGAGCGCCGGGCGCGCTTCGGCCCAGCGGGCCTGCGCGATGACGATGTGCACGCCGTAGGACAGGCCCTGCACCGCGAGGTTCAGGATGGCCTGTTCCAAGGGTTCGAAGTCCTGCCGGATCGAGCCGAAGCCGTCGACCACCAGGAACACGTCACCGAACGGGTCCTCGTGCGCGCCGGCGGCAGCCGAGCTGCTGGCGGGGTCTTCCGCGCGCAGGCGCCGGAACTCGCTCATCGACTCGATGCCGAGTTGCCGGAAACGCCCTTCCCGCTGGCGCACGATCGTCGTCATCTCCGCGACGGTGCGCCGCACCAGGTCGACATCGAGCCTGCTGGCCACCGAACCCACGTGCGGCAACCCTTGCAGGCTCATCAGCGTGCCACCACCGAAGTCGAGGCAGTAGAACTGCACCTGTTCGGCGGTGTGCGTCAACGCCATCGACATGATCAGGGCACGCAGCGCGGTGGACTTACCCGACTGCGGACCGCCGACGATGGAAACATTGCCGCGCGAACCCGACAGGTCGACCACCAGCGGATCGCGACGCTGGTCATAGGGCCGGTCGACGATGCCGATCGGCGCGCGCAGGGTGGCCACCGCGGCGTATTCGCCGGTGAGCACCGAGCGCGGAGCGAGCTGGTCGAGGGTGGGCGCCTCGTCCAGGGGCGGCAGCCAGATCTCGTGCGCGGGGCGCCCGTGGCCGTCGATCCTGGAGACCATCATGTTCAGGTTGGAGATCTCTTCGGCGTCGTCGTTCTGCTCGGGTTCGGCGTCGGTCGGCTCCGGCGGGAGCGGAACCCGGTCCGCGGAACGGAAATCGACGTGCCCCGCGGTGAAACGTCGCGCGTTGACGTCGATCTCACCGGCCTGAGTAGCGATGGTGATGTTGCGCTGCGAACCACCACCGACGTAGCGGCCGGACACATACGACGCCTGAAAGCGTTGGATCTCACCGGAATCCGACTTCAGGTACCCGCCACCGGGACTGTTGGGCAGGTTGTAGGCATCGGGAACACCGAGCACCTGGCGGGACTCGTTGGCCGAGAAGGTCTTCAGGCCGATCCGGTAGGACAGGTGGCTTTCCAGGCCCTTCAGCTTGCCCTCTTCCAAGCGCTGCGAGGCCAGCAGCAGATGCACGTGCAGCGAGCGACCCAGTCGACCGATCATCACGAACAGTTCCGCGAAATCCGGGTGCTTGGTGAGCAATTCGGAGAACTCGTCGAGCACCACGAACAGCGCGGGCAGCGGGTCGAGGTCGGCACCGGCGGCACGCGCCTTCTCGTAATCGGAGACGTTGGCGAAGTTACCCGCCGAACGCAGCACCTCCTGGCGGCGATTCATCTCACCGGCCAACGCGTCCTTCATACGGTCGACGAGGTCGGCTTCCTCCTCGAGGTTGGTGATGACGGCCGCGACGTGCGGTGTGCTGTCCAAACCGAGGAAGGTCGCACCACCCTTGAAGTCGACGAGGACCAGGTTGAGCTGATCGGGCGAGTGCGTCGCGAGCAGGCTGAGCACCAGGGTGCGCAGGAACTCCGACTTACCCGAACCGGTCGCACCGATGCACAGTCCGTGCGGGCCCATGCCGTTCTCGGCGGCTTCCTTGATATCCAGTTCGACGGGAAGCCCGTCGGCACCGACACCGAACGGCACGCGCAGTCGTTCGCGGCCATAGCGCGGACGCCACGCGTGTTCGGGGTTGAACGTGCCGATGTCGCCGAGGCTCATCAGCTGGCTCCAGGTCGAGATCACCTCGGAGTCTTCGGTTTCCACATCACTGCTGCGCTGGGTCGCCGCCCGATACGGCGCGATCCTGCGTGCCACCTGCTGGGCCTGCTGCGGGCTGATCCGGTCGATGATGGCGAAACGTTCCTGATTGCCGGTGGCGCCGCGGCCGACGCATTCGCCGTTCTCCACGATCATCTTGATGCCGCGCGACACCGCCAAGCGCGGCGCGTAGCCGCACAGGTCGATAATGGTGACGCCTTCGTAGCCGGATTCACGCAGCTGATCGTCTTCGGCTTCGAGCAGACCACCATCGACCACGAGGACGATGTGCACCATGTTCGGGTTGGCCGGTTGGTTGCGCGAGTAGCGAACGCGGTTGGCCAGCAACGGTTGCAGGCCCGCCATCGCGCCGCGGATCGACCCGTAGAACATGCGCTGGCTGCCGATGCCGTCCTGGCCGTCGGGGTGCTGGGTGTGCGGCAGCCACTTGGTCCACGCCCATTCCGGCGTCGTGTCGGGACCGCTGACCACGGCGATCAGCACCTGGTCGGGCGCCTGGAACATGCACAGCTGCAACAACATCGCCCTGGTCATGTCCCTGGCCTCGGCGCGGTCGCCGTCCAGTGCGATGGTCGCGAAGCCCTTCACCGCGATCGCGGTCGGCAGGTCGGGCACCGTCGAGTGCGCGCGCACGAAGCGGCGCAACGACACCGCGGCGATCGGTTCGAGTTCTTCGACGGGTCCGGTTTCCGGCGCGACCAGCCTGGTCGCCAGACGCTGTCCGCCGATGCCGATGCGCGCGTGGCAGAAGTCCTTGTCCCCCGCCCGGCGCTCCCACATCCGGCTCGTGCCGGCGAGCATCCAGACCAGTCCCGGCTCGGGGTGGCTCCACTCCACCGAAGCACGTTGCTGCGTGGCGGTTTCGGCGACATCCTTGCGCACCTGGTCGAGGTAGCGCAGGTAGTCCTTGCGGTCCTCGTTGGCCTCGGCGGCCTTTTGTCCTTTGCCGCCACCCTGATTGGCGAACATGCCGACCATCGAGAACAGCATCATGACCGGGAACATCATGCTCATCGGATTGGACGCGATGCCACCACCCTGGGTGAACATCAGCGCCATCATCCCGCCCATACCGATGACCATCACCAACGGCATCAGCTTCATCACCAGGTTGCCCGGCGTAACCCGTGGGATCTCGGGCGGCGGCTGCAGGGTGACTTCACCGCCGGGGGTGCGCGGCATCTCTCTGCGCGCACGACGTTGGAACCGGACGGTGCTCATCGGTAGAGATCCCCCTCTTCGCCAGCTGTGATTCGGCCTCAGTGTAGAGGGCACAGCCGATATGTCGTACAGTTCGACCAGCATTCTGCTGTCCAAACGGTGGGTTCGCAAGCCCGCCTCCGGCTCACGGGTTTGCGATTATCGGTGGTTAGAGGGTTAGGAAGAGTTGGGGGAAACTGGCTTGACGCACGCGCGACTTGATCACATCGAGGAAGACTCCTCGCGCGGAATCGTCCGCGCACCCGATCTGGCACGGGTGACCATTCTGGCCAAACACACTCAGGTGGATATGGCGATCCCGGTCGATGTGCCGGTGGCGCTGGTGATCCCCAGTGTGGTCGACATGGTGGCACAACACAGCCGCACCAACGAGTTCGACAACGACGGCGAACGCGTCGAACCCTCGGAGTGGGTGCTGGCGCGAATCGGCCACCCCCCGTTCTCCAATTCGCTGAGCCTCGGCGAACACGGCGTGCGCGACGGCGAATTGCTGATGCTCGAAAGCGCCTCGCACACCGCGCCGACACCGCTGTTCGACGACATCATGTACAACGTCGCGATCGCCGACACCGACCATTACCGCACCTGGACCCCGCGCACCGCGCGGATCACCGGCTCGGTACTCGCCGGACTCACCATGATCGCGGGCTGTCTCGGCCTCGCCTTGTCCCCCGGCGCGCTGCCGGTGTGGATCAGCGGCATCGTCGCGCTGGCCGTGACGATCCTGCTCGTGGTGGCGGGCATGGTGTTGAGCAGGATGTACGGCGACACCCCGACCGCGCTCGTGCTCGGTGGTTGTGCTTTGCCGCCCGCGTTCACCTCGGGTCTTTTGCTCGTTCCCGACGGCTTCGGTTGGGCGCATGTGCTTCTCGGCTCCGCACTGCTGGGCGCCACGGCGATTCTGGCGTGGCGAGTGACCGGGGTCGGGCTCGCATTGTTCATCGGTACGGCCACCGTCGCGGTGTACGTGGTACCCGCATCGCTGATCGCGTTGCTCACCGAGCAGCCGGAGCGTGCGGTCGGCGCCGGTGTAGCCGCACTCGGTCTCGGCGGACTCGCGCTCTCGCCAAGGATTTCCATGCTGCTGGCGAAGCTCCCGCTGCCGCCGGTCCCCTCGCCAGGCACCCCGATCGACCCCACCGAGGACGACCCGGACGATCACCGCGCGCTGCCGACCATGGAAGCGTTGCGGGTGAAAGCCGAACGCGCACGGATGTATCTGGCCGGGCTGGTCGCCGCTACCACGCTGGTCACCGTTCTCGGCGCGATCGGCGCCACCGACCCGACCGCGGAATCGCCCTACTGGCAAGGCATCGCGTTCGCACTGGTGTGCGCGGTGGTGCTGATGTTCCGCAGCCGCACCTACGCGGGCGCCGAACAGGCCGTCGTCCTCATCGCGGGCGGCGCCGGAATCGTGCTGATCATGTTGGTGGGCGCGGGATTCGCCATGGATCAGCCCCTGGCGGTCTTCGGTGCCGCGATGATCGTGCTGATCGGCGCACTGATCCTCAGCCTCATCGTCCCCAACCAGTCGGCCACCCCGCCGATGCGCCGCGCCGTCGAACTGCTGGAATACACCTTCGTCGCCGCGGTCATCCCGCTGGCCTTCTGGGTAACCAGCCTCTACTCCCTCGTCCGCGGGCTGTGAACCGGACGTTGCGCGTCGCGGCCGCGGCCGCGGCGGTGGGTTTCAGCGCGTCCTTCGGGTTGGGGCAGGGGGTGGCTTTCGCCGATCGGCCGCCGCCGGTTGACGCGGGGCAATTGCCCTCGGGAGACTCTCCCGCGCCACCGAAAAAGACCGAGTTGGGTACCAACTCGGTCTGCACGAGCACCCGCAAAGGCGGGGATGGACCCGGTGTCCCACCCGCACAGCAGGCGCTGGATCTGGCTCGGGCGCACGAGTTCTCCACTGGCGCAGGGCAGCTCGTCGCGGTGATCGACACCGGAGTCCAACACCACTCCCGGCTGCCGAACCTGCAGGGGGGCGGCGACTACGTCTCCACCAGCGACGGTACCGACGACTGTGACGCGCACGGAACTTTCGTCGCGGGCATCATCGGTGCCAGTGCGGCGCCGGGGTTTTCCGGTGTCGCACCGGACGCAAACATCCTGGCGATCCGGCAGTACAGCAGTCAGTATCAGGAAGAGGGCACCTCGCGCGGACAACGCCCGGAAGATCCACCGAAGGGATACGGCCCGATCGAGACACTCGGCTCGGCAATACGCAGGGCTGCCGATCTCGGGGCGAGCGTTATCAATCTCTCGCTGGTCATGTGCAACCCAGGGGACATCAAGGATGGCGGGGTCGGTGCGGCACTGCAATACGCGGCCGTCGAGAAGGACGTCGTTGTCGTGACCGCGGCGGGAAACAAGGAGGAGACGTGCCAAGCGGGAAACCCCGGCCTGGACCCGCTACACCCCGATACCGATGGCTGGAACACGGTCACCACCAACGTCACTCCCGCCAGATACGACCAATACGCACTTTCGGTGGGATCGATCGATGCGAACGGACAGCCGTCGAAATTCTCGGTCCCCGGCCCGTGGCTCGGTGTCGCCGCACCGGGTGAAGGCATCGTGTCACTGAATCCCCGCGACCCGAACGGCACCGCCGACGGCACGGTCAAAGAGGGCAAGGAAGACACCCTCCAAGGCACCAGTTTCGCCTCTCCCTACGTCGCAGGCCTGGCAGCACTCGTCCGCTCCCGCTACCCCGAACTCAGTGCGGCACAGGTGATCAGGCGCATCGAAGCCACCGCCCACGCCCCCGCCGAAGGCTGGAACCCCTACGTCGGCTACGGCGCCATCGATCCGATAGCAGCCCTCACCAGCGAAGTCCCCGAAACTATTCACGACAAGAAGCCGACACCACCCCTGAGCAAACAACTCGCGGTCCCCGCACCCCCACCCCCACCGGACAACTTGGCCCGCAACGTAGCCCTGATTGGCACCGCAAGCATCCTTACCCTGCTGATCCTCGGCTACCTCGCGTCCTTCCCGATCCGACGCAAGTTCGGGCTTTCCGACGACGATATGTAGCTAGAGTCAGCCGATTCGCCTGGAAGTATTGACTTCCAGGCGCCTCGGAAGTCAATTACGTTGTCGCAGGACACCTCTGGTATGACACGGCTAAAATGATCAGAAAATCGTTTCCTGAGGCGAATACACAGGCTCGAAACGAGCAGGAAAACACCGATTGCCCTGCGTGCTGCTTCCGACACGCAGGGCAACCTGCTTACAGTACCGAAGAATCAAACGTCGACACTAACGACCCTAGACAGGGACGTCATTCAGCGGTTCCATTGAATTTGGGTTTGCGGAGAGATATGGAATTTACTGCCGGGCCCAGGAGTGCAAAGGGCAGAGCCTGGGCCCGTCTCTCCCACACTGCGCAGGTAGTCGTCGCATTGCTGCTCAGTATCAAAAGTTGCGTTCGGATCATATTTTTCAGCTGCTGCTACTCCACCATGGAACACAGCGGCACCGCTGAATAGAAGTGCCCCAACACCAACAACAAGTCCCGCAGCCCTTGAGTTTTTCCGCATGTCTTATCCTTCGTTCATAGACTCATGAATATCGATCGATCCTTGAAATTATCACTTACAGAACTATCACCCCCGATACTTTGTCCGACACATATAGGGACGCATGCACGGAGCGATCGGTTCCATCTATTTCGAAGAACCCAGCGAAGGACCACCCAGGCTGACTGGCCAAGTTAGCCACATAGAGGCCAGCGCTGCGGGGCGCAGACCGCACGACCATCGGGCAAGATGGAACGGCGTGACCACATGGGATCACGCCGTTTCAGTGAGTCCATCGGCACAGTGTCCGGCAGTTGGGTCGATTCGCCCAGCTAACGCAGCGCCTATCGAGAGTCTGTGTAGTAGACAATCATCGAAGGGCCGATTTCGTCAGCAGTCTCCTCATCCAGCGGAGGTTTGAACACTATAGTCTCGATCGCCACGTCCCCTAGGCCAGCGACCGTCCCATCGGCGAACTTCTTCAACAGATCGACAACTCCCTGACTTCCCTTTCCCGACGGGTTGGCTTGGGAGCCGTGATAAACGATATTCGATCCGGCTGGAATTTCGCCCGAGACACTAACGTCGGAGTCCAGGCTGTAATAGACATCGACGATCTGCTTGAACTCGGCGTCTTCCGTCAACACCGTGCGCATGGTCATATCCAAGACCCTGATGTCGTCGAACGTGTCCATTCTGTCGGCCACGTCTCTGAGTAGCGCTGAAAGCGACCCACCTTCCGCGCCCTCCACCCTGAAATGCAGTTGTCTCCACTTGGCACTCATTTTGCTGGCTCCAAACTACTCATCCACCGATGCCCAGCGACCACGTTCCGTGGCCGACAGACCGAGACTGGCGGTCATGACCGCTCGTATTATTTGCGACCGCGCTTCTGCTTGTTCCTGTCGCCCTCGTACTTCTCATTCTTCTTGATCTTCTGCTTGGCCCGGTTGTAGGCAGCCTCGTCACATCCAGATCTACCCTGCGCTTTGCAATCAAGCGCGGCCTGCTCGTCGGCCGACAGAGTCTCCAACTGCGGCTTATTCTGGTGGACTGGCACGGTGATTGACGTGTGCGCCGGTGCGGTCTCGGCAGCATTGGCGACGGCCGGGCAGATACCGCCAAGCGGTGGAGCAGCGAGCAGCGCGACCAAGGCGATTCGTGTGCGTGGATTGAATTTAATTGCGGCAGAGCCTCGTCCGTTATCTGACAGTTTGTTCCGTCAGCGGATTGGACGACTCCGCGCCTAGGACGGTTCCACTCTGAATGTATGACGAACAACACTAGATGTTTAACTGTCGCGAATAATCCGAAACGATACGTGTTCCCGAAATAGCCGCACAGCCGGATAAAAGCGATTGCCCCGAACAAAGAGGACAATTGCTACACGTGTCTACCCCTGCCGCAAAACATTAACTGACATTGATCACTCCCGCCGTGGTCCGGTTCATATCACCATCGACTGCTCCACGACTGTCGGCGGGACCCACCGGACCCACCGGAGCCAGCGCGGGTCGAGTTGCCGTTCGCTTCTACTCGTCGTCTGATCCGGGATCAACCACGGCCAAAACAGGTTCCGAGCGCCGTTGACGGTCACGGCCGCTTCCGTACACTGCAGGAAGACCGAACAAGCTGCTTGTCGATGCGTTGGGATCGGGACCTTCCTGGTCGCTCACCTCGGCAGCGCTTGGCTGAGTTGATTCTCCTTCAGCACTAGCTGATTCGTCGCCCTCCGCTGGTTCCGATGGCTCGTCGCCCTCCGATGGCTCGTCCGTCCCGGGAGGGGCTTGGTCGTCTACCGGGGGCTCGCCGCCTGGCGGCTGGCCGTCCGGAGCGGGTCTGTCTGGGGGTGGAGGGGGAGCAGCTCCAGGATCGTCGTTGCCGACTGCGTGTTCGAAGGTGTTGGCCACCTGGTCGGCCGCGTCGGCGAACTGCCCGGCGGCGTTACCTGCGGCTTCGACTAGGCCCTTGCCGACTTCGCCTGCCGCGGTGAGTAGTTCCGGAACGGTTCCGGTAATGCCGCCTACTGCCGTGATCAAGCTCGTCACGTCCTGCGGCGTCCATGATTCCGGGTTCATCGCAGCGGTCGGAGCCGATGCGGGCTGGCCAGCAGGCGCGGGGGCAGGCGCAGCCGAGGAGCTGCCCGCCGGTGCACTCTCTGGGCTTTCCGGTGCCGTTGTACTCTCAGGACTTCCCCCTGCCGGACTTCCTCCCGGTTGAGCAACCGGAGCCGCCGCGGCAACCGTGGCCCCTTCGGGCGCCGGAGCGGTGCTCGGCGGATCGTCCGTTGCTGGCTGCGAGTTCGTCGCCGGTTGATCATCGCTCACCGGCGCTCCCGCAACTGGTGCGCCGGACTCCGCCGGCTGTGGTTCGGTCTCTGGAGCTGCGGGAGGCGTTGTCGCGGCGATCTGTTGGCCAAGTACGGCTAGGCTCGGATTATCCTGCGCGTGATCACCATTGGGGATATCGAGCGGGTCGCCGTCGCCGAGCTGTTCAGTCCGCTGCGCGACGACATCCTGGCACTGCCGTATCGATGTCTCGACGTCGGTTTGCGCGCCGAGCATTTCGTTGAGAGCCGTCGTGATCGCCGTCTGATGACTGTACAAGTCCCCATCCGGGTCAGCGGTATTCGCCGATCCGGAAACCGTCCAATCGTCGCCGACGGTGAACCCCGCATCCGTCGCGGTGGCCACTTTGCTCAGCAAAACGTTGCGATATCCGACGAGCGCGCCTCCGCCGTCTATGAAGGCCTGCGCGAGGTTGGCGATCTCGTCCGCAACTTTCTGCGCGGCGTCGCGGTCGCCAGCGACGCGGTCATACGCCGCGAAGTAGGCGTCGCCACTCCAGTGCGAGCCCGCCTGCCTGATCTGTTCGACAGTCGCCCCGACCAAATCCATGAACTCGCCGCCGCGAGTCTTGATGCCCTCGCCCATTTCACGCAGCTTGGCCGGATCCCACTGCGATTGGACCTCACTCAGCGTCGGCGTCGTATCCGTGGACCTCATCGATCGACACTCATCGCGTTCAGACCATCACGAAACTCTTGATCGGTGACCTCGTAGTTGGTCGCTCCGCCCTTGGCGATATTCGATACTCGCTTGCAACGCATAGCCATTCGCAGCCAAGCAGCCTCGATGCCACTATTCGCCGTCGTGCAAGCGTCGGCCACCGATGAGGACGGCAACGCTCCAGTGGTGATCGGCGGCGCCTTCAATTGGCCTATGTCCCCTGCGATCTTGTCCATCGAAGCTGCTAAAGCCCGTAGCTCCGCCGGATCGACCTTCATATGACCCCACCATTCATCAGACCCTCCCCATCGCTGGGGTCGAGCGTAACACCGTCGCGGCTCGAAACGCCGTGTCCTGCACATACAATCATCGACCTACCTTAGGCAGCCGTTCCGTCTCGGGCGCGCCGGTTGTCGGCCACGACCGAGCAAGGTGCGGTACATATCGTTGCTCGCCGTGCCTCTGCCGCTCAACGGATTTCGTAATGCCACTACAGGGTTAGATGCAGCAACCACCCCGGCGGTTCCATATGTGACGCAGGTCACATATGGAAAAAAACTTGTGCCTCATCACCCATTACTTAAAGGTGCTGACACAGGCCAGGTTTCGCGACGAGCAGGTAATCCGGTCGAGGCGGCGGGTGTCAGCGGCACTCGCACACGGGCCGATGAACGCCGGCCCGTTCCGATCCACCGCGGACGGCATCGAGTCAGCTCGACCCGCGTTCGATCCTGACCTGCTCGAGCAGCGTTTCGTAAGTGTCGAGCTCGGACGTATCAACCCTGCCGTATCCCGAGATCTCCCAGGGAATCGGGCAGGGAGGTGCGTGATCCGGATTCGGGCACAGCGCGTGGATGATGCGCTGCTTCACCTCCCCGGCTTCGGCTTCGGTCGCGAATATGCCCAGTCGTATTTCCCACACGGCGGGCTCATCGTCAGCCATGTCACTCGCTCACTTCGGGGACGCCACCGGTTCCTTGGCGGGCGCCGAGTCCGGTGCCACGCCGTCGTGGGCGACCATGGCTTCCTCTCGACCCATGGTGGGGCCGCCCGCGAGGAGGCCGACGATCGGCCATGGGGCGAGTTCGGGCTTGACGCCCGACTGCTCGTCCATGCCAAGGGCTTTCAGCGACTCCATGTCTTTGATGCCGAAGCGGACGCCGGTGTCGCCGACATAGAACATGCTGTCGCGGCGTTGGCTGTCCGGCTCGATACCGGTGGTCTGTACGAAGGCACCCGAGCCCGGCTTGAAGTACACCGAGTCGAGGTTCGGGCCGCTGTCGTCGGCCTGTGCCAACGGCACCAATTTCGCATCGGCGGGCATCGGCAGACTGACGCCGGTGAGCACCGAGAGTTCGGCCCGGTTGGCGCCGCCCGCGTCCTTCGAGGCCGCCGTATTCGGCTTCCAGGACAGGCAACTGATGGGCTGGTCCTTGCCATCGAGCGGAGACGGCGCGGTCTTCGGGTAATCCCCCACCTGGAGCCGGTTCGTTGTATCCGCCTGACTGTGCTCGAACTGAGTGATCGTGGGATTGCGGTCCGCGCCGGGGTTCGAGTTGCGGATGATGTCCGCGGTCACCGGTGTGATCGCCTGCAAGCCATCGGTGAGCACCACGAAATGCTGTCCGGTGCCTGCCTCTTCGACGACCTCGCCCACCCGGTGGTCGCCCACCGGGTAAGTCGTCTCAGCGCCGGGATCATCGATGCGCGGCGGCTCGATCGGCCACACCTCGGGAATGGCGTTGATCAGCCCCTCACTGACCGGGCGCGGGGTCGCACCGCGCATGTGCAGCGCGTCCATCACGGCGTTCACGGAGGTGTTCACCCTGGCGCGCTTGTTGTCGTAGATGAGGTAGGTAGCCGACTTGCCCTGCACGAGCATCGCTTTGTCCGCGGGCATCGGCGACGACTTCTCGCCGAGGTCGAGCTCGCCGATGAGCACGGAGGTGGTGACGTTGTTGGTGCCATCGATTTTCATCGAATCGCACACCGTCCACGGGCGACCCGTACCGGCCTTGTCGAAGTTCAGCGAAGCGGGCGCACCAGGAATGCCGATCAGCGGGCCGCGTGGATTTTTGCTCAGCTCAGAGTCTTTGACCGTGCCTGGCTTCTCGGCGCCGCCCGCGGCCAGCCGCGCCGAGGCCAGGTTCAACGCGGGATGCACGACGTCGTCGATCTTGACGTACACCGCGCCCGAATCCTTGCCGATGAGGATCTTGCTGCTGCCCACCTTGTCCTGCGGACGCAGCAGTGCGAGCAGACCGCAACCGGCGAGAACAACGCAGGCCAGCACGATGCCCACCGTGTAGGCGCGCGACTGCGAGCGCATCGGATCGTGCAGCATGCGCACGTCCCTGCGCACCAAGGCGTGTTCCATCCGACGTACCAGGAAGCGGTAACCGCTCACCTGCCAGCGCGTGGTGGGTCTTGAAGGCATTTTTCCTCCCCCGAACAGTGCTCGCGTTCGCGGAACACAGTACAGTTCGCGAGGAATATTGTTCAGCTCGGCCGCCTGAAAACGGCTGACACCGGTTTTCTTGGGGGACGACGATGGCGGAATCCGCTGGCGCGGCACCACGGCCACTGCTGGGGCGCATCTCGTTGCACAACCTGTTGGTCGCGCAGGTCATCGCCGTGATCGCGGGAATTGGCGCGCTGATCGGTGGATTGCCAGCACTGGCGGCGCTCGGCGTCGCGATCGTCGTCGGACTCGTTCCGCTGATCTCCATCGGCAAACGGACGCTGCTGGATTGGATCGCCACCTGGTGGCACTACCGCACCAAGCGCGGCTACGGCATCGGCGACACCGTGGATTTCCGTGGCAGCGACGGGCGTTCGCTCGGTTTGTACTGGGATGGCAGCCGGGTGGTCACGGTGGTCGAGGTGCTCGCCCCTCCCGGCGGCCTCACGCGCATCGCGCGCACCACGGTGCACGCCTCGCACCTGCTTCCGCTGCCCGAACTGGCGAAAAGTCTGAACCAGCACGACATTCTGCTCAGCGGCATCGACATCATCAGCCACGGCCACCGCAGCAGGTCGGGCACGCCGGCGGGCACGATCTACGAGTCGTTGCTCGGTCCGTTGCCCGCGACGGCGCACCGCACGGTGTGGTTGGCGATCAGCTTCGACGCGGTCGCCTCGCCCGCGGCCGCGCAACGTCGTGGTGGCGGCACCGACGGCGCGTCCAGGGTGGTGACCATCGCGACCCAGCGCATCATGCGCGCGCTGGAAGACGCCGACTGCAACGCGCGTACGCTGACCGCCCCCGAGATCAAGAAGGCGGTCCAACAGATCACCGGTGGGCTCGATCCGCGCACGCTCGAACATCATTGGCGCTACGCCGAAATCGGCAACAGCGTGAACATCGGTGGTGCGGTGGACCCGCAGAAGCTGGGCTCCGATCTGCTCGCCCAACTCTGGGTGGCGCCCTCACGTGGCACCACGGTCGCGGTGCGGCTGCGGCCGGGCAGCTCGGCCGAACAGGTAAGCGTCGGTGCGGCGTGGCGACTGACCGCGCGCGAATTGCCCGAACGCAGCAAGCTTTCCGGCATGGTCTCGCTGAGCGGTCGGCATCGCGAGAGCCTGTTGGCGCACCTGCCGATCGCGATTCCCGGCGTGGACGACACCGTCCCGATGACCGAATTCCCGATCTCGGTGATGGATTCGTTGCACCTGCCTTCCTCGGGCTGCGGGCAGCTGATCGGATCGGACGACGAGGGTAACGGTGTCGCGGTGCGAATCATCGGCGCCGGTATCTCGACCGTCTACGTGGCCGGTGAGCTGTATTTGGCGCAGCAGTTGGTGTTCCGCGCACTCGCGGTGGGCGAGCGCATCCTCATCCGCACCGACCGCGCGCATGCCTGGGAGAACCTGATCACCACGATCGGCAATCCGGAACGCCTCACCATCGCCGTCGAAACTCACCAGTCCGACGCGGGCTTCTCGGCGACCGTGGTGGACGGGGTGCTCGCGCCGGCGCCGCACGCCGGTGTCACCACGATCTACGCGACCGGCGACCCGATGGGCTGGCCGGCCACCCGCCCCGATCTCTCGATCCATCAGCCGGGCGCGATCGGCAACCACGTCACCTTGCGCACCGGCACCGCCCAGGTCGACCTCACCCTGGTCTCGATCCCGAAGGAAGCCACCTACATCGGCCAGCCACGCGGTCGCCGGGCCATGGCGAATCACTGACAGTCGGCCCACACGCGATGCGCGAATCGATCACCGCATACCCCGGTTCGCCCGCACTGCGCAGCGCCCGCCGGTTGGCCGATCCGAAACCCTTGGGTCACCGGCACCTACGGCCGCTGCATGCGGAACCGACACCTTCGGCGTACTCGCGCACGTGGGGGCGTACAGACTCGCGGGCGGGTCGCCGCTGTCGAATATGCCGAGCGAGTGGGTATTTCGGCGGCGCTGTTTCCCGTTCGACCTACGCGCGACTACCGGGATACGGTTGGCTCGCTCGCGCGACCCGCAAAGCCTGTGCCCACCAGGCGAGTTGAGTCAGTAGCCGTTCAGCGGCGTCGATGGCCGCGCCGTCTTCGGTTTCGCCGTGTTCGTCGAATCGCTTCTTGGCCCGGTGGAAACTGACCGTCTCGCGAATCGAGACCATGTGAATCTCGGCGACCACCTGGCGCAGTTGTTCCACAGCACGCACACCGCCCGCGAGCCCGCCATAGGAGACGAACCCGATCGGCTTGGCCCGCCATTCGTGTTTGGCGCTGTCGAACGCCGTCTTCAGCGACGCGGGATAGCCATGGTTGTACTCCGAGGTGACCGCGACGAAGGCGTCGGCGGCGTCGAGCCGAGCGCGGAAGGCCGCGGTCTCCTCGGTATCGGTGAGGTCGGTCGGCAATCCGGTTTCGGCGAGATCGAGGACGCCCGTGTCGAATTCGGTGTGCGCGCGGGCCGTGCGCAGAAACCACTCCGCCACGACCGGTGCGAATCGTCCAGGTCGCACACTGCCGACGATAATCTCGAGCCGCAACGGAGTGTCCATCGCGCGAGTTTAACCGCGCCGGTTACCGCCCGAAGGGCACTTGCCTACCGACGCGAACACGCCGCACGTGCGAACCGCTGCCGCACCGATCCCGGCGTTACGGCAGCTCGAACGGCAGCGAGATGCCAGCGTGCACCTGACAGCGGTCGCAGGACTCGGTGCCCTCGACGGCTGTGATCGATCTACGGATCAAATCCTTGAACGGTCCGAGATTGCGCTTGAACTCGGCGAACACATCGGTGGCGTGCACACCGTCGCCATGTTCCACACCGGCGTCCAGATCGGTCACCAATGCCACTGCGGCGTAACACATCTCGAGCTCTCGGGCGAGCACGGCCTCGGGGTGTCCTGTCATGTTCACCAGGTCCCACCCCTGCGCGGCGAACCATCGGCTCTCCGCCCTGGTGGAGAAGCGCGGCCCCTCGACGACCACCATGGTGCCGCCCGCACGTACCGGCAAGTCGCCGGGAGCGTCGGATTCGAGGACAGTGGAACGCAATTCGTCGCAGTAGGGATCCGCGAAGGACACATGGATACCGCCGCCGTCGAAATAGGTGTGCGCACGTCCCGAGGTGCGGTCCACCAGCTGATCGGGCACGGCGATGGTGCCGGGCCCCCAGTCGGTGCGCAGGCTACCGACGGCGCACGGCGCGAAGATCCTGCGCACACCGAGCGAACGCAGTGCCCACATATTGGCCAGGTACGGGACGGTGTGCGGGGAGAACTCGTGCCCCTTGCCGTGCCTCGGCAGGAAGGCCACCGGCCGCCCCGCCACCTCGCCGACCGCGATCGGCGCACTCGGGGCACCGTAGGGCGTGGTCGGTTCGATCTCGGTGGCCTGATTGTCGAAGAAGTCGTAGAACCCGCTGCCGCCGATCACGGCGAGCGCGGCCCTGCTGCGAGAACCCATACCGTGATTCTGCTGTACTTTTGACCGCGCGTGCACGGCGGACCATGCCGCAGCCTGACAACCGACACGGGCCGATGTACCCTGAGGGGGTATCAGATGCGTGGCGGCTGTCGCGAGCGGGCCACCCAAGACACCGTGCAACCCACGCGATCGCAGTTGACGCGGCGCCCGCCCAGCGTCCCGTCCCCCAGTACCACGGCAGTACCCGACCGAGCACAGCGGCAGAGGAGAAATCGGTGGCAAGCAAGGAAACCGACACCGACGAGCTCACGACCACCGTGCCCGTCGACGAACTACCCGAAGCCGAGCTGCCCGAGGCCGAGCTGTCTGAGGTCAAGGCTCCCGCCGAGCACGCGACACACGGCTACATCACCGGGAAAGACGACTACCTCAAGCGGCTGCGTCGGATCGAGGGTCAGGCGCGCGGCCTGCAACGGATGGTCGAGCAGGAAAAGTACTGCATCGACATACTCACGCAGGTCTCCGCGATGACGAAGGCGCTGCAAGCCGTCGGCCTCGGCCTGCTCGAAGACCACCTCGGCCACTGCGTGGTCGACGCGGCGATCGCGGGCGGCCCGGAAGCCGACGCCAAGATCAAAGAGGCCACCGACGCTATCGCCCGCATGGTGCGCTCCTGACCGGAACTGCCGTCGGACCGGATCGGTACCCGCCGCGACAGCCGAACCGGACGAGTCGCCCGGCCCACGACATGGGCAACCAGTCGGCAGGCCATCTCACCCGTGCCATTCGCGATAAACAGCGGCCGCGCCAGGGTGCAACGGCACTGAACCGGTGGTGATCAGCGAACGTCCGTCCAGAAATTGCGTCCCCGCGGCCTCGTTCGGGACCAGCGAATCCGCTTCGTACAGGAGTAATTCCACGATCGCGGCAGCCTGGGCTTGCCCGAGGGACGCGGCAGCGAGCAGGAGGTTGGCCACCCCGATCGTCTGCACCGCCGCGCCGCCGGGGTACACGTCGGCGGGGATCTGGACGTGATCGTAAGCGGGTCCGAAGCGTTCGCGCATCGGCCCGGTCAGTTCGCCGATGCTCACCAGGCGCATACGGGCGGGGATATCGAACAGGCGGGTGGGCACCCCGCCCGCCCACAGCAGCGCATCGATCTCACCGGCGGCCAACGCCCGCACCGCGACCTCGAGCGGATGATGCGAAGCCACCACATCGTTCGCGGGATCGAGCCCGGCCGCCCACAGCATCCGCGCGCCAGTCGACGCGGCACCGGACCCATCCGCCCCGAGACTCACCCTGGTCCCCCGTAGGTCGCCCACCGCACGAACCGTGCTGTCCGCGCGCACCACCAGTTGCAGATAGTTCTCATACACGCGACCCAACGCGAACGCACCCGACGTAGCCTCACCCACCGAATCCGACAGTGTCAGTGCGACATCCGCGCGCCCATCCGCCAGCAGCCGCAAGTTCTCCCGTGACCCCGACGTGGTCAACCGTTCGATACGCACCTTCCCCGCACGCTCGGCCGCCGCGACCACCAACCCGGCGAACGCGTGATAAAAACCGCCCGCCTCCCCCGCCGCCAACCGCACCGGCGTGCGGCTCGACCCGTCCGCACACCCCGCGAGCACCGCCCCTGCCGCACCCAACATCAGCAATCGCCTACGGTTCATCGTCGTCGCCCCCCTGTCATTCCCGTACCGACCGAAACGACAGGTGTCTGCTTGCGTTCCCACACTCGCCACCAGAAGCCATCATCAACGCGCCCTCGCCGGTAGCCGCACGTCGATCGAAAGACCATGCGGTAAAGCCGGTTTCACGGTGACATCGCCGCCGTGTGCGCGAGCCAATGTCACCGCGATCGGCAGGCCGAGCCCGGAACCGCCCGATGCGGCCGAGGAACCTCGGAAGAAGCGAGTGGTCAGTTTGTCGATCTCCTCGGGGGCCGCGCCGACCCCGTCGTCGACGACCGTGATGGTGACCCACTCCGGTGTCGTCATCACGCGCATCGTCGTGGTCGCGGCGGGGCCCGCGTAACGCGACGAATTACTCAGCGGCACATCGAGTATCTGCGCCAGCACCTCCGCCGAGACCAGCACATCGGCCGCACTCGGCGCGTCGAGCACCAGGCGTTGCCCCGCCGAAGCGTAGGCCGCACTCCACGCGTCGAGGCGATCGGCGACCACCTGCGCCGCATCGCAGTGCTGTTCGGCGTGTTCGGCGTGTTCGGCGTGTTCGGCGTGCTCGGCAGGGAATGCCGTCGGTGTCTCGGCGACGGCGAGCGTCAGCAGGCCGTCCAGCAGCAGCGTCAACCGCTCCACCTCGGCGCTCGCGCCGCGGAAGGTGTTCGCCGCGTTCTCGGGGATCGCGGGCTCCAATGAATCCAATCGAATGGTCAACGCCGCCAACGGGTTACGCATGGCATGCGCGGTATCGGCGACGAGTTGACGTTGCGCGTCCACCGAATCGGCGACCGCGAACGCCATCGCGTCGAACGACTCCGCGACCGCGCGCATCTCCGGCGGACCGCCGTACCGACGGGTGATCGACCGCGCGTGCGGCCTGTCCGCGTGCCCGCGTGGTTTGGGCAGGGTGGCGGCCAGTTCCGCGACCGCACCCGACAGCGCGGCGAGCGGTCGTAGAACCCACCGGCTCACGGTGAGCGCGAGCAACGTACACACCACCATCGCCGCGACAGCCCCCAACGCCGTCCACGCCCACGCGCGTGCGATATCGGCCCGCGCATTCGCGGTCGAGGCCTCGATCACCACGGCACCGTTCACCTGGACTCCGGTTCCCACCGGCCGCGTCACCAACATCGAGGCCGCGCCCCACGGCGTCAACTGGCGCACGACCTGCGGGCGCTGGTTGCGTCGAGCCGCCGCAACGGCGGAGGCGATGCCGGGGTCGGTCAGGTCGACCCCCGCGTTCACCGTCAACGCGCCCCTGGCATCCACCACGAGCACGTTGTCGCCGTACAACTCGTGATAGCGCCGCACCTCGTCGTCGAGTCCTCGACGGTCACCACCGGCGGCATCGGCGAGGGTGGCGAACCGATCGGCGTCACCGGAGCGCGCGAGCAGCAACTGCTGGGTGCGACTGGTCGCCACCGTCGAGGCCAGCGGCACCGCGAACCCGAACACGGCCAAGACCGCGAACGCCGTCAGCGCGATGAGCAGTCGACGCCGCACGGCATGTCCTCGGCCGGTGGGCGCGCACGCCCCGTCACTGCCCCCACCGATACCCGTAGCCGCGAATCGTCGTGATCAGTCCCGGCCGACCGAGTTTCGCCCGCAGGCCGGTCATGTGCACATCCAACGACCGTGACACGGTGACGAAGGCGTCACCCCAGATCCGATCCATCAACTGTTGCCTGCTCACCGCGGCGCCCGGCCGCACGACAAGCGCGGCCACCAACTGGAATTCCTTCTGGGTCAACGTGATCGGCTGGCCCGCCACCTCGACGGTGTGCGCGGCGAGGTCGACGCGGACATCGCCGGTCCGCACAACGGGATTCGCGCGTCTGGCTGGCTGCTCGGCCCTGCGCATGGCGTTTTCCAGTCGCGCGATCATCTCCGCGATCCGCGGCGGCTTCACCACGTAATCGTCGGCACCGCCGCGCAGGCCGCGCACGATGGTGCGTTCGTCGCTGCGCGCGGTGAGGATCAACACCGGTACGGCGCTGACCTCGCGCAGCTGTCGCAACACCACCAGACCGTCGCAATCGGGCAGGCCGAGATCGAGGATCACCGCGTCGTAGCCGGAATGCGCGGTCAACAGATCCGCGCCGCGCCGCATCCGATCGGCCCGATAACCGCGCGCGTTGAGCGCTTCCACCAATGCGTCGCCGACGCCGTCGTCGTCCTCGACCACCGCAAGCCGCACACGCCGATCCTCGCACAAGCCGAGGATCGGCGCGGGTGCCGGGCGGTCGGCCACGCGCGCCTGTGCGCGTGCGCCCGTGCACCGCCGCCTCGATGCCGCCCCCTCCGACGGCACCGGCAGCGGGTTCATCACCTGGCGGCGGCGGTATCGCCGCGCGCGGCGGATTCGTCGGACAGTTCGTCATCGATCGGCGAACGATGCGAGGTCTCCCGCATGAAGTAGTACGTGACCAGTGAAATCGCCACACATACCGCCACATACCAGAAGTACACGGACTCGTGGCCCGCCTTCTTCAATGCCAGCGCGATCGTCTCGGCGGTGCCACCGAAGATCGCGACCGTCAACGCGTACGGCAGCCCGACTCCGAGCGCGCGGATCGCGGTCGGGAACAGTTCGGCCTTCACGATCGAGTTGATCGAGGTGTAGCCGCTGACCACCACCAGGGCCAGCATCATCAGCGCCCACGCGCCGACCGGATTGCTGGTGTGCGCGAGCACGGTCATGATCGGCACGGTGAGCACGGTGCCGCCGACGCCGAAGAAGATCAGCAGCTTGCGTCGTCCCACCTTGTCCGAGAGCGCACCGACCAAGGGTTGCAGAATCACGAACACCAGCAGCGCGATGAAATTGATCCACGCGACCGTCGATTTCGGGATGCCGGAGGTATTGATCATGAACTTCTGCATATAGGTGGTGTAGGTGTAGAACGCGACGGTTCCCCCCAGGGTCAGTCCGGCCACCAGCAGGCATTCCCTCGGGTATTGCAGCAGGATGCGCAGCGAACCGCGCGACTTCTCCTGCTCGCCCGCCTGTTTCGCCTTTCCCTCGACCGCGCGGAACTGCTCGGACTCGTCCATCCCGCGCCGCAACCACATCACCCCCAGCGCACCCACCGCGCCGATCACGAACGGGATGCGCCAGCCCCAGTTGTTCATCTGGTCGTTGTCGAGGAACTGTTGCAGCACGATCTGCACGCCGAGCGCGACAAGTTGTCCCGCCACCAGGGTCACGTACTGGAAGCTCGAATAGAACCCGCGCTTACCCGGCGAAGCCACCTCCGACAAATACGTCGCGCTGGTGGCATATTCACCGCCGACCGACAGACCCTGTAACAGTCGCGCGAGCAACAAGATGACCGGCGCGGCGATGCCGATGGTCTGGAAGCCCGGCGTCACCGCGATCAGCAGCGAACCGGCGGCCATCACCGTCACCGACAGGGTCAGCGCGGAGCGGCGGCCGAACTTGTCGGCATACCGGCCCAGCGCCCAACCGCCGATCGGGCGCATCAGGAACCCGACCGCGAATACCGCCGCGGTCGAGAGCAACTGCGCCGTCGCATCGTCTTGCGGGAAGAAGGTATTCGCGAAATACACACTGAACGCCGCGTAGACGTACCAGTCGTACCACTCGATCAGGTTGCCGATCGATCCGCGCAGCACGTTCGCGATGACCCGGCGCTCGCTCGTGGGTTTGGTGGTTGTCACTGACTCTCCTCCATCCGACGCCTCATCGCATCGCCGAAAGCCAGTGTGTCGGCAGTCACAGCCGAACGGAACCACCCGCGGCGCTTCCTAACATTCCCTTAGGGCGATCATCCCCGCCGTGCCCGTCCCCCGAACACTCGTCATGCCTATCGATGACGGCGCGGCCACCGACGACGACCCTTTCCGTCGCTTCCAGTAGCGGCTGAACCCAGAGCAGGTCGCTCGGCGCGGATCCGCCGAGCCAGAAAGCGCCGAACCCGAGCTGTTCCAGCTCGCGCGCCTGTGCCGCACCGAACTCGTCGTGGCCGCTGCGGAACACACCGAATTTTCCGAAACTGCTGAGCGTCATGTTCCGTCAAACATGCTGTTACACCGAAATTCCCGGTGCAAGGCGCGCAAGACCCCGCTCAGGATCCGGTCAGCAACGGCGCCAATGCGCGCAGGGTCGGCCCCTCGTCGGGTTCGACCACCTGAATCGCCACGTGGTCGGCGCCGTTGGTCAGGTACTCACGCAGCCTGGCGGCGATGGTCTGCGCGTCACCGTGGGCGAGCACCGCGTCATAGAAAAGAGCGCTGCCCGGTTTGACGAGGTCTTCCTCCGACAAGCCGAGCCGCAGCAGGTTGGCGCGATAGTTGCGCAGGTTCAGGTAGAACTCGATCCTGGGCCGTGCGGTGGCGCGCGCCCGTTCGGCGTCGGTATCCAGCACAACCTTGTGTTCGGACGCCACCAGGGCATGCGGCCCCACGACCTCACGGGAGACCGTGGCGTGCTCCGGCGTGGTCAGGTACGGCAGCGCGCCCGCTGTGCGGTCCGCGGACAGCTTCAGTACCTTGGGGCCCAGCGCGGCCAGTGCTCGGCTCTGCTTCGGCACGCCCGCCGCGTCCAACTCGTCCAGGTACTCCACCAGCGCGTCGTAGGGCTTGCGGTAGTCGGTGTTCGCCTCGGGATGCCCCGCGCCGACGCCGAGCAGGAAACGGCCGGGGAAGCGCGCCTCGATCCGGTGGAAGGCCTCGGCGGCCTGCTTCGCCGGGGCGGTCCAGATATTCACGATGCTCGTACCGACGACGATCGATTCCGTAGCCTCCAGCAACGTCTCGACACCGGGCAGATCAGCGGGCGGCGAGCCGCCGATCCACAACGTGCCGTAGCCCAGTTGCTCCAGCTCACGCGCGTCCTCCGCACTGAAGGCCTGGTAGCTGCCGCGCCATACTCCGAATTGTCCGAGACCGTTGAGTGCCATGCTTCGAGTGAACCACTCCGCGAGGATCGGTATTCCGCCGGCGCGCGAAGTTCAACTACCGCAACAGCCTTCGTCCGTCGCGGGGACCGTCCGCATTTCCCGCGTCTGCGCGTTGCGCGCGGCAAGGTCGGTGTTCGCGGGATAGTCGACCGATATCAGGCTAAGTCCGTGGGCGGGAGCCACCGTGACGGCGCTCGACCGCGTGGTCTCGTGCACAAGCCCACCGACCCACTCCGGCGTGCGACGCCCCTCCCCCACCGCGAGCACGGCGCCGACCAGACTGCGCACCATCGACCAACAGAACGCGTCGGCGCTCACCAGCGCGGTGAGCTGATCGCCGTCGCGCTCCCAGTCGAACCGTTGCAGCTCACGGACGGTGGTCGCGCCTTCCCTTCGCCGGCAGAACGCCGCGAAATCGTGCAACCCCAACAGCTTTCGCGAGGCGGCACGCATCGCCTCGACATCCACTCCCGGCCGACAGGCGACCACGCTGCGCGCGCGCAGTGGGTCAACGCCGTAGGCGGCCGTGGTGAGCCGGTAGATGTAATGGCGCCGAATCGCCGAGAACCTCGCATCGAAGTCAGGCGGTGCGAGCGTGGCATCCGTGATACGCACATCCTTCGGCAGGAACCGCGCCATGCGCCGGACCAACCCGGCGACGTCCTGCGGGGTAGCGCCGCGCTTGCCGACCGTTGATCGGCCTGCGCTTCCGGTTCCGTACTCGGACACCGTGTCGGAACGCCCGGGGTCCCGTCCCGCAACACCGAGGCGCTCCACGTCCGACGCCGCGACACCGAAGGACATCGTGTCGAAATGCGCGACCTGGCCCTCGGCGTGCACACCCGCGTCGGTGCGCCCTGCGACGGTCAACTGAATCGGCTCGCGCAATACCTTGCTCAGCGCCTCCTCCAGCAGCCCCTGCACGGTCCGTAGGCCGGGTTGACGAGCCCAACCGACGAAATCCGTTCCGTCATAAGCGATCTCGAGCCGCACCCGAACCGGCGGCACGGCCGT
Source organism: Nocardia callitridis (assembly GCF_039543305.1). Taxonomy (NCBI): domain Bacteria; kingdom Bacillati; phylum Actinomycetota; class Actinomycetes; order Mycobacteriales; family Nocardiaceae; genus Nocardia; species Nocardia callitridis. Next base: position 74,609 of record NZ_BAABJM010000008.1, on the reverse strand, counting down.
CGCCGCGGTCGAATCCTGCACCGACACACCGTCCTCCTGAACGAACGAACGAGCCCGCCATCCCGGAGAACAGGTGGCGGGCTCGCTCGATGCTTGCGCGCGTGCGAACAAACGCACGCGCGGTGAACTCATGCCTTGTCGTCGGCCTTGGCGTCGGCTTCGGTGTCCGACTCGGCGCTCTCGGCGACAACCTCGTCGGGAGCCTCGGCCTCGACGACCTCGGCGGCAGGCGCCTCGGGCTGCTGGGACGCGGCGACCCGACGTGCGCGGTCGGCCTCGTTGGTCACGGTCTTCTCCCGGACCAGCTCGATGATCGCCATCGGCGCGTTGTCACCCTTGCGGGGCACCGTCTTGATGATGCGGGTGTAGCCACCCTCGCGACCCTCGAACGACGGACCGATCTCCGCGAACAATTCGTGCACGACGTCCTTGTTGCGGATCACCTTGAGCACCTCGCGACGGTCGGCCAAGCTGCCGCCCTTCGCCCTGGTGACAAGCTTCTCGGCGTAGGGGCGCAGCGCCTTGGCCTTGGACTCGGTGGTCGTGATCCGACCGTGCTCGAACAGCGCCGTCGCCAGATTGGCGAAAATCGCCTTCTGGTGCGACGCCGACCCGCCGAAGCGGGCACCCTTCTTGGGCTTAGGCATTGTGGTTCTCCTGTGTCATAAAGGCCGGATCCGGGGTGCCTACACCCCGAACGGCCTAGAGCTGTTCGGTTTCGGCGTAGTCCTGCTCGCCGCCGTCGGTGTCACTGAACGTGCCGTTGTCACTCCACGTTCCGGTGCTCGCGTCGTAACCCACCACGGTGGACGGGTCGAACGACGCCGGGCTGTCCTTGAGCGAGAGGCCGAGCGCGTGCAGCTTGACCTTGACCTCGTCGATGGACTTCTGGCCGAAGTTACGGATGTCGAGCAGATCCGACTCGGTGCGGGCGACGAGCTCACCCACCGTGTGCACACCCTCGCGCTTGAGGCAGTTGTAGGACCGGACGGTGAGGTCCAGGTCCTCGATCGGCAGACCGAAGGAGGCGATGTGGTCCGCCTCGGCCGGTGAGGGGCCGATCTCGATGCCTTCGGCTTCGACGTTCAGCTCACGGGCCAGGCCGAAGAGCTCGACCAGGGTCTTGCCCGCCGAAGCGAGCGCGTCCCGCGCGCTGATGGAGTTCTTGGTCTCCACGTCCAGGATGAGCCGGTCGAAGTCGGTGCGCTGCTCGACACGGGTCGCCTCGACCTTGTAGGTCACCTTGAGCACCGGCGAGTAGATGGAATCCACTGGGATCCGACCGATTTCGGCACCGGAGGCCTTGTTCTGCACGGCGGGAACGTAGCCGCGACCGCGCTCGACAACGAGCTCGATCTCCAGCTTGCCCTTGTCGTTCAGGGTGGCGATGTGCATGTCCGGGTTGTGCACCACGACGCCGCTCGGCGGCACGATGTCACCGGCGGTGACGGTGCCCGGGCCCTGCTTGCGCACGTACATCGTGACCGGCTCGTCCTCCTCCGAGGACACGACCAGACCCTTGAGGTTCAGGATGATGTCGGTGACATCTTCCTTCACGCCGGGGACGGTGGTGAACTCGTGCAGCACGCCGTCGATACGAATGCTCGTGACCGCGGCCCCCGGAATCGAGGACAGCAGGGTACGCCGAAGCGAGTTGCCGAGGGTGTAGCCGAAACCCGGCTCGAGCGGTTCGATGGTGAACTTCGAGCGGTTCTCCGCGACGACCTCTTCGGTCAACGTCGGACGCTGTGAAATCAGCATTTAGGATCATCCTCCTGTTTGGGCGCCCGCTATTTGACGCCTCGTTCTAGGGGTTGTGTGCGCGCTCGTCGCCGAGCGCGCACACCAGTGGCGCAGCCGATTACTTCGAGTAGTACTCGACGATCAGCTGTTCCTGCAGCGGCACATCGATCTGAGCGCGCTCGGGCTGCTGGTGGACCAGGATCCGCAGCCGACCGGGGATCACCTGCAACCAGCCGACCGAGGGACGGTCGCCGATGGTCTCGCGCGCCACCTGGAACGGCAGCGTGCCCAGCGACTTCTCCTTGACATCGATGATGTCGTACTGGGTCACCTGGAAGCTGGGGACGTTGACCGACCGGTTGTTCACCAGGAAGTGGCCGTGGCTGACCAGCTGGCGAGCCTGCCGACGGGTGCGCGCGAGACCCGCGCGGTACACCACGTTGTCCAGCCGGGATTCCAGCAGGCGAAGCAGGTTGTCACCGGTCTTGCCCTTGAGGCGGTTGGCCTCCTTGTAGTACCGGCTGAACTGCTTCTCCATGATGCCGTAGGTGAAGCGAGCCTTCTGCTTCTCCTGCAGCTGGAGCAGGTACTCGCTCTCCTTGATCCGCGCCCGGCCGTGCTGGCCGGGCGGGTAGGGGCGACGTTCGAATGCCTGGTCGCCGCCGACGAGATCGACGCGCAGACGACGCGACTTGCGGGTGATGGGGCCTGTATAACGAGCCATTTTTCGCTATTCCTTTCCCGCTAGACGCGACGCCGCTTGGGCGGACGGCAGCCGTTGTGCGGCTGCGGAGTGACATCGTTGATCGTGCCGACCTCCAGGCCAGCGGCCTGCAGCGAACGGATCGCGGTCTCGCGGCCCGAACCGGGGCCCTTGACGAACACGTCGACCTTCTTGACGCCGTTCTCCTGCGCCTTGCGGGCAGCGTTCTCGGCGGCGAGCTGCGCGGCGAACGGGGTCGACTTGCGCGAGCCCTTGAAGCCGACGTGACCCGAGGATGCCCACGAGATGACGTTGCCGGACGGGTCGGTGATCGACACGATCGTGTTGTTGAACGTGCTCTTGATGTGTGCGTGGCCGTGCGGGACGTTCTTCTTTTCCCTGCGGCGCGACTTCTGCGACTTCTTGGGGCCGGAGGCCCGAGTCTTGGGAGGCATCGGTTATCCCCTACTTCTTCTTGCCTGCGACGGTGCGCTTCGGGCCCTTGCGGGTGCGCGCGTTGGTCTTGGTGCGCTGGCCACGCACGGGCAGGCCACGACGGTGGCGCAGACCCTGGTAGCAGCCGATCTCGATCTTGCGACGGATGTCGGCCTGCACCTCGCGGCGCAGATCGCCCTCGACCTTGAGGGTGGAACCCTCGATGTAGTCACGCAGCTGCGCGACCTCTTCGTCGCTGAGATCCTTCGAACGCAGGTCGGGGCTGACGCCCGTCGCCGCGAGGATCTCCTTGGAGCGGGTACGGCCGATGCCGAAAATGTAAGTCAGCGCGATCTCCATGCGCTTTTCGCGCGGGAGATCAACGCCCATGAGACGTGCCATGCGGCATGTTCCTTCACTGTTGCGGAGGTCTGCTCCCTGTCCGTCCCCTCGTCTGGTGGGGCACCGGCCTCCGGTCCGGTGGTAGGCGCACACGCCCCCGGGCGAACCCGGAATCCGCAGCGTGCGGCTGGAGCTGGGAGTTTCTGCTTCGCGAAGGGTGGAGACCCCTCGCGTTCTTGTGGCCAAGCCGATCAGTGATCGGTGCCCGGTGGTGAGCTGCGGCGCCGTCGATGACGATCAGGTCGTCACGACTACACGCGCCGCCGACAATCAGCCCTGACGCTGCTTGTGGCGCTGGTTGTCGCAGATCACCATGACTCGCCCGTTACGGCGGATCACCTTGCACTTCTCGCAGATCTTCTTGACGCTCGGCTGAACCTTCACGTCCGTCCAATCTTGTTGTGGCTCACACGGGTGTGAACACAGTTTTTCCCCAGCCCGACGACTGGGGAAGTTTCTCGGTGAGTTCTGACGAACTTTCTCGCCGAACTCGGCTTCGACACCGGGCTCGTACCCGGCGGTGTCGTCGACTTGCGTCGACACGAATTCACTTGTAGCGGTAGACGATCCGGCCGCGCGACAGGTCGTATGGCGACAACTCGACGACCACACGGTCCTCAGGAAGGATGCGAATGTAGTGCTGGCGCATCTTTCCGCTGATGTGCGCGAGAACCTTGTGTCCGTTCTCGAGCTCGATCCGGAACATCGCATTGGGCAGCGGCTCGACAACTCGACCCTCGACCTCGATGGCCCCGTCTTTCTTCGCCATGTCCTCCGCGATCCCGGTTACGATGAACCTGGTTTGTTTGCCTTGTCTCTGTTCGGGTGAACAGGGCCATGAAGGCCCCAACCGGTCTCGTACCCGACCGATCGCACGCGAACAGCTCGGCGCGTCGGTGCACCGCCGCACAAGACTACCGGCACCACCCTGATCGGGCAAAAATGCCTCCTGTTATACCGCTCGACACGGGGTGTTGTCCGATGTTTCGCCCCGCCGAGCGAGGATGGATCGCGCACACGAACACCGTTGTGGCGGCGGCGGGCCTGACCCACGACACCCCGGCACGGTCGCGTAAACTGACGCCGTCCTGGTATGGGTCGAGCACAGCTGGAGCAGCCGTAGAAAAGGGGGATGCGTGAGCCGCAACAACGACGGCCTCCCCATGCTGCCGCCGTGGCTATCCGAAAGTGATGTCACGAGCGACGTCGCACAGGTCGGTTACGAGGCCCCGGTCGAGAATCTGCCGCACGACGACCTGATCGAAGAGCGGTCGAGCCGAGGGCTCGGTCGCTTCAAGAACCGTCCCGCCGAGGGCGAGCGTCCGCAGGAGAAGCGCCGCAAGGGCTGGCGCCGAGACAAGAACGACGAGCAGCAGCGTGAGAGCGCGCCGGCGCCGGGATCGAGCTGGGATCAGCCGATGCCCGAGGCGCTGACCCGCGACCCGCAACCGGCGAGACCGCAACCACCACAACCGAACTACCGGCAAGGCGACTCGTGGAATCAACCCGAGCCGCAGGTTCCGCCACGCCAGGACGGGTGGAACAACCCCGCGCCGACACAACCGACGCCGCCACCGCAACCGGGCGGCGACCAGCGCTACAGCGCCCCCCAGCAGCAGGTTCCTCCGCAGCAGCAACGGCCGCCCGCGCCACCCCAGCAGCCAGCGCCGCCGCAACACCATGCGGCACCCGCGCAACAGTTCGCACCCACCGAGCAGGTCGCACCCACCCAGCAGCAAGGCGACAGCGCGCCGGGCAACCTGCCGACCAGGAGCCCTGACCAGCCTTCGTCGGGGTTCCAGCCGCTCGGCGCACGAACCAACGAGGCACCGGCACCAGCACCTACGCGGCCGCCGTTGCCCGACCTGCCGCCACCACCTCCGCAGTCGGCGCAGCGCCCCGACGCCGCGCCACCCTCCTCGGGCGAGCAGCCCGCCGTGCATTCGGGTATCCAGCCGCCACCGGGCCCGCGGCAACCACCATCCCGACCCGGTGAACAGCCGCCCACACGCTCGGACGTCCAGCCGTCACCGCAATCGCATGCTCAGCAACCGCCACTTCCGTCCGGCGAACAGCCCGCGGTGGCGCCCCCCGGTGCGACGGCGGCCGCGCCGTCGAATCCTGGAGCGGGTACCACCCCGCCCTGGCAGACAGGTCGTGCGCCCACGCAGGACCGCACCGTCGACCCGAACCGTCGGCCACCACTGCCGGAATCCCCTGTGCCACAGGGCAGTTCGACACCGACAATCGAGACCGGGCACGGTACGGACGTTCCGGGACAGCGCAGCACCAACGGTGCTCCCGAAAGCCGAGCCACGACGGGGTCGCCCACGTCGGGCGTAACCCCCGACGCCGAACCGACCGACACCGCGGCGAACACCGAAACCGCGGCGCCGCAGTGGTTGGCGGGGCCAGGTGCGGACGGCCAGCGCCCCCCGCGGGAACCGCAGGTTCGACCGGAAGACCTGGCGCTGCCGCCGACCCCGCAGCGCGGACCTGTCCCGAGTCCTGGCATTTCCGCGCCGCAGGAACACGGTCGCGCACCGATCGACCACACGGCGACCCCGCCGCGCGATCCGAGCACCGAGTCCACGACCAGGGTCCCGCACCCGGTTTCTCCCGAACCGCCGTCGCCCCGGCCGGAGCACGGTGCCTCGAACACTCCCGCCGGACCGCCGAGCCAAGCACCCACCGCCGATCGCGACGCGCGTGACAACGCGCCGCAACCGACCGACCGAGGCCCCGCCTCAGGCGAACATCGGTCACCAGGCCCCCTCAGTGAGCCGGGACAAGCGCCGGTCGGCGAGGGGCCGAGGCACAGTCCCACCGATCAGACGGTCGTCGGGTCGACGCAGGGCCAGGCACCGAGTCGAGCACCGGAATCCCCCGGCCCCACACCGCCTTACGGCACGCGGGCACCCGGCGGCGACCAGCCACAGGCCGATCCGTGGCGCGCTCCGGCAGACCAGCCACCACCCGGTGCCGCACCCGTTGATCCCAGGCAGTACGGCGGTCAGCCGATGTCCGGCGCCCCCGCGCCCGCCGAACAACAGTGGCAGCAGCCGCAGGGCCAGCCGCCGTACCAGCAACCTCAGCAGTGGGGTTCGCCGAATCACCCGCAGCAACAGCCGCCGCCGGGTGGCGTGCCCTACCAGGGCATCTCGCCTTCGCTCGACGATGTCCCGATGCGCAGGGCCAAGAAAACCCCTGGCAGCGGGTGGCGCAAGGCCGTCCACCACGTCTCCGGCGGCGCGGTCAACCCGGGCATGTCGGCCGAGGAACGTCGGTTGCAGGAACTGGTCGCACGGATCAGACAGCCGGTGCGCGGTGACTATCGGATCGCGGTGCTCTCGCTCAAGGGTGGCGTCGGCAAGACCACGACAACCATGGGGATCGGCTCCACGTTCGCCTCGATTCGCGGCGATCGAGTGATCGCGGTGGACGCCAACCCCGACTTCGGCACGCTGTCGCAGCGGGTGCCGTTGCAGACCAGGTCGACGGTGCGCGATCTGCTGCTCGATCCGGCGATCCAGCGCTATTCGGATGTGCGCAGGCACACCTCGCAGGCCACCAGCAGGCTGGAAGTACTGGCCAGCGAGCGCGATCCGGCCGCATCGGAGGCGTTCAGCGAAGAGGAGTACCGGGCGGTAGCGCGAGTATTGCAGCGCTTCTACAACATCATCCTCACCGACTGTGGCACCGGCCTGATGCACTCGGCGATGTCGGGTGTGCTCGACCTGGCGCATTCGCTGGTGTTGATCTCCTCACCCGCGATCGACGGTGCGCGCAGTGCGGCGGCGACGCTGGACTGGTTGTCGTTGCACGGCCACGACCACCTGGTCCGCAATGCCGTGGTGGTGATCAACTCTCCGCGTGCGGGTAGCCCGAATGTCGGTATCCAGGAGTTGCGCGAGTACTTCTTGTCGCGATGCCGCGCGGTGCACATCATTCCGTTCGACACCCACATGTCCGAGGGCGCGGAGATCGACCTGCACCGCCTGCACAAGCAGACCAAACGCGCCTACGTGGAGCTCGCGGCGACGGTCGCGGACGATTTCGCTACCGACCACCGGCGTTACCAGCCCTGATCGTGACATCGCAAAGGAATTGGGTTCCGGGCGCCAGTAGTTCGGTATCCCCGCCTCGGCGTAGACGACCAGCTCGACCATCCGTCCTGCAATGTCGTGGACTTCGAGACCACCTCGACCACCAGACGCACCTGATCCGCCGGGATACCCCGGTCGTCCCACCCGATAGCCCCGATGGCGACAACCACATCAGCGATCGGCTCATCGTCCCCGATCAGCACCCCTACGCCTGCCAGCGCGACATGTCCCGCGGGTAGCACTTTCCGTCAGCACGGATTGGCGACGACGCATGCTCGGCCAACAGCTCTGTGCGCGGCGCTTGATCTGCCGCCGATCGGACCGAAGTGGTCCAGCTCGGTGCGGCCGGTCGTGCCCGGTCGGCACACCCAGAACTCCCGGTAGGTGCGTACCGAGAAAGCGTATGGCGGGGAAAAGACTTCCACGATGGAACGTCACAGTGACGACGTTCGGCGCAGGTCTGGGCGGCCACTGCCCGTCCCGACCAAGTGACCGCGGGGTTGCCAGCTCACCCACCGGGGCGTCCCGTCGCGGACCCCGAACGTGCACGGGTGCTCGGTGTTCTCGGCCCAAGTTGCCAGCTCACCCACCGGGGCGTTCCGTCGCGGACCGTGCGTAACGGGGTAGTGCATACCCAAAAGCCCGGACGCCGAAGGCGCATCGGCGCTGGGACCTGTCGGCCTTACCCGGATAGTCCGGATCGGTGATTGATACTCGGACTCGGACACCTCCGCTGAACCGAAGAGACCGACGGCGGCACGAGCCAACGGGCGGAGTAAGACGCGAAGAAACTTTCGTGGAGCTCCATGGTGTGATCGCGCCGCTGATTGATGGCGACGGCGTCATCCGATGCCACGGGACATGTTCTCGTCGCGGGTCGGCGACTACGAAGCCAGCGTCCACGCCGACAATTCGTCAGGACCACAAAACAATCGGTATCTCGAGCAGAATCCCTGTGCCGCAACGATATCGCGGCTCGCGCGGCGAATAGATCCCCGCCGAATCCCAGTACACCCGTGCGACCACACCCAACCCTGCTCAGCGACGGAACGCCGGTCAGCAGTCGGACATGATCACACGGGTGTCGGGTTCGACAGAAGAGGTATACGGCACCGGCGGCCTAGCGTGACGCGCCGTCACCACTCCGGCAAGCGCCGTCTACCCGCCAGTACATCGCGCACCAAATCGTCGTAGGCATCGGCGAGTTCGGCCAAATGATGCCACGCGCCGTGCAGAACCTCGTCGTTCGCATCGAGCGTCATCAGCGCATGGTGCGCGCGCACCGACGCCTCGGCGAGCCGGTCGATCACCGCACCGATGGTCTCGGTGTGCAATGTCGCGCCGAACCGATGCTGCGGCACGCCGCGTGCGATCCAATCATCGATCGCCATCACCAATTCGCTTCTGCGACGCTCGTTTTCCTGTAGCGCCGCGCGGCCGGTATCCACCGAACCGCCGTGACCGATCAGCCGCCGCTCGTGCAGCACCGCGATATCGCGAGCGAACCAGAGCAGCTGACTGCCGACCACACGGTGCCCACGACATGCTCGGACCAGTAGGTCCGAGGAAGGCAACAGCCCGGAGGGAATGGGCTGCACCGCTGTCTCAGCACACCGCTGTGTGTTGGGAAGAGTCATTACGACTGTTGTATCCGAACCTGCCACGTTGCCTCGCCGTCATCGCCGCACAACACCCCGGATCAGGACGCTGTTTACAATAAACCCCAGCGAAGGACTGTCAAGCGTTAACAGGGCGCTGACGGTCGGACAGAGTACAATTCGTTATCTCCCGCGAGTTATCGCGCGGCAAGATCACGAACGGCCCGGCCCAGCACCGGTTCGCCGACCCGATCCGCGCGTAGATCTATACGGGCCAAGGGAAATCCGGCACGACCGCCACTCGTCGCGGACCCGCCGACCCAGCTGCGAGATCCGATTACCGTCGATTGCAACATTATTCGGTTATCTGTTGCCGAAAACCCGGTTCGCACAGCAATTTCGCGAGACACTCCCGTTCGAAAAAATGAATTCCGGCTTGCCCGGCGTCTACATCGTCTCGGGGAGATAGGCGATGTGCACCATCTCCTGGCCGCGCGAGCGCGACACCAGAATGCCGCGCCCCGGTGGCAGCTTCATCGGCCGCACATCGCCGATCACCTTGCCCTCATCGCGCGGACCGCTCATCACCAATGTCTCCACCGAGAGGTTCTTCATCCCACCGAGCACGTGGTCATACAGCGCCCGCGCCATGCCGCCGGTGCGGCGGGTCGTCACCAGGTGCAACCCGATGTCGCGGGCCTGCGGCAGGTACTCCAGCAACGGCAACAACGGGTTGCTGCCACCCGCGGTGATCATGTCGTAATCATCGACCATGATGTAGATCTCCGGTCCGCTCCACCAGCTACGGTCACGTAACTGCTGCGGGGTGATGTCGGAGCCGGGGATGCGGCGCGAAAGATAGCGCGCGAGCTCGGAGATCATCGGGCCGCTGGTCTGCGACGACGTCGAGTATCCGGCGAGCCGGTCCTCCGGCACCACCCCGAGCATGCTGCGGCGATAGTCGATCAGCACGATGCGCGCCTGCTCCGCGGTGGAATTCTCGAGAATGCCCATCGCGATATTGCGCAACAGCGTCGTCTTGCCGCACTCGACATCGGCGAACGCCATGAAGTGCGGCTCGTTGCCGAAATCGAGAACGAACGGCTCCAATTCGTTCTCGCCGAGACCCACCACGACACGGGTGGGTCCGAGTTCGACGCCGCGGTCCCTGGTGATCGAGAGCATCTCTTCACGCTCGATATGCATCGGCAGCATGCGCACCTCCGGCGCCCGCCTGCCCCCGTACATCTGCACCAATTGTTCCTTGGCCTCGGCGACACCATCGGCGATGGTGGATACCTCGGAGTCGGAGTCCAGGCGCGGCAAAGCCACGAGCATGTGCAACTGTTCGGGAGTCAGACCGCGACCAGGTCGACCGACCGGAACCAAAGCGGCGGTACGCCGACCCATCTCGGAGTCCGAAGGGTCACCGAGCCGCAGTTCCAGCCTGGTACCGATCTGATCCTTGACGTTGGGGCGGATCTCCGCCCAGCGCGCCGCGGCCAACACCAGGTGGATGCCGTAGGACAAGCCCTGCGCCGCCATCGCGATCACCAGCGGCTCGAGGGTGTCGAACTCCTCGCGCATCGCCGCCCAACCGTCGATCACCAGGAACACGTCACCGAACTTGTCGTCGGCCAACGGATCGTCGGTCGCCTGGGTGCCGTTGATCATCCTGGCTTCCTGCCTGGCGTACTTGCGGCGCCGGTAGTCGACCATGGATTCGATGCCGAGTTCGGAGAAGCGCTCCTCGCGCTGCCGCATCAGGGTGGTCAACTCGGCGATGGTGCGACGCACCCGGTCGCTGTCGAGTCGGCCAGCGACCGAACCGACATGCGGCAATCCCGACAAACCCGCCATGCTGCCACCGCCGAGGTCGATGCAGTAGAACTGCACCTGTTCCGGGGTGTGCGTCGCCGCGGCGGCCATGATGATCGAACGCAGCGTCGTCGACTTGCCCGACTGCGGGCCACCGACCACCGCCACATTGCCGAGGGCACCGGCCAGATTGATGGTGAGCACGTCGCGGCGCTGCTCGTAGGGTTTGTCGATCACGCCGATCGGCATCCACAGCTGGCCGTGCCGGTTGATCGGCGAACGCCAATCCGGGTCGGGCAGCAGCATGTCCACCGTCGGGGACTCCTCCAACGGCGGCAACCACACCTCGTGCGCGGGGCGGCCGTGACCGGTCAGCCTGCGCACCACAACCTCGAGCAGCGTGTCCGGCAGCCCTTCGTCCTGTCCCTGACTCTGCTGACCGGGCGGCGGAGGCAGTTCGGGGCGCTCGGGCAGGACCAACTCCGGCTCATCGGTTTCCACGATTTCCACCTGCGCGGCGGTGAACACCGTCGGCGATTGCCCACGCACCACCCGACCGTCCACATTCCTGCCGCCGGACGGTGACACGTAGGGACCGGAAACGTAGGTGGCATTGAAGCGCAGCGGGTCGTCGGCGTCGCTCTTCAGGTAACCGGCGCCGGGGACGCCGGGCAGGTGGTATGCGTCGGTGATGCCGAGCACCGCGCGAGACTCGTTGGCGGAGAAGGTACGCAGGCCGATCCGGTAGGACAGGTGCGAATCCAGGCCACGCAGCTTGTTCTCCTCCAGCCGCTGCGAGGCGAGCAGCAGATGCACGTGCAGCGAACGGCCGAGGCGGCCGATCATCACGAACAGTTCCGCGAAATCCGGTTTCTGCGACAACAACTCGGAGAACTCGTCGACCACCACGAACAACGCGGGCAGCGGATCGAGCGCGACACCCGCGGCACGCGCCTTCTCGTAATCGGTGACATTGGCGTAGTTGCCCGCGGAACGCAGCAGTTCCTGGCGGCGGTTCATCTCACCGGCCAGCGCATCACGCATACGGTCGACCATCGAGAGTTCTTCCTCGAGGTTCGTGATGACCGCGGCCACATGCGGCAACGGGTCGAGACCGAGGAAGGTCGCGCCACCCTTGAAGTCGACGAGAACCAGGTTGAGCGCGTCCGGCGAATGCGTGGTGACCATCGAAAGCACCAGTGTGCGCAGGAATTCCGACTTACCCGAACCTGTGGCGCCGATACACAGACCGTGCGGACCCATGCCGTTCTCGGCCGACTCCTTGATGTCCAGCTCCACCGGGGTGCCGTCCGGGGTGACACCGATCGCCACGCGCAGCCGCTCCCGCGCGGTACGCGGCCGCCACACCCGACTCGGCTCGATCTGCGCCGCATCGGGAATCTTCAGCAACGCCATCAGGCCGGGATCGCTGCGGGTGTCGTCACCGAGGCTGACGATCTGCGCCGCGGTCGCGATCCGATACCGAGCCAGACCACGACCGAACGCCTCGGCCTCCGCCGCGCTGATCTGGTCCGCGGTCGCGAAACGTTCGACACCCGCGGCGCTGCGCGCGCTCACCTCACCGCCCTCGACCACCAGTTGCAGACCACGGCGGGCGGCCAGACCGTTCTCCGGCGCGGTGAGGTCGAGCACCGTCACCGAGTCGAGGCCGGATTCGCTGATCAACCGTTCGGTGCCGTTGACGTAACCGTCGTCGATCACCACCACCAGGTGCAGCCTGCCCTGGGTCGGCTGCGGATTGCGCATGAAGCGGCCGCGCTCCATCAGCTCCGACGACAACGCGGTTTCCAGCTCGGCCAGCGAGCCGTACATCATTCTGGCCGAACCCATTCCGTCGCGCACCGAAGGATGTTGCAGGTGCGGCAGCCATTTCGCCCACGCCCACGCCGGGCCGTCGGGGTCGGCGCAGACGATCGCGACCGCGACGTGATCGGGGCCGTGGAACACGGTGAGTTCCATCAGCATTCCGCGCGCGAGTTCGCGCCCGCCCTCGGCGTCACCGCCGATATTGATCGCGGGGAAGGCACGCAACGACACGGCTGTCGGCAGCTGGTGCACCACCGAGTGGGTGCGGACGAATCGGCGCAGCGCGACGGTGGAGACCGGTTCGAGGTCTTCGAGCGGGCCGGTCTCCGGCCGCGCCAGTTTGGTGGCGAGGCGATGACTACCCACGCCGACGCGCACATGCCCGAAATCCGGGTCGGCGGGACGCCGTTCCCACATCCTGCGGGTGCCGATCACCGAGGGCAGGTCCATCGGCACGGGATGGCTCCAGACCAGAGCCTCCAGCTGACGACCTCCGGTGCGGCGCACCTCTTTTCGCATCTGATCGAGGTAGCGGAAGTAGTCCTTGCGCTCCTCGTTGAGTTCGGCCGCGCTCTTGGGGCCGTTGCCCCGCATGCCCATCATCATGCCGACCATCGACATCAGCATCATCATGGGGAACATCAGCATCATCGGGTTCTGGAGCAGATTGCGCCCCATCATCGCCATCATGGCGATCATGCCGACGACCGCGATCACCATCACCACGGGCATCAGCTTGGTGATCAGCGGCGCGGGCAGCGCCCGCGCGATCTCCGGTGGCGTGGTCAGTGCGACCTCGCCACCCGGCGCGCGCGGCGGGGCGATGCGAGGTCGGCGCACGAAGCCTTCGGTAACCATGGGTCAGTTCCCCTACAGATCGATCTGGTCTGGATCGAAGTTCTCGTCCTCGCGCTTGCGACGGAACGGAATCGAAACGGCGGCACTGATTCCCAACACGACAAGGCAGGTGATCGAGCCGATGATCGCCACCTTGCGCGGCAGCGGATCCGGGCCGGGCGGCCGCAGCGGAGTCGGGATCGCCCTCGGCACTTCGGCACCCGCGCTCACCGGCTGGTCGGGCAGTTCGGCGGTGAGTGCGGCGAGCGGGTCGATCATGCCGTACCCGATGCGATTGTCGTGGTCGGTGCCCGGCCCGTGCGCGGTGCGTTCGATGCGGTCGATCACCTGTGCGGCGGTCAGGTCCGGGAACCGCGAACGCAGCAGGGCGGCAAGGCCCGACACGTAGGGGGCGGCGAAGCTGGTGCCCTCGATCGGTCGAATGCCCTCGGGGCTCTGCACGCCGTCGACCAGGCCGGTGGCGTTCGGTTTGCTGTCGAGCGAGACGATATTGCGACCGATCGCGGCCACGTCGATCCACGGGCCGTTGAGCGACAGTTCCGAGGCCGATCCGTCGGCGTCGACCGAGCCGACCGAAAGCACGTAGGGATCGAACCAGGCCGGACTGGCGACGGTCTGCACCGCGTTCCATCCGGTCCCGGAGTTCTGGTCCTTACACGCTCCGTCGGATTGCAGGTTTCCCGCGGCGGCGACCACCACGACGTTGTGGTCGTAGGCGTATTTCACCGCGGCACCGAGCGCGGCGTCGGCGGTGTCGGTTCCCGCCGCGGAACAGGCGACTTCGGAGATATTGATCACCGTGGCGCCCATGTCGACGGCGCGCACGACAGCGCCCGCGAGGGTAAGCACATTGCCGTACCCGGAGGTGGCGATGTCGCCAGGCGCCGAACCGCTCTCGCTGGCCGCGGGTTTGAAGGCCAGGCTGAGTTGTCGAATGCTGAGGATCTCGGCATCCGGTGCGACACCGACGAATCCGTCCTCCGGACTCGGCCGCGCCGCGATGATTCCGGCGACCAGCGTGCCGTGACCGTCACAGTCGTCGGTGCCGTCGCCGGTGAAGACGAAATCGCCGCCCGGTTGCAGCGCGGGCAACCGGGGATGTCGACTCACTCCCGTATCGATCACCGCGACCTTCTGCCCCGCTCCCCTACTGAACTGCCAGGCCGACGGCAGATCGAGTACCCGTTGCGACGCGGGCGGATCGACCGGCGGCGCACCGGCGAGTAGCGGTTGGGCGCACTCCGCCCCCGGCACGGTCGGCTCGAGCGGGCGCGGATTTCCGCTGAGCTCGAGCGCGGCGCCCAGCGCGCCCGGGTCGACCGTCGGCGGCGCGACCGCGGCGGCGGCCCCCGGCCAGCCGAACACCACGGCGCCGAGAACCCCCGCGGCGCAAGCGATCACGGCACCGCGCCGCCACGAGTTGACCGACCGCGTAGTCACAGGTTTCGGGCAATCGAATACACGCCGGTGATCCACAGCACCAACGGAATCACCGCGACGATCAGCAGATACTCGAAAACCTCTCCGGCTCTTCTCGTCACCGGTGTGACCTCGAGGTGCGGGCCGATCACCCCGAAGGCCACGATCGCGGCGGCGAGAATCAGCAACAACAGTCCCGCTACGAGGATGCGGTCGTGCTCGCCGAGCGCGAGTCCGAGCAGCAGTCCGATCAGGATCGTGGCACCGGCGGCGATCATCGTGCACGCCTGGGCCAGGTCGGCGAACGCGCGGCCGCGCAGCGCGAGAATGACCGCGGTGATCACCGCGAGCGTGGTGCCCTGCCACCGCGCGCTGCCGAACATGTCCGCGGCACCGAGCGCACCCACGGCCGCGACGATCGAACAGCCGACCATCATGCCGGTCTGATAGTGGTTGGCCGCCTTCGCCCTTCGGCCCAGACCCGTCGCCGAGGGCAACGCGGTGGCGCCGATCGCACCGATGCCCTCGATGGTCGGACGCGGCTCGTGATCGGCCGGGTCGATGGCGCCACCCGCGGTGGGCACCGGCGGAATCGGCAGCCGCGCGAGCACCGCCGCCAACCTCGGGACCATGGAAATCAACAGGATCGCGCCGACCAACAGCCCCGCGGCGATCTTGGCGGTCGCGGGATCGGCGATCAGCGACACCGTGGCGCCGATCACGCCGAACAACGCCACCGTCACCACGGCCGAGCTCAGGATAGCGCCCGCGGTGGTGACGCGATAGCAGACGACGGCGGCGAGAATGGTCACCGAACTGCCGAGCAGCAGGTGCGGGCTGCCGAGCTGTCCCGGCACGAAAAGCGCTGCGCCGCCGAACAACAGCAGCAGCGCGCACAACGACAACCACACTGCCGTCAACTCGTCGGCGTACTTGCGCGCCGCGATCGCCGCGGCGACGGCAGCGCCGAGACCGAAACCGGTGGCGAGGAACGCCGAGAGGATGCCGCCGGAATGCGCGCGCCCGACCGCCAACAGCGCCAGCGCCGCCACGACCGCGAACACCGCGCCGACCAGACCCGTCCACCGTGCGGCACCGGGCGACCACCCACGGAAGTCGTCGGCGGTCAATCGCGAGACGGCGTCGATGACGTCATCGAACAGCGCTGGTGCTTCCTGGGCGCCCGCCGAACGCAACACCAACAGCTCACCGTCGTAGACCTCGGCCTCGCTGAGGGTGCGACTCGGCGCGATCGCGTCGCGGCCGAGCCTGGCGAGCGTCCAATGCTCGGTCTCCAGTGGCGCCGCACCGTCGTCGGTTTCCACGATGTCGGGATTTCTGGATTTGATGAGGCCGACCAGTTCTCCGATGAACGATGCGATCGGCACTGTCGCGGGCAATCCCACATCGAGCTGGGTATTCCCCCCGATGACGGAAACTCGGCACAACTCGGCTTCGGCGGCCCGCGAGCCGCCACTCAACGACTCGGTCAATTGCTGAACGTCCCCAACTCTTTTACGCCTTCATGATCCAGACCTGATCTTCGGCAACCTACCCCGTATGTCATACGTTGCGTCCGACGGCGGCCAAAACCTAATGTATCGGACAGACGGTTCACATGCGATCGCTAAGCTGGCTGGAAGACGAACGCAGGCACCAGCAAACACGACGGGGTTCGACAGCAATGAGCGGCAATCGCCAAGCACAACGCGCCTTCGACGCCGGAATCCTGTCTCTCGGCTTGTCTATCGACGGCCAGGAATCCGTGCGCGACCTCGAGTACGCCAAGTTGGCTTTCCAACGCGCCACCGAGTGGGATCCGACCATGTGTGACGCGTGGCTCGGCCGCGCGGCGGCGGGCGAGGTGACCACCGAGGTAATCCGCAACCTCTACAAGACCAGCGCCACCACGCTGTTCCGCGAGCAACGCAGGCTCGGGCTCGCCCCGCGCGCGCTCTCGGGGCGGTTTCTCGCGGGGCTCTACATCGACTATCCGCTCTCGAGCTACACCGAGATCTGCTTGTCGCAGGCCGCCCAGCTGATCGCCGAGAAGGAATACGACGAGGCCGAGAAGGTGCTCGATGACCTTGCTACGCATCGTCGTTCGATCGTCTCCGAGACCGACAAGGCGGCCGACGACAGGATCAGCGCCTACATCCGCGGTGTCATGCACTTCAACACCCAACGCTGGCCCGACGTGATGGCGGTACTGACCGGCTCGGCCGAGTGGGACGACCCCTACCTGGCCGCGGGCGCGCACGTGATGGTCGGCTCGGCCTGTGCGCAGCTGGGCCTGTTCGGTGAGGCCATACGGCGGATGGAGCAGGCCGAGTCGGGGCCGATCCCCGCTGCGCGCACCACCGCGATGTTCTGCCGTGGCCTGTGCTTGCGCGAGAACGGCGCCGAGGACGAGGCGCAGCAGCTGTTCGAGAAGGTGTATTCGCAGGCACCGGATTTCGCGGCGAACACCTCCGCGATGCGCGACCGGACGTATCGGATCACGGTCACCTCCAAGGAATCCATCGACGCGCGCACCGACCGCTGGGATCCGGCCTCGGCGCCCTCGGTCGGCGAGATGCAGCAGGCCGACGCGGAAGATCGCGCCAAGCGCATCCTGGCAGAGGCTCGTGCCCAACTGGACAAGCAGATCGGCCTGGCTTCGGTGAAGACGCAGGTCGCGAAGTTGCAGGCGACCGCGCAGTTGGCCAAGATCAGGGCCGAGAAGGGCATGGCCAGTGTGCCGCGCGGTAACCACCTCGCCTTCACCGGCCCGCCGGGAACCGGCAAGACCACCATCGCCAGGGTGGTCGCCAAGATCTATTGCGGCGTAGGGCTACTCAAGACCGACAAGGTGGTCGAGGCCAAGCGCATGGACTTCGTCGGCCAACATCTCGGCAGCACCGCGATCAAGACCGACAAGCTCATCGACACCGCGATGGACGGCGTGCTGTTCATCGACGAGGCATACACCCTGATCCAGACCGGTTTGATCGGCGGTGACGCGTTCGGACGCGAGGCGGTCGACACCATCCTGGCCAGGATGGAAAACGACCGCGACCGCCTGGTGGTGATCATCGCCGGGTACGACGGAGAGATCGAGCGATTGCTCGCCGCCAACGACGGCCTCGCCTCCCGTTTCGCCAAGCGTTTGCAGTTCCCGTCCTACACCCCCGCCGAGCTAGGCGCGATCGGCGAGGTGATCGCCACCTCCCGCGACTCCGTGCTCGCTGACGACGCGAAAGCGCTGCTGGAGAAGGCCTGTGAGGGGCTCTACAACTCCGAACGCGTCGACCAGAGCGGCCAACAGCGCCGAGGCATCGACCTGGCGGGCAACGGCCGCTTCATCCGCAACGTGGTGGAAGCCGCCGAGGAAGAACGCGAATTCCGCCTAGCCAACGACGACACCCTCGACCTAGCCGCAGCCGACGAATCCGTCCTCATGCGCATAGAAGAACCCGACATGCGAGCCGCCCTAGGCGCCGTCCTAGCCACCCTATCCACCGGCTAACCCCCCAAACCCAGTTGGCTTCAAGATCACCAGGACACGAGTGCGGTAGTCGCCCGAAGGCAGCAGCGAGATGTCCTGGTGATCTTGGTCTTGCGCTGGGGAGTGCCTGGGGCGAGGTGAGAAGCACGGCTCACCGGCTCCTCTGGGACCCGTGCTTGTGCAAGATCACCAGGGCATAGGTGCGGTGGGTGCGGGCTGTGGGTGTCCTGGTGGTCTGCGGTCCAGGTCTGGGGAGTGGGTGGTTTAGTTGCCTGTGGGGAGGGTGTCGTGGCTTACCAGGGCGTTTTGCTTGGAGAGGGTGGGGCCGGGGACCAGTTGGCCGATTACTGCCCAGGGGGCGAGGCGGGGTTTGTCGCCTAGGCCGAGGACGGTCGCGGTTTCCTTGTCGGGGACCGCGTAGCGAATTCCGTTGTCCGCCACGTAGAACAGGCTGCCGCGACGGGGACTGCCTGGTTCCATGCCGGTGACCTGGACGAACTCGCCTGTCGTCGGGGGAATGTAGGTGGTGTCCACGCGGTCACCGGTGCCGTCTTGGGTGGCCAGCGGGACGGGGGTGGCCGAATCCGACAGTGGCAGTGCGGTGCCCGCGACCAGGCTCACCACCGCGCGGTCGCTCGGCGCTTCGGTGCCGCCGACACCGTGGGTCTTGGACCAATCGATGCAGGCGACGGGGGCGTCTTCGGCGGCGAGGATCTTCGGGGCGCGCTCGGGGAAGTGATCCAGCGGCAGCGTGTGCAGCACCGGCATATTGCTCAGCACGTCGGGCGCCATCGACTTGATCTCGCGCATCCCTTGCGAATCCGCGGTCCTGAGCACCTGCGCGGCGAAATCGGTCACCCGCTGCACCCCGTCGGCGAGCACCACATAGTTCTCCTGCGGGGCGCCGTTGCCCGCGCCCGCCACCGAGATCACACCGCCCACCGGCACCTCCGACAGCGCACCGGGGCCCGGCTGACCCGCCTGCGGGATATCCGGGACCGTCAACGGCGGTACGGCGGTCGCCGCGTCCAATAGGCCGGTGCCGACCGGACGCGCCTTGTACGCACCGAGATCCAGCGAGCGCGACACCGCGGCGTCGGCGGTGTCCACCTCCGCGCGCTTGCCGTCGTAAACCAAATACACCTTGCCGTCGCGACGCACGAGCAGCGCCTCGTCCTGACCGGTGCGGCGCACCCGCTCATTGAGCTCTGGTTGACCCGCCAGCACCGTGGTGAGCACCCCGGCGGAAGCGGACGCACTCCCGGTGCTCGACAGCTGCACCGCCTCGCACAACGCCCATTCCGAGTGATCACCCTGACCGGAGCCCGGCAACGCGGCGGGCGCGCCGGGGATACCGAGCAGCGGTCCGCGCGGCATCGAGCCGAGCTTGTCGTCCTTCACCGAGTTCGGCGCTTCGCTACTGCCGGTGATCAACCGCGCCGAAGCCAGATTCAGGGCCGGGTGCAGCTGCTGGTTCTTCTGCTCGTCGGTGACCACCACATACAGCGCGCCGGTCTCCTTGCCCATTACGATCAGCGAGTTGCCGATGGAACCCTGCGGGCGAATGAACGACAGGATGACCGCCCCCGCGATCACCAGGATGCCGAGGATGGCGCCGACGATCAACGACCGCGTCTGAGAACGCATGGGGTCGTGCAACATCCGCACGTCGCGCCGCACGAGCGCGTGGTCGAGCCGTCGCAACAAGAAGCGATATCCGTTGACCTGGGCCCTGGTGGTCAGCTGAGCCGGCACTGTGTCTCCATCGGGGCGGTGTCTCCATCGGACGTTCGGCGGCGTGGGATCCAGGCGCGAACGCCGCCCCTGCGCGACCGAGGTTTCGGGACGGCGGGCGCCATTGCCCGACCGTGTGAATTACATTATCGGCCGCTGCCGTCGTGTCAATCGAGTAGCGCTGCCACCGAAATTCGGGTCATCGACACCACACGCGCGCCCGATTGCGTCGCGGTACTGTTGTTCGAACACTTGCCGGGGTCAGCAAACTCCCGGTCACCGGAATTCGAGTCAGGGCGAATGATCGTGAACCAGAATGTGAACGAACGGGAAATTCCGGCGACCGCAACATTGCAGGACCCTGAATTCTGGCTCTTTCGCGAGATGCCATTGCGCCTTCTCGTTCCCGTCGCATTGATCGCCGCCGCGGTGGGTTGGGTCGCCGTCGCTCTGAACGCGCCGACGCTCGTCGCGGTGGCCATCGGCGCGGTGGTCCTGCTGATCGGAATCGCCCCGGTGCGCAAGCGGGAACCGCGCACTCCCGCAGGCATGTTCGCCCGCTCGATCGGGTACCGCTGGCGGCGCAGCAAGCCGGGGCCCGAGGAGACCGACGCCACCGCGTTCGACGTTCCGTTGCCCGAAGGCGGCAGCTACGGGATGCGCTGGGACGGTGGACTGCTCATCACCATGCTGCGCATCGACCCGCCACCGGACGCGCTGACGTTGCTTCGACCCGGCTCGTTGGCCACCGACCAGGTGCTCGCACTCGACGAAATCGCGCGCTGCCTCGGCCAATTCGACATCAACCTGGCTTCGATCGATGTGATCAGCACCGGCGCGCGCACCGCGAGCGTCGGCGCGGTCGCGCAACTCTACGACCGCATCGTCGGCCCGCTGCCCGCGATCGCGCACCGCACCGTGTGGCTGGTGCTGCGGTTGGAGCCGCTGGCCAACGCCGACGCGGTGGAAAGCCGAGGCGGGGGCAGTACCGGCGCGCTACGCACCTCCATCATCACCACCAGGCGAGTCGCCAACAAGCTCGCCGCACAGGGCATCTCGACCTCGGTGCTGACCGCGGGCGAGATGAACAGTGCGGTCCGCCAACTCACCAGGAACATCCCGCTCGAGGAGTTCACCGAGACCCCGAACTCGCTGGGATATCACGGCATTCACCTCACCAGCTACGAGATCGGCCCCGACCTGATCGGCGAGCGCGGCTTCGCCGACATCTGGGCCACCCCCAGCCTCACCACCACCGTCACGGTGCGGGTGCGCCAAGCGCCGCGCCGACCCACAACGGTGCGCGACAACGAACCCACCCCGATCACCCTCGGCGCACTGGTGCGTTTCGACACCGCCTTCGAGCCGGAGCAGCCGCCGATCGCCGGGCTGCGCCGGATGCCGGGCCGACAGTTCCGCGCCTTGGTGGACTGCCTGCCCACCGGATCGGGCCGACCGAGCACCTCCGATTACCGTGGCCCACTCGAAGCCCTCAGCGACCTCGCGGTGCCCACCGCGGGTTGTGGGCAGTTGATCGGCGCGGACAACACCGGCCAGGGCATCGCGGTACCGCTGATCGGTGACGGCACAAGGCACCTGGAGGTTTCCGGCAAGCTCGACCTCGCCCAGCAGGTGGTGCTGCGGGCCATCGCCCTCGGCGCACGCGCGGTGGTACACACCGACCGCCCCGAAGCCTGGCACACGATGGTGTCCAATGTAGGTGCGCCGCACCTGCTTTCACTGGCCCCCCGCTCGGCAGGCGCCAGCCACCACCCACCGCCGGTAGTCCCCAACTCGGGTATGCCGTTCCCAACCGCCACCGTCGTCGTCTTCGACGGCATCCCACCCACCGCCCTCACCGGCGGCGCGACCGTCGTCCACGTACGCGCCCCCGGCCAGCCCAGCGGTTTCGACGCCGACGTGATCCTCACCCAGGACGCCACCTCCCCCAACCGCATCACCGTGCGCACCTCCACCGTGCACACGACCGTCAATATGGTCACCACTCCGGACGAGATGCGCTACATCGGCGAATCGCTCACTGCGGCACGGTAAGACGAGCCCGACAGGGCGATCCACCCGAGTCCCCCTATCGGCAGGCCATCATCCCCGCACGCGCGGGGAGCACCCAATTTTCGCTGTCGGACACCATCTGTGGGTCGGATCATCCCCGCACGCGCGGGGAGCACCTACCGACGTTGCTACCGCTGATCCCCACCGAGGGATCATCCCCGCACGCGCGGGGAGCACCGTGGCATGGCCATAGCGAACTGCTGTTCCATCGGAACATCCCCGCACGCACGGGGAGCACGAGGACGGGAAGCGTTCTGTTGTGTTGCCGCGTGGATCATCCCCGCATGCGCGGGGAGCACACAACATCGCGATCCCACTGCTGGAGCAGCAGGGCGGATCATCCCCGCACGCGCGGGGAGCACACGTCCTCGGTGAGGACCCGCAACTTCGTCTTCGGATCATCCCCGCACGCGCGGGGAGCACTGGAGACCGAGGTTCCCTCGCTGCGCAGTCGCAGGATCATCCCCGCACGCGCGGGGAGCACTACAAGGTTGGCCGGACGGTGGTCAGGTTCGACGGATCATCCCCGCACGCGCGGGGAGCACACTTCCTAACCTGCACGTTCACAGACCGAGAGAGCGTTTTACATTCGGTTTGGTTCGATGCTCGGCGCCGCTACACCACCGATATCAGCTTCCGAACGCACCCCTCGCCACGCCTGCGGTGAACGCAGCCCACACTCTGGAAGGGACAACCAGCGCCGGACCAGCGGGATCCTTGGAGTCACGCACCCCGACCACACTTTCATCTAGGAACGCGACCTCGACGCACTGGCCGCCGGTCTCGCTGTAGCTGCTCTTGATCCAACGGGCTCCGGTCAGGTCAATCACGGTCGTGCTCCCTTGCTACCTGCCGCAGCAGATCTCGCGTGCTGGTCTCATCCAGCGCCGTCCGCCGGAGGGCATCGGTGTATTCATGGTATCGCTGAACAAGTTCGGGCTTCTCGATGTACATGTCGCTGCTCATCGAGCCATCCAGGTACACGATGGTGGCTCGATCGGCCTGCCACGCTGATCTGTGCCGTAGTCCAGGATGACAAAAGGCGTAGCCGGCAGACCCCAAACAGAACCGGCGAAATACAGGTGCACTCGAAGCGAAATGTTGGGCAGCTTACCGACTTCCGCGAGTTGACGAAGCTGTGCGGCCATGATCCGCCGGTTGCCGATCACTCGCCGCAGAGCCGACTCGTGCAGCAATACTTCGAGAGCCAACGGGCGGGCTTTGCGCTTGACGATGATCTGGCGGTTCAGACGTACTTGCACGTCCCATCCCCGCACGCGCGGGAAGCACAAATGTCAACCGAGCCGCTGCGAGCCGGCGGCTCGCACCGCATGCACTTCATCGAACAATGCCCAGCCCTCACGCTCACCGACATGGGGCGCTTGATCCAGCCAACCGCGTCGAACCGCCGATCCAGGAAAGCCCTGACCACACCTATTGGCCGTCATAGAACACGCAGAACCTACTCGCCGTCATGCCCTCCCATGATTGTCGCGTGGCATACGCCGCATTCGGAGGACGAACCGGACACCCTGGGTGGGACCGAGTTAGCTGTTTTCAGGTCGGTGTCGTAGGCCGTTCAGGCCGGATCGAAACGGTCCCAGCGCGCAAGATCCTCAAGGACCGGACCCGAGTCCGGCACTCGATACCACCACCATCCGCGCCCACTTACCTCGACCCGAGAAACAGCTGCCATACGCATCCCGGAGTCACCTACCGTAATTGCACGATATCTCTCATCAGGATTCGCGACATACTCCAACACCTTCCCTGACAATGGCGAGACCAAATTCCTCATCGCATCACTCAGGTAATCCCGAATAATGATCGCCGCACTGAAATCATATTCATTCCACACCGTGCGATCGGTCCAGGACAGCGCTCGATCCCTGTCGATCTTATCGACGTGTACGGCCCATGAATCGGCCAGCTGAAGCGCGCTGCGTCTGTCACCTGATGACAGCGCGATCGAACGAGCTTCGAACTCCGAAATCTCGTCTTCAGAAAAGTCTAGGGTCGCTCCGCTGTCAGCCTGTGTCATGGTTCTGCAGATCCAGAATCAAGTTACAAATCACTTTGGCTACCGTACTTCTACGTCGAAGGGAGCCGGTCAGTCCGCTGTACCGGGTGAAGTCCGTGGCTCACTGAAAGCGGTCAGAGCGTCTGCAATCTCATCGGGATAAAATCCGGTTCGATACCGAGCTTCTTCGCCACCCAAGAACCGGAACGCATCCTCGAGCAGGGGCGGCCACACTGTGCCAATTTTTTTCGGCAGGTACCGCGTCACCACAGACCGTTCTCGATCACCCCCTTGGGCGGTCGAGTGATGCTCTGAGGCCAGTGCTTCATGAATATCTTGGTCCGTCAGAATAATTCTGATACGAGAACTGGCCTCTATTTCAAATGGCACCGAACGCACGAGCTGCTTCAGTAGCTTCTTGGTTTCAACACTCCATCCCCATCGGTCCAATATTTCTGGAGATACATTTGCCAACTGAAGGGTCAATTGACGGATTACTTTGAAGTGTCCACCCGAGACTACGATCTCATGCCGCGCGTTCCCCGACATGGTGACATTACTCCAATCTTGACGCATTGTTACTTGAGATCCTGGAAGTCTTCGTAGCCGTCTTCGGGCGTGAACACTGTTCCACGCCCATTATCCTCGATAACAACACCCTTTGCTTCCGGATCCCATGTTGTACCCCAAACTCGACACACCGAGTTCCCGGCACATGAACTCGATACCGAATTCCCCAGATTCCGCCCAGTCCCAGATCGCAGCGAATTTTGCCGCTGGTCTTTCGCGAACCAGGTCGCAACTTTTTTGCGAACGCGACCTGCATCTTCAGGCTCTGCGTTCTCCGTACCAACCGGACCGTGATTTCGCTCGCCCCGAACACAACCGGGAGCCCTCGGAGCCGAACACGGCCAACCCGATTCTTCATTTCGACTTGAAAGCGGCCAGAGCGTCGGCAATCTCATCTGGATTGAATCCGGTTCGGTAGCGAGCCTCCAAATCCCCCAACCACGAATAGACCGTGGTTAAAAGTTGCGGCCAGACTTCAGCAACGGATGCGGGTAAATGCCTGACGACCTCGTCTTCCGGTCGGGGTACTTGCACATCAGAAGACACAGGCATATCACCGGAGACGACAAAGTTAATTCTCGTTGCAGCCGCAATATCGAGCTGCGCGGAATGCGCGAGCTGATCCAGGAATTCCCCGATTGCCGATGTCCAACCTGCGGGAACCAAGCACTCCTCCGGAATATTACCAATCTCGAACGTAAATTGTCTGACTACTTTGAACTGTTCAGCGGTGAAACGGAATTCACGGACAGGATGGATCGACAGCATTTCAACACCAGCCCGACTGCTAACACCCTCTCGCAATCCGTTCACAGTTTAATTCTGCACTGTGACAGCCGGCGCACCATTAGCAGAGAACCACTCTTGCAGTTGGTACCCACTGATTACATCCCCCGCTTCCATTTTAATTGGTCCTAGAACCGTCCCCGCCGCGCCGTCAACAACACAACCGTCGAGTCTGCAACCTGACAAGTCAGTCCAGCTGAACACGCACCCCCGTAAGTTGGCATTGCGCATATCCGAGTCGGAGAAGTCCACATCACGGAGGTCTGCTTTACAGAGATCTGCACCGCATAACGAAGAATTCTCGAATGTAGAGCCTTGGAGTACTGCCTCACGAAAGCTGACGTAATCTGCGCGACACCCTCGGCCTTCGATCTTTCGCAGATCCGACCTGCTGAAATCGGCGTTTTCGACGATCGCCGCCAACATCCAGGCTTGGTACAGATCAACCTCTACCGCACGCACGTTTGCAAGGTTCGATTCGTTGAACGCCGCGCCCTGGAGATCTAGCCCAGACAGATCTGCACCACTGAAGTTCAAACCATCCGCACAGAGTAGGGAGTCCGTAGTGGAGACTGAATCAGGCAGAGTAGCAAGTTTTCCAAAATACTCATCGAGAGATTTCCGCGCCATTGCATCGGACGGCCACCCAGCGACATCTTCCCGCGAACGTCCGTATTTTCTGGTCATCGACCCCAGATCACCTTCCCTTGCCATTCTGGGTTATTCGCAACAATCTGCTCCAGACGTGCCCGTCTAGCGGGGGACATACCGTCCGGGTCGATCAGCACATTCTCCCCGGTAGCAATATCCTTGTTGATCATCTTGACGAACTTATCATCCGATTGTGGATTGGTGATTTCTTTCCCTGCATCAGGCCGATACCCTGGCTGGGAATCTGGCGAACTCTTGACATCCCACCGCTCATTGTTCGAATCTACGAATTCACCTCGGTCTTCGCCGTTTGGTCCCAGTTCGGCCCTTGCGATCGGCCCAGGTATTGCACCATCATGCTCGGCTGCTAGCCCTACAGATGCCTCTCGGGCGGACTGAGGAGTCGTCTTTCCATTTTTCGCCGGATCTTTTGCCAGTTCCTCGACCCGCCTTTGGTACTCGCTAGTGCCAGGAGTATTGGAAGTATTTCTGGATGCATTCGGTTTATCATCACCATCGATGTAGGACTTCATGCCGATGATCCCGGCGAGTCCTGCGATGGTTTTGTCGAGGTCGATCGAGGGCAGCCCGTGGAACGCGTCGATGGTGCCGACTGCGCCTGCGGCGAGTTCGGCGATGCCGATCACTCGTACCATTTGGCTTATGCGGTAGGAGGATTGGATCGCGTTGATCGTGACGAGTACGTCGGCGTTGATGGCCGCGGCGGCGGCTACGGCGGAGGTGCCGAGGCTGAACAGGAATGTGGCGCCTGCGGTGATAGCGATCAGGCTGATGGAGAGCTCCAGCGCGTTGATCGTCTGAGTGTTGCTGTCACCGAGGGCGACCGTCGCGTCCTTGTAGGCGCCGATGGGAGTTGCCATCGCTTGGGCGGCGCTGTTGACGGTGTCGGCGCCGGACTTCAGCGTCGTGAAGTGGTCTTGTAACAGCTGACGGTTGGTGGGGTCGTCCATTCCGTCGAAGAGGGCTGAGATCGCCGAGATTCGCGCTGCGGCACCGGTGATCGTTTCGTGCTTGGCGAAGGCGTTCCAGGTGTTGTGTGCTTTGTCGAGTTTTCCTTGGTCGCCGTTGGGGAGTTTGCCGAACGCGGCGAGGACTTTCGCGACGAGCTCGTCGATGAAGGCTTTGGCTCCCCCATGATCAGCGAACCCGATACCGTTGTCGGCCACCGAGGTGGGGATGACGACCTTGTATTCGTCGACTACCTGCGCTCGTACGGGGTCCGGATTGCTTTTGTTCGCGGTGCCGTAGTGGTAGCCGTTCGCATAGAGAACGGCGGCGTAGTTGGTCAGCGCGTTTGCCAGGCTGCTGCAGGCCTGCATAGTTTGTTGAGCAGCTTTGTCGTAGGCTTCACCCCACTGTCTGCATCCGGGGGCGTCACCTGCCATGCCGGCACACTCGCCTTTGACCGCGACATGGACTGGCTTGTCCGCCGCGCGAAGGTCATCAGCCAGGTCAAGACACATCTGGGCAGCGTCGTAGTAGACCCTCCAGTCGACGCGCACTATTTGCCGCTTTCGAGCATGCGGCGATTCGTCTCCAGCGCACGGGTATAGGCGGCGTGGTTGGCTTTGGCCGCGTCGCTCATATCGCGGATGCCTTCGGCGAATTCACGGGCGCCGGTGACCCATTGGCGGTGGGCGTCGGCGTATGCCTGGGCCGCGCGGCTTTCCCAGCCGGTGTCGTGCAGGGCGGCGACCTTGGTGTCGATCTCGTCGAGGTGATCGGCGACGAAACCCGCCAGACCAGACAATCGGGACACGATCTGTTCGAGATGTTCCAAGTCGACCGTGAATTCAGAACTCACGGCAGGTCCAGGCTCGACGTGGTGATCGCGGCCGCGGAACCCTGATCCTGGGTCTGGTAGGTATCGGCGGTGACGCCGAGTTTCTCGGCCATGTCGGTGAGCGCGGCCATGATCCGCACCCCGCCGTCGTGAACTTCGGTCCAGCCGTCGCTGAATTCCGTTGCGGCATCACCGGTCCAGCTCCCACCCGCGACAGCGTTCACATCCTTGGCCGCCGAATCCAATGCCGAGCGCAACGATTCGGCGAGATCGTAGACGTACTTCCCGACGTCCCGCACCTGCTCGGGCACCACCGAAAGCCGCTCACCTGGCACTCCCCCCGTACTCATGCCACGAATTCTACGACCGCCACCCACCCCACACCAGCCCTTGCCACCTATGTCCGTGATGAGCAATTCGCTTCAGGATCTGGATAATTCGCGGCCGTGGCGTGCCGGATAGCGCACCCATTCAGGGTTCCGGCCAGCGAGGACAGCCCGCACAGGGCACGGTTCCCGATCAGAGGAAATGTCGCGGTGGGATCATCCCCGCACGCGCGGGGAGCACGCCGCATGAACCGGCACCGATGCCTACGGCAAGGGATCATCCCCGCACACGCGCGGGGAGCACACCGGGCTAGAGGTGTGCGTGATCCACCAAAGCGGATCATCCCCGCACGCGCGGGGAGCACGCGGACATCGTATGCGCCGAACGGAACGCTCCAGGATCATCCCCGCACGCGCGGGGAGCACCAGTATCCGCCGAACGAATCGGTCGGGGTCGCAGGATCATCCCCGCACGCGCGGGGAGCACGCCCACCAAGACCAATCGATGCCCCCGAACAGCGGATCATCCCCGCACGCGCGGGGAGCACACTTCCTGACCTGCACGTTCACAGAGCGAGAGAGCGTTTTACATTCGGTTTGGTTCCCGTCGGCACATACCGTGGCGCAGTGGTGCGCGGCGTCGTCGACCGTTACGGAAAACGGCCGACCGGAGCGGGAATTGCTCTGGTCGGCCGTTTTTCGCGATGTCCGAGGGTGGCCCCGGTGTGTCGCTCAGAGGTCGGCGAAGCCGTCGCCGATCTTGCCGTCGGTGCCGACCGCGCGGTGCAGCGCGTTCTCCACCGCGGCGGCGACCTTGTCCAGCACCACGAGGGTGTCGCCGAACTCGGTGTCCCACTTGGTGTGTGTCTGGTGGAACGAGTTGTACGCATCGGTGCCGGTCCATGCGACCTCGAGCGCCTTGGCCGCACTCTGCATGTCCTGGCTGTTCTCGGTGAGCTTCTTGCGGAAGCCCTGGAGGTCGCCGAACAGGGTGGTCATGGCGGCCTGGTTGTATTCCATCGAACTCATAGCTGTCCCTCCGAATGGGTGATGATCGAACGCCTACAGAAGGCGACTAGATACGGATGTAGTTGAACTCGTCTTCGCCTTCGGCATCCGTGCGCTTGAACTGCGCGGTACCCGCTCCGACCTGCTCGGTGATCCGATCGAGCAGGGCGTTGAGCTTCTGCGCCTCTTCGTCCCAGGAAGCCGAGGCCGCCATGAACGCGGTACGGGCGTCACCCGACCAACCCTTGGCCGCGTGCACCTCATCGGTGATCGCCTTCAGTGTGAAACGCATCCCCTCGACCGCGTTGGCCATGTCGCCCTTGGCCTGGTCGGCTCCTACGTGATCGGCGTATACATCAGCCATGATCAAACCTTTCCTATCGTGTATCCAAAATTCCGGAACAACGGTGCCGGTCGGCACCGCCGGATGGCTGGCGGGCGTACATGCACGCCCGGGGGTTTACTGCGGCAGCCACCTTCCCCCGGGCAATGCGTCGATCAACGCCGAAACCGCTTGCGCGATCCGATGATCGGTGCCTGGTGTAACCGTGGACCAGACCTGCTGATCCGGCGCGATCCCGGGCGCGGCCACAATGCGGCCACGGCCGGTGTCGTATACCGCGACCGCGCACGGCGGCCGGGTGGTCACTCCGTCGACGTGGGCATAAGCCACGACTTCGGCATAGGTGTGCACGGAGGCGAAGGCGAGTCCGTACGCGGTGGCGTCACGTTCGGCGACGCCGAGCGCGTAGAGCGCGTCCGCGTAATCCGAGGACGAGTCCGCCGCGTCCAGGCGCTCCCCGAGCTCGTCGGTCAACGCGCTGAACCCGGCCACCTCGGCAGGTTTGCCCGCACCGAGAATCCGCATCAGCGGACCGAGTAGCGCGGCGCCCGAACCGTCGGCCCACACCGCCTGGATGTCGAAGCTATCGCCCCTGCGCACCGCGAGGGCATGCTGTTCGCCTCGGCGCGCCAGGCAGATTCGGGCCTGCCACACCGGCTCGGTCAAGCTGTACACCCGGGCGACGAGCTCACGTTCGGGCTGCGCCAGCGCATACAGCGCGGCGGCCAGGTCGGGATCGCGCACCTCGCCGTAGCTGTCGAACACACCCTCTTCGGTGAGCGAAGCCACCGCGCGCTCCTGCGCCAGCGCCCATTCCTCGTACGAATCCTGTTGCGGCCCTACCGAAAGCACGAGCGGCATGGTCTGCACGCCGAGCCGTTCGGCGACCGCGAGCAGTCCGTCGTTGGTCATGGTTGTCATCCGGCGCCGCCGGTGGCTCGCTCGCTCGGCACGGACGCTTGCTCGTACGCGACGGGGTGTTCGATCGCGCCGAGGACCGCGGGTGCGGAGACGATCCCGAGCCCCTCACCAAGCGCGTCACCCGACTCGGCGACGCTCGCGTGCGCTTCCGGCTGGTATTCCTCGTCCCCGGCCGCTGCGGCACCCGCACCCATGGCACCGGGCGGCACCATCGGCGTCGTGCCGGTTTGCTGGGTCGAAACCACCTGGGGCACAGGAGCTTCGGTGACAGCGGCAGCCTGCGCGTATACCGGCGTGCGATAGGCACCAGGCGTGCGCGCCGGTGCGATCGCGCCGAGCAGACCCGGCGGCAACGCCATCGCGGGCATCCCGCCCGGTACCGAGGCACTCCCCCGTTCCGGCACCGCGGTCCCACCCTGCTCGGATTCCAGCGCTACCGCGGGCGCGATCACCGGAGGTTGCTGCTGTTCCCACGGCAGGGCCAGCGGCTCGGTGGCCGCCTCGTAGGAACGCATCACCCTGGAGGCCGCGGCCTTCGCGGCATCGGACTCGGTGTCGGTGCTCGCGGCGACGGCACGAATCGGCGCCCCCATCGCGGCACCGAGCGCGGCGATTGTCTGCTGGAGCTGTTGAATCGCCGCGATGTCGCCGGCGTTCGGCATGGTCAATCGCGCGAGCTGATGTGCGGCGGCCTGTGATTCGGCGCGCAGCGCGTTGTTCGCCGCCGCGCTGGCGGCATCGGTGATCCAGTCGCGCAGGGTCGAGATCCGTTCCAGCACAGCGTTACTCGTATTCGACTGCCACGCAAGGCGCAGTTCGGCGATGATCTGCTCGTACTCGACGACGGCGCCACCCATGGTCGCGGCCAGCCGACCCCATGCGGCACCGGCCTCGGCCATCGGCACCGCACCGGGACCTGTGCTCAGTTCGCGCGTCAGCCGATCGGGTTCCCGTGCCTCCCACACCACTCCGGTGAAACCGGGCTGCGGTGGTTCGATCATCACCAGCTCCGTGTTTGTCTTCGTCTTTCGCGGTCAGGCCGTACTCGGGGCGCTGCCACCGAACTCGGCGGCGCTGGCGTCCTCGGAACTCCCGAATTGATTCGCCTGGCTGCGCAGCGTCGCGGCCAACTTCCGCAGCTCGAGCACGCCGGAGGACGCGCTATCGCCGTAGGAATTGGCCACATCGCTCATCGTGCGTGACGCGCGCAACGACACCTCGTCGGTGCCGCTGGGCTCCGGCCGCAACGCGATCTCCTCGGCGCTGAGGCCATCGGCCAGGCGGTCGGCGAGCCCGTCCAGCTGGGTCGCCGCCTTGCGTGCCGCCGCGGGGTCGAACGCGACACCTTCGAAATCCACACCACTGCTTGACATCTCAGTCTCCTACTTGCCGTGACGCGGGCGCGTCAGAGGGTCAGTTCCTTGTCGGGTGGCGGTTCCGAGACCGACTCGGCCGCGCCGACCACCGGCAGCGTGACCCCCTCGATATCGCCGACGACCGCGTCGCCGTGCTGCGCGTTGACCAGGAACCCCGGCAGACCATCCCCCGCGTCCCCCGCGCCCCTGGCGCTCGACGCGGCGCCAGCGGCCCCACCGAGCGGCATCATGCCCGGCCCCGGCCCGCCTACCGTGGGACGCACCATGTTCCCTGGTTCCACGGCAGCGGAACTCACCGCACCAGGCGGCGTCGCACCCGCGGCACCTGTCCACGGGCTCAGCGGTGCGGTCAAGGGCGCCGGAGTGAATCCGGCAGGCACACCCGGTCCGGGGCCTGGCATTCCGCCCGCTTCCTTCGCACGCGCCGCGGCTTCCTCTTCGGTTTCCCCCGGCTTGGCGATCGGCTTCGGCGCGAGCAACGACGAATTCGCGCTCGCCAGCTGTCCCGCCGCCTGCGCGCCACTGCTCGCCACGGTCATCAACGGCTGTAGCAGCTGCATCACCTGGTCCAACGACTGCACCGAGCTGGCTCCGGTCGGTGCGTTCGTCACGGCGACCTTCTTGCCGGTGGTCGCCATGTTCGCCGAATGCACCGTCATCTCGGCCCTGGTCTTGGCGACCACGGCCGTCGCCTCGGTCAATGCCTCGACGGTGGAGGCCACCATGAACGCTTGACCACCCGGCACCGCGAGCAGCGGCGCGGCCATGGTCATCTGGGTCATGTACTTCGCGATGACGCCGGTGAGTTCGGCGCCGCCCACCGCGACCGAGGTCGCCGCGGTGCCGAGACCCACCTTCTCCTGCGCGCCCTGCGCGGCGATCTCGGTCCCGTTCTCGGCGGCGGCACCGGCCTTGTTCGCGGCGGAGTTGGCCGCCATGCCTTGCCACAGCTGCATGAGGGCCGGTAAAGCCGTGCTGCCCAGGCTCATCGCGGTCTGCAATGCCGTGGTGATTCCATTGAGCAGCTGAGTCGGATCCGGGCCGGGACCCGCACCGATCGAGCCGGTGCCGAAACCACTCGCCATATCGGTGAACGGTTTGGTGAGCGCGGAAAGATCCAGGACGGGCATCGGCGGCATTTCCGGCAACGGTGGCAGCGGCGAAACCTGCGGAAGCTGCGGCAAGCCGATGTCTTTCAACACCTCGTTGACCGACTTGTCGAGCATCGGCGCCATCGCGCTGCCGCGCAGCAGTTCCAGGATGGTCGGATCGAGCGGTGCGTTCATCGCGTGATGCGGGCGGCGCCGAACTCGTCGATCGAGCTCGTCTCCGACGCGTCGTAGGCGGCGGCGGCCTCGTGTGCGGCGACCGCGGTGCCCGCGTGCACACCGGCCAGCTCGAACAGCGAGGACAGGTGGTTGCCCTGCGCGTAGGCGAACGACATCAGGAAGTCTTGGCCGATCAAGCCGAAGACCGGCACGACAGCGGCGATGGTCGCCGCCTCGTCGAAGGCCCCCGCGGTGGCGATACCGGTCGCCATGGCGGCGGCCGAGTCTCCGTAGGCTCGGATCGCATCAGGCGTTGCCACGAAGTCACTCATCGAATTCCCCGTTCCTAAACCGCAATTGCCCAACAATTCAACGGTACCAACGCACAGCGAGGATGGAAGCCAACCTTGCTGAATCTTTGCGCAATCCCCGTGAACATTGGATGTCTACTCGGCGACTTCCTCATTGAAAGCCGTCACAACCTCCGCACGCTGCTCGAATGCGCTGCGCGCCGCCGCGTTTGCCGTCGCGACGAGCTTCTTCTCGAACTCGGCTGGCGACAGTCGCGAAATCGCCGAGGAGAACTCCAGATTCAACAATGCGCCGTTACCGTCGACCTCGACGGTGATCGAACCGTCCTGGGCCGCCTCCTTGCCGCGCGCGGCGGACATATCGTCGGCAAGATCGCGAATGCGGTACAGCCGCTGCTGCACGCTCGCCATCAATTCGTCCATCGTCTCGTACATCAGGCTGCCCCTCCCTCGGCTCAGACCTGTCGCAGCCAGCTCACTGGCTCCGTCTCGTATTCTGCCTCTTCGGTGAGCTCTTGGCGAGCCACTTGTTCTGGGGTCGGCAAGCCCATCAGCGACAACATCTCCTGTGTTGCCCCCGCCTCCTCCAATTGCGCCCTGCGCGCGAGCGCCGCACGGTTGGCCGCGGTCTTGCACAGCCGCAACACCTCTCCCGCCAACTCCTGCGGGTCGCGTTTCAGCTCAGCGGGTTCGACGGAGATGCCGAGCGGAAGCCCCTGTTCGGTGGTGCGCACCGCGATCGATCCCGTTCGCGAGCTCGCCGTCCACTCGACCAGCTCCGGTTGTTCATCGCCCATGGATCACACCTCTCGAATCGGGCACCCTCGTGCGGGTCAGGCACGTTCGTCCTTGATCGCGCGGACCACCGTCGCGATCCGCGTGTTGATCAGCGTAACGAGCTTGTTCCGGTCCGCCGACTGCGCCACCGGCGGATTCTGGTCATCGATGACGTATCGTCCGTCGTCGGCGAGATCGCGCAGGACGAGCCAGTGGCTGGTGATGCCTCGGGGGCCGAACCTGGAGCCACCCTGCACGATTCGGATCAGTCCGATGGTCGTCACCGGCTCTTCGAGAAATGCGGTCGACCGCACGGGGCTCGAACTGTCGAAGGAATCGAAAACATCCGACTGACCATAGGAGTAGTCGGTGTCCTCCGCTTCGGTTCCCGCGAGCACCAACTGCTTACGCGATCCCGCTTCGGCCGAGGGCACGACATCGGCGACCATGTCGGCCAGCGACAGCGCGTCGCCCTCGGCGAAGGTGAATCCCCCACTGTGCCGGACCGTCTCGCCGGGCAGCTGGGTCGCCAGGATCGCTCGATCGCCCTGACGCACCGCGAGCACCCGCAGGCAGCGGTCCGGATTATCGGGTTTGTTCGCGTCCCACGCGGTGACTTCCAGCCGAATATCCGGACGAGCCAACGTATCGAGCACGCTCGTGAACGACTCGTCCATTTTCGATGCCAGTTCCGCGCGCACCCGCGCTTGTTCCCGCAAGTAGTCCTCCCACAACGGGATTCTACTCGTGAAGATGAACGGGTGCGGGAGAAATCCTTCCTTCGAATCCTCCCACGCGACGACGAATTCCAAGTCGGTGAGCCGCCACGTTCGCGTCATTTCTCGACGACCGGCTTGGCCACAACCGGCGCTTCACCCAATCCCTCATCGAGATGTTCGAGCGAATCCAGGTAATCGGCGCGCTTGTGTTCCTTGTTGCCGCCTTGGCCCTGCGCACCCGGTCCCATCATGCCGGGGCCAGGCATCCCCTGTCCCGAGGCCGCGCCGGTGGCCACCCCGTTCGCGGCGGTGGAGATCTGATCCAGCCCGGCGCGCGGGAACAGCTTCGCGGCCTGGGTCGCGTTCTGCAAAGGGGGCGTGCCAGGACCAGGCCCTTTCCCCGGGCCGGGGCCCTTACCCGGCCCTGGCCCTGCGGCCTTCTTCATCGCGTTGTCGAGCCCGGCGAGCGAGGTCGGCGGAATTCCACCCGGCGGCGTCACCGCCGACTGCAAACCTTGCTGCAACGCCTGCCCGCCCTGCTGCAACGCCTGCTGTGCGGCCTGCGCCGCCTGCTGAAGTTGCTGTTGCTGCTTCTGCTGCGCGGCAACGGCCTGTGCCTGCGCCTGCTGGCGTTCTTGCGCTTCGGCCTGTTGCTGCGCGGCGACTTGCTGCTTGCGCAGCGCCTCCTGCTGTTGCTGATCGAGACCATCGGTGCCCGGTCCAGGTCCAGGCAGCTTCGCGGCAACGACCCCGGGGCCAGGGGCGCCTGGGCCGAAGCCTGGAGCCCCCGGTCCACCCGGCCCGCCGGGGCCACCAGGGCTCCCCGGCACGCCGGGATTGTCGCTGCTGGTCGGCTTCGTCGGAAACGGCAGCATCGGCACCGCGCCATCGGATTCCGGCAGACCGATCAGGTAGGTGTTCTTGAAATTCTCCCGATAGATCGGTGTCTGATCGGGGTAGGTTGTGCCACTCGGCGGCGGCGAGCCGCCGGGTGCGGTGATATAGGTTCCCGACGGATTCGACTTGGTGCCCGAAAGATCGGGGCCCACCGGCATACTCGACTTGGTCAACATCAACCAGCCCGCCGTGTAGGACAGATTCTCCCCGAGCACTTTCATCTTCGATTGCAGGTCTTGGGTATCGGCGACGTATCTGCCCGTCGCCGAGGCGGCCTTGGTCGCGGCGGAACCACCCCATTGGTCACCGTTGGCGACGGCACCGATCTTGTTGCCGAAAGTCGTGAAGACGTCGTCGAGTTCGCCCGCCATCCACTTCCATATTCCGGCACGCTGTGACGGAGTGTCGTAATCGATCTCGGTACCGATCGTCCGAAAACGTTCGTAATCCCAATCATTGGGGTTTTCACCATTGGCGGGCACGCCATTGAAAGTGGGCCCGCTGTAGTTCTTCATCGCATCCGGCATACCGCCGACATAGCTTCCGTTGGGATTGCCGTTGCTGCTCTTGATCTTCCCGGAGTCGAGGTTGTCCCAACCGTAGAAACCCGGCTGCACATAGGTGCTTTCGATAGTGTCCGGATTCGTGTGAAAGGTGCCCGGCTTTTTCGTCATAGCGGGCAGATCATCGAGCGTTTTGATCTGATTGAACTGATCCTCGCTGTCCACCTCGGCCCTGATGTAGGCCTTGCGCGCATCGGTGAACAGATCCGCCATGTCGTTCTGAATGTCCAGATGCTGCTGGAGAATATCTCCGAGGTTATTCGCGCTGGTGACGAACTTCTGTGCCAGGGTGTCGCTGGAGGGCAGGCTGGGAGCGAAGGCGTTGATGTTGTTCAGTTGGTTGATATAGCCCTTCAACCCGAGCAGACGGCCGATCACCGTGTTGCACGCATCCCGCAGGTCCTTGACCGCGTCGTTCTTGAGCGTGAGTGTGCCGTTGTTGGCATCGTTCTTCAGGCTGTCCCACGAAGGAACGTCGTTCGGCGCCATCCGTGACTCCTAGCTAACTCGGGACCACAGGGAAGGCCGCGTCGGCCCATCCCCGCACATACTGACATGGATCGGTGCGCGGCTCATCGCCCGTGATGAATCCGGAAATCGCGGCCCACGCGGTCCCCGTGGCGGTTCCCCAGGCGAGATAACACTCCTCGTCGACGTCACCGACCTTGCGGAACACCGTGCCCGGCCGATCGCCGACCGTCGTGGGGACGAACCGGTCGTAGTGCGCGTTCGCCAACAGCTCCTGGTAGCTCACCTTCGTCACATACAGTTCGGCGGACATGAACGGCTGACCGTCCGAGGAGGTCCAGCTACAGATCTTCCACCCCGGCTGCTTGTTCGGGCGCCGAATATCGGGCTCCAGCGCCGCACCGCGCAGCACCTCGGGTCGGATCGTGCACGGATCGAACAGCTCGTCGTCGGAGACCGGCGAACGCTGCGACTCGATGGTCGAGGTCGCCTCGGGACCGGTGGAGCGTGCCGGCGTCGAGCTGGATTCCGATTCCGCGGGCAGCGCCGAGGGCGCGAGCTCGCTGCCGCAGCCACCGGCGAGCAGCGCGGTGACGAGAACCAGTCCCGACCTTGCCAATCGAATCATCCTCACCTGCCCTACTTCTCGCTCGAACTCCACCGCGGTGCCGTACTCCCCGACGCGGTTGTCGCCCCGACTCCCATTCCCTACAGCCTCGACGTATCACCTGAACTCGCGGTAACGGGTCATCGACCGCGCGGCGAACAACCCGCCGTCGGCGACCCGGCCGCCACCACGTCCATCCCTCGAATCATCCCATGGCGCCGCCGAGTCATCGATGGTCGTGGCGAGATCCGTGCAGCGCCACCGGGACCGAACAACCCCTCCGGTACTCGAACGGCCGGTGTGCGCGGTCACCAGTTCGCCAGGCGTTCGGCGTAGTAATCACGGATCGCGGTCAACCGCAGCCGGGTGAATCTACCCGGTTCGTTGTCGTAGATCGCCTTGCCGTCGAGCGAGGTGAACGCCGCGGCCGGAACCGAATCCTGGCCCGCAGGAATGAACTTCAACACCTCGTCCAACGCCGCGAGCGCCGTGGCGAGGGTGTGGCGGGCGGTACGCGCGGACTGCGCGTCGAGGCCGAAAAGATCGGCGGGCACCTGCCCTGCCGCGGTGTCCGAATACCACAGCCACACACCGGGATCGAGCAACTGGGACGGATCCTCGCCACCGAACCGCACGGAATCGGCTGGCGGCGGCAAGATCTCGTCGGGCAGCCGGAACTGATAGACCCGCTCACGTCCGCAGCGCGGGCACACGCCGGTGTAGCGACTGGCCAAAACGTCCCCGACCGAGACAACGGCGCTACGGAACTCACACCGTCGCTCGCCGCAGTGCGGGCACGGCTGCAACTCGAGGAACAGCCGCGCCTCGGCATTGGTGCGCGCGAAGGGCAAACTTTCGGCGCCGGATGCGCCGTCCTGCGACGACGCCTCCGCACCGGTGTCGGTGGCGTTCGCCGCGTCGCCGGTCGGGCGCACCCAGACGCTCGGCCAGTCGTCGAATTCGGCGACCGCCGCACCGTCGACCAGCAGGGTGTACAGCGACTCCTCGGGGAAGTCACCGATCCGAACGGTGAGTACCCGTCCGGCGCTTTCGGCCAAGTACGGGGTCTGCGCGTCGCCCGTCGACGCCCAGACAATCCGTTGCCGCAAGAACTCCGATTCGGTCACTGATTCCCCTCGTCCGGAAGCTGATTCCACTGCACCATGCCATCGTCTCCCTGCACGCCGTCTATCCGCACGTCACCGTTTCCCATCACGCCCCGCACCACCAGGCGCGCCGCCGGGGCCGGGCAGCGCGAAGCCCCGTTCGGCCAGCAACGCACGCAAACGGTCGGGGAAGTCGGTGACGATACCCGTCACGCCGAGATCGATCATCCTGCCCAGATCGGCGGGCCGATTCACCGTCCACGGCACGACTCGCAGTCCCGCACGCTCGGCTTGGCGCATCAGTTCCTCGGTCACCATCGTGTGCTCCGGCGACAGGATGTCCGCCCCCGCCGCGCGCGCGGCGGCGGGTAGGTCACCGCCTGGCGTGTGCGGGATACCTCGAATCTGGGCGGCGATCGAGCGCACCTGGTCGAGTCGATGCACACCCGCGTCGGTGCCCAACCAGTCCCGCGTGGTGGTGCGCGGCGAGACCAGTGCGACCAGGTCCGCGTTCGGCGCCAGCTCCGCACCCAATGCCAATACGCGCCAATCGAACCCGAGTAACCGGTAGCGCACACCGCGCGCTTCGAGCACGTCGACGGTGTCGGCTACCAGCGCGCGCACCTGCGCGTCGGTCCAGTGCGGGTCGGTCTTGATCTCCACCGAAAGCGTCCCCGGCCATTCGGTACGCACCACCAACTGCGCCACCTCGTCCAGCGTGGCGATGGTGCTGCCGGGCTCGGTGGTCTGGGTCGCGGCGAATTTACCGTGCACCACGCCGGTGTCGATGCTGCGGACCTGCTCGAAGGTCAGTTCGCCGATCGGCTTTCCCACGTAAGGAAATTGCGGATCGCCGGGGGTGACCGGTGCGGTGTCACGCGCGCTGTGCTGGTCGATGCGCTGCTCGTGGTGCACCACCGGGACACCGTCGGCGGTGCGCCCGACATCCAGTTCGATCGCGTCGACGCCGAGCTCCATCGCCTTGCGGAACGCGGGCAGCGTGTTCTCCGACCACAGCCCGCGTCCACCCCGGTGCCCTTGGATCTCAGGTCCGACCGCACCCGGCACCGGTGCCGCCGGTTCGGGGGGAAGTCGATAACTGAAATCGCCCTCGACCGATGCGTCACGGGTGGCCTCCGGGTCGTGCGGACGTCCAGCGACATACCGGCCCAACCAGGTGGGGACGTCGACGCCGGGCCGATGCGCCACCGTGTCGACGGCGTCGCCACGGCCGATCGCGATGCGCGCGAAGTTACCGAGCGCCTCGGTCGGCGTCCGCAACGCGGGGTCCAGGTACTGCCAGTACTGCCGGTGGGTGCGCAGCGCGTCGGAAAACCTTGGTAGGTCCGGGAATTCAGAGGCGATCCTGGTCGCACCGAAGCGCCAGGTCGACGGGTCGACGCCCTGGCCACGCCCGGCGAAGCGACCGAGTTGTCCCGGTGTATTCGAGCCGAGCCAGGTCACCGGGTCACGCGATCCCGCAGCGACATACACCTTCGCCGCACCGAATTCGCTGGCATGCGACAACGGACCCATCCCCGGCGAGCCGAGCAAGATTACCTCCACCTGCTTGCGGATCGGCGCGAAACGGTCACCGGCGGCGGCGTAAGCCGTGGTTGTGGAGCCGAAGCTGTGTGCGAACAGGCGATTGATCGGCGGGGGCGGGCCACCGGGCAGACGCGACTGCAACTCTCGGGTGGTGTGCAGGCCCCACACGTCGCGCGCCAGCAACCGTCCACCCTCGATCGCTGGTCTCGGCGACACCGTCTCGGTCATCATCTTTCCGCCACTGGGCGCGTCGTAGCCGAGCCAGGCGATCGAGAGCAGCTTCTTGTCCGGCGCGAGTGCGCTGGCCACCTCGTACAGGTTCCAGGAATTCGAAAGCCTGCCGCTGAGTCGCTGCAATGTGGTGGTGATGCCGGGTATCTGCCAAGCGGTGACCTCGGCGAGGTCGGCGTCGCCGAAGGCGACCACCGCGCGACCCTCACCACCGAACTCCTTGGCCCCGTAGGACAACACCTGCACCGGCGGCGCGTCGGATACCGAATCGGCTTGGCGCTGGGCGCGTTCGAGCGCGCGGTGGGTGTAGAGCAGGTTTTCGAGTTCTAAGCGCTCGGCGGGGGCGAGGTGTTTGTCCATCCAGTGCGTGAGCTCGACGCCCTCGGGCACGCGTGCGCGGAACCCGGCCAGGTCGCGCGCGATCGCCAACCGGTTGGCCTCGTCACGGAAGCGGAACGGCACGCCATCGGCGTTGCCCAGTTCGTGCGGATGTACCCGCAGCACGGCGCGTTGCTGTTCGGCGGTAAGTCCGTGCCACCACTCGTGATTGGCGCTCGCGCGTTGACGCGCCTCGGCGGTCACCGAGGCGTCGGTGTACTCGCCGTGCAGCAACTCGCGCGCGGTCGCGACCGGCTCCGCGTGCGCGAAAGCGCTGTGCGCCGTGGCGACTTCGGCCGCGGTGGCGGGCCGCGCGTCGGGCAGAACCTGTTCGAGCGCGCTCCGGTAATCCAGATCGTGCTGGTTCAGGCGCGGTTCGAGTTCGCCACTGCGATGCGGTGCGGGTGCCCCGTCTTCGACCGCGGCGAAGCTGGCGGCGGCGTCGCGCTCGGAGACCACCTTGGGTACCCAGAACGACTGCTTGTCGCGATGCACCCGCGCCCACTCGGGATCAGCGGGGCGGGAGGCGATCCGCTGCCACCGTGTCGGGGCGTCCAGGGCGGGTCGATGCTCGGCGTGGGTGATCTCCGCGCCACGACCCGCCGCGATCAGGCCGATATTGCGCAGTGCCTCGGTCGGTCGTCTGGTCTCCACATCGGCGAACGAGTTGTAGCCCTGATGCACCTGCATCCTGGTACGGAATTCCGGTGTCGTCGGCGGTTCGGCGCCCGCCCTGATCGCGCCCCATGCCTCGTTCGCGGGGTCGATACCGAGACCGCGATTCAAGAAGCGGCCGTGTCCGCCCGCCACCGGCGCACCCAGGTTCGCGATCGGATCGCGCTGCGAGGCCAGGGAATACACGTTCTCGGCGCCGATGCCGAAGGCCGAGGCATCGCGCAACGGTCCGGCACCGGGCGAGCCGGACAGCACGACCTGATCGACCTCGCCGCGCATCCCCTCGCCCCGAGGGCCGAGCCTGCCCTCGACTCCGGCATGCGACAACGTGGTCGATCCGTAGCTGTGCCCGATCGCGGTGCGCAGCCTCGGCA
Source organism: Nocardia callitridis (assembly GCF_039543305.1). Lineage (NCBI taxonomy): Bacteria > Bacillati > Actinomycetota > Actinomycetes > Mycobacteriales > Nocardiaceae > Nocardia > Nocardia callitridis. The sequence continues at coordinate 32,679 of NZ_BAABJM010000008.1, read as the reverse complement.
CCGGCGCGCCCGCACGCAGGTTCGCCTGGAACTCGCGCGTCGCGTTGAATGCGGCGATATCTCGGGCCACCACGTACCCGCCGACCTCCGCGAATACGGTTTTGGTCGCCTCGATCGGTTGGGTCGGATGGTGGTAGCCGATGTCGATGATCGCGGCGACCTCGTGTTCGGGCGCGAAGCCCGAGGTCACCTCGAACTGGCTGCGCGCGAACTGCGAACGATAGGCCAGCGACCGCAACGTCGTGCCGAATCCACCGATATGGCGGGTCACCAGCGCCGCGCTGTCGGCGTTGCCGATCGACACCGACACCATGCCGTTGCCTCGGTAGGCCGCGGCGTCGAAGCTGAGCAACTGCACCGGAGGCGAACCGATCATCTCGTTCGCACCACGCTCGATGACGGCGAGGTGGTTACGGGCGACGATCAGGTTGCCGAGACGGGTGCGCTGAACCTGACTCAATTCGGTACGCACCCACCGGTGCAATCCGACGTCGGCGGGCTTGTGTTCGAGGAACTTCGCGAGGTCGCGGGCGATCGACAACCGATTGGCCACATCGCGCACGGCGTAGGGCACTCCGTCGGTGTTGCCGATCAAGTGCGGACGGGTGCGCACCATCGCCGACTGGTGTTGCGGCGTCAGCGAATGCCACCAGCGCGCGTTGGCCGTGGCCCGCTGTCTGGACGAGACGATCACATCGGAGCGTGGGACGCTGCGTACCAGGTTGAGGAAGTCGGCGTGCGCGCCGAACTGCTCGCGCAGTTTCTCCCGCGCCTCGCCCGTCAACCGCTGTTCGGTGGCCGTGATCGGATGATCTTGCGGCAGTACCGAACCCAGGTGATCCTGGTGCGCGGTCGTCGTGACATCCGGTGCGGCGCTCGGCGGGCGGAACCCCGTCGAACCGTCCCCGACAGCTGGCGGCTGCCCCGACCGGACCGCGGACACGTGCGCGGCTGGGTCGGCGGCGATGGCGCCGAACACCTCCAACGACGACGTGGGCGCCCTGGTCGCGGGGTCGGCCGACAGGTAACGACCAGGTCCCGCGGACCTGGTGCCCGGTGCCGGTTCGACCTCGACCAATCTGCCACCGCGCGGCGTTTCCGGGGGAAGCAGACGTTCCCACAGCGCACCCCACCGAGAGCGACCGCCGCTCGGCTCGACGAAGGTCACCTTGTCACCGGCGATTCCGTACCGTGACACGTCCGCCGCCCGTACCTGGCGCGGTGCGTCGGCCAGGGTCAAGGTGTCGATCTCACGGCCGAGTCGGCGTCCGGCCGCCGCGTCGGTGGCCGTCTTGGTGCTCGGACCGTAAGCGAACACATGGGTTTTCGCCCGCGCGGTGCCCTCGGCGAGCCCGGCGTGGAATTCCCGACCCGCGTGCAGGCCCGCGAGGTGCTGGCGCAGTTGCCGTGCCGCCTCGTATCCGTCGACACGGGCTTCGCCGGGCAGACCATGCCGGTAGGACAGCACGGAAGCGGCCGTGGCGTCGGGTGACTGCCGCATCGTCGCCTCGAAGTGGTTGCGCGCGAACACCACGTCCTCGGGCAGCGAACGCAGACCCGCGTTGGCATCGACCACGTGCATCGAGACCGAACTCGCGCGGTCCACGTCGCCGAAGACGATCTCGACGCGGCCCTTGCCGTAGGACAGCAGTCGTACCTCGGGGCGCGCGACGGCGGGGTGCAGCGCGTCGGCGAGCAGTTCGGCGCGGTACAGCGCGTCCCGCGTGCGCAACATGTTCTGAAGTTGTTGTGGCTCACCCTTACCGAACTCGGGGTTGACCAGTTGTCCGCTGCCGAGCCGCTCGGGGCGGCGCGCGCGGAAGCCCTGGAGGTCACGTTCGAGTGCGAGGCGGTTGGCGTGGTCGCGCGCGGCGGCCGGAATCCCGTCGGCATTGCCGACGTGCGACGGATGCCGCTGGATCACCGCGTCGCGGTGCGCGGCGTCGAGTCCGTGCCACCATGCGGCGTTCGCGTTCGCCCGCTCTCGCGCCGGGCCGACGACGTCACCGGCGGTTCTGGCGGGGTGCAGCAGCACCTGCGGGTCCGCGGTGGGAGTCAATTGCCGTAGCGCGTTTTCGGCGTAGGCGGCATCGAGTTCGGACTCGTGCGGCGGGCGAACGATCTCAGCGGAGGTCTGCGCTTCGGCCTCGACGTTCTCGCGCGCGGGGTCCGAGCCTTCCCGCGTTGGCCGTTCGACCTGCGGCGGCCCGGCGGCGGGTTCCGTCACGTGCGTGGTGCTCGGGTCCGCCGACCGTTCGACCTGCGATCCCGACTCCGCCGTCACCTCCGCCGGGCGCGTCGTGCTCGGGTCCGCCGCCGACCGTTCGACCTGCCTTCCTGACTCCGCCGCCACATCCGCCGGGCCCGCGGCGCCGGGGTCCGTCGACCGTTCGACCTGCGATCCCGACTCCGCCTCGCGGCCCGTCGCGGGCGTGGCATTCGCATCCGTCGACCGTTCAACATGCGGTCCCGACGTACCGGCGGATTCCCTCGGCTGCGTCGCGCGCGGGTGCGTCGGCGGCTCGGCGCCTCGCCCCTCGGCCGTGCCCACGGGCTGGCCGTCGCGTCCGACATGCGTCGTTTCCGCTTGTGTCGCAGCAGGTTCAGCGTTCTCCGGCGATCCGGCAAAACGCCGGTTGACCTCCGCGTTGGTCCGATTCGAGCTGCCGACGATGCTTTCGTAGGCCGCGTCCCCGAAAAAACCTTTGCTGTGCGCCTTTCCGACCAACCACTCGAAAGTGGGTCCGTCGGGGTTCTCGTAGACCTGCTGATCCCTGGCGTTCAGTTCCGCGACACCGGCGCGGTCGAGCATCAACTCACGAGCACCGATGCGCGCACCGTGGCGCACCTGCGAGGCCAGTCGTGCGCGCTCCTCCAGTGACCGACCTTCGGCGACCCACTGCCGATCCAGTTCCGGGATCCGGCCGGTGACCTCGTTGTACCAGCGCCGCACCTCGACGTTCGCGGCCGCCGACTCGGTGGCGTGCACCACGGCGCCCTCGGTGAGGTCGACCCCCTCGTGCTCCGCACGTGCTTGGGCCAGTGCCTCCGCCCGCGCGGGCGGCCCCAACTCCGCCACCTGCTGCGCCAACACCGGATCACGCTCAGCCAACAACAGCCACGGATCGGTCTCCCCCTCCTTCACCCGCGCCGCAGGACCATCACGCACACCCAACCGATCCAACAGATCAGCCAAATCCTTGTGCAGACCTGGCAACTCGTCGCCGCGCGCCGGGTCGAGGATGGCCCGATCGATCTGTGCGGTCAGAACTTTCAGCTCCGCGTACCGTCCACCCAGATGCGTCGTCATCACCGAGGGACGATCGTTGACCGCGTCTCGCAACACGGCGGGGTCCTGCTCCAGCGCGATCTCGGCCAACTCGTGCGCGACCGCACGGGTCACGTCTTGCTCGCGCGCACGCGGCGCGACATTCACGTCATACCCCGAACCATCCGGTCGCTCCACGAACTCCGCGACCGCACCATCACGCGTCGCCCCCACCCGAACCGCGACCTCACGCCCATCAACCAACTCGAACCGCTGACCGGCCGCATCCCACGCAACACCCTCCGGCGTGATCAGCTCCAGATTGCGGGAAACCTCCTCGTGCAGCGCGGTATTCGATAGATCGGCCCGGTCCCCAGGACGTCCTGCACCGTGGAAATCGCCCACTTTGCTGGCTGTGCCACCGGAGGCTTCCGGCTCCGTGCCGCGCTGCTGCGTGGGAGCATCGGATCCGGGTCGGCGCCCGGTCCCCTCGACCGCACCGCCCTCGCGTCGAGCAGCACGATCACGTGCGGCCTCGGTATCGCCCGCGCCGGGCCGCTGGCCCCTTCGGTCCCCCCGCTCGACGGTGTCGGCCGGTTGTGGCGCGCTTAGCTCCGCCGCTGCGGCACGATCGGTGGTCGTCGGTGCCTGCTCATTCCGCGCACCGTGCCCCTCGCGCGCGGGTTGCGGCTGTGTCGCAGGCGGATTCGCTTCCTGCTGATTGGCGAAGCGCTGGTTGACCTCCGCGTTGGTCCGATTCGAACTGCCGAGAATGTAGTCGTAGGCCGCGTCCCCGAAAAAGCCTTTGGTGTGCGACTTTCCGACCAACCACTCGAATGTCGGGCCGTCCGGATTCTGATAGACCTGCATGTCCCTGGCGCGCAGACCCTCGACCTCGGCCTGGTTCAGCATCAGCTCCCGAGCACCCACCCGCGCGCTGTGCCGAATCTCCGAGGCCATCCTGGCCCGCTCGTCCACCGCGACACCGTCGGCCGCCCACTGTCGATCCAGTTCCGGGATGCGCCCGGTGACCTCGTTGTACCAACGCCGAATCTCACCGTTCGCGGTAGCCGGATCGGACACGTCGACACCGGCGTGCTCGACCACCGAACCCTCGTGCTGCTGTTCGTGTTCGGCACGCGCCTGTGCCAGCGCCTCCCCGCGCGCGGGCGGCCCCAACTCCGCCACCTGCTGCGCCAACACCGGATCACGCTCAGCCAACAACAGCCACGGATCGGTCTCCCCCTCCTTCACCCGCGCCGCAGGACCATCACGCACACCCAACCGATCCAACAGATCAGCCAAATCCTTGTGCAGACCCCGTAATTCCTCGACCCGCACCGGATCCGCCGACAACCGATCGATCTGTGTCGTCAGCACCTTCAGCTCCGCATACCGCCCACCCAGGTGCGTCGTCATCACCGCAGGACGATCATTCACCGAATCCCGCAACACGGCAGGATCCTGCGCCAACGCGATCTCCGCAACCTCATGCGCAACCGCACGGGTCACATCCTGCTCACGTGCTCGAGGCGACACATTCACGTCATATCCCGAACCATCCGGTCGCTCCACGAACTCCGCGACCGCACCATCACGCGTCGGCCCCACCCGAACCGCGACCTCACGCCCATCAACCAACTCGAACCGCTCACCCACCGCATCCCACGAAACACCCTCCGGCATGATCAGCTCGCGGTTATTCGAAACCTCCTCGTGCAAAGCGGTATTCGACAGATCGGCCCGGTCACCAGGACGTCCTGCACCGTGGAAATCGCCCACTTTGCTGGCCGTGCCACCGTGATTCTCGCCGATTTCGGTACCGGTGGGCCCCTGCGCACTCGGCCGCGCCGAGTGGCTTTCCGGTTCGTAGACGATCACCATGCGGTGATCGGGGCTCGGCGGCGAGAACGTCGCCATCCTGGCGTGGTCGGGCTCGCTGCGGCTGCCCGCGTCGATGCTGTAGTCGTAATCCTTGTTGCCCGGGTAGCCGAATTCCCGCTCCTCGACGACCCGGAACATGCCGTTGTCCGCGCCGAAGCGGCGATCGATCGCCGCAACCAGATCGGTGCCGGTGATGTGCCCGCGATCGCCGATCGCGCCGCCGTCCTCGATCGCCCGCTCCGGCTTCATGTCCCACTGCACTTCGATGCGTCCGCCCGGCGCGAGCACATCGGGCAGGGCGGCCGCGATCGCGTCGTAGCCCGCGCGGTCGAGGTGCGCGCTGACATTGTTGACGAAGATCCGCGCGACCCCGCCGTTCGTGCCGTCGCCGAGTACCTTGCCGTCGGAGAGCAGGTCGCCGAACACCATGACGGTGCCACGCTCGGTGAGCGGGCCGGGATCGATGATGCCGAGATCACGCCTGCGCTGCCCGGCGATCGGGTGTTCGTTGGCCAACTCGGTTTTGATGATCAACCCCCCGGTGGCGCGGTCGGCGATCGGCGTCATCTCCACCGCGAACGCACTGCGACCGACACCAACGTCGATCGTGTGACCCCCACCGGTCGCCTCGGCAGCAGGCTGCCGAGGCGCCAGCGGTATGTGCTCGTTTTCGCTACCGAAGACGTTCTGTTCCAACGGAAGTCGATAATTCGGCCGCGGGCGGGAAAGGACATCCACCATGGAATGGCCGGTCTCGGCGGCGTGCACCACCACGACGTACTCGAGGTTCATGCCGTGTTCGGTCGCGCCGCGGTTGGCGCGGTCGATACCGTGCAGGAAGTCGGTGAACGACACCGTTTCTTCGCCGACCCGCAGCTGACTGTTCGCGTGGTCGAGCACCCCCGCCGAACGCGACGGTCCGCCGAGTCCGTCAGCGGCGGAATGCATATCGGCGAAACGCTGCGCGCCGAAAGCATCGTGGAAAGCCTGCGGCATCGCCTCGCGGAACCCCTCGATGGCCGCGTGCACGGCGGCCACCCGTTGCGGCTCGGTGAGCCGAGGGTTGTTCATCGCCTCGTTGATCGGGTCGAGCGCAGGGAACAGTTCCCGCGCCGCGTCGACCGTGGCGCGCGCACTCTTGGCTTCCCGCTCGAATACCGGGTCGAAGACGCGGCGCGCCAACTCCTCCCGCATCCTGCCGTCGAGCGCGAGCGATTCCGCACGCACCACCGCGGGTGCGTTGTCGCCGGTGAGGTGCTCGGTGAGCTGCTCGAGATGTTCCTGGCGCCCGTGCTCGAACGCGTCCTTGCCGAGCGTGGCGTCGAAGACCGGGCGGTGTTCGGCGAGCTGGTTGGCGGTCAGTTCCAGGCGCCTGGCCAGTACCGGATCGTGCTCGACGAGCAGATCCCAGCGGTGCTGCGCCTGGGGACCCGCGCGCAACCCCAGGTGATCGATCAGATCGACCAGATCCTTACGCAGGCCGGGCAGTTCGCCCGCCATCTTGGGGTCGAAGGTGGCTCGATCGATGTGCGCCGTCAGTGCGCGCAGCTCCGCGAAACGACCCCCGAGATGGTCGGTCAGCGTCGTGGGGCGCTCGCTCACCGGATCGATCGTGACCGTTGGCTGTTGCGCCAGGTCGATTTCGGCCAGCTCGTGGGCGATCGCGCGCGCGACATCGTGGTTCCTCGCCCCCGGTGACACCGTCACGTCGTAGCCGGTGCCGTCCGGCCTCGCGACGAACTCCGCGACCTCGCGGGTACGGTGATCGCCGATTCGCACCGTGACGGTGCGCCCATCCCGCAACACGAAATGGCCGGACTCGCGGTGATAGGACACCCCCTCCGGGGTAATCAGCGCGAGATTGTTGCGGATCTCGGCGATGAGCACGGCTTCCGGCAAAGCGCCCTCGCCGACCCGAGCCTCGCCGTGGAACTCGCCGACCGGACCCGCGGCGCCTCGGTGCAGACCGGCATCGCCACCGCGCGGCCCGCCGGGTTCACCAGCGAAACCATAGGGTGTGAGAGCTGAATCACCGTGCGTACCAGGACCTTCCGTGTGCGGCTCCGGGCTCACCGAGCGCCGTGGTGCCTCCTCGCGCGGACCCGGCTCTGGTGCTTTCGTGGTGGACGCGGGCGGCTCCTGCCGGTCGGCGCTCGGCCTGCTCGTCGATCCTTCCTCGTGAGCACCGCCGGTCTGCGCGCCGTTGGTCGTCGGACGCTGCTCAGTGGGCACTCCCGCCCGGTCGACAACTCCGGTGTGGTCCTGTGCACTCGGCGGATCGGTGACCAACGGGGGACGATCGGACTCGAGCCGCCCTGGCGCGCCGGGTTCCGGCTCTACCGAGGCGACAGCATGCTCGGGCGACCCAGGAACATTCGATTCAGGAGTGCCGGACTCGGACACGGGGCGTTCGGACGAGACCGGCAGATCCTTCTGCCCGGCAACGAGATTGGATTCCCGGTCGCCCGCAACACCCGCGCCCTCCTCGGCCGCCCTTGCCCCGTTCTCTCGCACGCCAGTTCCGGATTCCTTGCCGTGCGGGGCGCGCTCGCCCGCTGGCCTCGGGGCACGTTCCTGCGGTGTGGATTGGCGTGCTTCCGACGGCGAGACGCCACGGTCGGCCTGCACCGGCCGGCTGGTCGAATCAGCCTGTCGTGCGGCGGAATCCGTGGGCCGCCCGGAATTGTTCTCGTGCGTTCCCACGGTGTCGGGATGCGAAGTACTCCCGTCACCGAGCGGCGCGCGTTGATCCCACTCGGCGCGGATCTTCTGCAACTCCGCGACATGTTCGGTACTGAACTCCCCTTTGCCCCCCGCCCGCGCGTCGACCTCGCTGACCCGCTTGAAGAAGCCCTCCGCGCGATCACGCTCAGGCCCCGGCGGATAGGGGTCGGGATGGGTTTCTCGCATCAAATCGCGGTTGAGCTGCTTGCCCTCTCGCGTCGACTCCCGCGTCACCACAGGCGGTTTGGTCGACCCGCCCGACACCCCAGACGAAGCGTGCGTGCCTTCGCTCATTCCCGCGCGCGGCGCGTTACCCATGTGCGCACCGCTGCGCGCCCCATGAATCACGCCGAGACCCACACCGGCGGCAAGCAATTGGGGATGAAAGGTCATATCAACCTTGCCCCAGTCCACATGACCGGTCGAAACGAACTGGCTCGCCGCCTGCCAACCGATTCCCGCGCCGTACATGCCGAAACCGCCCGCGACACCACCGATCGCACCGGTGAGTGTGCCCCGCATGAACGGCGACAAGGCGGTCTTGCCGAGCATCCGACCCGCGACCATGCCCACCGGCGCGCCCACGATTCCGCCCGCACCCCACTCGACGCCGGTGCGCAGGTTCTGTTTCCAGTCGAAAGTATCGCGGTGGCCCGAACCCATCTGGTAGGCTTGGATCAGGCCGTCGATGCCCGCACCCTGCAAGCCCATCTTCAGGCCCGCGATACCGATCTGCTTCAGGTACGGCTTCAGCAGGTTCTTCAGGCCGACCTTCCCGGCCTCCAACATCAACTGCTTCGCGCCCTGTTCGGCGGCCACCGACAACGACTGCCGCCCCGCGGCCAAGGCCAGCGGCACGCCCGCCTCGCCCCACGGCCACGCCGCGATCAGCGCGATCACCGCGTACACGGTGATACCGGCGAAGGTCGCCTCCATGATCTTGGTGTATTCCACCTGAGTACCGCCGTTTCGGCAGTACTCACCCAGCTCTTCGAGCGCCTTGGCGTTCTCCGAGATCGACGTCTCGCCGTGGAACAGCTTGGCGAATTCCTTGCGCGCCGCCTCGGCGCCGTCGCCGGAGTAGTACTTTTGCGTGCGGTCGATCACGCTCTTGATGTCGGGCTCCAGCGCGGCCAGATCTTTGCCCGCCTTCTTCCACGCCTCGCCCAGTGCCCACAGATCGTCCTCGTCGCCCTCGGGGTAGGCCTGGCCGAAATTCAGTGCGGTGAGAATCCAACTCGGCATCCACTCCCACATCGCGGTGATCTTCGACATCAGCCGATCTCCCCGGGCGAGGTGACGCTCACCAACCCGATTCGGCCACGTCCGACCTCCGCTCGGCGTGCCGGTCGTGGTCCCATTCTTCGACGTCGACGAAGCTCATCGCGGGCCGAGTGCCGTCCGAGATCACCGCGTGCTGGCGACGACTCGGCGGCGCCAGCGACGCCTCGGGCGGTCTCGGCAGCATGTCCTGCACATCGGGCATGCCGGGAAGAAACTCCGAAAGCCGCGGCAGTCTGGCGTTCTGCTGATGCAGCGAGTCGACCATTTCCCTGGTCTTTCGCCGCACCTGCCCCTGTGCATCCTGCGCGGCCTCGGTGACCGCCTTCGCGATCTGAGCGTGCGTCAAATCCTCGATACCGGCACCGAACCGAGTCTCGATGACGATCCCGTCCCCGTTGACCACCACTGTCACCCGACGCCCTGCCGAACTGGCCGCGACGGTGAGCTCGGACTGCTCCTGCTGCATGCGCGCGATCGAGGCCATACCGGCCTGCACAGCCGCCATCAGGTCCGCGAGTTGCGCTTTCGCCACCTCGTTGGCCATCACCTACTCCTCATCCGCGACCGGTCCGCACTGCCGCGGTTACCCCCGATTCGCCACCCCTGTTTCGATCCACCCGCCCATATCCGGGTGGTTCAGCTCTCGAACGTCGTCCGGTTGTCCAGCTCCATGCGCTCGAGTTCGGTGGCACCGTCCCGCAATCCGCCTGAATAGCTTTGCAACAGAGTGACTTTCGAGCCAACGGCGGAGTCGAGGTTTTCGTCGGAGGCGATATAACCCTTGTCGCCGGAGAATCCGTGGCCGAACTCGTCGTCGCCCCATTTACCCCAGTGCGCGGTCCGCGCGGCGGCCAAGGTGTTCAAAACGCCCTGAACTCGTCCGGCTACCACGTCCAGATCATCCGCGACACCACGCAATTGTGTCGGTGTCGCTTGCACGTTCTCGGCCAACGGTTCGCCCCTTCATCCGGCTACCATGCTGACTCGATGATCGCACGTTCTGGGGGTAACTGGAAAGTGAACCCCGACTGAATTCCCGAGAAGAATATGATCAATCATCGCCGCGAGCGCGCACAGTCAGGGGGACAACGCCCCGAGCTTCCCGCGAAAGGTCACCAATTCCGCTGCCCCGCAAGCGGCTATCGAGAAATGTGCCGAGCGGCGCGCGACTCGCGCCACTCGGCATCGAAAATTCACCCCGAAAAGATCGGCCCGGATTGTCGCGACGCCGAACGCGCGACAACCGACCCCGAACGACCGCGCCCCCGAACGTTCGACTGCGCCTCACCTACCCAGATGGGCTACTGCTGCCCCGAACCGTGGCGCTGGCGGAACCGCTGCTCGAACTCGGTGGCGTAGATCGACGGTGCCACCGAGGACGAGGACTGCTCCAATACCCCGTCATCGGCGATGTAGAAGATCGCGCGCCCGATCGCCACCTCGCCGGGCTCGGTGGGGGCATAGATCATCCAGCCCACACTGATTCGTTCGGCACGCAGCTGCGCCACCTGATAGTTCTCGGACTCCAGGCCGTTGTCGACGATGTAACGACCCACCCGCGCGATCGCATCGTTCTCCGACAGCGGCTGCGGCAAGGTGCGCGTCACCCCCGCCAAGGTGAGCTGATAGAAGGCGCTGTCCAAATCGAAGTTCTCACCGTCACCAAAGGTTTCGACCAGGGTGTCGCGGGTGACGACACCGGCCTCGGCCGCGGCAACCAAATTCCCCACCGCCGCCCGCAATTGCTCGCTCGGTTGCGCGGTGATCAAGCTGACCACGACATCGACCACGGTTTCCGAGGTCCAAATGCCCGGCACCGCCTCGCTGAGCCGATCCGCCGTCGGCGACTCGCCGCGATGCCAGGTGCCGTTGTCCCACCAGTAACAGAACGACAGCAACCCATTGGCCGCCCGCGGATTCAGCACCGGGTTGGCCACCCATTCCGGCGCACCCGCGTACAACGCGGGCAGCGGCTCACCACGGTTGTAGGCCGCGTCCAGTTCCGGTGCGTTCCACACCCCGCCCGACAACACCGCTCGACCACCCGGCAACGCGTACAACGTCGAACCACTGCGCTTGCTGCCCTCGAACCAATCCAAGGCGGGCAAAATCCTCGGGCCCCACTCCGATTGGGCCGCGACGAACGCCGAGGCGATCACCGCCCAGCGTGCGGACAACAACGGAAAGTCAGGAAAGTCATACTCCGACAACACCGCGTGCACGCCGTTTTCCCGGTCCGTGCGCGCCGCGTGTGCCGCCTCGCGAGCAGGACGCGACTGCTTGCCCCCGTGAATGAGATAGGCCGCCAACCACACCGGAAGCGTTTGCCTCGGATAAGCGTCCAAATCGGCGAAATAGATCTCCGGCGCGAAAATCTGGTCTTCGGGGAAAGGCTCGTCACCGTAGTCGTAATCGACCTCGATCTCACCCACGTTCGTCAAGGTGAGCAACAGACGCCACCACGGGCCGTCGGACAACTGCGCGGACGCGTGCCGCTGCTCGCGCACCAGGGCGAGCACCTCTTCGTCGGGTTGCATTCGCAGCGAACGCTGTTCGTTGTCGGCGAAGACCACCTGCGCCATCTCCGCGGAGGTGGTCAAGACGAACACCGCTTCCAACCGTCGCCACCCTTCCGGGCCGACGGTGGCCAGCTTCCTGGCAATCTCATGGCTCAGCGCCTTGGCCCGCGCGGCGACATCCTCGCCGGGCGGACCCTCGGCCAGGCTGAAACCGACGTCGGGGAGTTCCTCGTCGCCGGCCTGCGCCGTAGGATCGCCGACGGCTTCGGCGGACGCCGACCCCGCGCCCTCGGCTCGCTTGTCGAAGCTCTGCATGAACTGGCGGATGAAATCCACCGAGGGGTCTTCGCCCTCGGTCTCGACCGAAGACCGGCTCGGTTCCTCGGTTTTCCCGGCGGAATCCTCGGTGTCCGCCTGCGGGACATCCGGTTCGGCATCCGACGCCGACTCGTCGGAAGCCCGACTGTTCGAGGGCGGATCGTCCGGGGCGTCGTCTGGTCTGGTCACGTCGCAGCTATCTCCTCATTTACCCACCGGGCGCCGCCGACACGGCATGGTCTTCACCACGATGCCCGAGCTGTGTTACCCACCTATCCTGGCATAGCGCGGTTGCCGACCGGTGTCGAACAACCCCCCGCGCAACCGAACAGGCGAAGGAAAGTCAGTCCACCCTTCCGGTTTCGATGTTGCGGCCGAATTGCCCTATTCCGCCGACGAGTTCAGCTCGTGCGGCCGCGGTAGCACCTTCGGCACCTTCGGCGAGCCGGCGACCGAAATCGCTCTCGGCTCTCGTGACGTCCTCGCGCACGATTGCTCCTCGTCTACCTGTCGGCGACCCTGCGGTCAGTGGGTGAAGATCCGATCGCGGCGATTCGGGTCGGCGAGCACGTCGCGGATCAGCAGACCGAGGTCCAAATCGGGCATTACCGAACGGTAACGCACCTCGCAGACCGACTCGCCGTCGATATCGATGACCAACCACGCCGCGCTGTCACCGGTCTGCTGCCACACGACGGCCACGTGCTGGGCATCCAGGTCGAACACCTGCTCGCCCGCGCGCAACATCAAGCGATCGTAGAACCGGTAGAACACCATCGACAGCTCGCCGACCCGCCCGTAGACGCCACCGAGCGCGCCCGCCATCACCGGAAGGTCGTACAGCGTGCCCGTCACGGGGTCGAAATCCGCGTATTCGCCGAACGCGATGTGCGAGCGCACACAGATTCGGGTGCCGTCGCCGTACCCACCCGGATTGCCCGCGCTGTTGCCGTGCAGCGCCGCACGTGGGAAGGCACGCGAGCGGCGCGCAGGCGCCTGGGCAGGGGGCGGCATCGGCATCGGCGGCGGCATCGTAGGCGCGTCGGGCTGCTGCGGGGGCTGGGCGGGCGCGTGGCCGTTCTCGCCTTGCGCGCCGTTCGACAACGGCCCGTGTTCGAGGGTCTCCGGCCACGGCGCGAGCTGATTCGGCGCGGAGTCGTTGGTCCGACCGTTCGACGAATACCCCGGTGCGGCAACTGAATCTGCGCCTGGTTGTCCTTCTTCCCGGTCGTGCTCCCAGCCGCCCGGTGGTGTCGAATCGACGGACGGCACCGGCCCGGCCAGACTGAACGGAACCCAACCGTCCCCCTCGCGCGATTCTCCGCCCACCGACGGAACAGGCGATACCGGATGCTCGGCGATCGGCGCCGAACCATACTGCTGGGCCGCCGATCCCGAACCGCCAGGCCACTCGGACAACTGCGGCGGCGCGGGCAGCTCCGACGAGCCGGGGGCACCCGGCGTCGGAACGCCTGGTGGGCTCGGAACTCGCGGCGAGACAACAGAGTCCGTCCACTCCGGACCGTCCGACATCGGAAGCTGCTGCGGCCCAGGAACTTCAGGCCAACCAGGAGCACCAGGTGCCGAAACACCTGGCACCACAGGGGGTATCGGAACCACCGGTCGAACAGGTGAATCCCTCCACTCCGGACCGTCCGACGACGGGAGCTGCGGCGGCCCGGGAACATCAGACGCCGGGGGTCGCGTCGGCACTGGCGCCTGAGGCGCAGGGTGTGTCGGCGGTTCGGGCAGCGTCGGTGCGGACGGAAGCAACGGTGGAGTCGGGGCCTGCGGCGGGATACCAGGCGGCGCTGGTGGGAATGGAGGCTGCTGCGGCGGCACCGGTACGCCGGGTGCGGGTGAAACCTCCGGCGGGACCGGCAGGTTCGGCGCCATGGGCACGTCGGGCGACGCCGGAGGTAAGGGGATCTGCGGCGGCGGGAAACCAGGTGCCGTCGGCATGCCGGGTGGCGCAGGGAACTGCGGCGGTGTCGGCGCGGGTACGGGCGGAATGTCCGGCGGGTACGGAACATGCGGCGGTGCCGGAGGATTCGTCGGCCCCGGCGCGTCGGGTGGCACCGGAAGCTGCGGGGGGCTCGGCAGATCAGGTGGTGCGGGAAGCCCCGGAAACCCCGGAAGCCCCGGGGGCTCCGGTGTATTGGGAGGCTGCGGCACCGACGGGTTCGGCGGCGCCGGAAGCTCCGGCGGTGTCGGCGAATCCGGCGGCATCGGCGGCAACGGGGGTTCGGGCAAGTTCGGTGGTAACGGTATGTCCGGCGGAGTCGGGAGTTCGGGGGGTGTCGGGGGGACAGGCGGACGCGGCAGCTGAGGCGGGCGCGGCGGCTCAGGCGGGCGCGGCGGCTCAGGCGGACGCGGCGGCTCAGGCGGACACGGCGACTCAGGCGGACACGGCGACTCAGGCGGACACGGCGACTCAGGCGGACACGGCGACTCAGGCGGACACGGCGACTCAGGGACCGGGTCCGGGGGTGGTGTGGGGCGCGGTGGGGTCGGGGGGTGTGGCGGCTCGGGGGTGGACGGCGGCTCGGAAGGGAAGTCGGGGTCCGGGAGGTACAGGACGTCGATGTCCGGGCCACCGGGCAGGTCGAAGTCGTAGTCCTTCGGCGGGCGCGGGATTCGCGAGCGCTGGAAGGCACCGGGTAGCCCGCTCGGACGATTGTCGCCACCGTGCGGGCGGCGGCCCTCGCCCGCACCGCCGGAGTCGCTGTCCCGGCCGTCGGCATCGTCCGGACCCGACTCGTCGTCCTCAGATGGCTTATCCCGCGGCGGCGTACGTTCCGAGTCCGGTTCCGAGAAATCACCATCGGTCAACGGTTCGCTATGGCGCACCGCTGGTGTCGCGGCGGCCCCTGGCTCACCGTCACGCACAGCGTCTTCGGGATCAATACTTTCGGACGACGGGTCGCGCCTCCCCGCGTTCCCCGTATCCACCTGCCCCACATCTCCGGATCGTTCGGGCCCGCCCCGCCGTTCGGAAGGCACGCCGCCCTGCCGAGCATCCGAATCGCGTTCCACCGAGTGATCTTTCGAGACCTCGAGGTCTCCCGCCGGACGGTTCTCCGCAACACTGCCCGGCTCCGACGCCGAGCCGGACCGACGGGCCGGCCCCTCACCGTCGAGGCTGGAATCCAGCTCCGACTGCTCTCGCACCAGGTCGCCGCGCCCATCGGTAGGCATGTCCTCCACCGGCGAGCGCCGTGAACGCCCGCGTTCATCCACCGAACTCGGCGGGCGCGCAGGCACAGCCGACTCGGCTTCCGACCGACCGCCTATCGAGCGATCAGGCGCCCGAGCATCGATGTCCGGCTTTCGCGCCAGGCCGCCCTCTCGCCCAGAGGGCTCGCCCTCCACGGGCGAGGAGTCCGGCCGTTCCGAGGCGTCCGCGCCAATCGGGTCGGCGCTACGCACAGGCGAATCGGCATCCGACCGATCGTCCGTGGAGCGATCGGAAGAGTCGGCAAGGTGGTCCGAATCCGGCGGCGAATTATCCGTGCCGGCAACGGGGTCAGACACCGTGCGCGAATGATCCGAGGGTTCGGTGGCGTCGTCGTCGGGTCGCCGTGCCAACTCCGGCGACGCATCGTCGGGTCGGTCGGGTCTCGATGACTCCGGACCGTCGATGTCGGGGTCTTCGCCTGGTGGGAGTTCTCGGGTCGGTTCGAGTGCCGCACGCTCGTCGGGGCGTGGTGGGAGGGTGAGGGTGTCTCGGATGACCGGGGCCGGGGCGTAGGGGATTTTCGCGCGCCAGTCGGTCAGTGGTGGGCGTTGGGCGTTCCAGTCGAAACCCCGCATGATGACGTGCTGGTTGGCGTCACGCCAGGTCTCGGTCGGGTTGTCGCGCAGGTAGTTCGACTCGGCGAGGGCGTCCTGGAGCATCAGGATGTCCGCGGGCAGGTGTTCGCCCGCGAGCAGGCGATTCCATGCCTCGGCGACATCGGCGACCGCGTCCAGTTGGCGCCGCACCAGCACCCCGTCGCGTGGATCGCGCAGCAGGTGCGGGTCGTTCATCAGGTGGTTCTTGACGCGTTCGATGTCTTCGCGGGTGAATGCGGGCAGCTCGGTGAGCTGATCGGCCACCGGGCGAATCAGTTCGGCGCGGTCGACCGGGCCGATCGAGGTGCGCAGCACCTCGCGGAGGTCTTCCGCCAATCGCCGTGCGTCACCGGGTTTTTCGTCGACGAGCTGACCGGTCAGGTCTTTCACGACGTCGTGCAGGGGCGAGTCGGGATCCCCGACGACCGCACGGGTGAGCCGATCCACCAGGGCCGCGGCGCGTTGTTCCTTGTCCTCGACCACGCGCGCTTCCCGGTCGGCGGCAAGCTTGTCGGTGATGGTGTCGATATCGCTGTCGTCGGCACGGAAACGCTCGTACTGGCCGTCGGCCCATTCCTGCACCAGCGCCCAACGCGCCTCGGCCTCGCGTTGACGCTGCTTGAACGGCTCGGTGATATCGCCGTTGTCGAGCACCTGATCCCGGGCCTGCCATTCCCGAGCCATCGGCTGAACGTCGGGTCGTGGCGCGCGAAACCACGGGTGCCCCTTGAACCCTGGCCGAATGCGCCCCGGATTATCCTTGTCGCTGTACCAGGTGAACCCGGACAGCTTCGCCGTCTCCAGGATGATCCGCATCGTGTGGTAGAAAGCCCCGGCGAACGGCAGTTCGTAGGTGGGCATCCCTTCCGGGATAACCGGTTCGCCACCGGGAATCTTCGGCAGAAGATCCTTGTCGTAACCCGGCGGATGGTCGGGGTCGAACAGCTCGTGGACCGACGCCTGGAACGGTTCGGCCGCCCAGCCGCTCACCCCTTCCGGCAGGTCACGTGGCTCGAACTTCTTCGGCACCGTCGCGCTGTCGCCGCCTTGGCGCCAATCCGGCCTTGTCGGGTCGACCGCATGCCAATCCCCCGCGCCATCGCGCCAACTCACCACATGGATGCCTGGTTCGCCGCGGTGCCACCCGGTGCTGAGGAACCTGCGCCGCGGTGGCGCGAGTTCCTCGGTATGCCACACACCGGCACGGTCGGCGACGACATGCCGGTATTCGATGACCGTCTCGGGTCTGGTGAACGCCTGCGCCACAGCGGAATCGCGGCGCAGCGCGTCGGTGAACGCGACATCGTGCTCGGCGCGCGGGTGGGTGAATTCGCCGCGCGGTGCCAGCACGATGATGCGCGGGTGCTCACCCTCGATAATGCCGACGCGGTCGGTGACCTGGCGCGCACCCGCTTCGGTCAACGCGTCACGGAACGCGCCACCGAGTTCGGCGATGCGGTCTTGCAGGCGCCCGATCTCGTTGTCGTCGTTGTTGACTCGCTCTGCTGCCGCGCGCAGTGCGTCGAGTTGTCTACGGTGTTCGGCCACCTGATCGGCGGGAACGGTGCGATCAGCGACGGCGCGGAGAGTGTCGGCGAGTTCGCCGGGCCCCAGCCGCTCGACATCGACGCGCAGCCGCCGGGCAAGATCATCGCGCATCACGCGCCACGGCTTGTCCGCCAATACGGCCGCAGCACGCTCGCGGCCCAGGCGGTCGAGTTCGCTGGCGACCTCGGCCGAACGTGGCGCCTGTTCCCGGTGGAGTTGGTCGCGCACGTCGGCGATCTGCCGACGCAGCTCGCCGAGTTCGTCGTCCTGGCGTGGCGACCGGTCGGTCAGCGCGTCGAGTTCGTCGGCGCGCGCCAGCAGCCGGACGAGCTCGGCGACGGTCTCCTGTCTTGGCACCCGGACGGGAGCGTCGGGGTGCGCCAACTCCAAATTGGCGATGCGCCGGTCGAGTTCGGTCAACTCGGTGTCCAAGCGATTGAACTGCTCGGCCGCGTCTTGCAGGGTGAAAATGGTGCGCAGTCGTTGTGCGCGCTCGAACTCACCCACCAATTCCCGTGCCTGAGTGGGCGCGTCGTCGCCGAGTCCCGCGATGTCTCGCATGCCGACGATGGACGCGGTGAGCTCCTCGATGGTCGTGGTGAGGTTTCCCTGGTTCAAAGCCTCGTCCGCCCCGCGGAACCGGAGGTGACCGGTGTCGAAGCGGGAGAAGCGGTCATCGCGTTTGGCGCGTTGGAATTCACGTTCGGAGGCCAGGCGAGATCGTTCACGCAGCAGTTCGTCGCGCGCCTCGGCGGCCAAGCGTGAACGCTCACGCTCCAGGTCGTCGTCGGTCCGGGTCGCGGTGTCTGATCGCTGAGTCTCGGCGATGCGCTCGTCGAGGCGGGCGAGGTCGGCGATGGCGTCGTTGTAGTCCTTGGCGAGGTGTTCCAGTTCGTCGATCGCCGTGGCACGTTCGGCCGTGTTGTCGTCGGCGCCGTCGCGTAGCCGCCGCATGGTCTCTTCGAGGTGTTCGCCGGTCAGATCGGTGTCGGGATGTACGGGCAGCCGCTCGGCACGCAGGTCGCGCACGGCACGCAATTCGGCGGCCCTGGCGACCATTTCGGCGCGCGCCCGCACCATTCGGTCGACATCGGCGGTGTCGTCCCTGGCCGGTGTGGCGGTGTCGTTCGCATCGCGGGGTGGTGTCGGCTCGTCAGTCGACGCGGTGTCGGTGCGAGGCTTCAGCCCCGAACGCGCGTCTTCGGGTCGGGCGGTGGACGCTGGCGTCGGCTCATCGGTCGGCGCGGTATCGGCAGGAAGCTTCGGCCCCCGACCCGCATCCACAGGCGGGGCGGTGGACGACGACTTCGACCCATCAGTCGGCGCGGTATCGGCAGGAGACTTCGGCCCCGAACGCGCGTCTTCGGGCGGGGCGATGGTCGCCGGTTTCGGGTTTGGCGATTCTGAATCACCCCGCAGCGTAGTGCTTTTCGTTAGTGCGGCGTCCGTCCGGGACGCCGAACCGCCGCCCGGTGCGACCGGCGGCGTGGACGAACGCGCGGGCGCACCCCCGGCCTCGGGCGGCCGGAGGGTGGTGACGTGGACACCGTTCTCGTCGACGGACACCTGCCGGAATTCGACGCGCACACCCTGGTCGGCGAGTTGGCGTCGCGCGTCGGGGCCGAGTACCTGATCGGGCGCGGCGAACGGCGAGGCCACCAGCACCCGTTGCCCGGGA
Source organism: Nocardia callitridis (assembly GCF_039543305.1). Taxonomy (NCBI): domain Bacteria; kingdom Bacillati; phylum Actinomycetota; class Actinomycetes; order Mycobacteriales; family Nocardiaceae; genus Nocardia; species Nocardia callitridis. The sequence continues at coordinate 13,622 of NZ_BAABJM010000008.1, read as the reverse complement.
AGCAGCCCGACCCCCTCGGCGCCGTCGAGCCTGGTCGCTCCCTCGGCGACCAACAGGTCACGTGCGGCCAGCACGCCGGCGTCGATGCGCGCACGCAACTCTTCGCGTGCCGCGGTCTGAAATTCGACCAGTTCGGCGCGCAGCGGCCGCAGGCCCGCCATCGGCTCATCGATCCGCTGCTGTGCGGCATGCAGGTCGGCGAAATGCTGCTCCATCGCATCGCTCGGCACCCGGGGGCGATCGCGAATGGCTTCGGCTTCCGCGATCCTGGTGCGCAGCAATTCGTCGACGGCGCGGCCTATTTCGTGGGGATTGCGGCCTTCGGTGTCGACGCCGAGCGCGATGGCGCGCTCGGCGATGCGTTGTTCGAGTGCGCGGCGCGCGGCGCCAGCCTGTGCGATGCGCTCCTGCAGGGCGGGGAGGGCGGCACGCAATTCTGGGGTGACGGGGTCGTGTGGACGCGCGGGGCCGTCCTTCGCCCACCCGTTCGCGCCGGGATCGCTCTCCGGTGGTGCAGGGGGGTTCTCCGGTGGTTTCCGCGCCCCACCGTCGGCCTGCGTCTCCGGTTGCGCCGCTTCACTTTCTGGCACACGTGCACCGTGCGAGGAAGGACCGTTCGACGGATCGGCTGGCGGGCCGACCGGCCGCGGTGGTGTTTCCGGACCGTCATCGGGACCGGTCGTGCGCGGCGACGGCGCGGGTTCGACGCCGTCGAGGCGGGCAATTCGCTGCTCATACCACTCGTGATTGCGCCGCAACGCTTCTTCGTGCTGCCCACGCATCCGCTCATCGAACGCCGCCTGCTCCGCAGCCAATTCAGCACGGACACCGGCCAATTCAGGTGGCACCGCACCACTCACCCTGGCAACCCACTCCGCATGCTCGGCACGCATGCGCTCCATCCACGCAGCTTGCTCCGCATCCATCCGCCGCTTCCACTCCGACGGACCTTCCGACTCGGAATCGATCCGATGTTGCTGCGGTGCAGCATCTTCCGAATCAGGGAACCCTTCCAACAACGCGGCCTGCTGCTCGTACCACTCCTGATTACGCCGCAACGCCTCCTCGTGCCGCCCACGCATCCGCTCATCGAACGCCGCCTGCTCCGCAGCCAGATCGGCACGCACACCCGCCAACTCGGTGGGGCCCGCACTGACCCGAGCAGCCCACGCGTCGCGCTCAGCACGCATGCGCTCCGTCCACGCAGCCTGCTCCGCATCCATCCGCCGCTTCCACTCCGACGGACCTTCCGACTCGGAATCGGTCCGATGTTGCTGCGGTGCAGCATCTTCCGAATCAGGGAACCCTTCCAACAACGCGGCCTGCTGCTCGTACCACTCCTGGTTACGCCGCAACGATTCTTCGTGCCGCACGCGCAGACGCTCATCGAACGCCGCCTGCTCGGCAGCCAACTCCGCGCGCGCACCGGCCAACTCGGTGGGGCCTTCCGCCATCCGAGCAACCCACGCGTCGTGCTCAGCACGCATGCGTTCCAGCCACGCCGACTGCTCGGCATCCATCCGCCGCTTCCACTCCGACCGGCTGTCCGGTTCGGTCGCACGATCCGGCGCTTTCGCCGGGTCTTGCGCGACGGGGGTTGTCGCTTCGGTGGCGGCGTGGCGTCGGGCCAGTTCGTCCAACGCTTGCAGGTCGGCGGTGCGTTGGCGGATCTCCTCGCGCAGTTCGGCTTGGACCTCGGCCAACTGGGCGGGGGTCAGGCGCTCGTGTTGGTCGATCCTGCCGTCGCGGTAGATCTCGTAGACTCGCACCCATCGTGCGTCGTCGGCGTCGGTCAGGTCGAGACCGAGCAGGCGGGCCCAGTCGCTACTCACTCCCCATTCCGGGCCCGGCGACACATCGTGGCTGCCGTCGAGCAACCCCATGCCCTCGAACACCTCGGTCAGCTCCTGAATATCGCCGACGATGTCGCGCAAATGCGCGACAGCCTTCGGGTGCACCGGCAACTCTGTGTCGGCCACCCGAGGATCGAGCGCGTTCTCGCCGTGCGCGACCCGATCGAACGGGTCGGTCTTGCCCAGGGTGCGCGCGAATTCGGCGAGCGCGTCCACGGCGTTCGCGTGCTCGTCGGCACCGCCCCGTGCGGCCTTCGCGAGCAACGAGCGCAGCTTCTTCGGGTCGATCGCCTTCGAGTCCGGCTCGTAGGTGAGTTCCTTGGTGTACTTCATCGGAAACAGGTCGTCGGGGCGAGCACCGAGTCGCTGCGCGAGCCGATCACGCGCGCCGTCGACCACGCCCGCGTCGAGCCCGCGCACCAGCTTCACGTATTTGGCCAGCGCCTCGGCCTGTTGCAGGCGAAGCGAATTGCGACCGTGCGGATCCAGGAGGGCTTCGGCGAGCACTCGCGCGGTCAGCTCACCGGGCGCGACGCCGACGCGGTGAGCGAGCAGATCATGCGCGGCACTGAAGCTGTTGTAGGAGTCGATATCCCACGCGGTGCGGGCATAATCGATGATCGCCTCGATCTGGCTGGCGCGCACCGCGTTGTCGTGGCGCAACTCGGCCAGGCGCGCGGCGAGCCGGTCGGGCGACCCGAGTTCCTCGGGGGTGATCCCGAGTCGCTCGGCGAGTTCGTCACGCGCGGAACGAATTTCCGCCGGGCTCCGCGACTCGACGAGCCTCGGATCCGTCGGGTCGTCGCGCACGCCGCCGTGTTCGGCGGATTGTTCGGGCACGACCTGCCAGCGACCGTCGCCGTCGCGCAGCAGCGTCACCTCCACCCTGTGCCCCGCGACTTCCTCACCGATGTGCATGGCATGCACGGGATCGGTATCACTGAGATGGATGGTTCCATCCGTGCCGAGGGCGGCCACGCGGTAGCGCACCTCGACCAGCCCGGTGTTCACCGCCTCCGCGAGGTCGGGATGATCGCGCAATGCGTCGGCGAGCACGCGGTCGTGGTCCAGGGTGCCGTCGACCACCACCAACCGCATCGGATCGCCCGGCAGCAGCCCGATACCGTCGACGTCGGGCAGCAACGCCCCCTCGGCGAGAACGGAATCGCGCAGCGCCATCTCGCTCAACAGGTCGGCGAGTTCGGCCACCTCGGCGTCGGCCCGCAGGAAACGCGCGCTCTGGTCGGCGAAGGCGGCGAGCTCGCGCGCACTGTCACGCAGGCCGTCGACGTGCTCGGCGAGCAGATGACGCAGATTGGCGGGCGAAAGATCACCGAGGTCGACACCGAGCAGTTGTGCCCACACGGCGCGCTCGTCGCGAATCTGATCGCGGCGCAGTGCGTCGGCGAAGATCTCGCGCACATTCTCGTTGATGCCCGGCGCATCGGCATCGATGCCGTGCTCGGGAGTTTCGTACAGATCGCCCCAATTACGCAGCGGCTCAGCACCGTTGTTCACCCCTTGCCAGCGCAGCATGAACGCATCGACACCACTCGCGGCAAGGTATTCCGCGAGGAACCGACTCATCGGATCGAGGTCGAAGAAGCTCACCTTGTCGCTGTAGGGGATGCGCTCGTTCTCGGCGTTGTAGCGGATCGCCGCCTCGGCGAGACCCGACAAGGCCCCCATGCGCCTGGCTTGCTGGTATTCGAGGGTGTGCAGGGCACGTCGCACGGTCTCCGGGGTGAGCTCACCGAGGTCGACACCGGCACGCTGCGCGGCGGCGCGCAGGAGGTCGGCGATTTCAGCGCGTTGCGCGGTGACCTCGTGCAGTTCCTGCTGCCAGGCTTCCAGCTCGGATTCGGTGCGCCGCTTCGGCGCAGCGGCGTCCGAGTCCGGCGGGGGCGGTATTTCGGCGACCGGATCGGTCTCGTCCCGGCCGGGAGGGAGCTCCTCGGCCGCGCGAGCGCGCAGTTCGTCGAGTTCGACGCCGAGCTCTCGGCGCACCAGTTCGGGGTCGGCGTCCTCCAGCCAGTACCGGTACTCCTCGCCGTCGCGGTTTTTCGGGACGGCGTATTCGCCGACCGCGTCGGCGACGCGACCGCTCAGATGCTTCAGGAACGGGATCAGCTCGCGGTTTTGCCACAGCGCGACACCCTCTTTGGCCAGGCGCGCCGGGTTGCCCTCGAAGGTGCTCAAGACATCGGCATGTGCCGCGTCGCCGACCAGGTGGATGACCTGCTGCTGTCCTTGGCCGTCGAGACCGGAGCCGGAAGGATACTTCGGTGTGTGCCCGAGATAACCGGACCGCAGTCGCTCCCACAGCGACCGCAACCGGGACTGTTTGCGTGGCGCTTCCTGCGGTGGCGGCGATTGTTCGGTCGCCTCGATGCGCGGCGCCGCGAGGTGCTCGGTAGCGGCGACGCGCCAACCGCCGTCGCCGTCCGGTTCCAAACGCAGCCGCACGCGTTGACCGTCGACGTCGACGATCACCCGGTGCGCGTCGCCAGGATCGGTGCGCAACGCCTGCACCGCGTCGGCGAGATCGGCGATGTCGCGAGCTGCACCCAGCGCCTGTTCCCGCAGGCGCGCAATGGTTTCCGGGCGTACGTCGGCGGGATCGAGCCCGAGGCGCCGCGCCCAGTCCTCGCGGTTGGTCGCCGCGATCTCGCGGTGCGCGGGGTCGGCGGCGGCATCGTGTTCGGCCACCGCGTCGGCCAGGGCTTCGACACTGCCCGCGTGCACGAGTGTCTGGTAACGCAGCTCGGCGATCGTGCGTGCGAGATGTTCGGGTGCGAGGTCGGCGGGGTCGACACCGAGCCGCTCGATCAACTCGGCGCGCACCTGTTCGACCGAGCGCAAACGCGGCGGTGTCGCGGGTGATTCGCCCTCGCGCGGCGGCGGCACCTCGCCGTCGAGAACTCCTGTGCCCGCGATACTTTCGGCAAGATCGCGCAAGGCTCCGTGCGGGTCGAGGTGGCTGGTCAACGCATCACCGAGACCGAGTGATCGCGCGAGTGCGTGCAGATACTCCCGCTCGGCATCCGAACGCACCGGCAGGTCGGGAACGCCTACCTCCGAGGGCATCCGCAGATACTGCTCGGCCCACGCCATCGGATCGTCGGTGGAATCGCCATTGCGCGGACCCGGCTCGTCGTCGGCGCTGCTGGACGGCGCCTTCGGCGGGTCGGTGGGTGGTTTCTGCGCGCCGCCGTCGGTAGCCGGGGTCGGCCCTTCGTCGCCGGGTTCGGGCAGAGGTTCGCGTGGTGGCCCTTCGTCTCCCCGCGGCGCACGCGGGGCGGGCGGATCGGTCGCGGCGTCGTCGGTCACGTCGAGCAGGTCGGTCACGTCGAGCAGGTCGGTCGCTTCGAGGTGTTTGGCCGCGGGTTCACCGTGCGCGAGATCCCAAGCCGTACCGTAGAGTTCGCGGTAACTGCCCTCGGCCAGCGTGGGACCCACGAAGTCGATGTGTGCGCGAATCGCCTCGGCGCCAGCACGGAATCCCTCGGCCCACCGGTCGGGCGCACCATAGGTGGCGTCGAGGACTCCCTCGTTGTAGCGCAACTCCAACCCATCGGTCGGCAGGTCGTGGCCGAGCTCGCGCAGTTGCTTGCGTAGTTCGAGTTCCGTCGCGTGTGCGAGCGCCTCTTCGCGAAGCATCGCGTCGATGTAGGCCTCGCGCGACATCTGCGCTCGACTACGCGGGGTATTCGCCGACTTACCGCCGTGCACCGTGTCGGCGTGCGCCGCGGCATGCGCGAGGGCCAGTGCCTGGTGCGGATCCGACGCACCGATGTCGAGCACGATGACGTTGCGTTCCGGCGCGTATCTCGGCTCGGCACCCGACTCGTGCACGACCGCGATATCGAGGCGGGTGAGCAGAGCGTCGGTTCTGCGGCCGATATCGGTGGTACGCAACAGCTCTCGCACCTGTTCGGTGCGCGACGCCGAGGCCTCGGCCGCCGCGTTCCTCGGCGTCGGCTGCTCGGGAACGTCCACGGTGTGCTGTGGCGTCTGGTGCTGCTGAGCGGCCACTGCCTGCTCGTCGACGAGTTCGATCCGCGCGAAACCGTCGCCGCCGACGTCGACCAGGAAATGGTCGACGGTGACGCCGGGATCGTCCAACGCCGCACGCACCGCGGGATCGGCCTGCGCGGCCGCCCGCAGCGGGCCGTGGAAACCGTCGCGATCGCCCACGACCACCACCACCTGCGGCGGTTCGCCGTGGATGACCGCGACGCGATCGGAGGCCAGGTGGCCGCGACCACCCTCGACGGTCAGTCGACCTTCGAGCAGGTCACGTGCCGCGGCCGCGGTCGTCTCGTCGCCGACCCGCGCCACCCGCTCCACGGCATCGTGTAAGTGCGCCAGCCGGTCGGCCAGTGCGGCGGTGTCGAATTCGCGCCGCAGTACCGCGGCGCGACGATGCTCCGCGTCTCCGGAAAGCACGTCGCGGGCCAGATCGTCGGGGTGGATACCGAGTTCGCCCGCCAACGCGATGCGCTCGGCGGCGTTGGTCGCCCGCAGATCGTCGATCGAGTGCGGCAACCACTCCGGCGCTCTGACCACTTCGGGAACACCGAGCCGAGCGGCCAGATCCTGGACGTCGACGCCGATCTCGCGCACGTCCTGTTCGGCGGCGCGACGCTGGCCGAGCAGATCGCGGACAGCGTCCGCGCCCTCCGATGATCCGGGAACACGACCCGTATCGAAGAACTCACGGAAGTTGCCCCACCCCGCATGGTAGTACTTCGCGTAATTGCTGCCGTTACGCCAGGAATCGGCCGCCACGCTCGGTTCGATGGCGGCGATCCCCGCACGTCGACCGATCGCACGCTGTTGCTCGGCGTCCAGCTCCTGTGTCCGCTGTAGCGCCTCGGCGACCGCGTCGTCATAGGCGCGGTGGTAGCGATCGCCACGCGGATCGACGGTGACGTCATATCCGAGAGCACGCAGCTCACGGCCGAAATCATACATGCGCGCGAAGGCGTCGCTCTCCTCGCGAACCATCGCCGCCACATACTGTTCACGCCCCATGGCCTTACCTCGGGACGGCACATTCGCGGACTCACCGGACAACGAATACTCCGCGTGCACACCCTCGTGCACGAGGGTGATCGCCTGTTGCACATGCGAATTCCCGTCGGTGAACACGACGGCGGCGAAGCTTTCGTCACGGAACTCACCGAGATTGCCGACCGGAGAATCCGGTTCGAACAGCGCGCGTACCCCCGCTTTCTCCAGCAACGCCAAAACCTCACGACCCGTCGGCGTCTGCGCGAGCAGCGACCGCACCTGATCCGGGTAATCGTCCAGCGACGTGCCTACCCGGAGGTTTTGATCGTCGAATTCCGCTCGGCGGTCGGTGAATTCGGTGACCTCGACGCTCTCGGCATCCGCGTGGACCAGCCGGTAATCGATGTCACCCGCCGCGAGCGCCGCGTCGATCTGGCGCGCGAGGTCGGGATTGTCGTGCGCCAGTTCCGCTCGCGCGTCTAGCAACGCGCGATCGTTGTCGAGCATCCAATCCCGATACTCGCCGGTCCCCTGCTGCACACGCTGACCATCGACCATCCTCGTACCGAGCGTGGACCCGAATCCCTTGGCCTCCAACAGGACTACTCGCGGCGGGTGATCGGGCCCGCCGGGAATCAGCGCGACGACGTCGAAGGTATTCGCCTTGCCGGGGCCCGCACCCTCCTTGCCGGTGAGGAGTACGGCATTGCCGGGGAGCGTGTCGCGGGCGGCGTTCATGCCCGTCTGCTCGGCATGGTCGACCACCGCGTACTTGGCCATCGACACCTGCGTCGAGGCGTGCTCGAGCGCACCGACCTGCGCCAGCAGGCTCGCGTCGCCGTTCGCCATCGCCTGCGAGCGCAGTGCGTCCAGCGTGCTGCGCAGGTTCTGGCGAGTGAGGTCCTTCGCGGTGAGCTCGATACCCGAGTCCCTGCTCACCTGTGCGGCCAGTTCATCGCGCTGCTCGAGCAAGCTGTCGCGCTGGGCTCGCGCGTTCTCCCGATCCGCCACCAGCGCGTCGTGCGTCGCCTGCGCCCGCTCCGAGAGCCGATGCGGTTGCGCGTCAGCGTGTTCGGCGCGGACCTGCACCTCGGACGGGCGCGCAGGGGCGCCGTCGCTCGATCCCCGATCGAGCCACGCCAGCATTTCCCGACCCGACTCGGATTCGCCGAGCATGGCGCGGACACGCGGTGGAATCGACGGTCCCGTGCCCGGCCGGGACTGCGGGTGGGCGGAGCCCTCGGGACCCAGGGGATGGATCGGCTTGCCCTGCGCATCGAACAGAATCCCGAGGGTGCGGCGCACCTCGCGCGGCGTCGACGGCGGATACCGATGCTCGAGACCCGCGCCGACATCACGGACGACGATCGTGCCGTTGTCGTTGACCAGCAGGTACGCGTGCGCACCCACGCCGTGTTCATCGGTGACGCCGTATACGTCCACCACGAGCACCGAGGAACCGTCGCCCATATCGGAGTCCAGCAGTCGCGCGGCGAGCTCGTCGTGGGTGCCTTCGCGCAACCGACCACCCGCGGCGGTCTCGACGTCGTAGGCCGACATACCTTCCGGACCTACCGGGCGATCCGGCAGGTTGATCGCGTCGCTGCCGGTGCGTTCCTGAATCTCGCGCAGCGACAGCTCCGCACAGCGCCCCCGATTGCGCTCGGCCTCGCTCACCGGACGTTCAGCGCGACCGCGAGCGGGCGGCTCGTGGATGTCGCGGTGCGGTGCCGACCCGTCGGCACGCACTTCGCCGGGGGCGGGGCGAGTGGTCGGCTCCGCGGCACCGTGTGTCAGCAACAGCGCGGCGTCGACGCCGTTCTGGTGCGGGTCGATAGTCGGCTCGTCGTGCGAGCGGGCACGTTCGCCATCGGCGGGGTGCTGCGGGCGGTCGCCGGAATCGGGCCTCGTCGGCGCACGCTCGCCCAGCGGAGGTTCGGGGCGCACATGCGACCGGGTCGAGTCGGGTGCGGCCGGGTCGCGAGGCGGTGTCGCGGTATTCGTCGAGTCGCGGCGCGATCCGTCCGTCGCGTCGGGAGTGGTCGCCGGGCGGTCGGGTACTCGACCGTCCGATCCGTCCGCGCGTGGGGTGACGCCGTCGGGACGGGCACGGTCGGCCGGTGCGGCTCCCGGCTGCTGTTCACCGAAACCGCGCGGGACCTGACCGTGTGCGGGCTGCGCGCCGACGCGATTGGCCGGGTTCGCACCGCGATCTTGTTGCGCAGCAGTGCGATCCGGCGGTGCGCTGCGGTCGGTAGGGGTCGGATTGCGTTCGGCGGTACCGGATTTATCGGTAGCGCTGCCGCGATCCTGGTGTGTCGCAGCACGATCAGGCGGGGTCCCACGATCAGGATGGGTGGCGCCGCGTTCCTGGCTCGCACCGCGATCGGGTGACGGCGCGGCCCGCTCGGGCTGTGCGTTCACTCGTCGCTGTTCGGCTGCTCCGTCGTGCGCCCGCGTCCCTTCGCCCCCGGTCGTTCGTGGTGCGGTTTCAGCGGGGCGACCGCGGTTTTCGGCGGCAACGGCACGGTCGCCGGGCTTGGACGACCCGTCCGCACGCGAGTCGGCGGCACCGGCGCGCGGCGATTCCTGGCCGGGCTTGGGCGCTGGGGAGTTGTTCGACTTGCTTTCCTGCGGCGCCGATCGATTGTCCTGCGCATTCGAACGCGGATCGACCGGCTTGGTATCGCCCGCTTTCGTATCGCCAGGCTTGGTGTCACCGATCCTGGCATCACCGGCTTTGTTGTCGCCGACCCGTTGCTCCCCCGGCAGGGAATCGCCGGTGCGGCTCTGACCACCGCGTGCGGTGTCCGCGGATGTTCGAGTACTGTCCGCGCCAGCTTTATTTGACGTGGAATCTGGTGCACCAGAGCGTGTTTCGGAACTACCCGTGGGAGGCCCGGGCGCCTGGGCGTGTGCGACCGGCGCAGTGGTCGACGGGGCGCCGCGCTCGGCGGCATCCGAACCTCCGGTATCGGGGGCACGATCGGTGCTGTTGCCGTACGTGCTGTTGTTCGAGTCGCCGTCGGTCCGCGTGCCACTGCCTGGCGTACCGGTGCGATCGGACTGCCCTTGCTGGTCGGAGTGCTGCGTGGGTGTCGAGCCGCGCTCTCCCCCGGAATCTCCGTGGTGGCCGTTCGCGCCCCCGGAAGGCCCGGTCGAGTGCTCATTCGAGCCCGAGTGGTCCTGCGATACCGGCGGCTTCGAGGTCGAGCCGTCGTTACTGCCCTCGTTGGTCGAATTATTCTGTCCGACAGATTCATTCGAGGAATTATTGCCCGGTCCTTGATCAGGTTTCGGGGCGTCCGTGCCGGGGCCACGGTCGTTCGACCCGTTCGGCCGGTCCGACGCATGCTGCTCTCCTGCCGCCGTATTCGTCCGACCGTTGTTCGGGGAGTTGTGCTCACCGGGACCATCGCCGCCCAGGTCGGTGTGACTTGTCGGGCGGGTCACGGGTTGGTTGGAATTGTCTCCATTCCAGTGGCCATTGCCGTTGCTATTGCCGTTGCCCTGTCCATTGCTGTTGCTGTTGCTGTTGCTGTACCCATTGCCGTTGCCGTTGTTATCGCCTGTGCTGGAATGGTTTCCGAAATCATTGCCCGGATCGACGAGCAGGTTCCCGTTCCGATCCCCGAGCCCATTGGTGACACCGTCCTGCGTCCCACCCTGACCGAAGTTCCCTGGGCCGTCCACGTCGGGCATCGAGCCGATCCGCACGACGGGATCCACCACCGGACCGTTTCCCGGTGTGTACCAGTCCGGATGACGATTGTGATAGAAACCGTCCGCCATCATGCGGTTCGCACCCGACATCGCGCCGTTCGACGCGCCCGCGGTGAACATGCGCGGATCGATCTCGGTGTTCTTCAGGCCGTCGACGGCGGCGCCCCAGCCGTCCTGCGCCCACGTCAAGCCGAATTGCGAAACGACGCTGCCCGCGAAACCCGTGGCAGCACCCACCGTTCCGGCACCGGCGCCGGTGATGGCGCCCCGCATCCACGGCGCGAAACGGTCACCAAGCCCACGTGAGATGTAGTGCCCGGCGGCACCGCCACCAGCGGCACCCGCCGCCGAACTGATCGCCGTGACGCCGACCTGACCCCAGTCGATGCCCTTCGGCCGATTCCCCTCGATCACCTGGTAGGTCTGAATCCCGAGGTCCTGCACCGTGCCGAGGATCGTGTCGAGCGCCAGATGCCGGACGATGATCTCGGCCAGTTTGCGCCCGAGCACCTTCGCCAACAGCTCGATGACGCGCGTCATCAGCCGCCCGGCGATGATACGGATGGCCGCCCTCGTCACGCCGATCGCCGCAGCCTCGACCGCGGGCGCGGTCGGCGGAAACGCCCACGCGGCAGCGAGTTCGATCGCGAGCAGAGCCAGCGAACTGATCATCATCAGCTGCGCGTATTCGATTTCGGTGCCGACACTGTCGGCCGATTCGGCCATGCTGTCGAAGCTCTTGGCCAGCGTCTCCAACGACTGGTCGCCGACGAGGAAGGTATCGAACGCCTTCACCATCTCGGTGCGACCCTTACCCTGCGGGTAGGCGGTCATCGACGCGCTCTTGGCCGCCTCGACATCGGCAATGATGTCGCGCAGACTGCTCGCGCCCACCCGCCAGTCGCCCGCTACATCGCGCATGCCGTCCACGTCGCCGTGCGGCCACTCGGATCCGGCGACCCACTCCAGCCACTTCAGATAGCCAGGCAGCTCAGCCATCTGCGCTTACCCCTGGATCACCAACTGGTGTCGGTGACGCCACCGTCACCGACACGCTCACGATCGACTACCTCGACGTTGCTGAATCGGGGGGTCGCGCCGTCCTCGACATCCGCACGCCGCTCCTTCGCGTTGGGCGGGGCCAGCGACACCGGTGGCGGTGTCGGGATGTCGCTACTGAAATCGGGCATACCGTCGATCAATTCCGACAACTTCGGCAGCCGAGCACGCCGCTCGCTCAGCGGTGCCATCAGCTCACGAGCCTTGTCGGCGACATCGGTGGCCGCCTGTTGCGCGGCGGTGGTGACCGCCTTCGCGAGCTCGCTCGCCGAAAGCTCCTCATACCCCGCGGCGAACTTGGTCTCGATCACCGTGCCGTCGGCGTTCACGGTGACCGTGACCTTCTTGCGCACCGTGGCCGACGCGGTCAGCTGCGCGCGCTCCTGCTGCACACGCCCGATGTCACGCAGCTGATCGCGCGCCTGGTCGAGCAGCTTGGCCATCTCCTCTTTCGCATGCGCATTGGTCATCAGTAATGACCCTGGAAGCCATGGCCATTGGAGTGGTCCATTCGCTCGAGCAGATTCGCGGACTTGGTCTGACCATCGGCGAAGTTGTTCATCGTGATCGACATGTTCGTGGTACCGCCACTGAGCTTGCCGACCGCCGCGAGGTAACCGTTCGCGCCGTTCGCGAACTGGTCGCCGATCTTGTCGTCACCCCACGGCGCGCCACGGCTCGCCAGTGAGGTGGTGAGTGTACTCAGCACCGTGTCGATGCGATCACGAACGTGACCTGATTTCTGCGCGGCCTTCCTGAACAGCTCCGCGTCGGCTTCGAGGTTGTCCGCCATCGCATTCCCTCCTCACGCATTGGCGGCCGTTAGGCGCCATTGCTCCATGAAGAGTGATGATGACAGCCGTGAGCAACTTTCCAGTTGCCTGAATATGAACACGAGGTGCTGTCACAGTGACGGCACGGCAGTGACTTTCCGAAAACTATTGAAAGCCACCCTGGTTGTCGATCTCGCCGACCTCGAGTTCGTTCGCCGCATCGCTCTGACCCGCCTCGATGTCGTTGAACGTCTTGGCCATTCCGCCGACAGCGCCGGTCAGATTCTCGCGCGCGGCAACGTAGCCATTCGCGCCGTCGGCGAACTTCTTCCCGAAAGAGTCGTTGCCCCACGGTGTTCCATCGCCGCCGGTGACACCCTCCAATTCGGTGAGGATGGCGCCGATTCGATCGCCGACACCGCCGGAGATCGCCGCGGCACCACGAAGCTTGCCCGTATCGACGCTGATCTCTTCTGCCATCACTGCTCCTCGTCGTTCAGCGTGAACCCGATGTCCACGTCCGGTTCTTGATTTGCCGGGTCGTTCGGGTCGGGATCGCCCGGCCAGAGCGGATCACCCGGCCGCCATGGGTCACCCGGCTGTCTCGGATCATCCGGTCCGCGTTCGTCACCGGGTCCGCGTTCGTCACCAGGTCGCCTCGGGTCACCCGGGCCCCTTGGGTCGTCAGGCCCCCGTTCCTCGCCGGGTTCCCTCGGCTCGTTCTCGGGCCCCTGTCCCCCACCTTCGTCAGGCCCAGGGTTATCGGGGGCGGGCGGTGGCGGCGGCTTATCAGGTATCCAGTCCTCAGCTTTGGGCGCTGGCGGCACCTCGAAAGCGCGCGGCATCGGAGCGATACTCGTCACTTGCTTCGGACGGGTCTTCGCCTTCATGTCCTTTCCTGGACCCGGATCCGGCTCGTGGGTGGTCGGCGATGTCGTAGTGGTTTCCGGCGGCCTGGGTGGTGGTGAGTTCGGCGGCACCGGCGAACCAGGCGGCGTGTGCGAGGGCGAGCCCGGCGGCACCGACGGCGGACCCTGCACCGGCGAACCCGGCGGCGTATGCGACGGCGAACCCGGCGGCACCGACGGCGGACCCTGCACCGGCGAACCCGGCGGCGTATGCGACGGCGAACCCGGCGGCACCGACGGCGGACCCTGCACCGGCGAACCCGGCGGCGTATGCGACGGCGAACCCGGCG
>NZ_BAABJM010000007.1:346430-347666 GCF_039543305.1 Nocardia callitridis | reverse complement strand
CTGCACCGGCGAACCCGGCGGCGTATGCGACGGCGAACCCGGCGGCACCGACGGCGGACCCTGCACCGGCGAACCCGGCGGCGTATGCGACGGCGAACCCGGCGGCACCGACGGCGGCACTGACGGCGGCGGAGGCGGCGGCGTACGTGTCGGAGGTGGCGGGGTATGCGACGGCGAACCGGGCGGGGTGTGCGACGGCGAGCCCGGCGGGGTATGCGACGGCGAGCCCGGGGGCACCGACGGAGGCCCATGCACCGGCGAACCGGGCGGGGTATGCGACGGCGAGCCCGGCGGGGTATGCGACGGCGAGCCCGGGGGCACCGACGGAGGCCCATGCACCGGCGAACCGGGCGGGGTATGCGACGGCGAACCGGGCGGGGTATGCGACGGCGAACCGGGCGGGGTGTGCGACGGCGAACCCGGCGGCGTGTGCGAGGGCGAACCCGGGGGCACCGACGGAGGCCCATGCACCGGCGAACCCGGCGGCGTATGCGACGGCGAACCCGGCGGCACCGACGGAGGCCCATGCACCGGCGAACCCGGCGGCGTATGCGACGGCGAACCCGGCGGCACCGACGGAGGCACTGACGGCGGCGTACGTGTCGGAGGCGGGGCAGGCGTATGCGACGGTGCAGCGGGCGGACTCTGCTGCTGACCGTGGTTATTGATCGGCTGCAACTCGATCCCACCCTTGTTCTGCGGCAAGGAAACAGGCGTGGATGAACGCGGCGGCGCGGGTGGTGGATCGAACGGCGCTGGCGGCGGCGGTGCGGATGCGCGTGGCGGTAAGGCCGTGGACCCATCCCCGTGTTGCCCGAAAGACGTGGGGCCGCGCGGCGTTTGCAGTATCGGGCCGCTGGTCGGGGGACCTGCGTGCACCGGCGGCGGCGTGCTGTTTCCCGGCATGAACGATTCCAGCCCCGGTCTGCCTGGCCCGCTCAGCGGTCCGGGACCACCGGGACCAGGACCACCAGGACCACCAGGACCGGGGCCACCGGGGCCACCAGGACCAGGGCCACCAGGACCAGGACCGCCAGGGCCACCGGGACCACCGGGACCGCCAGGACCGCCAGGACCGCCAGGACCGCCAGGACCGCCAGGACCGCCAGGACCGCCAGGACCGCCAGGACCGCCAGGACCATGAGCGACCGGCGAACCGGGACTTATACCGAGGCCCACCACCGACGAATTCCCTGGCCCTGGACCAGGACCAGATGACAACGGGGAACCGGGACC
>NZ_BAABJM010000007.1:0-346333 GCF_039543305.1 Nocardia callitridis | reverse complement strand
ACCAGGACCAGACACCACCGGCGACCCCGGACCAGGACCAGACACCACCGGCGACCCCGGACCAGGACCAGACACCACCGGCGACCCCGGACCAGGACCAGACACCACCGGCGACCCCGGACCAGGACCAGACACCACCGGCGACCCCGGACCAGGACCGAGACCGCCCGACATCATCGGCGGCGAACCAGGACCAGGCCCCAACGACACCACCGACGAACCCGACGAACCCGGTCCAGGACCAAGACCGCCCGACATCATCGGCGGCGAACCAGGACCAGGACCTTGCGCGACTGTTTGCGGGGTGGTGACGGGCGGCTTCCCATCACCTCGCGGCGTCGACCCATCCGGCGGATTCTGTGTCTGCCACCCTTTCCCATTCCACCAATGCTGACCAGGTTTATTGGTCCATATATTCGTACGAATTCCGCCTGGCTGTGTTCCCGGCTGCACCATGAAACCGCCGCGTGCGCCGCCGACCAGCGCGCCCCTCGCCGCACCGCCGACCCATCCTTGCGGCGAGTTGAACGTGGCCCAGTTGCCGGTCACCGCGGCAACGGCGAGGTTGCCGAATGCCGTACTGACCACACCCGAACCGGCGCCGATGAACGCACCGCGGCCGATGCGCCCGATGGTGCTGCCACCGACGTTCTTGATCTTGTCGATACCGAATCCGAGGTAGCGCGCGAACTCTCGGGAAGGAATCGTTCCCGCCGCAGATGCGAGCGCCGACAGTCCGAACTGGGTGCCGTTGAACTCACGGCGATGCCCTGTCGCGATCTGCCCCACCTGGATGCTTCCGTCGATTGCCATGGAGGTGACCACGGATTCCCCGATCTTCACCGTGTACACGCCAATACCCTTGCCCGTCGGCACAAAAGGCTTCTGCGCCCAGGACGGTCCCGGCTTCGGTTCGGGCTTGGGCGTCGGTTTGGGCTCGGGCTTCGGTGTCGGCTTGGGTGTGGGTTTGGGCTCAGGCTTCGGTGTCGGCTTGGGCGTCGGCTTCGGCACCGGCTTGGGAATTGGCTTCGGCACCGGCTTCGGCACCGGCTTGGTCGACCAGGTGGCCACATTCTTGAACAGGTATTGCTTCTTCGCGGCGGGTCCCAAGACGCGCTCGGCCAGGCGCTGAATCACCGAAAGGATGCGGTCTTCCAGCACACGCAGGATCGACCGGGTGGTGACAATGGCCCCGGCTTCCACGGCGGGCGCGGTCGGCGGAAACAGCCACGCCCACGCGATCTCCAACCCGAGCCACACCAGCGACACAATGATATTGATCTTGGTCGATTGCAGTTCGGTGCCCTGGTCGAACGCGGCGTTGTTGAGGTTGTGCAGCAGGTCGGCCAACGACTCCAACGACTGGTCACCACTGAGCAACAGGTCGAAATTGGCGGCCATCTGGTCGGCGCCCGCGCCCGCGGTATAGGCATTCCTGGTGGACTCTTTGGCCCGTTGCACCTCCGGCACAAGGCCTTTGAGATCTTTACTCGCCTGTTCCCAGGCGGCCGCGATCTCCCACATCCTGTCCTCGTCGCCGTCCGGCCAGGTCGCACCCGCGATCCAACCCAACCAGCGCAGCCCTTCGGGCAGGTACAGGGTCATGACCCATTACCGCTCGTGGTAGGCGGAAACCCGTTTCCGCACAGCAGTATTCGTGACAAAGGAGATCATCGTTCGGTTCATCACGCACCTTCTCCCGCCCCCATCGACACGGCACTCACCAGCGACGAACAGTCCTTGCCTCCACGCTTTCCCAATGCGTATCGGTCCGCTCGACCATGTCGCTGATCGCCGTATCAAGGGTCGTCGTGAGCCGCTTTCGGCCGGTACCGATCGCCACCGGCGCCTGATTGAGCTCGATCAGGTAGCGCCCGTCGTCGACCAGATCCCGCCACAGCATGATCTGCGCACCGATACCGCGCGGACCGAACATCGAGCGGCCCTGATTGACCGTGATCGCGCCGGTTGTCGTGGCGGGCATCCGAAAGAAGCGGTTGTGTTGCTCGGACGCGGATT
This sequence comes from Nocardia callitridis, assembly GCF_039543305.1. Taxonomy (NCBI): domain Bacteria; kingdom Bacillati; phylum Actinomycetota; class Actinomycetes; order Mycobacteriales; family Nocardiaceae; genus Nocardia; species Nocardia callitridis. The sequence continues at coordinate 344,314 of NZ_BAABJM010000007.1, read as the reverse complement.
CGTGCGAATCTTCCGACACCAGTGAAACATTCGCCTGGAATCGCTCCAGATCATCCTGCTGATCGGCGGTGATCGCGAAGTTGCCGCGCCGACCCGCTGATACCTCAGGCAACGCCGCGACGACCGCCTCGGCCAACCCGTGCGGGCCGCACTCGACGATCTTGTAACCACCGCTGTGCCAGAGGGTTTCACCGGGCAACTGGGTGATCACATAGCCGCGGGTGCCCGCGCGGACCGCGCGCACCCTGATCCGAGTCTCCGGATTGTCCATGTCCTGGTCAACCCACCCGTAGACGACTACGTAAACCTCAGGGCGGAAACAGGTTTCCAGCACCTCGATAAACGAGCTGTCCAAGGAATCGCGCAGTTGCTCCCATGTCCGGTACTTCTCCCACTCGTACTGGTCCAGGAATTGGGTGCGACTGGTGAACATGAACGGTTGTGGCAGGCGCGTGTCGGTATGGCGTTCCCAGAGCACCTTGAATTCCAGGTCGGTGAAATTCCACTCCTGCGTCATGCGCCCGCCACCTCGTTCACGTTCATTTCGGTTCTGCTCGAATCAGTCGTCGGCCGTGCTTCGACTCCGGTCTCAGTCGGTCCGGTCACCGTCTTCCTGATCCGGCTCCTGCTGTCCGTCGAACAGCCTCGACACCGGATCCGACGACGACTCGCCCTGCGTAGTGAAGCCGGGAATCCCTGGGCCCCAAGGTGTTCCTTCGCTGGGAAGGTCGCCGAGGGTCGGAATCCGAGGCAGGCCTGGTGCATCGTCGCCGAACAGCCGCTGGATCGGGTCGCCGGGACGGTCGTCCCCGTCACCGTTCCCGTCGCTGCCGTCGTCGTCCTCGTCATCGCCGCCGCCAGGGCCGTTGTCATCCTGGTCGTCGTCACCGTCGTGGTCGTCACCGTCGCCGTCGTCACCATCACTGTCGTGATCGTCACCGTCGTCACCGTTGTCGCCGTGCTCGCCACCGTGGTCGCCGTCGTGACCACCACCGTGCTCACCCGGTCCGTCACCCGCGCCGACCAGATGCGCTCCCGGCGTTTCGATCCCCAGGGACTCGAGGATGTTGTTGACGTCCGGCCCGTCGCCTCCACCGCCGAACAGATTGCCGATCTGGTCGCCGATCTGTGCGCCGATGTTGCCCAGGCCCGGTATTCCACTCGTCACCTGATTGAGCAGGTCGGTCAGTGGGTCGCCGGTGGGCTGCGGCTGACCCGGCTGACCCGGCTGACCCGGCTCGCCGGGAACCTCTCCGTCCGTGTCGTTCGGATCGGATCCGTCCGGCCCGTGATCGCCGAAGATGTCGTCGAGCCCAGGAATCTCCGGAAGATTGGCTTGCGGGATCTCCGGAAGATTGAACTGCGGCAGTGGCACTCCGGGGCCTGGGCTTCCGGGTCCGGGAGTACCGGGGCCTGGGGTGCCAGGTCCGGGGGTGCCAGGACCAGGGGTGCCAGGTCCCGGGGTGCCAGGTCCAGGCGCTCCGGGACCGGGAGTACCAGGACCAGGCGTACCGGGGCCGGGAGTACCAGGACCAGGCGTACCGGGGCCAGGGCCTTGACCCGGATCGACGAATGAACCGCCTTGCTCACCCGGGTTGAACAGCGAACTCCAGTCGAAGCCCGGCTGACCCGGCTGCCCGGGACCAGGCTGACCCGGAGAACCCGGACCGGGCTGACCCGGCTGCCCGGGACCTGGCTGACCCGGAGTGCCGGGACCGGGTCCGAAGACCGGCGGCGGCACAGGATCGCCAGAGCCTGGAGTACCGGGGCCGAGGCTGAAGTTCGGTGGCGGGGTGAGCTGTCCTGGGCCGGGTTCTCCAGGGCCAGGGTTGTACCCGGGGCCGGGCTCACCGGGACCGGGAGCACCAGGCTGACCGGGACCGGGCTGACCAGGACCAGGCTGACCGGGACCAGGCTGGCCAGGACCAGGCTGACCAGGACCAGGTTCACCGGGACCGGGCACACCGGGACCGGGCACACCGGGACCGGGAGCACCCTCGCCGGGACCGGGCTCACCAGGACCAGGAGCACCTGGAGCACCAGGACCAGGCGCACCGGGAGCGCCGGGACCTGGGGCACCGGGACCGGGAGCACCGGGACCGGGAGCGCCAGGACCGGGAGCGCCAGGACCGGGAGCGCCAGGGCCAGGCGCTCCGGGACCGGGCTCACCTGGGCCGGGTTCACCAGGGCCCGGCTGACCGGGACCGGGGCCGGCTGGCGGGTCCTTCGCGATCGTGGCACCGGCCAAGGGCGGAAATGCCTTGTCCGTGTTGGTCATTCCCTCGACGTAGTGCTTCTTGAACTCGTCGCGGTAATCGTTGAGCGCGGACTCGGTTTGATACGTGTCCTCGGTGGGCATCGCTTGCTGATTGCTGTACAGCCAGCGCGCGGAGTAGTCGAGGTTCTGCGCGACGATCTCGATGTTGTTGCTCAGCGGCTTCAGCGTGTCCGCGTACCGGTGCACCGCGTCCACCGCTTTGGGACCACCCTCGCCTTCCCACGTGTCTTCGGTCAGCTTGGCGACCTCGGTCTTCAACGAAGTCGCGGCCGGTTCCAGATCCTTGGCGATGAAGTCCCACGCCGCGCTCGCGTCAGCAGCGGCCTGCGGCTTGGTGTCGTCGTGCAGGGAGATCAGGTCGTCCCAGCCCATCGCTTCCGGGTTCTCGATCATCACGTCCGCCGCGTCCCACGTCACCCCCTCTTTGGTGAGTGCACCGGGCGCTGTGGGCTTGTCGTCGCCGGGTTCGTCGTACTCCGGCTTCGTGTATTTGAGGTCGGCCGCCTTGGGATCCTTGGCGATGTCACTGAGCTTGGTGAACTCGCTCTCCGACGCGTCCTCGGCGTCCAGGTACCGCTTACCCGCGTCCTTGAACAACTCGACCATGTTGGTCAGCGCCTTGATATGGCTGTCCATCGAGTCGTCGAGCTGTGTGCCCTTGTTGTTGAACTTGGTGGTGAGCTGCGTGCCGGAGTAGATCGGGCTCAGCTTCTCGATACCGGTGAGCTTGTTGCCTTCGATGATCGACTTGTAGCCCTTGAGCTTGGCGATCAGGTCGCTGCATGCCTTGGCGCACGCCTCGGCCACCCCGGCGTCGACCTTGACATTTTTGTCATTCGCCTGGTCTTTCAGACCGGACCAGTCGATGTTGTTTCCCACGTTCAGCGCTCCCGACAAGTTGAAGACTGCATCTAGTCCAGCGCACGACGGTGAACAAGGAGTGTCCGCCAACGGAATTCGACATTCACACACCGCTGCTGAACAGGGCCGGACGGCGGGGTTGTCGAGTTCGAGCAGAACGGAACACACAGAACCCTTGACATGACAATGTTTACGCAGCACAACACACGGATTACGCACCGCACCAACGTTTTCCCCGAATACAACCGACCCCCGCGCCCGCGACGGGTGACCGATCGCGCATCCGCACAGCTCGCGCCGACTTCTCCGGCCGGCATCGTGGCCAGGGTTACCGCTGCGCCGCGCCGCCAACCATGACAGACTCCTTCTCGGGTAAATAGCGCGGTAAGCGGAGGATCATGCTGGAAACGAGGATTTCGATGGATCTGGACGCGTTGGAGCGTCAGATCGCGACGGATCGCTTCACGGCCCGCGACCGAACGATCGAATCCGAACTACAACTGGCCAACTCGCTCAACGATCTCGCCAAGGGATTCCTCGCCACCAAAACCAACGGCGCCAAACGCGACCGCACCAGGGACGCTCTGGCCCCGGCCGAGGAAGCCGTCTCGATCAGGCTGCGGCTGCTTTCCCGAGGTCAGCTACTCAACGCGAAGTTGGCGGGCGAACTGAACGAGGCGCTGCGTTCGCTCGAACTCGCCGCCCGCCACAGCGGACGTCGCGAACTCGCGACCACCACCATCAAGCACGCCTGCGACGTCTACCGCCAGGTGGCACGCGCGCACCCCGAAGTCGCGGGCCCCTGCGCCGACGGCCTGTCCAAGTGCGGCGTCTGGCTCGGACGCCTCGACCAGGACGCCGCCGTCGCGGCGACCGAGGAGGCCGCGCGCATTCGCAGCACGCTCGCGGCGGCCAATCCGGAACTGGCGGGCAAGTACCTCGCCAGCCTCAGCACGCTACTGCGCACCCTCATGGTCGGTCGCTCCAGAAAGCAGGCGATCTCCATGTATCGAGAGCGGTTCGCCGCTTTCACCTCGACCAGCATGTCGATCCGGCTGCGCGCGTGCGGGATTCAAGACCTCGATCTCACGCCGAAATCGTTTCGCGCGCTCACCGAATTGAACTGCCGCACACTGGAAGCGGCGGGGCGACTGACCCAGCAGCAGATCATGTTCAAGTCCTCGGGTGATCTCTCGACCGTCGAGGAGATCAACTGGAAGCTCGCACTGGTCGGGTTGCGACCACTGCATCCCGGTGTCGACCCTGACCCGCCGTCGATGCCGGTCAAGATCGGCGCCACCTTCGGCGCCCTCAGCGTGTACTGCCCCGCCCCCGACGCGGTGGCGCAACTGCGCGCGGCGATCATCGCCGCCTACGCCACCGACGACGCCTACCCCACCGATCGCGCCAGCTACCAGGAGTCGGCCGAACCGGGCTGGAAGGTCAGCCAGCCCGCGGTGAACAAGGCGAGCAAACTCGGCGACGATGTCGTCCTCATCGAGCAGCCCTACGGCGGCTGGGTGAGCGTGATGAGCCTGCATTGGGAGATCACACCGGTCGGCCGGAATCCGCTCGCGCAGCGCCTTTCCCAGGACTGGCCGGTGGCGGAGGTAACCGTCACCGAGGACGTTGCCTACGAATTATGTTGGTACGAGCGAGGATCGGCGACACAGTACGCCGCGTTCGGGCGACCGGCAGGTCAGGCCCCCTTGAAAAAGCCGCTGGCACCGTTGGATTTCCGGTTGCTCTCCGAGCACAACCCGGAGCACCCGAGCGAGTCCAAGCTGCGCTCGGCGTTCGGTAACACGCAGGCTTTCGCCAACCTGACCTACTTACCCTCCTGCGGGCTACGTCAGGTCAATTCGGCGGGTGCGCTCTCCGAGCACGGCGACCGGGTGCTGTTCTTCCGAACCACGCCATAGCACCGGCTGGCAAACACCAACCCACCCCGCACTGTCCGAGACAGTCTGCTGGTCGAGTTGATTTCGCACGCCCATATCGGACCGCTTCCCAGGATGGGCAAACTCACGGGAACAAATTGAATAGAATGTCCACATCCCGCACCGAGCGTGCTGCACTTGACCACAACGCCATGCGATACAGCCAGAACGCACACGCGGCAATACCGAAATCATCAAGCTAGTCGAGGCTCCATGAATCAACCGGCAGTGCCATGACCACCAGCGCACTTCCCGCGAAACACCAAGTGCTGCAAGCATGCCGGGGCGAGCACGCGACGGCTAATCCGCTGCTGCGCTGCGCCAAGGAACTGACCGCGCTGCACGAACGCAGACTCGGCCAGGACCCCGACGTGATGTTCGAGATCGACCAGGGCCGCGCCGAATTGATCCGCGACATCGACCGCTGGATCGCCACCCAATTACCACCGGCCCACGGTGCGGCACACATTCACACCGAGACCGTCGGCGCCGTCATCGACCGCATCGCCCGCTTCACCGCCGACGCGTACGCGGCCCTGGCAGGCACCTCACAATTGGACCTCGTCGAGGCCTGGCAACGACTCGCCGAATTAGCCGTCGGCTACGACGACCTCGCCGCCGAAGTGTGCGCTGGCCTGCGCAGGCTGCCCGGCGCGGCGTAGCGCTCGCCGCCTCGCCATTACAGTGGCCGCATGGGGAACGCGACCGACCAGGATGATGCCGGGATACCCTCGCGCGCCGCGCGGGCGAGCAGTTTCGGCGACAGCGCCGCCGCATACGCCGAACACCGCCCCGACTATCCGGCCGAAGCGATTCGGTGGGCGGTGTCGGCGATCGCAGACAAACAGCCACCCGTCGTCCTCGATCTCGGCGCAGGCACCGGCAAACTCACCACCGGCCTGCTCGACGTCGGCGCCGAGGTCATCGCGGTCGAACCAGATGCCGCGATGCGCGCCGAACTCACCCGTGTCGCACCCGGTGTCACGACCTACGCAGGCTCCGCCGAAGCGATCCCCCTGCCCGCCCGATCGGTCGACGCGATCATCGCGGGACAGGCCTTCCACTGGTTCGATCAGGCCGCCGCATTCCCCGAGTTCGCCCGCGTACTCCGCGAAGACGGCGTCTTCGCGGCGCTGTGGAACGCCGACGACAACACGGTCGAGTGGGTCGCGGGGTTGCGTCAGGTCTCCCGCCCCGAGCACACCGACCAAAGTCCTTCCGCCAGCCTCGATCTACCGAAACATCCGCTGTTCCAAGATTTCGAGACCGCGACCTTCACCCACACCCAACGTCGTACTGTCGAATCCCTCACCGCCACCATCGGAACGTATTCGCACACCTTGATCGCCACGCCGCAGCGACGTGCCGAACTGCTCGATCGGGTCACCGACTATCTGCGCGGCAGGCCGGAGACCGCACAGGGGGAATTCGAGCTCCCCCTGCGCACCTTGGCAATTCGCGCCCGCCTGCGCTGATCGATACCAGCGGGCACGAATTCGCACGTCAACGGCCGAGATCCAGGTCGAGTAGCGCGCGCTCACGCAGCAAACCCCGCGGTGGGACAACCGGATTCGAGTAGTCAGCTACTCACGCGTGCCCGCGCCGCCCCGACATACGCTGTGCGCAGAGTTCAGCAACACAGGGTTTCCGGCACCACAGAGTTCACCTACCGGCGGCCAGCACACAATGTCACGGTCCGGCGCAGCGGGCGCAAGGAACGACGTCACCGATTCAGCCGTCCGGCTGAGGAACGTCCGACGACACGGGTAGGCCGATAATCGGTCAGCACGGTCGGCGACGAGATCGTCCAGGGGGGCAATGCCCACTGGCGTCGGTGCGATCGGGTCCTCGTCGCGCATGCCGCACCGGGTCGTCGATGCAGCACGTCAACGGTGTCGTGACCGCGCATCGAAGCGGCGAACAAGGTTGCGCCGCTTGCCCATACCGCGCCGCAAGGTGGCGCGGATGCCACCTCGGATTCGTCGACAGCGTAGGGGGCTGCCGACGAACCCGAGCTCGACGGTCGCGTAATCGTTCGACCATCGTGTTGTCCGGCACAGGGTTTCGAGACCATCGGTGCGTGCGTTGCGCACCGGTCGCACGAGAGCGTCGTGCGCTCGGCCAGCACAGTGTGGGCAACAAACGTCGGCCACACCGCGCTGCGGCCTTGGTTACTTACTCAGGGCGCAGGGTGAGGATGCGCGGGCCGTCCTCGGTGACAGCCACCGTGTGCTCCCAATGTGCGGCACGCGAACCGTCGAGCGTCACCACGGTCCAATCGTCCTCCAGCACCTTGGTCTGCGAGGTACCCAGCGTCAACATCGGCTCGATCGCGAGCACCGACCCCACCACCAGGTGTGGGCCCCGACCCGGCTCGCCTTCGTTGGCGAGGAACGGGTCCATGTGCATCTCACGCCCGATGCCGTGGCCACCGTAACCATCGACAATCCCGTAGGCGCGTCCGTGCTCGGCCGCCGCCGCATGGGTGCCGGTCTCGATGGCGTGCGAGATATCCGTCAGTCGATTGTCCGGCAGCATCGCGGCGATACCGGCCTCCATCGACAACTTCGTCGCCTCACTGAGCAGACGATCGGCGTCGATCGACGACCCGACGCTGAAGGTCCACGCCGAATCCCCGTGCCAGCCATCGAGAATCGCGCCGCAGTCGATCGAGATCAGATCACCGTCGGCGAGAATCTCCGTGGGTGTCGGAATCCCGTGCACCACACGCTCGTTCACCGATGCGCAGATCGAGGCGGGAAAACCGTGATAGCCCTTGAACGAAGGCACCGCACCCGCGTCGCGGATCACCTGCTCGGCGACGTCATCCAACTCGAGCGTCGAAACCCCGACCGCGGCCGCCGCACGCACCGCGACCAGCGCACGCCCGACGACGGCGCCCGCCGCCGCCATGGCGTCCAGTTCGCCCGCGGAACGGAACGGAACTACCTTCTTCTTCCGATTGAAGACCATTCGGCCTCAGCGACCCAACGCCCGCATCGCACGTGTGTTGACTTCTTCGACCTCGCCGATGCCGTCCACCGAAACCACGAGCCCGTCGTAGTGCTCGAGCAGCGGCTCGGTCTCGTCGCGGTACACCCGGAGCCGGTTACGGATCACGCCGTCGTTGTCGTCGGCGCGGCCACGCGAGAGCATCCGGCCGACCACGACCTCTTCGGGAACCACGAAACACAACACCGCGTCCAGCTTGCTCTCGCGGTCCTTCAGAATCCGCTCCAACGCGTCGGCCTGATCGACCGTGCGCGGGTAGCCGTCGAGAACGAAACCATTCGCCGCGTCGGGCTCGTCCACCCGAGCCTCGACCATCCGATTGGTCACATCACTCGGCACGAGATCACCCGCGTCGATGTACTTCTGCGCCTCGCGCCCCAGGGGGGTCTGCTGGCTGATATTCGTGCGGAACAGGTCCCCGGTAGAGATGTGCGGAACGCCCAGTTTCTCCGACAACAGATCGGCCTGGGTGCCTTTACCAGCACCCGGCGGACCGAGCAGTACAACTCTCACTTGAGGAACCCTTCGTAATTTCGATTCATCAGCTGGCTCTCGATCTGCTTCACGGTGTCCAAACCAACGCTCACCATGATCAACACCGCGGTGCCACCGAACGGGAGGTTCTGTGCGCCACCGGACGAGCCGATATCGAGGAACACGTTCGGCAGGACCGCGACCAGACCGAGATAGATCGAGCCGGGCAGGGTGATGCGGCTCAAGACGAATTGGAGATAGTCGGCGGTCGGCTTACCCGGGCGGTAGCCGGGAATGAAGCCGCCGAACTTCTTCATCTCATCTGCGCGTTCCTCCGGATTGAAGGTGATCGCGACATAGAAGTAGGTGAAGAACACGATCAGACCGAAGTAGATCGCGATGTAAACCGGGTTCCCCGGATTCACCAGGTACTTGGAGATGATCTCCTGCCACCAACTCGGATCGGGATTGTTCTGCGAGTTGGTCAGCTGCGAGATCAGGTTCGGCAGATACAGCAGCGAGGACGCGAAGATGACCGGGATGACGCCCGCCTGGTTCACCTTCAACGGCAGATACGTCGAGGAGCCGCCGTACATCTTTCTGCCGACGACGCGCTTGGCGTACTGCACAGGAATGCGGCGCTGGCCCTGCTCGACGAAGATCACCGCGGAGATGATCGCCAACGCGGCGACACACACCAGCGCGAACACCAGGTTGCCTCGGGTATCGAGGATGTTCTTGCCCTCGGTGACGATGCGGGCGGCGATACCGGCGAAGATCAACAGCGACATACCGTTACCGACACCGCGTTCGGTGATCTGCTCACCGAACCACATCACCAACGCGGCACCGGCGGTCATCACCAGGACGATGACGATCATGCCGAAAATGCTTGTGTTGGCGAGGATGTCCTTGTCGCAGCCCTGCAACAGCTGACCGCGTGCCGCGAGTGCGACGAGACCGGTCGCCTGCAGAATCGCCAAAGCGACCGAAAGATAACGGGTGTACTGCGTCATCTTGGTCTGGCCGGCTTGGCCTTCCTTGCGCAGTTCCTCGAATCGAGGGATGACCACCGTCAACAGCTGGACGATGATGCTGGCCGTGATGTACGGCATGATGCCGATCGCGAACACCGACAGCTGCAGCAAAGCGCCACCGGAGAACAGGTTGATCAGCTGGTAGATACCGCCGGAATCACCACCGGAGACGATATCGATGCATTCCTGGACGGCCTTGTAATCGACGCCGGGGGACGGCAGCGCGGCACCCAACCGGTACAGCGCGATCAACCCCAGCGTGAAGAGGATCTTCCGCCGTAAGTCCGGAGTCCGGAAGGCCGATACGAAGGCGGAAAGCACAGATCCTCCTGGCGAACGACATGGTCAAGACATGGATATCTCAGTGCCACCGATCAATTACGGGGACGGCTGAAAACCATGACGAGGCTTGGCAGACAACTATTGAACTCTAACAGTGACACCGGACGGGCTTTCCACTCGTCCGGTGTCACTGTGGGCAGAGTACGTCAGGCCAGCTCGGTGACGGTGCCACCGGCCGAGGTGATCTTCTCCTTGGCGGAGCCGGTCACCTTGTCGACGGTCACCTGAACGGCGACGCCGATCTCACCGTCGCCGAGAACCTTCACCAACTGGTTCTTGCGCACGGCACCCGCGGCGACGAGCTCGCTCTTACCGATCTCGCCACCCTCCGGGAACAGCTTGGCGATAGCGCCGACGTTCACGACCTGGTACTCGGTCTTGAACGGGTTGGTGAAGCCCTTGAGCTTGGGCAGCCGCATGTGCAGCGGCATCTGCCCACCCTCGAAGGCGGCGGGGACATTCTTGCGTGCCTTGGTGCCCTTGGTACCGCGGCCCGCCGTCTTGCCCTTGGAGCCTTCACCGCGACCGACACGGGTCTTCTCGGTCTTGGCGCCGGGAGCAGGACGCAAGTGGTGCAACTTGATGGTCATGTCAGACCTCCTCAACTGTCACGAGGTGGCGCACGACATTGATCAGACCGCGGTTGTTCGGGGTGTCCTCACGGACCACCGTCTGCCGGATCTTACGCAGGCCGAGCGTGCGCAAGCTGTCGCGCTGATTCTTCTTGGCGCCGATCGTGCTCTTGATCTGGGTCACCTTGAGATCTGCCATTTACCTGGCACCTCCCGCCGCCTGAGCGCGCGCACGCAGCATGCCCGCGGGAGCGACGTCCTCGAGCGGCAGGCCACGGCGAGCCGCGACCTCTTCGGGCCGCTGCAGCATCTTCAGCGCGGCGACCGTCGCGTGCACGACGTTGATGGCGTTATCGCTACCGAGCGACTTCGCCAGGATGTCATGAATACCAGCGCATTCCAGCACCGCGCGTGCAGCGCCGCCCGCGATCACACCGGTACCGGGCGAGGCCGGACGCAGCATGACCACACCGGCCGCCGCCTCACCCTGAACCGGGTGGGTGATGGTCGAGCCGATCATCGGGACACGGAAGAAGCCCTTGCGCGCTTCCTCGACACCCTTCTGAATGGCCGCGGGAACTTCCTTGGCCTTGCCGTAGCCGACGCCGACCAGTCCGTTGCCGTCGCCGACGATCACGAGGGCGGTGAAGCTGAAGCGACGACCACCCTTCACGACCTTGGAGACACGGTTGATCGCGACGACCCGCTCGAGCTGGTTCTTCTCCGCGGCGTTGTCGCGACGGTCGCCGCCACGACGGTCGTTGCCACCGCGGCGGCCGCCCTCGGGAGCGTTGCTGTTGCTGTTCGGTCCGGCGGGTCCGTTGCCGCCGTCACGCCGTTGACGTCCCGGCATCAGACGTTCCTTCCGTTCTTATTGACAGTCATCAGAATTTCAACCCACCTTCGCGAGCGGCGTCCGCCAGAGCGGCGATCCGGCCGTGGTAGTCGTGACCACCGCGGTCGAACACCACGGCGTCGACGCCTGCTGCCTTGGCACGCTCGGCCAGCAGTTCGCCGACCCGCTTGCCTTTGGCCGACTTGTCGCCGTCGAGGCCACGCACGTCGGCCTCGATCGAGGACGCGGAGGCAACGGTCTTGCCCGCCGAATCGTCGATCAGCTGAGCGTGCAGGTGCCGCGAGGAGCGGTTGACCACCAGGCGCGGACGCTCGGTGGTTCCGACGACCTTCTTGCGCAGACGGAAGTGACGACGCGTCTTGGACAGACGACGTGTCGTAGACACGTCCTTGCCACGCGGAATGCGCTTGGCCTTCTGGTTTTCGGTTTGCGCCATGATCACTTACCCGTCTTTCCGACCTTGCGGCGAACGACCTCGCCGGCGTAGCGGATGCCCTTGCCCTTGTACGGGTCGGGCTTACGCAGTCCGTGGATCACAGCGGAGATCTGACCGACCCGCTGCTTGTCGATTCCGGACACGGAGAACTTGGTGGGCGACTCGACCGCGAAGGTGATGCCCTCGGGCGCCTGGATCGGCACCGGGTGGCTGTAACCGAGAGCGAACTCCAGGTCCTGCCCCTTGAGCGCGACACGGTAGCCGACGCCGAAGATTTCCATCTTCTTCTCGTAGCCCGTGGTCACACCGGTGATCATGTTCGAAACCAGTGTGCGGGTGAGACCGTGCAGCGAGCGGTTGCGACGCTCGTCATCGGGGCGAACGACCTCCAGCTGGCCGTCTTCGCCACGAGCGATGGTGATCGGCTCCGAAATCGTCAGCGCGAGCTGACCTTTCGGACCCTTCACCGCGATATCCTGGCCGTCGATCGTGACGTCGACGCCAGTGGGAATTGCGATGGGCCTCTTGCCAATACGCGACATTTGTCCGAACCTCCCTTACCAGACGTAGGCGAGGACTTCGCCGCCCACGCCTTGAGTCGCCGCCTGACGATCCGTGAGCAGTCCGGTCGACGTGGAAATGATCGCCACGCCGAGGCCGCCGAGGACCTTGGGCAGGTTGGTGGACTTCGCGTACACACGCAGACCCGGCTTGGACACGCGGCGCAGGCCCTGCAGGCTGCGCTCACGGCTCTGGCCGTACTTGAGATCAACGACGAGGGTCTGGCCAACGGCCGCCGCCTCGGTGCGGTAATCGGCGATGTAGCCCTCGCGCTTGAGGATCTCGGCGATGTTCGCCTTGAGCTTCGAGTGCGGAGCCTTCACCTGATCGTGGTACGCCGAGTTGGCGTTGCGCAGACGTGTCAAGAAGTCTGCGATCGGGTCGGTCATGGTCATAGTTCGACCTCGACACCTTTCTCGCTACGGTTCCCATACAACACCGACGCCCCTGTTCAGGACATCGACCGTGGGCCTACAGCAATTCGGCTGGCCCGGCCGACAGTTGCCGACCGGATGAGTTCGTATCGCCTGCGCTGGCCCTCGGGCCTGCGCATATGGGCACAGATGTGCCCCGGCAACCGGTCTAGTGTAGGCAGGGCGGTCACCAGGACAAAATCGGGGTCGGAGGGCATTGGACTCGCCCTCGTTTCCTTGTTACCCGGCCCACACCCGCGGCGCTTCGGCTGTTGCTTCTGACAGCTATTACTACCACCGTCATCATCGGGTCGAGGAGTTGTCCACAAGCTTCTCGGTTATCCACAAGATGTGCGTCTGACCAGCCGGAATCCCGGCAATCGGCGTTACCATTGGCACATGACGAGCGCACGTGTCCCACGACCGGACCTCCCCGAGCGCATGACCTGGGAGGAACTCGCGCAGTTGCCTGAAGAAGTCGCAGGGCAGATCGAACTGTGGGACGGGCACGTCGTGTGGCTACGGCGAGGGCCCGCGGAGCATCAGGAGTTCACGAATCTCCTCTGGAGTGGCCTCCGGCGGTGCGCTCGAGAGTCCATGGGCGTGGACCCAGAGCAATGTTGGCGAGTACACACCGAAACCAATATTTTCTTCGGCGCATCTGGAAAATCCGACTTCGTGACCCCTGACTTCCTGATCCACAGATGCTTGCCGGAGCCATACCAAGATGTCAGAGCCAACGATGTCATCATGGCTGGTGAAGTCCTTTCCCCTTCGAACTCGCAGAACGATATGGAAGCGAAGAAAGCCCGCTACGCCAAGGCAGGCATCCCCTGGTACTGGGAAGTCAAGCTGGAACGCGAAGTCAGCGCGATCGCCACGGTCGAAGCTTTCGCATTGCAATCCCTCCCCGGCGAACTCCCCCCAGGTGTCCACCCCCTACACCTCGCCAACTATCTCCTGGTCGGCAAATGGTCACCGAAGGACTCCGACGCCATCGACATCGAGTTCCCCTTCCCGATCCATATCCCGTGGTCGGAACTCGAATTCTGAACTCACCGACCGAGTTCGACGAGCTCTGGTCGACGCCACACCAGTGAGCTACCGCGGAACGCCGCCCATCCCTTGCGGAATCAACGCAGCGCACGCACCGATCGACCAACTCGCCGCCGCGAACTGTGCGGGCCTATTCGGGGACCGTGACCGACCCGGTGTGCGGAGTTGACGGTGTGCGGCCTCGAATTCCGGACTGCGGTTCATCTTCGACGGGGCCCCTCGTGAGGACCCCGTCGAGGAATCACCCCCTCCCTCGGCGGATTACCGAGGTAGGCATGCACTTGCAGCCATCAGCGCAGATCACGCACCGATTGTCTGGGCGAGGAACGGCCATGAGCTACGCAGGTCGTCCTCCCAGTAACCCCAGGAGTGTGTGCCGACCGGACGGTCGTCGAACGTGACCGGGATGTTCAGCTCATTCAGTCGATTCGTCAGGTTCACAGTGCAGTGGTGGATAGCCGCCTCGATCGGCCCGCCGAACGCGAGTTGCACAGGCAGCGGGATCCGACCCTCCTGCACGCGCCGATCCAACGGAGTGTCGTGCGGCGCGGCGGGGATACCGCTGCCGGAACTCAGGTAGATCGCGGTTCCGCGCAGTCGATCCGCATTGACCAGCGGGTCGTTGGCCCGCCACAACGGACTGTCCGCAGGACCCCACATGTTCTCCACACTCTGCCCGCCACCCCAGTTCTCGACGGTGAGCCGGACGTACTCGTGCCCGATCGGGTCCGAGGTCTGCGCGCAGCCACTGTAGGAGGCGACGCCGTTCCAGAAGCCGGGCTTGGCGATCGCCAGGTTCAGCACAGAGGTACCGCTCATCGACACGCCAGCCAGCGTGCGATTCCCGTTGGCGCCCAAGAAACTTTCGATCACCGGCGGCAGCTCCTCGTTCAGGAATGTCTGCCACTTGTTGAAACCGAGTACGGCGTCTTCACGCACCCAGTCGGTGTAATAGGAGTTGCTGCCGCCGTACGGTGTCACGACATTGACGTCCTTGCCGCGCAGGAAGTCCACCGCGTCGGTCTGCACGTCCCATCCACTCTCGTTCGGGCCACCGCCCGACCCGTTGAGCAGGTACAGCGTCGGCCGCGAACCCCCTGCCGCCCGGATGACCTGCACCGGTATCGGCCGGTTCATGGCGGGCGAGAACACCTCCACCACCTGCTGTCGGTCGCCAACGTCCCGCACCGAGACAACCCCCGCCGTCGCGGGATCGGCATGCGCCGCGTTGCCGACACCCACCAGACTCACCGCCGCGAGCACACCCGCGAACACCCCGCGCGCCGCAGCCATTCGTATCAATCGACGTGCTCTCACTATTCGGAACCCTCCATCCGCATGGCCATTGGCACCGCCCTTCGAACACCTCGGTCGCACCCGAGTCGAGGGCGGATCACCAGAGATTCGCGCCGCCATCACCTTCGGCTCGGCCCCACCGCCGAATAATTCGCGCGGCAGAAAAATTGGCCAGCACTGGGGACAGGTCGCTTGACCAGTTTTGCGACCCGCCGCACGATCAACTGCCGGTTGTCGTGTACGTCCGAGCACCAGAAATGCCTATGCCACAGGCATATTCATGCAGCCATCAGAAGCAGAGGTCCCACTCGCCATGCGTATCCAGAAACTCGCCGCACCCGCGCTGCTCGCCATCGCCGCACTCGGTGTCACCGCCGCCACCACCACGGCATCCCCCGCGGCGGTGTCGATCGATGCCGCGACCGCTGTGCGCGGCGTCGATCACGGCGCCGCCTACGTCGTGAACCATGACGCAGACACCCTTACCGCCGCGATCGACGGGGGCACCTTCGCCCTCACCGAGCACACGATCGACGTCACCGCGGCCGACGGCACACTGCTGGCGAGCATGCCGCGTCAAGTCTCGTTCGGCGACCGAACACTCACGCTGGCACCGAGTACCGATGCCGACGGCACGAAACTCGTCGCGAAGGCGATCGCGCACGACACCGGAACCTGGTACCAGAGCACACCGCGGGAACGCAGCATGCAGTCCGGGTTTGCGGGTGGTGCGGTAGTCGGCGGTATCGCGGGCGGGCTGGTCGGCGCCGTGATCGGCATCGCCACCGGTCTGCTGTTCCTGCCGATCACCCTGGTCGCCGGGATCGCGATCGGCGCCTTCGGCGGCGGGGCCCTCGGCGCGGCGATCGGCGCCGCCGTCCCCAATTCCGACACCCCCGACGAATGGCATTACCACGAAGATTGCCAGGACTCGTCCTGCTGATAGCGCGTTCGCCGACTCACAGGAATCCTCGGGCCCTGCGAACGCCTCGCCCCGCCGCGAACGCACACCCGAGACCTCCGTGAGTATCTCGCCGATCCCAATATCGCAATAGACCGTGCTGCGTACGAACGAGGGCAGATCATTCCGATGCCCACCACGATGAACCGTACTGGGGCCGAGCCGGTCGAATCGAACACCCGTGAGCGCCAGCGCATTCGTATCGCTGCCAGCCAGAAGTAGGACACGCTTACCCGACTTGGATGCGGCCGTCGGTTGGGTTCATGAGGGCTGATCACCGACCAGAGGTGTCGATGCGATCAGGATCGGCGAGTGGACGCTCGAGCGCGGAGGATTCCTCCGCGCTCGGAGCAACACCGGGCTCCACCAAGGTTCGCAGCAGAAACCAGCCGAGCGCGGGGATCGCGATCAGCGGGATGAGGGCGGTCTGTAGGGAGGTGGCGTCGGCGAGTGTCCCGAGGAAGGGGCTGGCTACGCCGCCGATGCTGACCGTAAGACCGAGGGTGATGCCGCTGGAAGTGCCGATACGGCGGGGTAGATAATCCTGGCCGAGGGTGATGTGTAGGGAGAACGGCACATAGAGGCCCGCCGAGGCGCAGGCGACGAACACGTAGAGCAGCGGGCCCGGCACGAAGACGATTCCGGCGACGGCGGGGATCGTGAGGAGGTAGGCCGCGCGGACGACGCGCAATCGACCGAATCGCCCGGCCAACGCACCACCGGCCACCGTGCCGAACGCGCCGCCTACATAGAGCACGAACAACGCCAGCGTCCCCGCCGCGTCGCCACCGCCGAGCCGTTCGCGCGCGTAGAGCGAGATGAACGCGCTGAGGCCGACGAATACGATCGAGCGGCAGACGATCGCACCGGAAAGTTTACTGAAGGAGCGCCAATCATCCCGCGCGACAGCATGATCGGCCGCTTTCGTGACCGGTGTCGTGTCGATCCGACGCAACGCGACCACACACAGCACCGCACCGACTAATGCGGGCACCACCAACCACGGCGACGCGCGCAATCCTCCGGTAGCGATCACCGCCGCGACGAGTAGCGGTGCGGTGGCGAAGCCGACATTGCCGCCGAGGGAGAACCATCCCATCGCGGTATGACTACCCCCGGCCGCCGCGCGTGCCACCCGAGCAGCGGCGGGATGGTAAGCGGCAACACCGATTCCGGACACCGCGACCACCGTCACGGTGAACACATACGAGTCGCTCACCCCCGCCGATCCGAGACCGACACCGCCGATCACCGTGCTGATCGGCAGCAGCCATGGCATCACCCACCGGTCGGCGAGTATCCCGAACAACGGCTGCACCACCGATGAAAGCAACGATGCCGCAAGAACGATGCCGGACGCCGCGGCGAGAGTGTAAGCACGTTCGGCGACGAAGAACGGCACCAATGCCGCGACCGTGCCCTGATACACGTCAACGCACGCGTGTCCGAGTGACAGCAGTGTGATCGGGCCGAGGCGAGTCTTCTGATCGGGTGCCACTTCCTCATCATCACGACGCGGAAACTGGCCCGCTTCCGATATTCTGACAATCTATGTCGATTATCCGCCACATGCCCGAGGCGCCGACCCGTTCGCGCGTCTTGGCTCCCGGCGAGCGCATCACCGCGCACCGCCACGACGATCACCAGATCATCTACGCGGACTCCGGCGTCGTGGCCGTCACCACCGAGGCGGGCACCTGGTTCACCCCCGGCAGTCGAGCGATCTGGGTGCCCGCAGGTTCGGTACACGCCCACCGCGCGTACGGCCGCCTGGAGCTGCGCCTACTCGGCCTTCCTTCCCGCACAAATCCGCTCGGCCTCGACACCCCCGCGGTTATCACCGTCAATCCCCTACTGCGCGAACTGATCCTGACGATGACCACCGAACCCACCGCCGAAACCCCCGAACGTCAGCGCCTGCGCGCGGTCCTGCTCGACCAACTGCGCATCTCCCCCCAACAACCCATCCAACTCCCCACCCCCACCGAGCCACGCCTGAAAGCCGTCTGCGAACTGCTCCACCACAACTGCGCCGACCCCCGCACCCTCGCCCAGCTCGGCGCCGCCACCGGCGCGGGCGAACGCACCCTCAGCCGTCTCTTCCACACCGACCTCGGCATGTCATTCCCGCAGTGGCGCACCCAGTTACGCCTCTACCACGCCCTGCGCCTGCTCGCCGACGACCTCCCCGTCACCGCCGTCGCGCACCGCTGCGGCTGGTCGTCCACGAGTACTTTCATCGACGTCTTCCGCCGAGCCTTCGGCTACACCCCTGGTACGTACCGCACATCGCTGAACATCGACTCCGGTCAGTGAAAGTGGTTGTCCTCGGCATCATCGGACGGCTCGTCGAAAGGGTGCTCCACCATGTCGGCTTCGACGAGCCTATCGGCGTTTCCAGAGGTGACCTCGCTTGTCGCGTACAGCGATTCGCTGCCCTTGGTGAAGTAGTGCAGGTGAGCGTCGACGCTGTAGTAAAGCGGTGAGGAATAGCTCGGCGGCGTCTCGGCTTTGATACGAGTCGCACCGAAATCCTCGTCGGTCGGGTCCACCTGCCCGCCTTCGCCGCGCGCGTATCCGAGCAGGTTCAGGTAGGTATGGCCGCCCCGCGCGTTCAGATCGTTGGAGGCGTTGCCAACGTAGACCTCGCCGTTGTCGAGGTGATAGTCGGCCGCGTTGTGGGCCTGGTCGGTGCTGACAGGGCCCAGCAGCACCACGTCGTTGGTGTGCAGATGACTTGTCGCAGCGGCATCGGAGGCGACGATGGCACCGGCCGAATAGCCAACGGTCGTCACATGTGACGGGCCTTGGTGCGTGGACCACAGGCCGTCGACGTCGCGCGCCAGGTACTCCCCGCCCTCGCGCGCGGTCTGCGGGTCGCCCTTCGCCACGGCGGCCAAGCCGTCGACCGGCGAGTCGTAACCCATCCACGCGACCACCGCGGTCGGGTTGTCCGGATCGGCGTTGTTCGACTCGGTGTACAGGTTCATCGCCTGCTCGCTCTGGGTCGCGAACCAGCCGCCGTCGGAGTCGTCGCTGGCACGCACGCTTTGGCTGGCTCCTGGCACGAGGACCGCGGTATTCGGCGCGGTGTCCGGATTACCGATCGCGATTGCGGCCCTGCCCTTTCCACCGAACGCGAGTGGCTCGTACACGTACAGATAGGTGGGCACATTCGGCCCATACGCGCCCTCTTCGGTGCGCCCGCCGTAGGCTTTCAACCCCGCACGGATATTGCTCGCATTGTGATACCGGGACAGGTCGTCCTCGGTCAAACCGTATTTCCCAGGGTCTTCCAGTATCTCATCTATCGAAACGCCCTTCGCTTTCGCGAGCTTCTCGAACCTACTGATGTCGGCGTTCATGACCATTATGTTGGCGCTACTGCGATCGGCGACCGGCACACCGTTGAGATTGCCGATCACCTCGGGATATTCAGCGATCAGCATCTCCCGTTCGAGCGGGGTGAGCGACTGCCACCACCGGTGCACCGCACGGGGATCGGAGTCCGCGATGCCGTCGTCGAGCCCGATCGGCGGTATATAGCCGGTGGCATCGAGCGAGTTCATCCTGGCATCGAGAACCGCTTCGTAGTCGGCGATGATGTCCGCGATCAGCCGGTGGGTCGCACCGACCACGGCGGTCGCCGCCTCCTTCATTTTCTCCAAAGGAATATTCGGTGCCGACTGGCTGATATTCCGCGGCGACCACGGGAACTTCCGGTACTCCGACTCCAATCCCAGCAGCGAATTGTTGAGCAGATCGATCGGATCCTGGACCTTGTTCTGCGCATCGGCGAGTGCGGCGGCGATCTCCTGCAGATCGACACCGACCTGGCGCAATGCCGACGAGGAATTGTTCAGTACCGCTTTCGCGTCCTTCACGATTTTCGAGTCGTCGATCACGTCGGTGTGATCGCCGGAGGTGTATGCGTTCTGGAAATGTTTGCGCGCCGTATCGAATGCGTGATCGGCCCGCCCGACATGCGAGCCACTGTCGTGGAAGGCCTCGGCCAGCTCACTGATCTGAAATGGCTTGCCTGCCAACAGTTGTTCCTGCAACTCCCACGGGTCCCCGCCCGCGCCCTCGGTGAGCTCCCCGATCAACAGAACGAGCAACTTCGGTGTGGTCACATCGGCGGTTGCGTACGACGGACCGAAGCCGCGCCGTCTACGTCCCCGAGGTCGAGGCCGACCGCGGTGCCCGAGGTGTTCTCTCGGATCCACGTCACACTGCGATGATGACCATCCAGCTCACGGGCATACCGTTCATGAGCTCGCGACATGATGCCGTGGGCACTCGTGGCACCCGCGGTGAGCCCGAACATGTCCGCCGCCAACTCGATCGACCCCAACCGACCGCGCGCATCGTGTACGTGGCCAGCGGCCGTCTCGGCGTGGTTGCTGCCGCGCAGGATCCTGTCCAGATCCGCATCCATCCGCATCCTCACATCCCGCGGCCCCGGCGGCGAACGCGGAACGCAGCGCTATCCGGATACCCGACAGGGCCGCACGCAACGCGAAGATCCGCGACGGGCCCTCGTATAGTGTTGTCGCACAAGGCTTCTTACGCGAAGGAATCTACCTCGAATGGTTGTCGGCGCAGCGGTGGCGCTGTTCACTGCTGGGAGTATCGGCGCGACGGGTTCACGAGGCAGCCGCACTCGGACCGGCTCGCCAGGACGCTTCCGGTAGTTCCGGCACGTTCGCGATTCCTCGTCGGTAGCGCGGAGTCGGCGAAGAGCACGGTGCCCCCGGACGAACCCTTTCGGTTCGTCCGGGGGCACCGTTGATGTCGGGGGCATTACCCGTTGGATCCGCCGGCGGACAGCGATTCCAGCAGGCAGCTCAGGTGCGGTGCACCGCCCGGGCAGCCCGGGCTTGCCACCTGTTCGTTCTGTTCGGCGGCCTGCAGCGGCAGACCGGCCGCAGAGGCCGGGATCGCAGTGGCCAACGGCGCCAACAGAACTGCACCAGCAAGCAGGCTGAGCCGAAGCTTCGTACGCATTGTTGTTCCCTTTCGAGCGACTGTGGCCGGAGAGCCACGAGAGATTTTATTGGCGCGCATGCTCCAACCGGCAGCCCTCGAAAACCATGCCCCGGAAAGCAGGGTGAGCGTTCTGGTCGACTCCGCTACGCACCCGGGGCGGGCCTCGACCACACCCGAACACGGTTGCCAGATCGCAGACGGTGATGGCATCCCACGAGCGTAGGTAACAATTCAATCGTCAGCGCCAGGTAGGTCGGTGGAGCGTGCTGATGTGCTCGTTCGGTTTCGAGCACGCGCCGCCCACAACGCACGGGCACAGCTGTATCTCGAGACCGGACCGCGTCTCGAAAGGACAGCAGATGACCACCGGCCAATTCGATTCCGCCGCAGATGGTTCCGCGATCCGACCCGACAACGGGATGGACGCCGTCGTCGACGGGATCTTCGAACACCTCGCCGCGAACCTCCACGGCCTCCCACACGACTTCACCGTCGCGATGCGCACGCGACTGGAGCAGCTGGAAAAGGTGAACGCCGACCGCATCGTGGACGAGCCCGCGCGATCCAACCTGCGAGTCACGCTCGCCGTGGTCGTCGGCTACCGCGCGATCCTGCCGAAACTGGGCCGAGCCGCCGCCATCGCGGCACTGCGCGCTGCCTTCGTAGAACCATTGAACGACTTCGTGCGCGAACACATCCTCCGAACGCTCGACGAAGCCGAGGACCCGTTCGCGACCATGGTCGCCGCATCAAAAGACCGCGAACAGAACGACTTTGGCTCCGGCTTCACCTTCGACCGCCCGATCGACGACAACAGTCGCTACCACCTCAACGTAACCAGCTGCTTCTATCACGATGTGCTGGTGGCACATTCAGTTCCCGAACTGGCCCCCATCATGTGCGAATTCGACACGAACTGGATCGACGCCATCGACCCCGACACCCACGGCTTCCGGTTCTCCCGCACCACCACCATCGGCTACGGCGGCACCCACTGCCCATTCCACTTCGAACGCACGTAATACCGCGCAAGTCCGTCTTTGGCTCCCACCCGTCGGCCTCGGCGGGTGGCGCCACTCGGTCGCCGCGTTTCGGACTCATGGAAAGTCCGGCGCAGATGCGGGGCCGTGATCTTCACCCGTGTCCGAAGCGAGTATCGCAGCCAGATCTGGGTCGGCGAGCACCTCGGCGGTGTGCCGCCAACTTTCCACCACCTGGACCACCGGCGCTGGATTCTGGATTACCGAGCGAGTCAGCCGCACGGAGCGTCCCCACCAAATCGAGCACGAATTCCTGAACCTCTTCGCGCGACAGGAATTTCACCCAGGGGAACACTTCGGGCAGCACGTCGGTCACCATCCGACGCGCTTGTGCGTCGTGCTGCATCAGCGCCACGAACATACGCGTGGTCAGCGATGCGGCGCGCCACGCTCACGCCGCACAGCGGTGCGGCATAACCGGCGCAGGTCACAAACGGAAGGCAAGAACGCTGGGCAGCTGTTTGTCCACGATATTGGCGGGTATGCGACCGACCGATGGGAGGTAGGGCCATGACAGCTACACAATATGGAGCTACACAATCCGGACATCGGACCGACAATCGGTCCGTATCCGAGCTGGTCAGCGATACGACCAACCAGACGAGCCGACTGATCAGGGACGAAATCCAGCTCGCACGCTTGGACCTGCAACGAAAAGCGAAGGCGATCGGGCTCGGCGCTGGACTGACCGGCGTCGGCGGCCTGTTCGCGTTCTTCGGCCTGGCGGTACTCGTCGTCGCCGCCGTACTTGGGCTGGCGGTGGTGTTGCCGAACTGGGCTGCGGCGCTGATCGTCGCCGCCGCGCTGTTGCTCGTCGGCGGACTGTTGGCACTGTTCGGTGGCAGCAAGATTCGGAAGTCGTTACCTCCGGTCCCGCGCGAAGCGGTCGAAGGAGTCAAAACCGATATAGCGAGCGTCAAGGGCGGGAGGAATCCATGACGGACAACAATGGCCGCCGCCGGGTAGATGTCAACGCACCCGGCAGAGCGACCGAGGAAGAACTACTGCGTGCGGATCGTGATCTGACCAGGGATGAACTCGGACAGACCATCGCCGCGCTCGCGGAGAAGGCCGACGTCAAAGCGCGAGCACAGGAAACCCTGCACGACACGGCGGAGACGGTGCGCGACAAGGCGGCCGAGACCGGCGAAAAGACCGCCGCGGCGACAGCCATGGCTCGCGACCGCACCGAGGAGGGCGGCAAGCGGATCCTGACGGCCATCCGTAGCAATCCCGCTCCGATCGCCGCCGTCGCGCTCTCCGCGGTGGGCGCCTGGTGGCTGCTGCGCCGACGCTCCACGACGAAGCACTCGACCACGAAGCACTCGTCGAAGAAACGACCATCGGCAAAGCGTCCCGCATCGCGTCGCCGCACAGCCCGGCGTTCCGCTACTACCCGGTCAGCACCGCTGCGTGCGGCGTCCCGGCAGCGACGAAAGACTGTTCGCCAGGCCCACGCAGGCAACCACGCATGGGGTGGCAAACCGCCAGTACAGGGCCACCCGATTCAATTCAGGCGGGCACAACTACCCGACCGATCCGGTCAACGGCATGGCAACTGAGCCGGACACATCGTCAAAGCAGAACAGAGACCCGAGCCTCGGCTCGGGTCTCTGTTCGTTGCTATGGGGGTCCTGACGCGAAACGTCTGTGCCAGGGCGAGCTCACCAGGAGCTTTCTCGCGCGCACTACCGTCGCGCGCAGTTGGACCGATCGAAGACAACGACAGACCCTCAGAACTGTAATACACTTTATCCGTGCAGATTGCCATCCTGGAGTGCACCAGACGACACGGCGTCACAGACGACGAGATCCGTGCGGTTCTGTCGTACCCGGTATTCCGCATACGGATAGCACCACGCCAAGAAGGCTCTGACCCGTACCTTTTCATCGGAAGCTACGACGAGGACGAGCCGCTGATCGAAGTCATCGCCGACCTTGCCGACCCTGACAAATGGATCGCGTTCCATGCCATGATGCTGCGGCCAGCAACGATTCAGAACCTAAGACTCGAGATGGGTTTGGAGCTTGTGGTGAACGAGCTGGACCTCGACAATATCGTCCGACAACGACCGGAAAGGAGAAAAGGGCTATGAGCAGGAAAAAAGAGGCGCCTCGAACACGGCTGACTGTCGCCGACTACGAGCGTATGTCAGATGATTACGCAGCCAATCCGGTCCGCGGCACAGAGGTCGTCGGTCCGGTGGAAGTTGGCATGACCGTCCTCCGCAAAGGCCGTCCAGCCGGAATCCGAAAAGGTAAAACGCCAGGTTATTCCGTACGTCTACCGGACACGCTAAGCCAGCGCTTGGCCGATCAGGCCGTGCGCGAGGATGCACCCCAGAGTGAGGTCATCCGCCGCGCTGTCTCTGAGTACCTCGAACGTCACGCTGGCTGAGGCGTCGTCTACGCAGAACAGAGACCCGAGCCTCGGCTCGGGTCTCTGTTCGTTGCTATGGGGGTCCTGACGCAGCAACCAACTACGTCAGGACGAGCTCACCAGGAGCTCTTGTGCACGCCGGGGAGCTCGCCGCGGTGGGCCATCTCGCGCAGGCAGACACGGCACAGGCCGAACTTGCGGTAGACGGCGTGCGGGCGGCCACAGCGCTGGCAGCGGGTGTAGCCGCGGACCGCGAACTTCGGCTTGGCGTTGGCCTTGTTGACCAGTGCTTTCTTTGCCATGTGCTCAGTTCTCCTTGAACGGGAAGCCGAGGTGCTTGAGCAGGGCACGGCCTTCTTCGTTGTTGGTCGCGGTGGTCACCACGGTGATATCCATACCACGCGGACGGTCGATGGAGTCGATGTCGATTTCGTGGAACATCGACTGCTCGCTCAGACCGAACGTGTAGTTGCCGTTGCCGTCGAACTGCTTCGGCGAAAGGCCGCGGAAGTCGCGGATACGGGGAAGCGCGATGGAGACCAGGCGATCGAGGAACTCCCACATGCGGTCGCCGCGCAGGGTGACCTTGGCGCCGATCGGCATGCCTTCACGGAGCTTGAACTGCGCGATCGACTTGGTGGCCTTGCGGATCTCCGGCTTCTGACCGGTGATCAGGGCCAGGTCGTTCACGGCACCGTTGATCAGCTTCGCGTCACGGGCGGCGTCGCCGACACCCATGTTCACGACAACCTTCACCACGCCGGGGATCTGCATGACGTTGGCGTAGTTGAACTCGCTGTTGAGCGCGTCCTTGATCTCGGCGCGGTAGCGCTGCTTGAGCCGAGGCTGCACTTTTTCCGTCGTGGTCATAGTCAGATGTCCTTCCCGTTGCTACGGGAGATTCGGACCCGCTTGTTGGTCTCCTCGTCGGTGCGGTAGCCGACGCGGGTCGGCTTGCCGTCGGAGTCGACGACCATCACGTTGGAGACGTGGATGGGAGCTTCCTGGGTCACGATGCCGCCCGAGGAGGCGCCCCGCTCGTTGGCGGAGTTCGCGACGTGCTTCTTGATCCGGTTGACGCCCTCGACCAGGACCCGGCTCTGCTGCGGGTAGGCCTGAATGACCTTGCCCTTCGCGCCCTTGTCCTTGCCCGAGATGACGAGCACGGTGTCGCCCTTGTGCACCTTCATGAGTTAGAGCACCTCCGGAGCCAGCGAGACGATCCGCATGAACTTCTTGTCGCGCAGTTCGCGCCCGACCGGGCCGAAGATGCGCGTGCCGCGAGGATCGTTGTCCGGCTTGATCAGCACGGCAGCGTTCTCGTCGAACTTGATGTAGGAACCGTCCGGACGACGGCGCTCCTTGGTGGTGCGCACGATCACGGCCTTCACCACATCACCCCGCTTGACGTTGCCGCCGGGGATGGCTTCCTTCACGGTGGCGACGATGACATCGCCGACACCGGCATAGCGGCGCGACGAACCACCGAGAACGCGGATGCAAAGGATTTCCTTCGCTCCCGTGTTGTCGGCGACGCGCAGCCGCGACTCCTGCTGAATCACTTCAGCGTCCTCCTTGACCTGGACGTATACGCACGCCGGATTTCCGACCCGACGGGCATGGCCAGCTGCCCTCCGTACGCGCGCCTTCCAGCGGTTTTCGTCTCCGTGCGGAGCCGACCACTGGGGGTTCACTGCCGGATTGCGGGCACAACTCCCGCAGGCAACCGGATCAGTGTATGGGAATTCCCAGGTCACCCCAAATCCGGGGTACCGACAACCTCGCCGCACGCGGGAGGAATCCGGGCCGTACGCGCGTCGCGCCGGTAGCCTCGTCTCGATCAATGGCTGTCGAACACGCACGCGCGGCCATGCCGCGTCGGGGAGAGGATTCTCGTGACATCAACTGGTCGTCCGACCATTGTGGGCCGCCGCGCCTTCCTGGTCGCATTGGGGGCGGTCCCTGCCGCTGCCGCGCTGGTTTCCTGCTCGACCGAAGAAACCACGCAGGCGAGCAAGACGCTGGTCGGCGTCGACCTCAGCGGGGTGGACGAGGCGGTTCGGCCGCAGGACGATCTGTATCGACATGTCAACGGCACGTGGCTGCGGGAGTACCAGCTGCCGCCGGACAAGGTGTCGTTCGGCTCGACCAGCGAGGCGTTCGAGCGCACCCAGCAGCAGTTGCGCGAGATCATCGACGGCATCGAGGACCCGGAGGCAGGCAGCTACGCGCAGCAGATCCGCGATCTGTACGACGCGCGGGTGGACTGGGACGAGATCGAACGGCTCGGGATGAGCCCACTGTCCGGTTTGTTCGCCGACATCGACGGCGCGGCGACCAAGCCGGAATTGGCGAAGGTGATGGCGCGGCTGCCGATCGCCGGTCTGATCGGGATGAGTATCAGTGTGGATCAAAAGGATTCGCACGCCTACCTGCCCGGTGTCAGCCAGTCGGGACTCGGGCTCGGGGAGCAGTACTACCGCAAGCCCGAATACGCCGAGGTGCTCGACAAGTATCGAATCTTCCTGCGGCAACTCGCCGAGGGCGCGGGGCTGCCCGACCCCGCCGGTGTCGGCCAACGCGTCTTCGATCTGGAGAAGCGGATCGCCCCCGCGCACTGGGACAATGTCCGTAACCGCGACAGCGATGCCACCTACAATCTGAAGACCTGGGACGAAACGGTCGCGCTCGCACCGGAATTCGACTGGGACGAATGGCTGGCGGGCAATACCGATCGGCCGCGCAAACTGTTCGCCAAGATGGTGGTGGCTCAACCTTCCTTCGTCACCGAGGCGGGCAAACTGTGGGCCGAGGTCGATATCGCCACGTGGCGTGAGTATTTGAAGATCGCGGTGCTGCGCGAGCTCGCGCCGTACCTGCCGAAGGCGATCAACGACGCGAACTTCGAATTCAGCGGCAAGGTGCTCAATGGTCAGCAGGAGCGCCCGGAACGTTGGAAGTACGGCGTGAGCATCGTCGACGAGAAGTTGGGCGAGCAGCTCGGAAAACTGTACGTGGACAAGCACTTTCCGCCCGAGGCCAAGCAGCGCGCCAAGGAAATGCTCGATGATGTGATCGACGCCTACCGGGAGAATTTCGCCAATTCCAGCTGGATGTCGCCGCCGACCAGGTCGGCATCGATCGGCAAACTGGAGAAGATCAAGCCGATGATCGGCTACCCGGACAAGTGGGTGGACTATTCGAAGCTGGAGATCACCAAGGGCAAATTGGTCGAATCCTTGCTCGCCATCAATCAATTCGAGAGCAAGCGCGCTTTCGCACGGTTGGGTGAAGAGGTCGATCGCAGCGAATGGAGCATGTCCCCGCAGACGGTGAACGCCTACTATTCGGCGACCACCAATCAGATCGTGTTCCCCGCCGGATACCTCCAGGCGCCGTTCTTCGACAAGGACGCGACCCCCGCGGTGAACTTCGGCGCGGTCGGCGCGACCTTCGGCCACGAGATCGGACACGGATTCGACGATCAGGGTTCGAAATACGATGGTGACGGCAATCGCATGGACTGGTGGACGCCGGAGGACCGGGCGGCGTTCGACGCGAAGACCAAGCAGCTGATCGACCAATACAACGCACTCGTGCCGGAGGGCCTCGATCCCAAACAGCATGTGAACGGCGAGCTCACCGTCGGTGAGAACCTGGCCGACCTGCGCGGTTTGCAGATCACGTTGGCGGCGTTCCGCCAGTCCCAGAAGCGCGATGGTGTGGACAATCCGGACTACAAGACAATGTTCTTGTCGTGGGCCCGCAGTTGGCGACAGAAGCAGACCGACGAACTCACCGTCCGTTACCTGAGTTCAGATCCGCACTCCCCCGCCGAATTCCGCTGCAATCAGGTCGTCCGCAACCTGGAGGAGTTCTACACCACCTTCGGCGTGCAAGAGACCGACCAACTCTTCATGCCCGCCGACCAACGCGTCTCGTTCTGAGGAGATATGCGGGATCGCCGACTCGGTAGGTCGATCCCGCGGACAACGACATCCGGCACGATCAACCGCGCCCGCCTGCTCCGACCTGGGCCGGAGCAGGCGGGCGTGGTTGTTCGACCGACGGGTCAGCGTGCCGGAACCGGGTCCTTCTCCTGCTGCGTGGCCGCGAGGAGTTCTTCCTTCTCGTCCTGACCCCGCTCGTTACCCGCGAAGAACGAGGCGATCGCGGCCAGCACCAGCATCACCGCCGCGGCGAGGAACACCACGACGAGGCCGGAGTGGAACGGTCCGGTAAGCAGATGTGGGAAGAATTCTTGGCCGGTGAGGGTGTCGGCGTTGACGCCTGGTCTGGCGAGTTCCCCTGTGGGACCGAGCAATTCCTGCACCGGGTTGAAGCCGAGGAAGGCCGCGAACATGCTCGATACCGGCGGCATATCGGCCACCTGGGCGGCGGCGCTCGGCGAGACACCTTGCGCTCGCAGGCCGGAGTCGAGCGCCGACGGGATGGTCGAGGCGAGGCCGACGACCATGAGCGAGAAGAAGATTCCCATCGACAGCGCGTTGCCACCGTTGAACAACGTGCCGCGCATCCCGGAGGCCGCACCGCGCTGCGCGGCGGGCACGCTGGACATGATGGCCGCGGTGTTCGGCGAGACGAACAGGCCGCTTCCGACGCCATTGAGCAGGATGATCAGCGCGAACAGCCAGTAGTTGAAGTCGACCGGGATCAGCAGCAACAGAACGAAGGTCACGGCCGCGAGCAGGGCGCCGCCGGTGGTGAACGCGCGTGGGCCGTAGCGATCCGACAGCCAGCCCGAGAGTGGTCCCGCACCGAGGAATCCGACGGTGAGCGGAAGCATGTAGATCGCCGACCACAGCGGTGTCGATTCGAAGGTGAACCCGTGCAACGGCAGCCAGATGCCCTGCAACCAGATGATGAGCATGAATTGCATGCCACCGCGCCCCACGGAGGCCATCAGGTTGGCGAAGTTGCCGAATCCGAAGGCACGGACGCGGAACAGGCCGAGGTGGAACATCGGGTCGGCGACCTTCGACTCGATCACACAGAACACGCCGAGCACCGCGAGCCCGCCGAGGACGGCGCCGAGCACCCACGGGTTGGTCCAGCCGGTGGCGGCTTCGCCGTAGGGCTGAATGCCGTAGGTGATACCGGTGAGCAGTGCGGTCAGGCCGATGCCGAAGGTGATCGTGCCCGCCCAGTCGAGTGTGCCTTCGGAGCGGATACCGACCTCGTGCAGCGAACGGTAGGACCACACCGCGCCGATGACGGCGATCGGGACGCTGACCCAGAACACCGCGCGCCAGTCCCATTCGGCGAGTACGCCGCCGATGAGCAGGCCGAGGAATGATCCGGCGACCGCGGCGACCATGTTGATACCCAGCGCGGTGCCGCGTTGTTTGGCGGGGAAGGCGTCGGTGAGGATGGCCGAGGAGTTGGCCATGAGCATCGCGCCGCCGACGCCCTGGATCACCCGCCAGACGATGATCCACATCGCGCCGTGCCCGCCGTCCCACGGGTCGAACGACAGCGCGACCGCGGAGACGGCGAACACCGTGAAGCCCATGTTGTAGACCCGGACCCGGCCGAGGATGTCACCGAGGCGGCCGAACATGACGACCAGCACCGCGGTGGCGAGCAGGTATCCCATCAGGATCCACAGCAGGTAGCTGACATTGCCCGCTTCCAACGGGTTGAGTCCGACGCCGCGGAAGATCGCCGGGAGCGAGATCAACACGATGGACGAGTTGATCGCGCTCAGCAGCACACCGAGCGTGGTGTTGGTCAGGACGATCCACTTGTAGTGCGGATGGTCCCGGTCGAAACTCATCCTGCGTCGGATGGTCCGCACGTCACCTGAATCGAGTTCCTCGGAATTCGTCACAACAACCCCTCGCAGTTTCTACCTGCGCGAACTATATAATTAGGTGATCTAACGATCAAACGGGAGCGACTGTGCGGTGCTGTGAGATATCCCGGATTGACAACGACGCCGACCCTTCACCGCAGCGGAGGGGGTCGGCGTCGTCAGCGTCGGTCGGCGAGCGCCGACTCGGTCAGTGCAGCACGCTGTACTGCGCGGACAGCACGAATCCGTGCTCACCGACCTGGCAGTCGACGGTGCCTTGGAAGCCGACGCCACAGATGGTGTTCTCCAACGTGATCTTGTGTCCCTCCGGCAGCAATTTCGCCTCGGGGTGCGTGAAATTCGGCCGGGACGTGGTCACGAACTGGGCGGGATCGGTGATGGTGGCGCGGACCTGATTGGTGCCCTCCGGCGCGTCCGCGGCCACCGCGTCGCAACCCACGGGGCCGTTGTTGAAACGAATCGCGCAGAACTGACCGTAGGGCGTCTGAAAGAACACGCTTCCCGCGTTTTCGGGTTCGGGCACCTGGTACTCGGCGGGGTCCACCGGCGTCCAGTCGACGAACGGGTCGTCGATAGCCTGCGCAGGCCCGGCGGCGGCGAGCAACGCACCCGCGACGAGCGGGGTCACGGCGGCGAGGGCGGCGAACTTGGCGCGGTCGAACATGGTTTTCCTCCGATGTCGGCGATGCGTCACGGATCGGCACCGAGCACAACTCGCCACTGAAACGTGTTCTGTCACTTGGCTGTCGTCGCCGACGCTCGGGTCGTTAACGCGCACGTCCATGACCGGGGCAGCCCGTCAGTAGTTCAGCTCTCCGCCGCCTTGCGGTAGCCACGGACGGCGAGCGCGCCGAACACCACGACCAGCCCGACCGCCCACGCGAGGGTCTGCAACAGCGGCGTAGCGATCGGCCCACCGCCGAGGAATCCGCGCATGGCCTCGATCGCGCAGCTCATCGGCTGCCCGCGCACGATCGGCTGCAACCAGCCGGGGTAGTTGCGCACCGGGACGAATCCCGAGTTGAAGAACATGCCGACCAACACGACGATCGAGAACAGTTGCACGACCTTGTCACCGATCGCACTCACCCCGACCGTGATGACCAGCGGTGTGAAACCGACGATGAGGATCACCGGCACCACAACGGCACCGAGTGCCCCGGCGAATCCCTGCTCGAATCGCATGCCGAGCACGAGTCCGATCACCAGCACCAGCACGGTGGCGACGAGGGTGCGCCCGCACTCGGCGAGCAGTCGACCCACCAGTCCGGCCGACCGGTGGATCGGCAGCACCCAGAATCGGCGCAGCAAACCGCCCTGCCGTTCGGCGAACAACGACTCCCCCGTGCCCATCGCGCCGTACATCGAGCCAGCCATCGCGATCATCGGCACGAATCCGTCGAGCGGGTCGCTGTCGCCGCTGATGTTCAACGATTTGGCGAGCACGAGGTCGAACATCAACAGCAACAGGATCGGCAGCGCGAACGTACTGGTGAGCACCTCGGGTTGGCGCGACCATCTGCGCAGCAGCCGCCCCGCCTCCACCAGGCTGTGGCCGAGCAGCGTCCCGGTGTACTGCGGTCGGGATTCCGAAACATTCACCTGGCCAACACTTTCCGCACTCATGGTCGATGTCCTTCCGCACGCACCGCCAGCGCGGTTCCCACGATGAGCAGTGCCACGATCCAGATCGCCGCCACCCCGAGTTCGGAGGTGAATCGGCCGTCGGCGAGGCCACGCAACGCATCGGTCAATTGGGACACCGGTTGGTTGCGGACGAACGGCTGAATCCAACCGGGAAAACCCTCGGCGGCCACCAAACCCGTGGAGGTCATGATCAACAGCAGCTGCGGCCCGAACAGCACCGTCGAGCTGATCTGGGTATTGCGTGTCACGGTGCCGAGCGCATCGGTGCAGATCACCAGCGCCGCACCGAAAGCGAGCACCACCGCGACGAACACGAGTGCGGCACCGACGCCGTGGAAACGGAAGCCGAAGATCGTTCCGATCACCAACGCACCCGCCAACGCGGTCACCGCGCGCAGCAGATTCGACGACATCCGCGCGGCCACCGGAATCCACGGCCGCACCGGCATCGACCGCAACCGGGTCGCCATGCCGCCCGCTACCTCGCGCGCGGCACGGTCACCGGCGAACATCGAGGTGAAGAACATTCCGTACACCGCGAGCAACGGCAGCAGGTACTGCGCGTAGTCGATGCCTGCGGCCTCCATGGACTTGCGCAACGGAATGTAGAAGCACAGGTAGAACACCAGCGGTGCCGAGAAGACCAGGATCAGGTCGCCTTCGCGCAGCATCGCCCGAATATTGCGTTCACTCAGCGCACTCCACTGCAATCTCGGCGGAACCCGCAGGACACCAGGCTCTTTCGTCAGCTCCGCGGTGGTCACGCCGGAATCTCCGTGCTAGGACGCTTGGTCAGCTCGATGAAGACCTCATCGAGCGAGGGACGCCGCAGCGCGATATCGATCAATTCGATTCCGGCATCGTTGATCCGGTTCAGCGCCTCCGAAAGCGTCGCCGCGCCGCCGGGAGCGGGCAGCGACACCCGGTCCTGGGACTGCGCGATCGCGACCTCTCCGAGCCCGGCCAGCGCGGTCACCACGGCGGGCACATCACCCGCGTCGACCGGAACGACCTCGCAGTAGCTCGACCCCGCCTCGGCCTTGAGCTGGTCGGCGGTGCCCTCCGCGATCACCGTGCCCTTGTCGATCACGATGATGTTGTCGCTCAGCGCATCCGCTTCTTCGAGATACTGCGTGGTGAGCAGAATTGTCACGCCCTGTTGCTTGAGCGAACGCACCAGCGCCCACAGGCTCTGCCTGCTCACCGGGTCGAGGCCGGTGGTGGGTTCGTCGAGGAACACCACCCGCGGCGGACGGACCAGACCGCACGCGATGTCGATGCGCCGCCGCATACCGCCGGAGTACTGGCCGACCCTGCGACCGGCCGCCTCGGTCAATGCGAACTGGTCCAACAGTTCCTCGGCGCGCGCGGCGGCCGCCTTGCGACGCAGACCCATCAGGCGTCCGAACAGCACGAGATTCTCGCGGCCGGTGAGCATTTCGTCGAGTGCGGCGTATTGGCCGGTGAGCATGATCGACGACCGCACCTGCGCCGCTTCGCTCACCACGTCGTAGCCGACCACGGACGCACGTCCGGCGTCCGGCTTGGTCAGGGTGGACAGGATCGAGACGCTGGTGGTCTTGCCCGCCCCGTTGGGTCCGAGCACGCCGAGCACGCTGCCGGTCGGTGCGCTGAAGGAGATGCCGCGCAGCGCGTGCACCGAGCCGAAGGATTTCTCCACCGCATCGACGACGATGGCGTGATCACTCGCGGCGGTGCCGGCCACCGGCACCGACACTCGCGCTGATGTTTCCGGCCCCGCTGACGTTTCCGACACTGTGCTCTCCGTCTGGTTGGTCACTACTACTCCCCGAAAGTTACGTAAGGCTAACCTGATTCAGGCGTTCGCGCTACGGCTACCGATGCCAGCAAACGCCCAGCTCACGCATCAGGATCACGGACCGCCGTGAAGAGTCGCTGATCGAGCAGCGCGAGCGGATGATCGGGGTCGGGCAGGGTCGCCAGCGGCCGCAGGCCAGCGGCGGAAAGCTCACCGACCCATTCGTTCTCGGTCAGGAAGATGCGGTCGGTGCCCGCGCGCACATCGGTGAGCCCCGCGTGTGGCTGCCCCGCACGCGGCGACATCAAGAAATGCACCGAGGTCAGCAATTGCGCGTGTGCGTGGCAGGTTTCGATGAATACCAGTGCGCCGTTCGGTGTGAGCAGGTCGTGCAGTTGGCGCAGGGTGTGTCCGACGTCGTGGGCGTTGTGCAGCACATTGGCGGCGATGACGAGGTCGTAGCGCGGCTGGCGCGCCAGATCCGTGTTCATGTCGACGATGTCGAACCGCATCCACGGGTAGTCGGCGAACTGGGTGCGCGCCGCGTCGAGGAAGAAGTTCGAGACATCGCTGAAGTGGTACTCGACCGGGAGCCCACCGAGCCCGGCCACCACATCCGCGGTGGTGCCGCCGACCCCGGCACCCAACTCCAGAATGCGCACCGGCGATCGCCGCACGCGCAACCTGGCGGCCAGCTCGGCGATCACCTCCCGTGCCGCGCGATTGAGGTAGCGACTGATCAGGTTTTCCCGGTAGGAGGCCGCCGCGATATCCGTCCCACCGTCGGCGAACAGCAACTCCTGCACTCGAATTCGGTCCTGCCCCATCGAGGTCAGGTTGTCGTCGGCGGCGACGAAGAAGGGCGCGAGTTCGGCGGGGTAGCCGAGGTCTAGGCACACCTCGTCCAGACCGGATCGACTCGGCGACGCCACCTCGCGCACGCGGCGGTAACGCTGCGCGCCGTCCTGCTCGAGCACCCCGTTCTCGGTGAGCGCGAGCAGCCATTGCCGCAGCAGCCACCGGTGTCTCGGCACGAATTCCAGTCGGTCGCCGATCTCTTCGGCGGTCGACGCGGTAGCGCTGTCCAAGGCGGGAGCGATGGCGGCCAGCATGGCGCGCAGGCCGAACAGGTCGACATCTCTTCGCGCAGAACGTATCCGGTCCGCGTCGAGGTCATCCGGAACGATCTGAGCCGCACCGAGGCGTGCGCGGCCGATGGGGTCGGCGACGCTCGATTCGGGAGCAGCCGCTATGACCGAACGCGCCGTAACTTGCTGCGCTACACCATGATCAGTCGACGCTCGCACTGTTTCGTCCACCGAGGACGACGTTTCGGAACAGTACTGGCCCGGAGCAGACATTTCCGTCGAACCAGCCCCTGCCACGACCGAGTCCGTCACGGTCGCTACGGGTCGACTTGTTGCGTCGTCCATGACGGGATGCGATGCCGAGGTAGGCGCGGTTGCTCGCCGGACAGAGGACACGCCCGCAGGGTCGACGCTCGCAGATCCGGCGGGCGGCCCGAGAGGGACATGCCGCTCATTCGCCACACCCTGCGCTGTCGGCGCGGCTGTGCCCGTCGAACGAGTCTTTGTCGCGATCGAGTTCGCCGCGGGTCGGGATGTTCCGGCATCCGTGCGGACGTCCGGGGTCGCACCCGCGGGGTCGACGCTCGCAGATCCGGCGGGCGACCCGAGGGGGGCTTGCACGCCTCGCGCTGTCGGCGCGGTCGGCACACTTTTTGTTCCGCGCTCAGGTTGCGCACGGTGGGTGCGCGACGCGGCGATTATCGGCGTGGTGACGGCGCCGGGTGTCCCTGTTTCGGTCGAATCCGGCCGCACCACACCATGTTTGCCGACGAGCCCGACGACATCGTTGAGCGAGGCACCGCCGATGAGTTCCGCGACCGGAAGTTCGTAGCCGAATTCGCTCGTGATCCTTCGACGTAACTCCAACGCCTGCAGGGAGTCCAGGCCCAGGGACACCAGCGAGCGGGTGTTGTCGATCGTGTCGAGTTCGCCGACGCCGATGACATCGGCGAGCACGGCGGCGATCCGAGACGGTAGGTGCGCCGCAGTGGCATCCGAGACACTCGTCCGCGTGGCAGGCGTGGCACCGTCGCCCACCGGCGACTCCAGCTTCGACAGCACCGGGCCGTATCCGTAAGCCCCGAGTACGGAACGTCCACGCTCCCAGTCGAACGCCGCGATCACCGCGTTGCCGGGCAGCGCGCTCAGTCCGAGCGCGATGGCGTCGGCCGAACGCATGGGCAGGTAGCCGACCTCGGCCAAAACCGAGGTGTCGGCGGCGCCGTCACCCTCATGCACGGCCCACTGCCCCCACTGCACCGACACGCAGTCGTATCCTTCGGCACGCAGGTGGTGTGCGTACGCATCGAGTACGCGATTGGCGGCGGCGTAGACGAGGGTGCCACGGCCGCCGAGTGTCGCCGCGAGCGAGGAGCACAGGATGATCCGGCAGTCATCGGTGCGCGCCAGTACATCCAGGATGTTGGCGAGACCGACAACCTTCCCGCGTAGCACCTGATCGGTGTGCGCGGAGGTGGTCTCGGCGAGTTCCAGGTTCACGATTCCGGCATGGTCGGCCGCCGCGTGAATCACCAGATCAGCTGGCGTTGCCCGTAATTCGTCGGCCAGCCGGCGGGCCGACTCGACATCGCCGACGTCGCAGGCGTGCACGTGGATGCCCGATGCGGTGACCGCACGTACTTCCCGCAGCCGCTCGACGGCCACCGCCGACCCGCCGGACCTGCTCACCAGCGTGATCCTGGGGACACCGCGACGCGCGAAGTGCTCGGTGAATTCGAGGCCGACACTTCCGGTGCCACCGATGATCACGACGTGCTGGTAATCCTGGCGGGGCGTACCGACCTGTTCGGCCTCGACGAGGCGCTTCGCGTAGAGGGCGCCCGCGCGCAGTGCGAGTTCCGGTTCTACGGCCGTGTGCAGCGCGGTCAGTATCTTGGCGGGCGAATTCTCCTGCGCAGCCGTGATATCCAGATGCCGGAGGGCGACCCCGGGGTACTCGGTACCGACGCTGCGCAACCCCGCGCTGGCGGCGGCGGGTACCGGATGCGGCGGCCGATCCTCGGCCACCACGGCCTCCCCGCCAACCGTCACCAACCAGTAGTCCACAATGCCCGCGCCGGGTTCGGTCCACCACCGACGGATTCCGAAGAACTCGCCGACCTCGGTGGCCACCGCGGCACCGTCGAGTTCGGGCAGCTCAGGCAGCAACACCACCAGGGTGTCGAGTTCGCTGATGTCTTCCTCGGCGTCGATGACTCGCGCGCTCGCCCCGTGATTCTCGGCCTCCGCGCACAAAGCGGCGGCCAAGTCGGCGCAGGCGCCGGTGTGGTCGATCAGGCCAAGCACGCGTGGCGGGGTAAGGGTGCGACGCACCAAACGATCCCAGGTCTCGACCAGCACCTGTGGTGTTGCCGCACGCACGGCCGAGTCCGGCACCGGCGAATCCAGCACGAGTGAATCCGGCACGGCACGCGCGTGCACGGCAGGCGCGTGCGCGGCGCTCACCGGTGCGGCGGTTGCCTGCCGATCTGTCGCCGACGTCGCGGCGGTGCGCTGGTGCGCCAACCACATCGTCGTCTGGTTCATCAGCACGTTCGGGAAATCGAGCAGCGGCGGTCGCGGCGCCAGCTCGGATTCGACGCGCAGACGTTCCCATGGGTAATGCAACGTGCGCACCGCGAGCGTTGCCAGATTGCGGGTGAACACGCTCAGGTCGGTCGCGGTCCGCCG
The DNA here is from genome assembly GCF_039543305.1 of Nocardia callitridis. NCBI lineage: Bacteria > Bacillati > Actinomycetota > Actinomycetes > Mycobacteriales > Nocardiaceae > Nocardia > Nocardia callitridis. The sequence goes on along the minus strand of NZ_BAABJM010000007.1, from coordinate 306,768 downwards.
CGAGGTTCCGAGCACGGTCGTCGCCCGGTCACCGGCCAGCGCGGTGAGGGTTTCACCGATCGGCAGTTGCAGCGTCGGGTGCTCGGCGAGCTCCACGAAGGTCGTCACGTCGCGGGTCACGGCCTCGGCAACGGCCAGGTCGAAGCGCACCGGATTACGCAGGTTCAGAAACCAGTACTCGTCCACCGGCTGGTCGATCGGCACGAGCGCACCGAAGGTCGCACCGATGCAGTCGATCCCGGATTCTACGAACCGGGTGTTGGTCAGTCGGGCGCGCACCGCGTCGGCGATGTCGGCACGGAACTCGTTGACCACACTCGTGTGCGCCGGATAGCGCACTCGGATCACCCGCCCGAATCGTCCCTCGGCCACCATGGTGTCGACAATCTCGGTCACGACCTCGCGGTCCCCCGAAATACCCACCATCTGCGGTGAATTCAGCACCGATACCTGTGCCCAGCCCGGACGGCGCGCGAGCAAGGCCTCGCATTCCGCGCGGTCGGCGTCGAGCACCGCCATGGCGTACCGATCCGAGGCGATGCGATCCACCGCGCGCGCCCTGGTGCCGACGACCACCGCCGCGTCGGCGAGGGTCATCTTGCCCGCCACATACGCGGCGGCGATCTCGCCTTGGCTGTGGCCGATCACCGCGTCGGGCTCGACACCTACCGATCGCCACAGCGCGGCGAGACCGATCATATGGGTGAACAGCGCGGGCTGTACGACGGTGGCGCTGTCGTCGGCCTCGGCCGTGTCATCGAGCAGGTAGGCCAGCGGCGACTCGTCGAACAATGCACGAAAGACGGTGTCGCACTGGTCGAGAGCGGCACGATATGCGGGCGCGTCCTCGTAGAAGAGTCGTCCCATCCCCGGCCGTTGACCGCCTTGCCCAGGAAAGACGAAGGCGCGCCTTCCCTCGTCGGCGGGCGCGTCGGAGCGCACCACCGAGGGATGTTCGCGGTCTTGCGCGATCGCGCGTAGCGCGGTGATCACGCTGTCACGATCGGCGGCCATCGCCAGCGCGCGATACCTGCGTGGAACACGGGTGCGGAGCAGGGTCTGCGCGACACGCTCCGCCGAAACCCGCTCGTGCCGTTCGACATAGGCGAGCACAGCCGCGGCTTCTTCGCGCAGCAGCGCGGGATTCTCGGCCGACAACAGGACCGGGATCGATCCGTCCGGCAGGCGATACTCAGAAATCGTCGTTCTCCTCACGAACGGGCATCGCGATGATCGCGTGCGCGTTGGAACCGGCGGCGCCGAAGGAGGACACGGCGCCGTAGCGCAAGCCGTCGGTCGGCTCCCACGATCGCGGCGCCTCGGCCAGGCGAAGGCTGGAGCTTTCCCAATCCACCCGCGTGGTCGGCCGGTCGGCGAACAGGGTCGGCGGGATCTGCCCGTGCTGTCCGGCCAGCAGCAGCTTCGCCAGCCCGAGGATGCCCGCGGCGGCCTGCGCGTGGCCGAAATTCGATTTCAACGACCCGAGCAGGGGGTCGGAACCCGCTGCGCCGTAGGTGTTTTGCAGTGCGACGATCTCGACGGGATCACCGGCACGGGTCGCGGTGCCGTGTCCCTCGACCATCGCGACGAGCGCGGGGTCGATCCCCGAAGCTTCGATGGTCCTGCGGATCAGCCGCTCCTGCGCGTCCGTGCGCGGCGCGAGAATGGGCCTGCCCTTGCCGTTGTGGTTGTTGCGCACCGCGAGTATTCGTCCGAACACCCTGTGTCCCAACGTCTTCGCCCGCGATTCGCGTTCCACCAGCACCATGCCCGCGCCCTCACCCCACAGCGTCCCGGTGGCGTCCTCGGAGTACGAGCGGCAATGGCCGTCGGTGGTCAGCGCATTGGCTTTGGAGAATTCGAAGAACCCCATAGCGGAAGACATCACGCAGACGGCTCCGGCGATGGCCCAGTCGCATTCGCCCGCGCGCACCGAGTTCGCCGCCGTTTGCAGTGCGGTCAGCGAGGAGGCGCAGGCCGAGTCGATGGTCATCGACGGACCGGTGAGACCGAGGCTGTGGGAGACCCTGCCCGCGACGCTCAGCGTCCCGTAGCCGACGGTCCTGACCCCGTTGAAGTCGTTCACTTCATCGGCACGCGGTCCGTACTCCATCGGCGAGGCTCCGATGAAACAGCCGACGTCTTCCCCTGCCACCGTGCCGGGATTGACCCCCGCGTTCTCCAGCGCTCGCCATGCCGTGCGCAGCGCGACGCGTTGCTGTGGATCGGTGGCCAGGGCTTCGCGCTGACCGATTCCGAAGAAGGCCGGGTCGAATTCGGTGGCGCCGTGCAGGAATCCGCCCGCGTCGCAGACCTTGCTCCACCCCGCTTGGTGCTGCGAGAGCGCCAACAGTTCGCCGATCGGCCACCCGCGATCACGCGGGAAGGGCTCGATCATTTCCTTACCCGCGATGAGCGCGGTCCACAGCTCGTCGGGGGTCTCGACGCCGCCTGGCGCTTCCACGGACATTCCCGCGATGACGATCGGATCGGTGTCGGTCATGCGGTAAGCCCTCCTCGTGCGTGTTCGGCGAGCAGGTCGGCCATGGTGTCGAGGTGGTCGTTGAGGTAGAAGTGGCCACCCTCGAAGACGGTGACCTCCACGTCGTCGCTGTGTTTGCGCCAGCCGTGCAGGTCCGCGAGTTCGACAATGGGGTCCTGGTCGCCGCCGATGGCGTGCACCCTGGTGGCGATGCGCACGTTCTCCGGGCAGGTGTACGCGTCGGAAGCCAGGTGGTCGGCCTTGACGACCGGTAATGCCATCCGCATGAGTTCACGGCTGGCGAGCACGTCGGAGCCCGTGCCTTCCAACGTGGCCAGATGGTCGAGCAGGGCCTCGTCCTCGGTGGGTGGGCGCTGCCGGAATGCCGCGCGGCTCGGCGCGACTGCCGCCGAAATCGTGGCCTGCCGCACCGGAATTCCGGCGGCTTCGGCGAGCCGGACGAATTCGAACGACACCAGCGCACCCATGCTGTGGCCGAAGGTGATGATCGGATCGCCTCGGTGGTACACCGATGAGCTGAATTCGGCGAAGGCGCCCGCCGCGATGTCCGGCAGCGAGGTCAGCGGCGGTTCGCTCGCGCGGTCTTGGCGACCGGGGTATTGGAAGACGATGACGTCGAAGTGCGCGCTGAGGACTTTGGAGAGCTTGCGGTAGGCCGATGCACCCGCGCCAGCGTGCGGAAATATCAGAAGTGGTGTGCGCTGCGGCGAATCCGACTTGTGGAACTTCCGTATCCACCCTGGCTTGTGCATCGTGCTGCTCCACTCTCGATGTGCGCCCGCCCGAGTGTTCCGGGCCGTACACACCTGGTTAGAAAGTTAGGTAAGGCTATCATGAGTTCGACGCTCGGTCAGGGGCGTGTAGCGCCGCGGCGAGCGCCTCGACACCGCGCACCCACAGCCGCACCAAACGGTCGATCTCCGTTGCGGTGAAAAGGTTTTCGCTCCAGCGCCACGTCGTGCGCACCATCGGCCCGTGTTCGGTGGTTTCGACCGCGCAGATCAGGCTCAGCGCGTACCGCAGCGGCAGATCGGGTTCGTGGGCGATCGGCACGGCACCGGTCACCGCGGGGTCGGTGATCATCGACCATGCGCCGCCGCCGGTCGCCCCGAAATCGGTGCGACCGAGATAGTTGAACTCGACCTGCGGCTCATTCGCCCCCGACAAACCCTCGACCCGCGCGATGTCTTGCAACAGGCCGAAGTCCAGCCCCGCCTCGGGTACCGAATCAAGTTGCCGCCCAACGGTTTCCCACAGCCGCCGGGCCGCGTCGGGATCGGCGCCGGCCCGCTCGGCGTCGAGCGAAGCGCCAGCGCCGAGCCGGACAGGAAAGACGCTGGAGAACCAGCCGACGGTCGCCGAGGTATCGGCGCCGACTACCGCGTCGGCCCTGCCGTGGCTCTCCAACGCGACCAGCGCACCGCCGGAATCGTCCTGTCCGCGTTCGCGTCGCCACCCGCTCATCGTCATGGTCAACGCGGTAAGCAGGAATTCGCGGACACCGTGGCGCGGGCCGGACGCCTCGAGCACCCGCCTACTGGTTTCCGGCGACAGCGGCGCCTCGGTCGACCGCAGTGCGGCCCACGTGTCGCTCGGCCCAGGCTTGCGACTGCCCACCTCGGGATCAGGGGTGCGTACCTGGTCGATCCAATACTGTTGTTGGGACAATACGTCCGCCGACGCGGCACGTTCCCACAACAGCTGGCTCCACCGCCGATACGAGGTGTACTCGCCGACGACCTTCGGTGCGGCACCGACGGATACGTGCGCCCACGCCTCGGCGAGGTCGGCCATGAGGATTCCCCAGGACACCACGTCGACGGCGAGATGATGGATGACAAGCAGCAGCGCGTCACCGTTCGGCGCACCGCGCAGCCGTGCGGCGCGCACCAAGTCCTCGGCGCGTGGGTCGAGTGATTCGGTGGCCGAGCGAGTCGTCGCGGCGAGCCTGTCCTGGAAAGTCGCGCCGGTTTCCGCACCGGTCAACACATCCTGCGCGCGGACGGCGCCGGGCGCGCGGGTAACCAGGCGCTGCCCGTCCTCGGTGTCGACGAGTCGCGCGCGCAACACGTCGTGCGCGTCGAGCACGGCCTGCAGGACCGCGACCAGATCCTGATCGCTGATCCCGTCGGGCAGTACCAGCAGCACGTGTTGCGCCAGCCGACGGTACCGCGGTTGGGCGTACATCCACGACACGATCGGCAGCGGTGGCACCGGACCGTAGTCGTCGTCGGTGCGCACGCTCGGCGCTTGCGGGCGGCTGTCGACGGCTGCGGCCAGATCACGAATCGTCGGCGCGGACAGGATCATTCGGGGGGTCAAGGCCAGTCCGTCGCGGCGCGCGCGGTTCACCAGCGAGATCGCGACGATGCTGTCCATGCCGATCGCGAAGAAGTCCTGGTGCACGCCGGGAGCCCGGCCGTCGAAGACCTCGGCGAGCAATCCGCTCAACCTCCGCTCGGTCTCGGTACTCGGCGTACCCGATTGCTCATCGTCGAGGAACAACCGCTCGGCGAGGCGAGCCAGCTCACGCGCGTCCACCTTGCCGTTCGCGTTCACCGGGAGCGCGGGCAGCTCGCCGATCCGCGCCGGAATCATGTACGCGGGCAACCGTTGCGCGAGATCCCCACGCGACGCGACGAGATCGAGCGCCTCGCCCCCCGCGACGACGAAACCGACCAGGCTCGCCCCCGCACCGCGCCGCAGCACCGTCGCCGCCGCGGCGCGCACGCCAGGCAGGCCACGCAGCGCGGTCTCCACCTCGCCGATCTCGATGCGATAGCCACGCACCTTCACCTGATCGTCGGCGCGACCGAGATAACCGAGTCCTCCGCTCGGCAAGCGGCGCACCAGATCACCGGTCCGGTACATCCGACGACCGCTGACGAACGGATCGGCGACGAAACGGCTGGCGCTACCGCCATAGCGCCCGACATATCCCCGCGCCACCTGCGGTCCCGCGAGGTACAGCTCACCGACCACACCCACGGGAACCAGCCGCAGCCGAGAGTCCAAGGCGTATGCCGACATTCCCGCCGTCGGCGCGCCGATGGTCGCGGAGCCCGCCACCGATCCGTCGCCGGTGATGTTCGCGACGACCGCCTCCACGGTCGTCTCGGTGGGCCCGTAACAGTTGTGTACGGCAAGCGGCAGTTGGCGCAGCTGGTTCCAGAGTTGCGCGTCGATCGCCTCGCCGCCGAGCGCGAGCACGCTCAACGATCCGTCGAGCAGACCCGCCGATGCCAACTGCCGGAACATCGACGGCGTGGTGTCGATCATGTCGACACCGTGACGATGCACCGCCTCGACCAGTCGGTGCGCATCACGCATCGCTTCGTCGTCGAACAGCACGATGATGTGCCCGTCGAGTAGGCCGATCAGCGGTTGCCAGGAGGCGTCGAAGCTGAACGACCACGCGTGCGCGATGCGTAGGCCGCGGCCCAGCCGCGCGGCGGCCGGTCGATAGACGCGTGCGCGGTGGTCGAGGTAGTAGCTGATCAAAGCCTCGTGCGTGCCGATGACACCCTTGGGTTCGCCGGTCGAGCCCGACGTAAAGATCACGTAGGCGCTGCTCGCCGACCGTCGCAGGGGAACAGGAGCATCGGCCGGTTGTCGCGCGATGCCCTCGGCCACTTCGGGATCATCGATTTCCAGCACGGGAAGCTCGCCCGCGAGTGCGCGGTGTCCCCCGGCGGCGAGCACCAGCTTCGGCGCCGACTGCCGCAGGATGGAGTCGATCCGCGCCCGCGGCAAAGTGACATCGACCGGCACATATGCCGCACCGGCGGCGAGGATGGCCAGGATGGCGACGATCGAATCTATACCGCGCGGCAGGCACAGCGCGACAACATCTTCCTGGCCGACGTCCGCCGCGACCAGGGCGTTGGCCAGCCGAACGGCGCGCTCGCGCAGTTGTCGATAGCTGAGGCGATCGGTTTCGGTGACCAGGGCCGTCGCACCGGGAGTGCGCGCCGCCTGTTCGGCGAACAACTCGAATACCGTCGCCGCCGTTTCGGTGTCGTCCAACGCCGGGGTGCTCGAGCAGCGCAGCAACTCGGCGTGCCCGGCTTCGGGCAGCACGTCGAATTCCGCGATCCGGGTCCGCGCGTGCCGGGGAAGCTTGCGCAGCAGCGACACCAGCGCGGCACCGAGGTCCTCCGGCAAGTACGGCACGGCGTCGGGAACGGCCTCGATCACCACCGACAATTCGTCACCGTGCAGGTGCGAAACGACGGTGAGCGGATAGTGCGTGAGGTTCTGCGACATCACCGGGCGAAAGCGCACGCCGTCGCCGGTCGTCGTGTTCGCGAGTGCCTCGTCCATCGGTGCGTTCTGGAACACGAACATGGTGTCGAACAAGGTGGCATGACCCGCCGCACGTTGCACCGCCGAAAGGCTCAGGTAGCCGATCTCCCGCATGCTCGACGATTCCCGTTGCAGCCGCAGGCATTCGGTGACTACGTCGGCCTCGGGATCGAAGCGGAAGGCCACCGCGACGGTGTTGAGGAACAACCCGATCATGCGGTCGACGCCCGTGATCTGATCCGGCCGTCCGGTGACCACGGTGCCGTAGACCACGTCGTCACGGTCGGTGAGGCGCGACAACAGCAGCGTCCACGCGAACTGCGCGACGGTGTTCAAGGTGAGCCCGTGTTCGCGCGCCCAGCGACGCAGGCGCTCGGTGTCCTCGGCCGCCAGGAGGAAGCGGCTGATCTCGGCGACCCGGGTGCGATCGTCGTTGCTCGCCTCGCCGACCATGAGCGGACCATCGAGGTCGCGCAGATACTCGGTCCATCGCTGACGCACCTGCGCGACATCCCGTGCGCCGAGCCAGCCGATGTAGTCGCGATAGGGACGCACCGGTGGCAGCGAATCCGGCTGTCCGCCAGCCTGATAGAGCGCACGCAACTCCGAGAAGAACACCCCGAGCGACCAGCCGTCCAACAGAATGTGGTGAATCGTCACGATCAACCGCCACCGGGCGGTGCCCTCGGCATCCGCAGGCAGCCGCACCAGCATGGCGCGCAGCGCGGGACCACGCCGCAGATCGAACGGGCGCCCCACCTCCTCGGCGGTGACCTCGGCCAATTCCGCTGGCTGGCAGTCGACTTCGAGCCACGGCAGGTCCACCGCACGCGGGACGATCTGGACTGGTCGCGGCACGTCCTGATCCCAGAACACCGCGCGCAGGTTCGGGTGGCGGCGCAACAGGGCCTCGAGACTGCGGCGCAGCAGGTCCGGCCGCAAGGGACCGTCGATGTCGCACACGAACGGGATCGTGTACACGTCGGTGCCCTCCCCCGCCAGCGTGGCCAGCGAGAACAGGCCCTCTTGTAGCGGACTCAGCGCCAGCACGTCCTCGATCTCCGGCAGCGTCGCGGCTTCCTGCCGCGGCTGTGGCGACTGTGTCACTGCCACATCCTTCGCATGACGAGCAGGCCCTGATCCTCGTCGTCGAGCACCGCCGCGGCGCCGAGCGGGCTCTGCGGCTGTTCGGCGATCGCACGCAGGGTGTTGTCGAAGGCGGTCTCGACGATCCGTGCGTCGTCGTGTTCCAGCACGTCCTCGCCGTAGAAGATCACCGCCTGCACACTGTCGCTCGGCAACAACGAATTCGCGGGGAAGATCATCAGTAGCAGCGCGTTGTCGGTGGCGCCGCCGCCCTCGAACGACGTCAGTTCCAAACCGGCGGTGGCGAGTAGGTGCTCGAGATCCTTGCGACCGGGTGGATACGACTCGAACACGAACATGCTGTCGAACAGCTTGCGCGTGCCGCTGGCCCGCACCGCCGAACTGAGCGGGTACTGATGAAATTCCATGAGTTCGATACGTCTGGCGTGCATTTCGGCCAGATGGGCTCGCCAGCTCGATTCGGCACGTAGCTCGACGACAGCGGGAACGATATTGGCGAAACAGCCGATGGCACTGTCGACCTCATCCAGTTCCGCTGGTCGTCCCGAGACCGCCTCACCGAAGATCGCGGTGTCCTCGCCGGTGAGGCACCGTAGCGTGTTGGCCCACGCCAGCTGGCACACCACGCTGAAGGTGGTGCCCAATTCGGCCGCCACCGCGGTGAGCCGGTGCACGAGGTCGTCGTCGATGGCGAATTCGCGGAGCGCGGGTGCTCCGATCTCGGTGCCGCGCGAGGGTGCGACCAAGCACGGACGCAGGTCGGTGAGTGTGGCCCGCCACGCGGTTTCGGTGGCCTGTTCTTGTTCGCGGGTGATCGCGAGGAACTTCGCGAAGGTCTCCGGATTGCCGATCGGCTTGGCACCGGAAACGGCGTACTCGGCGAACACTTCTCGTGCGAGCAATTGGCCCGACCAGCCGTCCAGCAGCAGGTGGTGCATGGTGAGCACGATCATGCGGGTCGTGTCCGGTAGCCGAAGCACGGTGACCCTGGTGAGTGGTCCCTGCGCCAGATCGAACGGCGCGGCCTGGTCGGCACGGTAGAACTCGTCGAGCCGCCCGCGCTGATCTTCGGCATCGGAGATGTCGAGCTCTACCACGGGGACATCCATCTGCTCGGCGACAATCGCGTACGGTGCACCGGCCAGCGAAACCGACACCGTCACACGGAGATTCGGATATCGATTCAGCACGACGTCGAAGGCGCGTGCCAAGCGCGCCACATCCACCGTCCCCGCGACCCCGATCAGCGTCTGCACGTTGTAGACGTCCTTGCTGCCCGCGCTCAAGGCGGTGAGGTACAGACCCGATTGCATCGGCGCCAGCGGATACACGTCCTCGTAGGCGCCGTATTGCCGGTGCCAGCGGTCGAGGTCGAGTTGGGTGAGCCCGTCGGCGAGCACATCGCTGGGCGTCAGGCGACGGCTTCGGTTCTCGCGCACCGCTTCCGCGACCTCGCGCAGCGCCGAGGTCCAGAGCTGGGCCAGCGTAGCCACCTCGTCCTCGGTGATCGCGCCGCTCGGGAACCGGAACGAGGAACGCAGCCGTGCGGTGTCACCGTCGGTGAGGGTCACCGTGTTGATATCCAGCAGCGCGGGCGCTGGCATCCCATCGCCCTGATGTCCACCGAGATAACCGAACTCCGGGGCGGCGTCCCAATCATCGGCGTCGGACTCGGCGACCGCGAAGCGGCCCATGTAGTTGAAGCTGATCTGCGGCGGCGCGTACGCGGCGAGTATCTGCTGCGTCTGTGGATTCAGCCAACGCAGCAGACCCCATCCGATACCGGAATCCGCGACAGCCGACAACTGTTCCTTCACGGCTTTGACCGCGAATTCGATATCGAGGTCGTCGCCGCGCCCTTGCCGACCGACCTCGGCTGGTTCGTCCGCGGGGCGGACGGCCGCGAGAACGAGCGGATGCGTGGTGGTGAACCAGCCGACGGTATTGTCCAAACGCGCACCCGCGAACAGGGTTTCGACGCGGCCGTGCCGCTCCATGGTGATCGACACCGTCGGCGCGTCACGATCATGCCGTCGGCGCAGCCGATGCACCGCGACGGCCAACGCGGCGGCCTGAAGATCGAGGAACCCGCAGCCGAATGCTCGGGTTGCCTGGGTCATCAGGAAGCGGGTCTCGTCGTCGGAGAGTTCGGCGGTCACCTCCCGCACCGTGTCGGCGGTGTCCACGGCGGGGTCGAGCGTACGGCTGCCGAGCAACGGGTCGGGCGCCGAGGCGATCCGCGTCCAATGCGCCAGCGTGCCGAGCGTGGCCTGCTCGGTGGCGAGCATGGCGAGGCCGTGATTCCACGAGCGCACGGAGGTACCCGAATTCGGCGTGTTCGCCGCGCCGTCGGCGCCCGAGCGCCACCAGCGCCGCAGATCATCGTTGATGATCCGCCAGGAAACGCCGTCCACCACCAGGTGGTGCACCACGAGCAGCAGCCGACCGTGGCCACCATCGGCGGCGTGCAACCACACCGCGCCGACCACGGGACCTTCGGCGGGATCGAGGGCACCCGAAACCTTGCGCAGCTGCTCGTGGAGTTCGTGTTGCCAACCGTCTCGCTCGCACACCACCTCGTCGAGCGCGGGTGCCGTGAACCCCTCATCGGTTCCCGGAACGGCGAACGCCGGCTGCCCGCTCGGATCGACGGCGAGTCTGGCACGCAGCATGGGATGGCGAATCAACAACATCGCCAACGCTTCCCGGAGTTCTCCCGCGGTGCAGTCGGCCGGGGTGACTACCGCGGTCGCCTGCGTGAACCCTCGATGGTCACCCGGCGCCTGCACCAGCATCCGCGCGATCGGGTTGAGCGCGACCCAGCCGGTCGCACCGTCGTCGCCGAGCAGTGTCGAGATCGTCTCCTCGGCAACGGAGGTGGTGGCCGCCGCGATACGACCGACCGTGCGTGCGGTGAACAACGCGCTGGTCGTGATCTGGAGCCCGCGTTCCTTGAGCGCGGCGGCGATGCGGATCGCGGTGATGGAGTCGCCGCCGAGTGCGAGGAAGTCGTCGTCGGCGGCGAGATCGACGGTGTCGGCCAACCCGAGCACATGCCGGATCGCGGCAGCCACCGCCTGTTCGGCGTCGTCGCGTAATGCTCTGCCGCGTCCGGCTTCTCGGCCGAGTTCCGGTGCGGGCAGTGCCCTGCGGTCGAGCTTGCCATTGGCGGTCAACGGCAGCGCCGCCATCCGAACCAGGGCCACCGGCACCATGTACTCGGGCAATCTGGTCGACAGATAGGCCAGCAGGCGGTCGGTATGCGCGCTGTCGGGTTCAGCGGCCAACGGCGACTCCGCCTCGATGACGTAGTAGCCCACCAGAACCGCATCACCGGTGTGCTGGGCTCGCGCGTGCTCGGGGGTGCGCGCGATGGCCGCCGCCGACGCGACACCGGGTGCGCTCGACAACGCGGTGCCGATCTCGCCGAGTTCGATACGGTGTCCACGCACCTTCACCTGATCGTCGACCCTGCCGAGATATTCCAGGCGGCCGTGCCCATTCCAGCGCGCGACATCTCCGGTGCGATACATCCTCGCGCCGGGAACACCGGCGAACGGGCAGGCCACGAAGGCGGCGGCGGTGAGATCCGGTCTTCGGTGGTAGCCCTGCGCGAGCTGCACACCACCCAGGTACAGCTCGCCGACGACCCCTGGTGCGACCTGTCGCAACCCGTCATCGAGCACGTACACCGACGAATTCGATTCCGGCACGCCGATCAGGGCGGGTTCGACGCAGTCACCGATGGCCGGATCGCGCGGCTCGGTGGTGGCGAAGTCCTCGTGCATGAGGTCCATCGACGCCTCGGTCGGCCCGTACAGGCCGAGCACGGTGCCGCCGAAATAGCGGCTCGCCTCCTCGACCAGCGCGGGCGGCACCGCCTCACCGCCGAGGTACACATACCGCATCGACCGCAGCCGCGCCGGATCCGGACCGGCATCGATGAACGCGCGAACCACGCTGGGCACCAGCGAGATCTGGGTGATGCGATGCTGTTCGATAATGCCAGCCAGCGCCTCGACGTCGGCCTGCCACCAATCCACCGGGGGGAGCACGGTGGTGGAGCCGGTGCACAGCGCGTTCACCAGTTCGTAGACCGAGACATCGAAACCGATGGGCGCCTTCTGGAGAATCCGCTCCGTACCGAAACGCAGGTGGTCGCGAATCCATTGCACGTGGTTGGCGATGCCGCGGTGGTGGATCACCACCCCCTTCGGCCTGCCGGTGGTTCCGGAGGTGTACAGCAGATAGGCACCGTCGAGCGGGTGGACCGGGCGCGTGATCTCCTCGCCACCCAGTACGGCGGCATCCCGAGAATTCAGCTCGCGAAGCACTTCGGGTTCAGTGAGATCTACTGTCGTGACGTCGGTGTCGACCGGCAAGGCGGCGCGTTCGGCACGAAACACCGCGCGCACCAGCAAGGTCGGCTGTGCGTCGCCGAGCATGTACGCGAGGCGCTCGGCCGGATAACTCGGGTCCAGCGGCACATACACCGCCCCGACCCGTAATACCGCGGCGAAGGTCACCGGCAGCCATTCGCTGCGTTCGGCGTAAACGGCGACGTGATCGCCGTTGCGCACCCCGCGCGACACCAGCAGCCGCGCCAGTCGGTTCACGCGCGCGTCGAATTCGGCGTAGGTCAGTTCCTTGTCGCCGAAGACGACCGCGGTGCGCTGCGGGTAGTCGCGGCTCGCGGCACGGATCATGCCGTCGGCGGTCTCCGGCGTGATGTCCATGGACGGTCCGTGCGACCAGTCGAGCAGTCGAGCGCGGTCGGCGCTGGACAGGCGCAGCAGCTCGGGCAGCGCGATATTCTGGGTCGCCGTCGCCAATACACCGTCGATGTACTCGTGCAGACGATCGATCGTTGGCTCATCGAAAAGGTCTGTGCGATAGGTAATCTGGACGTCGGTGCGATCGGCGTGCAGAAAGGTCTCGACCACCAGCGGCAGCAAGGCGGCGCCATTGTCGATCAGTTCCCAACTGGTTCGCGCGCCGGGCAACTGGGGGCCGTCGATCTGCCGATGCAGGAAAAGGACCATGGTCTCGAACAACCGCGACCCGATATTGCCCGTCACCGCGTTCACCGCGCGGACAATATGTTCCTGCGGAAAGTGCCTACGTCGAAACGCTTCCGTGGTGGTACTCGATACTCGCGCGACCAGTTCCGCGAAGGTCGAGGCGGCGTGGCCGGTCAGGTGCAGCGGCAGCATATTGCCGAGATTGCCGACCAACAGCTCCATCCCCGGTTCTTCGCGATTGGCGACGGTGGTGCCGATCACGATGTCGTCCTGGCCGGTCAGCTGCCGCAGCGCGAGATAGTAGGCGGCGAGGAATACCGAGAACGGGGTGGTGCTCAGCTGGGCGGTCAGCCGCCGCAGGCTGGCGTCGGCCGCCGCACTGAGCGGACGGTCGGCGCGCGCGCCGCGCTCGGTCACCGTCACCGGGCGGCGATCGTAGGGCAGCCGCAACTCGGGCACTTCCCCGTCGAATCGGCTCTCCCAGAACCGCATCTCGTCGGTATGGTCCCCGGCATGGAAACGGTCCTGCTCCCATTCGGCGAAGTCCGCCACCTGACGGCGTAGCGGTTCGACCTCGACCCGACCGACCAGTGCCTGCCGGTAGTAGTCCGCCACATCGCGCGAGAGCGCGGACAAGGTCATGCCGTCCCAGGCGATGTGTTGAATCACCACGACCGCAACGATTTTCGCCGCGTCGACCCGAGCCAGGCACACGCGCAACGAGGACTCGGCCGCGAGGTCGAACGGCTCCCGCGCCGCGGCGGCGGCCAGTTCGGCGAGTCGATCCGCCTGCGCTCCCGTCAGGTCGGCTTCAGTCAGCCGTGGCGGAAGATGATCGTGAATCCGCTGGTACGGTTCACCGTCGTCACGCGTGTGATAGGTGGTGCGCAGTACCTCGTGTCGCCGCACCAGCGACTCGAAGGCGACGCGCAGCGCGGCCACCTCCACCTGCCCCTCGAAGGTGAGCGCGAGACACAGGTTGTATGCGGTGCTTTCCGGCGAAATCTGTTGATGCGCCCACACATACCGCTGTCCGAACGACAGTGGCGCCTGTGCCTTGTCGCGACGCGGCGGCACCGCCGCGGTCGCCAGTCCCTCCTGGGCGAGTCGAACCCGCATCGCTTCTTGTAGGTCTTCGAGCGAACGCATCAGCAAAACTCATCTCTGTACTGCGGAAGTCCGTTGTCCCCGCGGCGAATACGACTACGCGAGGCTCGAGGCGGTGGCGCTCGCGGCAACGGGAACGCTGATCTCGGCCAGTTCCACCAGGATTCGTGCCGCGCGCTCCAGTCGCTGCGGCGTGCTCTCGCGGGCGAGCAGCCCCGCGCAGATGCCGCGCACGGTGCGCGCGTCGAACACCTCGGTGACGCCGAAGTGCTCGACGGCCAGCAGGCCACGGATCTTCGCGGTCAAGGTGGTAGCGAGGATCGAATCGCCACCCGCCTCGAAGAAATCGGCCGCCACACCAACGGCCTCGACCTCGAGAACCTGCGCGACGATGTACTCCACGGCGGCCTCCAGCTCGGTGGCGGCCGGGACGATCACACGCGCGGGCATCGCCTCGACACTCAACCGGCGCCGGATCGCCGCACGATCGAGCTTGCCGTTGCTCGTCAGCGGGGCACGGTCGAGCACGTCAACGGACTCGGGAATCATGTGTCCCGGCAACAGTTTCCGTACCGGATCCAGGTCTATCGCCGCGGGCGCCACCACCGCGGCGACCAACCGGCCCGCGTCGGTCACCACCGCGACGGCCTCACGCACCTGCGCCACCGTGCACAGTGCCGCTTCGACCTCACCGAGTTCGACACGGAAGCCACGAATCTTCACCTGATCGTCGGCACGACCGAGGAAGTCCACCGCACCGTCGGGGAGATACCGAGCGAGATCACCGGTGCGGTACCAGCGTATTCCGTCGACGACGACGAAACGCTCCGCCGTGCGGGCCGGATCGCCGCGATACCCCTCGGCGACACTCGTTCCACCGATCCACAATTCGCCGACCACCCAGTCCGGACAATCCTCACCACGCTCGTTCACCACACGCAAACGCACGTTCGACAGCGGCATCCCGTAGGGCACCGTCGCCAGGTTCGCGGGGAAGTCCTCGGTGACCTCACATACCGTGGAGTGAATCGCGGTCTCCGTCGTGCCACCGAGCCCAGCGAAGCGCAGACCCGGCACGCGCTCGTGAAAGCGATGCGCGAGTGTCGTTTTCACCCGATCTCCGCCGGTGATCACCAGACGCACCGAACGCAACTGAGTACCGGTCGCCGTGTCGAGCAGCATGCCGAGCAAACCGGGCGCGCAGTTGATCACGCCGACACCGGTTTCCTCGATCAGTGCCGCCCACGCCACCGCGTCACGCTCGACGTCGGCGTCGACGCAGACCAGCGCGCCGCCGAGCGAGAGCGGGCCGAAGATGTCGAACACCGAAAGGTCGAATTCCAGTGCGGACAGGCCGATGTGCCGGTCGGTGCCGTCGATGCCGAAGTGCGCGCTGAGCGCATCGATCGTGTTCGCCGCCGCACGGTGGCTCACCTCAACGCCTTTGGGTTCGCCGGTGGATCCCGAGGTGAACAGTACGTATGCCACCGCGTCGGGGTGCGGTGCCACGATCGTGTCCGCCGGTGTGCCCTGCGCAGCCGTCGCGAGCTCCACCGCGGTCACGCCCTCGGGTAGCTCCACCGAAGCGTCGACGAGGGCGACGCGGGCGCCCGAGCGCAACAGAATTCGTTCCTGTCGCGCCTGCGGCTGTCCCGTTCCGATCGGCACGTACGTCGCGCCCACGGCAAGCACTCCCAGCACAGCCGGGATCTGGTGATGCCCCTTCGCGACGACGACCGCGACACTGTCACCGGAACGCACCCCCCGCTCGGCGAGCCCGCGCGCCACACCGAGCGCCTGTCGCGCCAGCTCGCCGTAGCTCATGCTGCCGCCGTCCCGCCACAGCAGCGCTGCCCGATCCGGCGCCCGGTCGGCTTCGGCGAAGAACGCCTCGTGCAGCGTTCGCGCCGCCGACTCGGTAGCGGTGTCGTTTGCCGCCGCCCGCACCGCACGCTGCCGCTGCGGTAGCGGAATCCGCAGCGGCGCATGCCAATCAGCGTCCGGCGCCAGCAGGGCGAGCAGTGTCGAACGGAATGCCGCGAACATGGCCTCGACAACGCCCACCGGCATCGAATCCCTGCGCACATCCCAGTTCACCAGAAGCCCACCGTCGATCTCGGCGGCCTGCGCGTCCAGGTCGACCTGCGGGCCCTGCGAGATGATCCACACCGGCCTCCCGAAGATTCTGGTAATCCGCTCCGAGAACAACTCCCCCAGGTCGAGGCCCGAGGTGAAGACCACCGACGGGGTGACCGGCGCGCCACGGCTGCGACCGAGATCACGCAGGACATCGAGGCCCTCATAGGTGGAATGCGCCGCGCACGTGTGCAATTCATGCTGCAACCGTTTTGCGCGCCGCACGGTCGATTCGGTCCCGGTGGCGTCCACCTCGACAAGTACCGAGTTGGTGAAGTCGCCGACCACCTGGTCGACGTGCTCGTCGAGCGGTTCCCTGTCGAACAGCGGAACATTGAGCAGGAAACGCTGATTCGCTGACCATCGCGCGATGACCTCGGTGAATACCGTGGCCAGCGCGACAACCGGCGTGACACCATGACCGTGCGCCAGCGTCCCGAGCCGTGCCTTCGCCGCCGCGTCGAACCAGTGGTGCAGCCGGATACTCGCGGCGGGATCGGCGCGTTCGGCCTCGGGCACGACCGGCAAGGACGGGATATCCGCCATGGTGTCGATTCGGCGGTCCCACCAGGCTTTCGCCGCGGAATTGTCTGCCGCGGCGTGCCGTTTGGCGGCGAGATATTCGCGGAAGGTGTAGCCGACCGGCTCTACGATGCCGGTGTCGGCTTCGTAGAGCGCGGCCAGATCGTCGAGGATGCGGCGGTAGCTCAGCGCGTCGGCGGCGAGCATATCGACGTCGACGTGCAGCCGGTGCTTGCCGCCGGGAAGCAGCGTGAGCGTGATGTCGAGGACCTGACCGTCCGCGACCACCATCCGCTGATGGCTCTTGTCCTCGCGTAGACGTTCGAGTTCCGTGGCCACCGTGTCTGATTCCCGATCAGTGAGATCGACACAGTGGAAGACCGGCAGCAGGGGTTCGGGCAGCACGCGCTGAGTCCCGCTATCGGTGAACCGCACGCGCAACTGCTCATGCCGCCGCACCACACCGCGAACCGCGCGCTCCAACCGGTCGGCACGGGCACCTTCCCCATCGAATTCGACGTAGAGATGCGCGGCGACACCACCGAGCGCCTGGTCCTGACGCCGCCCCACCCAGTAGGCGTGCTGCATGGTGGCGAGCGCGAATTCCTCGTCCGGCCCGGCGTTTTCGGGTGCTTCGGCGGCGGGAGTCGCTCGGTCCTCGGCACCCGCCTCCGCCAGCAGGCGCGCCCATGCCGCGATCGTCGGTTCCAGCGCGAAGCTGGAGCTGCGCACGTCGTAGCCCTGTTTACGCCAGCGCGCGGCCAGATGCATGAGCTTCATCGAATGCATGCC
Organism: Nocardia callitridis; assembly: GCF_039543305.1. NCBI lineage: Bacteria > Bacillati > Actinomycetota > Actinomycetes > Mycobacteriales > Nocardiaceae > Nocardia > Nocardia callitridis. Next base: position 289,275 of record NZ_BAABJM010000007.1, on the reverse strand, counting down.
GAGGCTCACGAGATCGTCGGTGTCGCCGATCGTTTCGGGTCGAACACCCGTCTCCGCCGCCACGATGTCGCGAATGTCAGCTTTGCTGGGCATCAGACTCCTCGAACTCCCACAGGCAGCCCTGTTCAATCAGGCAAGGCTTACCTAACTAAGGTGATCATAACTCGAGCGACGCGAGTAGGACACCCTTGCGCTCAGGCAAGGAACCGACCGGAGTCGCTTCTCCGGTCTCACATTCAAGTTCCCCTCTTTATTCTGTTGTGCAGCAATACAATTCCTTCATCCATTGGATTCATGTCCGACCTGTGAGCTACAGCGCAGTACCCGTTCAGCGTGCGCTGAAGTTCTTTCCCAGCGCCGCCAACGTCGCCGGATCCAAGCCGGAAGCCGCCATCGGTGCGACCTCGGGCACCGACTCGGCAGGCCCGCTCGAATCCGCGCTGGACAGCTGGGCGGCGAGATCCTGAATCGCGGGGAACTCGAACACCTGCTGCACGTCGAGCGCGTACCCCTGCTCGGCAAGCGACGTCACCATTCGCAATGCCGCGATGCTGTCACCACCGAGCGAGAAGAACGTGTCCGCGCGACCCACCTCATCGTCGGCGTCGAGTTCGAGCACCGCGCGAATCGCGTCCGCGATCACCCGCTCCTCCTCGGTGTCCGGCGGGCCACCGAGGCCCGCTTCCCCGGAGAACAACTCGGCGCGGGAGAACAGCGTGACCGTCGCCGAAGGCTCCGCCGTCGGGTCGTCCACTCCCGCCGACCATGTGCCGACCAGCCGCGCGAGCAACGCGGTGAACGCGTCGATATCGCCGCCACCCCACGGCCGCTCCGGAAATTCCACCACCACCGTCGCGCCGTCGGCATCGGTCACCACGTCGACGACAACATCGACACCATGCGGTCGCGCCCCCCTGCGCACCAGTTCGCGCACCGAGGCCTCCGATCCGCCGCGCTGTCCACCGAACTCGACGGTCGCACGCACCCGCACCAAGACCTGAAACAGCGCGCCGTTGATCACCGCCGCAGCACCCCACAGCTGATGGGTGAGGCGTTCGATCCTGGTGCCGGCGTGCCGTTGTGCCTGCGCGCGTGCCTCGGTGGCCGCACCGATCAACTGCCGAGGAGTGCGACCCGCCGTCGGATTCAGGCGCAACACCAGATAATTCGCGTAATTGCCGAGGGCCTCACTACCCGCGTGCGCCCGGTCGGCGACACCGACGGCGACTTCGACACCGAGACCGACCTCGTGTGCGGCCCGCGCCGTCAGCGCGGCGAACACGTCCGTGTGCTCCGCGTCGGCGACCAACGCGGACAAGCCCTCGGCGGAAACCCGAAAACGCCTGCGCAAGGCCGGGATCGGGTCGGTTTCCGTGCGCGCCGTGGCGTCGGCGCCGCTATCGGAGACCGGTGTCGCACGATCGGGAAGACCCGCGAGACGCTCGGTCCAATACGCCAAATCATCGTCCTCGACCGTGAGCGTCTTCACCTGCGCCATGGCGAAATCCCGATACGGCGCGCTCGACGCGGACGCATCCCCGAGCAACTCGGCAACCACCAACTCCAGGGTTCGATCATCGGCCGCCACCGGGTGCACCGTGACACTCAGTACGTCACGCTCGGCCAGCACATACCGCCGAATCCGCACCGGAATCTCGCGCACCAGATCGAACCGGTGCGCGGCGTCCGCACGCAGGGCCACCGCCAGATCGGCCGCCGCGGGCAGCCGAATGGTCTCCACCACCGACTCCGGCGCGACGAGCACCTTCTGGTAGGGCACGCGACGATCGTCTGGATACACCGTCCGCAGGACCTCGTGCCGGCCGACCAACGCGACGGCCGCACGTTCGAGCAACTCGGCGTCGAACCCACCGGCGAGCTCCAGCGCGACGAACAGGTCGGGCGCGGCGATCCGGCGCAATCGCTCAGGCAGCAACGCCGCCTGCTGTGCGGGTGCGAGCGGGATCGCGCGCTGCGCCCGCTCCCCCGAACTCTTAGGCGGCGGCTGCGACGTAGGTGTACTCGACATCAAATCCCTTTCACTTGACCGACATTCGTGCACATCGGCCCGAGCTGTTGGTGAATTCCCGACCTGAGAGCACAGGCGCGTACCGCGCGCATCGGTTCGAACCGCCCCGGTACGGACGACCTGGCGCGTGGTAGCGACCTCGAACCGGGAACGAACCGGCGACGCGTCCGCACCGACGGTGTCGCTGCCGCCGGACTCCTCTGCGCATCGGTCCTGGCGCGAGCACGAAGGCTGCGCCCCACACGACAGCGGCCGCACGTAACGGAGAGCCGGGTGTTCCTCGCTGCCCGAGCTAAAAGATCGCGGGGGTGATCGACAGTCGACAATTCGCGGCCGCATCCGCCGTGCCACCCAGCGGTCGATCCGATTTGCATAGGCTTACCTTATATAGGGTTGCCTTATGTGGATAGGGGTGCAGAGTCGCTTCAGACGCCGTTTCGGCATGGCCCGCTGGCCGCCCACCGCGACAACGGCACCACTCTCGTTATCGACCAGCAGCTACGTGCGCCCGGCACCGGGCGCACCGCCCCCCACAACCGCCACGGGATCACCGAAGGTCGGCGTGCCTGTGTGACAACAAGTACGGCCCGCCGCCGCCCGCACAGCTCGGCGGACTATCGAAGCGCGCGGAAACCGGCGCTTCCAAACGATTCCACGCCGCACCCGAACAACCCCGGCGATAGCGTTCAGCGCCCACAATCCCACATCCACCTGACCGAAAATATCGATTCGCTGTCCGTGGATCTCTTCGAAGCGGCCCGTTCGACGCCTACCCTCGAACCATGACAACGCCATCGATTCTCATCATCGGAGCCGGATTCGGCGGGCTCGCCGTGGCGTTGGAACTCCAGCGGGCCGGAATCGAGGACTTCACCCTCCTCGAACGCGCCGACGACCTCGGTGGGGTGTGGCGGGAAAACACCTACCCCGGCGCCGCCGTCGACGTCCCCTCACCCCTCTACTCCTTCTCCTTCGCGCCGAAAACCGATTGGCCCAAACGGTTTTCCGAGCAACGCGACATCCACGAATACATGCGCGGCGTCGCCGAGAAGCACGATCTGGTGCGCCACATCCGATTCGGCACCGAGGTCACCGACGCCGAATTCGACGAAACCGGCGGCACCTGGCACCTACGCACCGCCGATGGCGCGCACCTGAGCACCGACATCCTGATTCCCGCCGTCGGCCAACTCTCCCGCCCCGCCTTGCCGAACCTGCCAGGCATCGACACCTTCACCGGCGACTGGTTCCATTCCGCCGAGTGGAACCACGACGTCGACCTCGCCGGCAAACGCATCGCCTGCATCGGCACCGGAGCCAGTGCGATCCAATACATTCCGCGCCTGCAACCCGACGCCGCACACCTCACTCTGTTCCAACGCTCGGCGGCCTGGGTGCTTCCCAAACCCGACATCGCCTACAGCAAGCTGCACCACACGATGTTCAAGTACTACCCGCCGAGCCGCCTCGCCGAACGACTCGGCGTCTGGTTGTTCTTCGAATTCATGGCACTGGCACTCACCGACCTACCCGGTCTCAAAGCACCCACCGTCGCCTTGGCCGATCGCTACCGCGCCAAGCAGGTTCCCGACCCCGAACTGCGCCGCAAACTCACCCCCGACTATCCGCCCGGCTGCAAGCGCGCACTGTTCTCCAACGACTACTTCCCGGCACTCGGCCAACCCAACGTCACCGTGGAGACCACCTCGATCGAAGCGATCACCCCCACCGGCGTGCGCACCAGCGACGGTGTCGACCACGACGTCGACGTGATCGTCTACGGGACCGGCTTCAAAGGCACGGAATTCCTGGCCCCCATGAACATTCACGGCATCGGCGGCCGCAAACTCGCCGACGTGTGGGGCGCCGAAGGCGCACGCGCCTACCTGGGCATCTCCGTCCCCGACTTCCCCAACCTGTTCATGATGTACGGCCCCAACACCAACGTCGGCTCCGGCTCCATCATCTACATGCTCGAATCCCAAGCCCGCTATATCCGCCAGATCGTCACCTACCTCACCACCCACCCCGACCACCACCTGGCCGCCAGCCCCGCCGCCGACCAAAAATGGGACGACTGGCTACAAAAACGCCTCAAAGACACCCCCTGGAACTTCTGCTCCAGCTGGTACCGCAACGCCGCAGGCCGAATCACCAACAACTGGCCCGGCGTCACCGCCCTATACCGTTGGAAGACAAGAACTTTCCACCCGAACGCCTACACGAAAACTTTCACCGGCACCCCCACCCCCTAACCGATTCGGCCACCCCACCCCCAACCCGGTAGACTCACTCCGCAGCCCCCAAACGACCACCGGTCAACCGGGCCAGCCCTCGTAGCTCAGGGGATAGAGCACCGCTCTCCTAAAGCGGGTGTCGCAGGTTCGAATCCTGCCGAGGGCACAAACCTGTACGAGCTTTTGCACAGGTTTGGCCGTAAAGCGGACAAGAGCCTCCTCCTCCGGACTGCTGCACGGCGAGGTCACGCTGTCACCGGATTGTGCAGCAGTCCCCCTTCCCACCCGCCCTCAGCTGGGGGCCGACCTCGAATACTGAGAACCTGTCAGTACTGCTCCCTAGACTTCACGGCAATGTCCAAGATCGCCGTATTCCTGGGAGATTGCCAGTGAACTCGACAGGCCGCAGGCGCCCGTTCGCCAGTCCAGAGCCGACGATAGTGCCAATCTCCCGGCTCGCGGACCGCGTACTCACGGGCGAGATCGTGCTGCCCAAGTACCAGCGTGCATTCGTCTGGACACCACAGCAGATTCTCGAACTACTGGACTCTGTTCTGCGCAACTATCCCATCGGCAGCATGCTGCTCTGGGAGACCACGGAGCAAATCGCGAGCGAGCAGACGGTTGCCGGTTTGGCCGTAGAACCACCGCGTCCCGACCAGGCGGTCAGGTATATCCTCGACGGCCAGCAGAGACTCGCGAGCATAATCGGCGCCCTGCATGGCGGGACCGGCCTGTGGGACATCGCCTATGACCTGGCAGCGGAACGTTTCTTCCAGCGCACGCCGGACGGTCCAACCGGGCCGCACATAGTCTCCATGCGACAAGTGAGCGCGGCAGGCTCCCTCTTCCGGCAGGTCGGCGATCTGTCGCCTGAACTTCGCGACCGCGCCACCGATCTGTATGAGCAGTTCGCCAATTACCTTGTCCCAGTAGTGACGTTGAAGCACATGTCGGCCGAGGAATCGTCGCGGGTCTTCGTGCGTATCAACAGCACCGGCACACCGATGAACATCGTCGACGTGGCACGGGCAGGAACGTGGAGCCCTGACTTCGACCTGAAGGACGAGATCGAATCACTCCTGCGGGTGCTCGACGCGAAGCTCTACGGCCGGGTCGACACCAAGACCATGCTGCGAACGATCGCCGTCGCCGCGGGATTCGGGTTCTCCGCCAAGGACATCAACCGGCTGCGAGAACTGGACAAGGATCGATTGCGCGCCGCTGTGGACGACGCCGCGAAGGCCGCAGCGCGGGCAGTGGACTTCCTCAGCACCCAAATCCGCACGCCGACAGCCAATGCGCTGCCCTACTACAACCAGTTCGCGGTGCTCGTCGAAGTATTCCGACAGCTACCGAAACCTTCGTCCAGGCAATACGACGCTTTGCGTCGATGGTTCTGGCTGACCGCGAGCGGCGAGTATTTCAAGGGCTGGAGTGACACCCAGATGGTTCCCGACCTTCAGGCGATCACCTCGTTCGCCAACGGCGAGACCACCGAATTCGAGACAGGGGCGGCGCTTCCACGCAGCGCCCTGTGGCGGCGTAGCGCCTTCTCCAAACGGAACGCACCAAGCAAGCTTCTCGCCCTCCTCCTCTCCTACGAGGATCCCCGCGATCTGCTCACCGGGCAGCGCATCGACGTGGGCCGGTCGCTGTCGTGGCAGAACGACAAGGAATTCCATCATTTCTTCCCGAAGGCATTTCTGCGCTCTCGCGGGGTGAGCGCTACCAGGACGAATGTGTGCGGCAACCTGGTCATGCTCACCTCCAACAGCAATATCTGGGTGACCGACCGACCACCATCACAATATCTGCGAGACCTGGCCGACCTCGAAGACGAGGAATCGCTACGTGCGCGGTTGCGCAGCTGCCTGGTAGACGAGGATGCCTACCAGGCAGCGTTGCGGGATGACTTTGACACCTTTCTGCGCGTGCGATCGGAGACCTTGCACCGACGGTTGATGGAGCTGATCGGCCAAGCGGCCGGCTCAAACAGTCAAGCGTCTACGCGGGTTGCGCAGCTCTTGGCCGACAACGATGTGCCCGCGGAGGACGCGGACCCCGATTCGCTCATGGACGAACCGGTCGACCGCGATTCTGCGGACTGACGGGGAACGTCGCTACAGCTGTCCGGAGAACGCCGCGTCGAGGAGCGCGGTGCGCAGTTTCGCCACTTGTGCAGCCTGTTCTGCTCCGGTTTCGGTAGCCCGTCGAATCAGCGTGAGCTGCTTAGCGATACGCCGTTGTTCGTCGAGGCTGGGCAGTGGAACCGGTGTGGCCAGCAGTCGATCCACATTGACACGTTGGCGCCGGGATCCCATGCCGGTGCCCTTGTCCTTGAGTGCACCATGCAACCCGGACCAACGAGCGAGATGAGTCATGTATTCAATATCGGCCAACGACTCGTCGATATCGAATGTCGGGAACTCGTGCGAAACATGAATACCTTCAAAATCGGTAGGAACAACAGAGAGCGAGCCTTCCCAGCCAAAAAGCTTACTGTAGACAAACTGGCCAGCATGCAATCGATTGTATCGAGTGTACTTGGTCTCGTTCCCCGAGATAATCGGACGACGAAACAGACCACGGCCACGGTTGAGAATTCCAGCAGTATAATATTTCTCATCTGGTTCCACATTCACGAAATCGCTAGCGATGGACAAGACTTCGGAAAGTGGTGACTTGACATCAATCGGCCGAAGTAGCGAGTCCATGTATTGATTGGCGATTAGCCTGGAATGTTCCCGCAGAGCCACGTATCGAGCGATCCGAGACATCGCGACATCAAGTTTGTCAGCAACGCGTCGCTGTTCATCCAAATCTGGCAAAGGAATTAATGAACTGAGAAACCTCTCAGGGTTTACCCGTTGCCTACGCGAACCCATCCCTGACGCCCCTCTACTTAGCGATAGATGGAGGGTTGGCCAAGTGATTACATGGCGAATATAGCGAGGCTCGGCATGACCGGGGTCAATGTCGTAGGTTGGAAATTCGTGCGAGACATGCAGGCCATCGAACTCGCTGGTAACATAAGCAATGGCGCCCTCCCAGCCAAAGAGTCTGCTGTACACAACCTGGCCTTCGCGAATCGTGTTAAACCGTTGATATCTAGTTTCTGCACCGCTAATTTTTGGCCTTCGAAAAATACCGCGTGCATAACTATAGATTCCCGCAATGTCGTACCACTCTTCGTCAATAATCCTGACAGAATTATTCACTGGGATCAATATATCGGATAGCGGAGATTCGGGATAGCTTCTCACACTCGCCCCTTCAACTGGTCAAGAACTTCCTCCAGGAGGCCTCGTATCTCATCCTCTACTTTTATCAGCTCCGTCACAATTTCATCCGGCGACCGGTGAGCGAGTTCTTCTCCATCATGAGGATTCGAGAAGTCAAGGTTGAATCCGGACTTCTCAACCTCGACCGCTGATACCATCCACGCGTTCCCGCCATCCACACGCCCTTCACGCTTTACCCCTCCCCACCACTCCACACACGGCTCAAACTCCTCAACCTGCATCGGCTTTGTCTTGGAATAGCCCCGACGACCATCCGGCGGCGCGATCTCGTAGAACCAAACCTCTTCTGTCGACTGTCCCTTCTCGAAGAACAAAAGATTCGACGGGATTTGGGTATACGGCGCGAACACACCTTGTGGCAGCCGGACGATGGTATGCAGGTTGCAGTCCTGCATCAGCTTCTTCTTGATACGTGCCCCGATACTGTTCTCACCGTTGGCGAAAAGGCTGCCGTTCGGCAGGACGATGGCGCAGCGGCCGCCTGGCTTCAGCTGATCGAGGATGGCGCGCAGGAACAACCACGACGTCTCCTGGGTTTGGTAGCCCTTCGGGAACCGCTCGACGACCGACCGTTCTTCCTCACCGCCGAACGGCGGATTGGTCAACACCACGTCAACCCGATCCGCCGCGGTGGCATCCCGCATCTGCAGCAGGGCGTTCTCGCGGACCAAGCGCGGTGCGCCAATTCCGTGCAGCAGCAGGTTCATACTGGCCAGCAGATAGGGCAGTGACTTCTTTTCGATACCGCGAAGGTCGTTGTGCAAGCGGCGGCGCTGGGTGTCGGTTTCCACCCGCTGCACCAGATCCTCGTAAGCCTGAACCAAGAAGCCGCCGGTTCCGCATGCCGGGTCGAGGATCGACTCCCCGAGCTCGAGGAAGGACTGCTGCACCATGAAGCGGTTCACCGGGCGCGGAGTATAGAACTCACCGGAATCGCCTGCGGCATCTCGCATTTCCTTCAGAATCGACTCGTACAGGAATGCCATCGTGTGGATGTCGTCCGATGAGTCGAAGTGGATCTCGTCGACGAGATTCACCAGATCCCGCAGTAGCGTCCCCGACTGCATTCGATTGGTGACGTCCTTGAAGATGGTCGAGAGCACGTTGCGGGGATCGTCCGCGTCGCCCTCAGCCCCCTTCAGCTCAGCCAAATATGGGATCAGCTTGTCGTTGACGAATGCTTTCAGCTCCGCTCCGCTGAAATCCGGATTCGCCGCCCAATCCTGCCACCGGTACGGCGCATCGATCGCCAGGCGGTAGTCGGGGTCGAGCAGCGGACCCACCTGTTCGACCCGCTGGTCGAATGCCTTGAGGAACAGCAGCCAGGACAGCTGCGGGAGGCGGTCGAGATCGCCGTTGAGGCCCGCGTCCTTACGCATGGTATCGCGCGCCGACTTGATGACCGACGCGAGCCGCGCTCGTGACGTAGTGGCCACGGCGGACTTCTTCCTGGGGGACGCCATCTCAGCCTTTCTCGTTGTGCTTGTTATCGGTTGCCTCGCACCAGAATTCGACCACCGCGTCGAACGCTGCATCGAGTCGAGCGGGCGTTTCAGTGAGGCCCACGGCCAATTCTGGATAGCTATGTATCCATGCCGGCGGCGGTTCGGGCAGCTGTGGCGGGATTTCATGTGTTGCCCGGACGGCGAATACATGGCGCACCGCCCGGACAACGGAAGCGTCTGGAGTCAAGCCACTTTCGATGAGGAGTACCAGGTCTACCAGATCCTTGACCCGCGTATTGGGTCGATCACCGTAGTCGCGAGTGAAGGCGTGCAACTTCTCGGCGAAATGCTGGCGACGATCGACCGCCTCGATGTCGCGGGGTGGCGTTCCAGCGAAGCCCAGTGTGTTGGGCAGCGGAAGCCGCTCGGTCAGGGCGATTTCCGCGCCGCGGGCGACGACATCGATACGTACGGTCGCGAAAGGCTTACCCGCCAGGCGGGCCTCGACGGAGAACCGCCAGGCACCTCGACCGGCAAAATCAGCCTTCAGATCGACCGCCGGTGAAACCAGGAAGACAAAGCCGTCCGAGTCTCCATCCACCACAAGTGCATCGATGAGCAGGGCACGTACTGCCGGGCCGTCGAGGTCCGGTTCATTGTCAGGGCGGGCAGCCAGGTCCATGTCCTTGGTCATCCGTGCTCGGCCACACAGCCGGAATTCCATGACGGCGCCGCCTTTGAGTACCCAGCCGGCAACCGGGTCGACGGAAAGCCGAGCTGCGACTCGGTCGAAGACCACGAGTCGACGCCGCCGGGCCAGATCAGTGGCGGTATCGGCTGCCTGTTGTTTGAGCCGCACCTCGAGAGCACGGCGGAGCGCGGTTGCGTCCCGATAACGATCGGTCAATGCGTCTCCCGGAGTGCCCGATCGATACCGAGTTCGGCGCGCGCGCCGAATAGTTGCGCCCCATGCAGGAGCCGGCGCCGAGTGGCCAAGCCACGCGCCAGAGCGTCAGCGACGGCAGAGTCCACTACGTCTTGGTCCACCTGCGCGGCCGCGGCCTCGATGATGGCCCGCACTGGCGTCGTCACACGGTAGCCGTCGCGAACCTCGATCTCATCGTCGGTGATTTCGGCACGGTGCAGAATTACGGCTTCGTCTTTCTGGCGGAAGCCAGGGGGAACGGTGAGATGGATCCGCGAGGGGTTGGCAGTGCCCAGGTCGTGGACAGATAGGGCAGTAGTGTGGGAAACGACTGCGCGCCGCTTACTCCACAAAAACCAACGGACCAGATGGTCGTTCTCGCCGGCGGGAAGCGATTCGAACTCACGGAAACGGTAGATCGCACGGTCAACCACGGTCCAGTTGCCATGGGTGGCGTGGTAACGCTGAGCCTGATACGAGTACCCGACCGCCAGCGCCTGTGCGGCTGTGAAATAACCTCGCTGCCCGCTGGCGATCTGCCAGAGGGCGGCCCTGGTGTCGGTTCGGTCCCTGAGCACCGCCTTACCCTACCCGTGACGGATACCTAATAATCAACTTTAGCTATGCGCGCCCCATTGACATCAAACTACAATTAAGTTTTAGTTATGAGGCCTCGAGCAGTCTCTTGCCCAGCTCGTCGATGGCTTCGTGCAGGGCCTCGGCTCCCCCGAAGTGGCTCGTCAGCTCAACCACGGAACCCATCTCGGTGAACGGGCGAACTCCAAGAGTCTCCGGCTTGAGCTGGGCGGAACCGTGCTCGGCAAACTTCAGTAGCATCTCCTCAAGCACATCTCGGGCCTGCGGCTGGAACGACTTCAGGAAGTCTCGATGCTCGTGCAGGAACCGATTCAGCCGTTCCTCCCGACTCACCAGCGGCAGTCCCCAGGCGACATTGAGCAGCAGGTCGATCGGATCGACGTCGGGGCTACCGAACTCTTCTGGAAGCTCCTCCGCCGCAACATCGGCAGCGAGTAGGAAGTTCACGAGCTCGCGGCGGCTCCTCGCGACAGCCCACTGGGAGCGCAGCTTGTCCGGCGCCAGTTCGAGTTCGATGACGCGGTCGCGAACCCACTGCTGGACGGTCACCAGCCGCATTGTCCGGCCGTCCGTGTCGAGCTGATACCGCCGCTCGCCCCACTTGTAGACATGCACGCCGTTCACCACGTATCGCCGACCCCTCGAGCGGATACGGTCCACCACATCCGGGTCTTCTACCCTGTTCCGGGTACTCGGCTCATCGAACCCATCGCCGCCCGTCCGGTCATATACAGGCTCGGGCTCGGCCATGTGCGCCGAATCGACGTCGCCGCCGGAATTCTCCTCCTGGGCGCTATCGACCACATGCCCGCGATCATCCGCGATGTCTCTCACCACCCTTAGCGGAGGACCGTCGAAGCCAGGATCGTTGAAGAGCCGCGTTGCCTCGACGAAGTCGATGATGTCGAAGGAGCCCTTTCCGATCTCCGGGCACAATCGGGTGCCTCGGCCGATGGTCTGCTTGAACTCGGCCATCGACAGGATCCGCCGGAACAACACGATGTTGCGCACGACGGGCAGATCGATACCTGTATTGAGCAGCTTCGACGTCACGGCAATTACCGGCTCATCGGAATCATCCTTGCGGAAGTCATCGAGCGAAGCCCGGCCATGCGGACCATCGGCGTCGGTGATCCGCACGACGTAGTCATGGTGCGTCCGTACTTCCGACGAGGCCACGTTGAACAGGGCGTTGCGCATTCGCGCGGCATGGTCGTTGTCCTGACAGAAAACGATTGTCTTGCCATGCTTGCCCTCGTCCGCGGTACTGCGGAGATAGTCGATAATGTACTGCGCGGCAGCCTCTGTACGTTCCTCGATGACCATCGTCCGCTCGAAGTCCCGCGGCCCGTACACCCGTTCTGGAATCTCATACCCGTACTTGTCCAGCTGGCCCGGCTCGGTCTGATAGCCCTCCATGTCGACGTTGAACCGGACACGACGCACCCGGTATGGCGCGAGAAAACCATCCTCGATACCGTCAGCAAGGGAGTAGGTGTAGACCGGCTCACCGAAATAGTCGACGGTGTCGGCCTCCCTCCTACTGATCGGAGTCGCGGTCAGCCCGATTTGCGTCGCGGGCGCGAAGTGCTCGAGTACGCGGCGCCATTGCGAATCGTCCCGAGCACTGCCCCGATGGCATTCGTCGACGATGATCAGGTCGAAATACTCGGGCTCGTAGCGCCGAAAGAGTTCCTCTTCGTCTCCCCTTTCCAGCGCCTGGTAGAGGGCGAAATAGATCTTCCGGCCCCGAACGGGCTCACCGCTGATCTTGTGGACATCGTCCGCGCCGAAGACTGGCAGAAAGTACTTGTCTTTGGGATCGTCGACCAGCATCGAACGGTCCGACAGGTACAGAACCCTCGGCTTGCGACCCGAGACCCATTGCGATCTATGCAGTTTGGCGACAATCTGCAGTGCGACCATCGTCTTTCCCGTACCGGTGGCAAGCACGAGAAGGATCCGCTTCTGCTCATTGGCGATGGCCGCGAGGGTACTGGCGACCGCGACGCGCTGATAGTAACGAACACGCTTGATGGTGTTGTCGGAGTTTCGCAACGTGTGATCGTAGGGTGCGGCCAGGAGCTCCCGCCCGATATCGGAGTCAGCCTTTTGATCGGCCAGGTACCGGTTCCACAGCTCGTCCGGACCAGGGAAACGGTCGATTTCCCGGATCGTCGGGGCCGCACCGCTGTAGTCGATCTCGACGATCTGCCGACCGTTGGTGGCGTAGGCGAAAGACAACCCCAGCTTCGCGGCGTATCGGCGAGCCTGCTCCACGCCGTCGTTGACATCGATGCGGTAGCGCTTGGCTTCGACAACTCCGATAGGTACGTCTGGCACGTACTCCAGAACGTAGTCCGCAACCAGCGGATCGCCGGGGATATGCCGCTTCGGTGTCGCGGTCAACCGGCCATCGTTGATGCGGAACTGTGGGCGAATCTGTTCGCTCGCCCAGCCCGACTCAGTGAGGGCTGGTATCACCAGTGTCCGGCATGTCTCATCTTCGGTCATCCCCTGCGCAGCAACCACCCTTAAACAGTAGTCCCGACCACTGCGGCTGTCATCGCAGTGCTGCGACGACGACATCAGATCCCTTCGGTTTCACAATGATTGGCTTGGTTCGAGGGTATTCGCCGCGCAACAACCCCTATGAACAAGCGCGCTGGACAGCTGGCCGAATCCACCCGGCTGGCCGGCATGTCCGGACCGTTGATGTACCACGGAGCTTCGCGACCGCCTCGCGACTACATTCCACCGCTGACGCCTCGGTGAAGTGGGCTTCCAGCCGGTCGGCAACAGCATCGTGGTCGTCCTCGAACAGGCGCCCGTACCGGTCCAAGGTCAGCGTGGCCGAGCTGTGGCCGGGCATCCGCTGAACCGCCTTCGCAGCGATGCGCCGCCGCCGAACCGCTTCGGCGAGCACTTGATTCAGCACGGTCATGTTCTTGCGCACCGAGCCCGCGCGATCTTGGCTGCGCTGGCAGCGACCCATTTTCCTGGACGCGTTCGTGGGTGATGTCGGCAAGTAGGTCAGCGGCGCGGCCACCACACCGCCCATACGATCACCCCGACCGGCAGGCCGACCACCACGAACCACCCGACGGTGATCACTGCCCGGCGCCGACCGCCGTCCACCGTGCGAACGACAACCGGGGTAGCACGGTCTCGACATCGGTCACACCCATCAACCAGTTCAGCGCCAACGGGCCGAGATGATCCGGGGCAGGCACGATCACCGCCTCCACTCGCGCGTTGCGGACCTGGTCGACCACCGGCAACACCGAGGACTGATCCGCCCATATCACGTGGTAGCCGAGACGTCGCCCCAACCGCGCCACCTGCGCGGCATCCCACTCCGGCGCGGTGCTCACCTCGAAGTCAATCCATCCCAAGGCCGTCGGTCGCATCGCGTTCCCCTGCTCACTACTGGTGCGTGGAGTGCACCCCGTCGCCGGGGAACCGGTACCGGGCCGGGTCAGTACCCGGCGACGAGGACGAAAATGGACGTTAGGCGGGTATTTTGGATGCAGGCACGGTTACAGCGGTTGCCGCTGTCAGCTCGGTGTTTGCTATCTGTGAATGCCGGGTCACGACTTCGGGAAGGGGTTGCGATGAACGAACTACCCGTGGACGGTTCATCGCTGCGCGCAGCCCGTGAGGACGCCCGGATCGGCCTGCGAGAGTTCGCTCGCCGAACACACTGGAGCGCTGCGTATCTGAGCCAGATCGAACGCGGCCTACGCCCCGGTCACCGACGAGATCGCGGAGGCGTACGCGGCGGCGCTGGGCACCGCTGCCGGGACGCTGGCACCGGCCGCTGACGACCCGCTCCGCATCGCGCACGAATGGCTGTTGGCCGACCCGCCCCCGGCGGAGCACATGACGGCCGGGCGGCGGGTGAGCTCCAGCCTCGCCGACGAGATGGAACGCCGCGTGGTGGAGCTGCGCCGCCTGGATGACATGGTGGGAGGGTCGACCCTGCACCCGGTGGTCCGGTGCGATCTGGAAGCCGCGCGGGCCGTGGTCTACGAGACGACGCACGCGCCGCAGGTCAGGTGTCGGCTGCTGCGGGTGGTCGGCGAGCTGTCACAGCTCGGCGGCTGGGTCTACGCCGACGCCGGGCGTTACCCGCAGGCCCAGAAGGTCTACCTGGACGGGGTGAGCGCGGCGACCGAGGCCGGAGACCGACCGCTGGCCGGGCAACTGCTCTCGACCCTGAGCTACATGCTCACCAACACCGGCGACCCCCGAGACGCCTGCCTGCTGGCCCGCTCGGCGCTACGAGGCGCTGCCCCCGACGCTGTTCCAGTGGTGCGGGCTCTGCTCGGCGAGCGGGTTGCCTGGGCGGCTGCGAAGTCCGGCAACGCGGACGCCTCCCGGCGCGCGCTGGATGGGGTGGACGACGAATACGACCGCCGTCGACTCGGAGATGAAGAACCCGACTGGACCTACTGGCTCGACCGCGACGAGATCGACGTAATGAGGGCGCGCTGTGCGGTGCAGCTCGGCGACGCCGCCACCGCCGAGACACTGCTGTCACCCGTGGTGGAGCGGTATCCAGCCGAGAGGGCGCGCGAGGCTGCTCTGTACCGGTCGTGGCTGGCCGAGGCGTACGCGCGCAGCGGGAACGCCGACGCCGCCCGGTTCACACTCGACCAGGTGCGCACGGTGGCGGCCGAAGCCGGATCGGTGCGGCTGAAACAGCGCGTGTCCGAGGTAGAGGTAACACTCGCTGCCAGTGAAAGATAAAGGAGCCGTGGGTAAGTGGAAGGGCCGCAACGGCACCCCGACAACAGTGCTCGAAGCCTTCGTGCTGCGTGCCCGGCGCGTCGTCAGCCATCCGCTGATGCGTGAGCACCGGGAGCTGATGCAATCGCTCTACGCAGGAAAATGACCATCAGCGTCACGCTGAACCAGGCAGGCCAGTTGACCAGGCCGGGTGCCGAACACTCCATGATCGACCGCAGCAGGTAAGCCTGGAACGGCTCATGTCGTGCCAGGCACTGTTCGGGATATGCAGAAACGACTGCCACGCAGCGGCTATACCGGCTGGATGACAGTTTGAATCAGGTGTCTACTGAGCTGTTGAACTTCAGTCCGAACGAACCTGGCTCTCGCGGTAGAGCCTCGAAACCGGCTCGTCGGCATCCTTCATCTTGAAACTGACATGGACGCGCCCACCACTCGCGCCGGTCACGGTCCACTCAACTTCGCGTCGGCCGACCCGAGCGCGAACATGATCACCCGGTTTCAGCGCCCGAGTTTTCTTCACAGCCGTACCCGCCATCGTGTCCACCTCCTACGCCTGCCAGCCTATCGCCGCTGAGTCCTTCAAGTATGCGCCGACGACGTTGTCGAAGTCAGAGGCAGCTCCATGCAGTGACGACCTCCATTTCTTGAAGGTTCGAAGATTGAGAGGCTGCCCAGCTTTCACCTTCGCCAGCTGGTCATCGTTGCGATGAGCGATCGCGTTCCGGGCCTTGTTCAGTTCGTCCAAGGTGCCCTGCCACTGCTTCTTTCGCGTGGGGTACTTAACCCCCAAGTCGTCCCATAGAGCGATATCGAGGATGTAGAAGTCGTTGCCCAGCGAGCCCGACTGCGCGTTGCCCTTGTCCAGTTGCCGAGCCCTGATCAGCGCGCTCTGGAAAAGCACAACGACCGGATCACTAGGCGCTCCTGCTTGCAGCGCTACGGCCTCTGCGGCTTCATCGTGCAAGTCGCGGCAGAACCCCTTGAAACTCGGCAGCGAGGCTGACGAAGAGCGCGGGGTTCAAATGCTCAGTGGCGTATTGGCGTCCGCGGCGCCCTCCCGTAACGGCGGTATGAGCAGCTTCAAGGCTGTCCAACGCCTTACAGCGATCGCTGTTCCAGCGTTGAAGGGCTGTCGAGCAAAGTCGTGGCACCCCAAGACGATAGCGATCCAGCACCGACCCGGGGCCAGGTACCGCCTTGCTGCGGCACAGCCGCCAGTTCCGCTTAGCGGCAGTGTGATTCGCCGCTCCGACCTTTGTACGCAGCGGCCCGAGCTCGCCGCCACAGTGCGGGTGTCGCGGTCCTCGGCTCGCGCCTTGTCCCGTGCGAGTGCGGCGTCCAGTGCGGGTGCGGGTTCAGTAATCGTGTCCACCGATGAGTTCGGGCCTGACGACCGGTCCTATAGGTGGAAGCCTTCCGAAACCAGCTTGGGAGAACACATGGTCATCGTCGCCGGACATCTTGTCGTAGACCCGCAACACCGCGAGTCCTACCTGGCGGACTGCGTGGACGTAGTCGAGCAGGCACGGTCGGTGCCTGGCTGTCTCGACTTCAGCATCGCCGCCGATCTACTGGATGACGGCCGTGTCAACATCTACGAACGCTGGGAATCACAAGCGGCGGTCGAGTCATTCCGCGGGAGCGGGCCGAGCGAGGAGCAACGCACCGCGATACTCGCTGCCACGGTCTGCGAATACGATGTCGCCGATGTTCGCGCGCTGACCTGAACAGGTTCGCGCGCAGGCACCGGTCAGCCGCGATGCGTACGATTTCCGTCGAATCACCGGCGCAGCGAGCACCGAAACAAATTGGGGCCGTTGGTTTCCGGCGGCGCCACTTGCCTTGGCGGGTGGCGGCGTTTCGGTTACCGTTGTTGCGACCAGGACGCATTCGGTTGCGCCATATTCGGCGGCGCCGGGTTGGGAATGCCGGGGCCGGGGCCGTAATGGCCAGTCTGCGCGCTTTCCTGGCGCGCGCGCCCGAGCAGCTCGTTGACGTGGTGCGGCGGGACGTACGACACGGCGCCGCAGCAGGTGCACTGCATCTCGTGCCTGGTGCTCGTGGTGAACAGCGGGATGAAGAACAAGGTGAACTTGGTGATTGTCGCGCGCAGCGCGTGCGCGGCCGGGTTGCGACAGTACCCGCAGACCAATGTGAGCATCGCCAACTGTTGGATCTGGCTCCGCCAGCCCCAGATGATCATGAGAAACCCCCGGCTCGCAATGTGTTGCGGTAATTTGCCCGCGAATCGGCACTGTACCCGCTCATCAAACAGCACGCGATCCCTCCGATCGCATGGGCGGCGCAACCGTGAAAGTCTCTATAGCAGTGCAGAGTTCGGCTGTTGCGCCAAGCGGGACGCGACGTGGATCCAATCCGTGACCGAGTTCCGAACTCGCCGAGTACAGGGACGCGTCGATCCGCGCGACGACGACCAGGCGCCGCGGCATGTGCGTTGTCGCTACGTCAGTGCGAGTAGTCCCGGAAGGTCATGACGCCGCCGATCAGGACGAGTAGAACCGTGAGGGTGTAGACCGTGACGCGGAACCACACCGGTCCGTAATAGGTGACGGCCATCGACGCACCGAGCGCAGCGAGAATAAGCACGATTCCATAGAAAGGTGTGCGTTGCTCCCTGTCAGCCATACCCCAGTGTCCTCCGCTGGCGGCGTGGGTCGCAATGTTCGAGCCACGGTCCGAGCGGACGGATCACGAGGGCCGCAGCACCTCAGCTCACCGCGGTGAGCGCCCGCCATACCTTTCTGTGGCGCACGCGGGGCGTGGGGCGACGTGGTCGATGCAGACCGCGTCGAGGACGGAGGTATCGCGTCATGAGATGCTCCGTGTCTCGTCGAGCAGGGTGTCCAGCACGAGCATATGGCCCCGCGAGGTGGGTGATCGCAAGTCGAAGCCCAGATCCGGCAGTGCCGGTGTGGCGTGACACCGCACGCCCAGAACACCGGCACACAGCCGTCGGGCACGCCCGCGTAGACACCGAAGTCGGGGGCAACAGATCGACTATGCCCAGTACGATCCGGGGCGTGACACCGCGGTCTTACTCCGGCGCGGGCCCGGCAGGAACGGGCGGGTCTATCGACTGGCGTGTCCAGCCGAGCATGCGGTGTTCTGGATCGCTTCTGCTCTCAATATGATCGAGTTGTTCAGCCGTCGGCTCGTGTCCGTGCGAGCGGTTTCTGGAGCGAGTGGATGGAGGCATCGGTGTCGAAGGTCGAGCCCGCTCATGCGCGCGACGTCGACCAGCTCACCGACGCACTGTTGACGGCTTCCCGGCTGTTGGTGGCGTTGTCGGCCCGGTCCATCGCGTCGGTGGACGAGACGATCACCATTCCGCAGTTCCGAACACTGGTGATTCTGTCCTCCCGCGGGCCGGCCAATGTCGCGACGCTGGCGGGATCGCTGAACGTACAACCCTCGACAGCCACCCGGATGGTCGATCGGCTGGTCGCGGGCGGTCTGCTGGACCGGCGGACGAATCCGAATTCACGCCGCGAACAGATCGTCGCGCTGACCGGCCGGGGACGGCAGGTGGTCGATACGGCGACCGCCCGGCGGCGTGACGAGATCGCCGCTGTGGCCGCCCGGATGCCGCTGGCCGACCGGGAGGGGCTGGTGCGGGCGCTCACGGCGTTCGCCGCGGCCGGTGGTGAGTCGCCGCCCGGCGAGGATATCGAGGGTTATCAGCTGTAGCGGCTCCGACATCATCGCTGTCGCACGCGCTCGATGGCCCCATGGTCCTTTGCCTCGGCGGGACGGAGGGCTTTCAGCACCGCGCTGTGGGTGAGCCAGCCGATCACGATGTCACCGGAACCGCTGACGACCGGGATACCGGTACCCGACTCCCCCACCATGGCATCCAACGCTGTTGCGAGCGTCTGATTCTCGGTGACCGTACGCGGCAGCACCGCCAGATCTGCCACGGTGATGTCCGCGGATTCGGTGTCCGCGAGTGACTCGGCCACTGCCTCGGCCGTGACACACCCGCGATACCTGCCGTCCGCGTCGATGATCGCCACCATGGCGTGCGCCGAGGCCCAGACCGCTCGGCTGGCGTCTTCGATCGTGGTGTCGGCGGCGACCGGTTCGGGGCATGGCTCCATCACCTCCGCGACGCGGACGCGATCGAGCCGACCGGCCGGACCCGCATGTGCCGCATCCAAATCCACGCCGCGGCGGGTCAGCTTGAGGGTGTAGATCGTCTCCTTCGACAGCACCCGCGAGATTCCGGTGGCCACGACCACGGCCAGCATCAGCGGCAGAATGATCGAATACTCCCCGGTCAGCTCGAACAGGATGATGACCGCCGTGATCGCCGCGCGGGTCGCGCCCGCGAACGCCGCACCCATGCCGATGAGTCCGTACAGACCCGGCGCCGCGGTCGCGGACGGGAACAGGTGGTGGACCACGACACCGAACGCGGTGCCGCCCATCGCGCCGATGAACAACGACGGCGCGAACACACCACCCGAGCCGCCGATTCCGATGGTCAGGCTGGTCGCGATCATTTTCCCCACCATGAGCACGACCAGCATCCACAGCACATAGTGGCCGCCGATGGCGTCGCCGAGGACCGGATAGCCGACACCGTACATCTGGGGCAGGACCAGCAGAACCCCGCCGAGCAGCAGACCGCCCACCGCGGGCCGCAGCCATTCCGGTCCACGCCACGCCCAGTCGCACAGATCCTCGATGCGGTACAGCACATGGGTGAACGCCACACCCGCGGCACCGACCACGACACCGAGCAGGGCGAATGCGCCGTATTCCCATCCCGACCGCAGGCTGAAGAAGGGCAGATCCAGAAATGGCTCGTTTCCGAGTGCGGCACGGCCGATCACACTGGCGGTCACACTCGACAGCACGACCGCGCCGAACGATTCGGCGGCGAAGTCGCGCAGGATCAGCTCCATCGCGAAGAAGGGCCCCGCGATCGGCGCGTTGAAGGTGGCCGCGATACCGGCGGCGGCTCCGCAGGCGACGAGTATCCGTAGGCGCCGCTCCGGAATTCGAGTCAGCCGCCCGATGCTCGATCCCCATGCCGAACCGATCTGCACGATCGGCCCTTCGCGCCCGACCGATCCCCCGCCTCCGATACACAGTGCGGAGGCGAGAGCTTTGACGATGGTCACCTGGGGTGGAATCCGTCCGCCGCGTTCGGCGACGGCATACATCACCTCGGGTACACCGTGACCGCGCGCCTCCGGCGCGAACCGATAGACCAAGGGCCCGTAGATCAGCCCGGCCACGACCGGAGCCAACACGACGAACCACGGACCCAACGCCGGGAAGTGCGGATTCAGCGCATGCCCTGCGGCCGAGTAGTCGTCATGCCCGGACAGCAGTCGAGTGAAACTCGTTATCAGCCAGCGGAATACGATCGCGCCCCCACCCGCACCGGCGCCGATTATCAGCGCCAGCGCCACCAGACCGCCGCGACTTTCGCGTAGCCACTCCTGCCACGGGGTGCGCACCAGCGACCACCGGCCGATCACCTCGGAGGGTCTCGCACCCATTACTGCCCCCTCACCCGACAACCGAAATCATGCACAGTGCAACAATTGTAGTGTGCTTGTTTTTGGAGACCGACGGTGACCGGCATGGAGGGCGTCCCTGCGCCCACATCGGCCACGATCCTCACCACGTGGACATGGCCGCCCGTCGTGAATGTGCTGCTCCTGATCGCCGCGGCGGGCTATCTCTGGCTGGTCCGGCGGGCGACGCGCCACGGGCTGCGCTGGCCCCTGCTGCGAACGGGATGCTGGCTGCTCGCCCTGGCGCTGACCGTCGTCGCCGTCGACAGCGCGTTGGCGACGTATTCGCACGCGTTGTTCTCCGTCCACATGGTCGTGCACCTGCTGCTGATCATGGTGATTCCGACCCTGCTGGTATGGGCGCAACCGATCCGCCTGTTGCACGACGCCACGGGACCAACCACCGCCGCGACCATCGATCGCATGCGCGCGAGCCGCGGCTTCCGGATCCTGGTCTCGCCCCGATCAACGGTTCCGCTCTACGGCGCGGTCCTGCTGCTCACCCACCTCACCGGCTTCCAACAGGCGATGTCGACGCACATGTGGATCCACGACAGCGAACTCGTGCTCTACCTGGTCACCGGATATCTGCTACTGCTGCCCTTGGCCGGTGACGAGCTGACCATCGACCCGAAGTGGCCCTTCGCGCTGCGTCTCGTGGTTCTCGCCATCTGCGTCGGACCCGACACCCTCGTCGGTGTCACTCTGATGATGTCGGGGACCGTGCTCGCACCGGCCTATGCCGACACCCGCCACTGGGGGCCGGACCCGCTGGCCGATCAGAGCCTCGCCGGAGTCATCATGTGGCTCGGCGGCGACGGCCTGATGATGCTGATCATGCTCGCCGCGGTCGGACAATGGATTCGCCTCGCCGACCGAGACACCGGACTCGGCCCCTGGCTCGACGGCATTCGCCACCGCGCCCTCCTCGGCACCACAGCCCCCGAAACCGACATCGACCACGAGCACGCGGCACTCGACGCCTACAACGCGCGGCTCGCACGACTCAACGGCACGCCCGCACCGGCGCGCGCCGGCGTTCGCGCCCACAAACCCACCGGCGCCGCCCGCCCGGCCGCACCTGAACCCACCGCGGCCCCGGAACCGGCGCGCACGAACTACCCCGCCGACCGGGAGGGCCCGTGCTGAGACCCATACCGCGATAGCGGGCGATCGGGGCGGCCCGCGCCACGAGGACTGCTGGTGCTCAACATGATTCGAACAGCGGCGCGGTCTCGCTCGATCCGCCCCGAGCGGGCGACACCGTTCCGATCGCCCGGGCGAGGCCCACTGGCTGACCTGGAAACCGTTGACGCCCGGCTATCGAGGTATCACAGGAGCGACCGCTACGCCGCAAGAATTTCGAGATCACCTGGCACGAACCCAGCCAGCCCACCGTGCGGGCCGGCCGGCGTTCGACACCGGGTCGAAACCCAGACTGTCCCTTACCCGGGAAGGGATTCTGGATTATCGGCCGGTCCGATGCGACGAATCGAGGGCCACAGCTGCGCCCACGACGCCCTCAGGTCCTGACAAAGGAACACTCGGGTGCCGTTCTCCTGACTCTCGATGCCGTAATCGTTGTGCACTACGGCAACCTCGGTGAGTCGGCCGCAAGCCTGCTCGGTCCACGCCGGGACCATCGAGGGTGCGTCGGTACCCATGACGACGACCGTTGTGTACCGCTCCGGCGGGGGTCCCCACCAGCCATACGCCTGATGCCCACTGTAGACGGGCGGAAATCGCGTGTGCTGGACGGAGAAGTCAGGACCGAACTGCGCTATCGCCCCGGCCTGACCGTAATTGTCCGCCACCACAACAGTTTCGGTGCGCACCTCGGCCGGTAGGCGATCAACGACCTCGGCGACCGTACGGCCCATCTCCGGCCAGCCGATCTGTTCACCGATCTCCCCGTTCACACCGATCACCGGGGTGTCCGCGAGCGCCGATACCGGCAGTATCGGCAGCGAGAACACCGCGGCGATCGCGGCCGAAACGACAACCAGCAGGCTCACCGTCAGTGTGCGGAGTCGCCGGCCACCGGCGGCGACCCACTGCGAGGCGGCGACACCGGCCGCGGCCAGCAACGGCGGGTACGCATCGACCAGATAATGCTGCTGACCGCTGGTGAGCAGCAGTAGTCCCAGCAGAGCGAGGAAAGCGACACCGAGACAGCGCAACCCGGGCCGTTTCAGCAGCCACCACAGGCCGGCGATCCACACCGGCAGCAGCAGCGGGCCGACGATCACGAGTTGATAGGCCACCAGCTCCCAGCGGCTGTTGTCGGCACTGATCTCGGTGGCCATCTGCCACTGCGGCCACCCGTTGCGGGCCTGCCAGACAATCGTCGGTACCGCGATCACCGCCGCCAGCCCAGCCCCGACCGGTAACCATCGGCCGCGTAGTACGTCGCGCGGACCCATCGTGACAACAGCAGCGACCACGATGACCGCGTACACGGCCAGAAACACCCGGTTGAGCAGCCCGAGCCCGAGCACGATCCCGGCGACCGCCCACAAGCGCCGATCACCGGTACGCACCAAACGCGCGACGAGAAACACGAGCGCGGTGGCGAACGCGATATCGAGCGTCGCCGTCGACAGGATATGGCCGGAGACCAACACCAGGACCGAGCTCGCCGCGATCGCCGCGGCGAAGAATTGCGCGCGGCGGTCGCCGCCGAACTCCCTGGCGATGAGACCGATCAACACGATCGTGACCGCAGCCGCCAACGCCGCGGGAATACGCAGCGCCAGCAATGAATCCGGCGCCAGCTCGTCGGCGATCCGGGCCAGCAAGGGACTCAGCGGCGGATGATCCGGATAACCCCACGCCAGATGTCGGCCGGACTCGCGGATATAGAACTCGTCGCGGTGAAAGCCATACCGCTCGGAGCACACCGTCAGCACCCCGAAAACCGCGGCCGCGAGCACCATCAGCGGCCACAACTCGCCACAAACAGTACGAAAACGGCGACGCGGGGCCCTCTCCAACTCGCTGATGTCACTCACCCCAACGATTTTCGATCCGTGTTGTCCCATGATGAGCTGTGAGCTCACCCGATGTCAGCGGATTCCGACATCGGCGGCCGGCTCGCCCGCCCTTCCGGCAGGAACCAGCGTCGCAGTGCCGCGCGCAGGGCCTCTCGGTCGGTGGTGTCCGGGTGCGACGATTCGGTCGCCCACGCGACGTAGCAGTCCGGGCGCAGCAGCAGTGCGGTCGGCGACCCGGATCGGGGGCGGGCGGTGACGATATCGAGTTGGTCGTGCCATTCGGGCAGCGATTCCGTCAACCCCGCATCGCCGGTGAGGTCGAGCAGTAGTGGCCGTGCGTCCCGTGTCAGTTCGGCCAGCCGGACGGTCCCGTCCGGAGTGCGCAGTTCCATGTCCGGGGCGAACCGACCGATAAGCGGGTGGTTGTCGGTTCCGCCCATGTCGTAGCGGATATCGGTCCCTGCGGTGAGGGCGGCGAGACGCTGCACAGTGCTCTGATCGCGGAGCAGTTCGGTGAACAGTTCGCGCAAGGCGGTGACGTCGCTGCCCGGGGCGATCAGCGCGGATTGCGCTTGGGCGTAGGTGATCATGCGGGAGGCGGCTTGCCGGCGTTCGGTTTCGTAGGTGTCCAGCAGTCCGCTCGGGGCGTTACCGCGCAGAGCGGCCGCGAGTTTCCAGCCGAGATTGGCCGCGTCCTGCAGGCCGAGATTGAGGCCGGGACCGCCTCCCGCGGTGTAGATGTGGGCGGCGTCGCCGACCAGGAAGACGCGGCGGTCTCGGAATCGGTCGGCGATTCGAGTGTGGCCACCGCTCAGTCGCCGCAGCACATGCGGTCCCTGACCGGCGGGCGGGCCGAGTGGCATATCGGTGGCGAGCACGCGCCGGACGCTGACTTGGAGTTCGTCGAGACTCATCGGAGTGTCGGTCTCGGGCTGGTCCCACTCGATGGTGCTGAGCAGCGGCGGATGACCGGGGAATGGTGCGTAGGAGAACCCCCCGTGCTCGGTGCGCAGCGGCAGGAACGGCTGGACGGCCCCGTAACCGGGCACGATCAGCGCGCCCGTCGCCGGGTCCACCCAGTCGGACGCAACGGTGACGTGTGCCGCCCGACTGGTCGCGCGGTCGTAGCTGACACCGGGAAAGTCGATGCCGGACAGTTTGCGGGTGCGGCTGTGCGCCCCGTCCGCGCCGACGAGATAGCGGGTTCGCAACCGGTAATTTCCCTCCGGGCCCGCGACTTCCAGGGTGACCGTGTCGTCGTCTTGCGTCAGGCCGACCACCTCGTGTCCGCGCCGGATCTGGGCGCCCAGTTCGACAGCACGCTTTTCCAGAACCGTCGTGATGTGGTGCTGCGGGGCGGGCAGACCGTAGATCGGGCTGTCGTCGAGCAGGCTCAGGTCCAGGGCCATCCCGGCGAACATGAAGTAGGTGGAGTTCGGTTGCGGCGGTAGCGGACTACCACCGAGCTGCTCATAGAGGCCCCGCCGATCGACCAGCTGCACGACCTGGCCGAGGAGCCCATTCGCTTTCGGTTCCTCGTCCGCTGTAGCCAGCCGCTCCAGCACGAGCGGACGGACCCCGGCCAGGCTCAGCTCGCAAGCCAGCATCAGCCCGTTCGGGCCACCTCCGCTGATCACCACATCGACGGTCATCTTTTTCTCCTAGCGTTTTGCCGACAAAGCCGGTGCCGCACCTGATGCCCTCGCCTCTTATCGGCCCGGTTCCGCCTCGATCGGGGTGTGAACGCCAGACTAGAAGAAAAAACTGCGTGCGCGCAACTTTGCGCACACGCAGTTCAAGTGGGATGCTGAGGCGGTGACGACACGACGGACAGGTTTGCGTGAGCAGAAGAAGCAAGCCACCCGGGAGGCGCTGCGCACGGCGGCACTTCGACTGGCGCTCGAACACGGACCGGACAATGTGCGCGTCGATGACATCGCAGCGGCCGCCGGCGTCTCACCGAGGACCTACAACAACTACTTCTCGAGTCGCGAACAGGCGATCGTCGCCGCTGTCACTTCCGAACGCGAAAGGCGGGTCGCAGCGGCAGTGGCCGACCAACCCGCCGCCACCCTCGCCGACGCCGTCATCGACGCGATCGTGGATCAATACACCACCCAAGACGAATCCGACCGCGACGCGCTGCTGCTGATCACCACCCACCCCGCACTGCGCACCGCATTCACGCACGCCCCCAGCGCGATCGAACACCCCCTCGCCGACGCGATCGCCGAGCGCATCGTCGACACCGACCCACTCACCGCCCGCGCGCTCGCGGCCAGCGTGGCCGCCGCGGTACGCGTCGCCCTCCAGCAATGGTTGCTGCCCACCGATACATCCCCACCGATCAGCGGACTCGTCGTGCCATCCGGCGCGTTACCGGATCTGCTCCGTTCCGCACTCGCACCACTGGCCCCCGCACTCGATGCCGCCGAAAAACGGCCATCCCACCGACATCAGTGAACCCCGAAACCACACTCCGACCTGAGCCGACACCGGAACCCCACGGGGTTGGCCTTCTCATCTCGTTGGCCGCTGCCGCGAGGTGGACAACGGAGTCGGCGACCACCCCATCGCGCTCAACAATCCGCCCGCCGTTGAGGCGGACGCCAGGCCAGCGCGGCTCTGCGTCAAGATTTCGAGAGCGCGCTGGGCCGTCGCCCCGGTCGTGGGCCGTTGACAGGTTGAATGAGGTCGTCCAACCGAGGGGGCCTCGGCAACTCGCGATCCGTGGTGGCATCGGAGAGCCCGGCGAGAAGGATTGCCAGCGTGCGTTGCCACGCGGCGTCTCCAGTCGTGGTCTCCATGCTGCACTGCACAGCCAGGAGAACGAGCAGAAGATCTTCGGGAACCACGCCCGCCCTCAGCACACCCGCATCCTGCCCGGCCCTGATGAGCTTCAGTTGCCGCTGTCGGAGCTCGCGACGCAAGCGAGCCGCGATCTGCGAGTCCGGCAGAGGAAGAGTGAACGTTCGGATCAGGCTTCGATCGACGAGCCCGCGAGCGCACAGGCCCCGCACGTAGGCGACGATCGCCTCTCCCGGAGCCAACCCGAGCGCCTCATCAGCGGTGTTCACGTGCTCTTCCAGTCGCTGTTCGATGACGGCTTGGACGAGCTGCGCGCGGGTGAAGTGGCGCGAAAGCGTTGCCACGCCGACCCCGGCGGCACCGGCGACCTCGGACAGTGGCACCTCACAACCATGCTCGGCGAAAACCACTCGCGCACCGCTGATAATCCGAGCACGACTCGCCATCGCATCTTGTCGCAGCGGTTTCACACCCATACCCCGAAAGTAGCATCTGGAAGTATTGCTTCCATCTTCTCCCGAGTTGCAGTACGGTGAGCAAAAGGTGGAACTGTTTCTTCCACATAGGCGACCGATCGATGCGGATGTGTTCCGGGCTCGGCGGTGCGGACCTCCAGTGGTGCCCGCGCCGGCTACGCGACGTGCGGCCCACCCCATCGAGCGCTATCCAAGGGCGACAGCGAGTTTCGACTACCGATGCTGTTGCCACTCGACTCGACCTGCGTGAACACCGAAATTCGATACTCGAGAAAACTGAAGACGCTCTTCACTATCGAGGCAGTAACGGCAAACCTAACCTCAATCTCCAGTCAGGAGTCTCGACTTGCGAGCCATTGTCTACGACCGCCCCGGCGCCTCCGACGTTCTGTCTCTGACCGAGCGCGACATACCCGCGCCCGGCCCTGGCGAAGTTCGGGTCCGCCTGATCCGTTCCGGAGTCAATCCCACCGATTGGCGATTCCGGATCCGGCCGCTGTCGTTCGATGAAGTGACGCCGGGTCAAGACGGTGCCGGGGTGATCGACGCGGTGGGGCCGGAGGTGACCGATTTCGCGGCTGGCGATCGCGTCTGGCTAATTCTCGCCCAACATGAAAAGCCCTTCGGCACAGCAGCGGAGTATGTGGTGCAACCGATCAGCCGCGTCGCTCCTCTACCCGATGGAGTGAGTTTCGATATCGGCGCCGCCATCGGGGTCCCAGCCCTGACTGCACATCGTGCGCTGACAGTGCACGATCACGGCCCCGCACATCTGGGGCCAGGCACGATGACCGGCCTGACGGTTCTGGTACAGGGCGGTGCGGGCGCAGTCGGCAATGCCGCAGTCCAGTTGGCGCGCTGGTCGGGCGCAACCGTCGTCACAACGGTAAGTTCCGCGAGGAAGGAACTACTGGCAAAGGCCGCTGGCGCCCACCATGTGATCAACTATCGGCAAGGTGACACCGAGAGCGCGGTCCGCGCGGCCGCACCCGACGGCGTGGACTTGGTGGTGGAAGTCGCTCCAGCCCAGAACAACGCCCTGGACCTCGCCGTGGCGAAAACCGGCGGAACCATATCGATCTATGCCAAGAACGGAGGCGACGAATACTCGGTACCCATTTTGGAAACCTATTTCAAGAACCTCCGATATCAGTACCTCGTCCTGTACTCCCTGCACGCCGAGGCGCTGTCGCGAGCAACGAGCGACGTAACGTCAGCCATCGCCTCCGGTGGCTTCCGCATCGGCGCGGACTCCGGACTCCCGATCCACCATTTCCCCCTCGCAGAAGCTGCGGCCGCGCAGGACGCGGTCGAAAAAGGAGCTATCGGCAAAGTTCTTTTGGACATCGCGGAGACATGATTGCGACGCTGACAGTCGCACACACCTGCCGGCGCACAGACTGCGGATACGATTTCGGCATCATGACCTCCTGACGGTCAGCCTGCGGCAACTCTCACAAAGGTCGTCTCCCTTCTGGGGGACGGATCGTTCGCCCGTGCCACCAGGTGCGCGGCCCGCCAGCAGGCCAGAGTACTGATCTTAATTATGACCGACTGGTAGCCTGGTGGGATGGAGATCATCCCCATCACCGAGGCCAAGACGCGGATCGCTGAACTGGCCGACCGGGTGGCGCGCGAGCACGATCACTTCACCATCACGCGCAACGGACGTGCCGACGTGATGCTGATCTCCGTCGCCGAGTACGAATCCATGCAGGAGACACTGGAGATCCTGAGCGACGGCGACACTATGGCCGACCTGCGCCAATCCCAGGAGGACTTCACTTCCGGGGAAACCTTTGATGCTCATGAGGTTCGAGCCGAGTTGGAGAAGCGTCGTCGCGGGGCGGCATGACCGACGCCGCCCAGCCCTACGCCGTCGTAATATCGGCTCGAGCGCGGCGCAACATCCTCGAAAACCTCCCCGCCGATGTCGCATTCGCGGCCATGGAGACCATCACCGGGCCGATCGCCACCAATCCACGGCGAGCGGGCAAGCCGCTGGACGAACCCTTCGACGGCTTCTATTCCGCCAGACGCGGCACCTATCGAATCGTCTACCGCATCAACGAAGACAAGCACACGGTAGAGATCCATTCGGTTCGACACAGACGGGACGCCTACCGCGCGTAATCGACTGACAGGCGAGGCGATCTCCGACGTCGGTCCGGGTTCAGAAGTTTCCAGTCATGATGGAATCTGCTCACCACACCGCCCGGAACCACGGGTGTGACCCGGAATTTTCCTGACCCCCAGCGGGTGTCCTTCAAAGGACCCGTCGGCCCACGATTTCGATCGGTGCGGTGGGCGTGCTCACCGCACCGACCGAGCTCGGACGTGACCCGGAAGTTTCCCGACCCTCGACTGGGGTGTCCTTTCTCGGGACCTGTCGGCCCGGGTTCGGTCCGGTGTGGTGAGCCCACCATGCACAGTCCACCCCAGGGTTCTGCGCAGCGTGGGTCGTGACCTGATAGGAGCCTGCCGCGCTTGCGCCGTCCCGTGACTGGCCTGTCCGTCCCACACCACCGGCCCCGGTGGCAAGCAGCAGAACCTGCCCCGCACAGAAAGGCAGTACCTGCTCGATGGCAAGTCCTACCGATCATTCACCGCTGGTCTACGCCGGAGTCGATACCCACGCCGACACCCATCACGTCGCGGTCGTCAGTGAACACGGCAAGAAGATCGCCGACCGCGAGTTCCCCACCACCGCAACCGGTTACATGGCAATAGGCCAATGGATCACCTCTCTCGGTCATGTCGCGCGGATCGGCATCGAGGGCACCGGATCCTACGGTGCCGAACTGGCCCGCCACCTGCACGCACGCGGCCATGACGTTGCCGAAGTTCCCCGGCCGAACCGGCGCCTGCGCCGCGCGCAGGGCAAGACCGACACCATCGACGCCTACGCCGCCGCGCGCCGACTCCTCGACGGATCCGGCGCGACCGCGCCGAAACTCCGCAACGGTGCCGTCGAAGCAGTCCGCGCGCTGCGCGTGGCACGCCACAACGCGGTCAAGGCGAACATCGCCGCAATCAACGCGCTGCGCGGTCTGATCACCACCAGCCCCGAAGCGCTACGCAGCCAGTTGCGCGGCCTGTCGCGCGCGAAACTCGTAGCTACCTGCGCCGCCTTCCGGCCCGACCCGACCCGCTGCACCGATCCGATCCAGGCCACCAAGCTCGCGCTGCGGTCACTCGCCACCCAGGTGCACGAACTGCAAGCTCATGCTGACGAACTCAAACGACACCTGCAGCAGCTGCTCGAGCAGATCGCCCCGAACACCATCGGTGTGTTCGCGCTCGGACCGGATACTGCTGCGGCATTGGTGATTTCGCTTGGTGACAACCCTGACCGGTTAAGCGGAGAGGCCGCATTCGCCCACCTCTGCGGCGTCGCTCCGATACCGGCTTCCTCCGGAAAGACCGTTCGCCACCGACTGCACCGCGGCGGCGATCGGCAAGCCAACCAGGCCCTGCATGTCGCTGTCATCGTGCGCATGCGCTACGACCAGCGCACCAAGGACTACGTCGCCCGCCGCACCACCGATGGCAAGACCAAACCCGAGATCATCCGCTGCCTCAAGCGATATCTTGCCCGCGAGGTCTTCCAGGCACTGCGCTCCGACCTTCGAGCACTGAAACCGGCGGCTTGACATCTATAGGAGCGTCCCGGTCCACTTCCTTGCGCATGTCGATACCGAGGAGCACGCGCGCACACCCGGTTCAGCGAGCCGGACGCTCCAACCGTCCGAGAACTTCCACGGCAACCGGTGCCGCCAGTTCCACGCCGAGGAGTAGATCGTGGAAGCGGTGGGGGCGGCCTACGGTTGCGCGCGTGATGAGGCGGCTCGCTCCGCCGAGGGCCATCAGGCCCGCCAGGAACCGCAGACGCGGGAGGTTCGGGGTCGGAGATGCTGCGGCCTCGACCCAGCCGAGGCCGTAACCGACGAAGGCGGAGCCCATGAACCGGACGTGCGAGTCGACTGTCGGGTCGGCGTGCATTCCCGGCTCCGTGCGCGCGCCACCGACCAGTTGAACCGCTCCGATCGCCACACACGACCAACCGGCGACCCGTCCCAGAACTGCGAGCTTCGACATGTCGCCATTCTGGCATCAGGAGGAAGGCAGGTGCGGCATTCAGGCCATGATATTTGCCTCGATACGGGCCCGACCTGTCAACAGCGGCGACATCGCAGCGGAGGGCGACGAGGTGGTGTCGTCGACGAAGCCGGGGCTGGATGACGATTCGGCACCGGCGTCAACCCTGGCAACCAACGGATAACGCCTCGGTTCACCGTAGAGCGGACGCCGGCACCACCGTGACTGCCGCGATTATGTCGGCGAGTAACGCGGCGCCGGCGGATTCTGCTGTGCGCCAGGCGATGTCATTATCCGGGCGCACCAGCATCGCCCCGGCTCGGAAGACTCCTACCGCCGCCTCGTCCAGGATCACGCTGTGGATGCCCGAACTCGTTGCCAGCGTCAGGGTTTCGAGGGCGCACACCAATCCGCCCCGTCGGGTCCGGTCAAGATCGCGAAACGCGATTTGTTGTGACGCACTCGATCATCACCGCCGAACGACGACCTGTCGCGCCCGGTACGACGAAGCGCTCAACGCGTTCGTCGTTGTACCAACCGGACACCGATGGCGACGAGCAGCGGCCAGCAAGAGTTTCCAGGATGCAATCAGGCGGGTTTCCCTGCGGTCGTTCGGGGCCCGAGCAGGGCGTTGATCATGGTGGCGGCGTGCCAGTCCTCGAATGCGCGGTGGCTCCAGCCGCGTTCGTGCACCAGGCGCCGGTAGTTGGCCGGCTGGATTTGCAGCCACAATACGTCGGTGGCTGTTTCTTGCGTGATGTCGGATCGCAGCGATCCCGTCGCCGCGGCCGCGGTGACGATTCCGCGCGCGCATTCGACCAGTTCCTGCTGGCTGGACTCCAGCAGTTGCGCCAGTTCGGGTTCGGTACCGGCGGCTTGTTCGAGCGCGAGTTGCAGCGGTCCGAGTCGCTGCGAGATGCCGGCGGTGAAAGCGGCGAATTCCGTGAGCAGCCGGTGCGCATCGGGAATCGCCATGAGTTGTCGGAAGTGCTCGTCGTTGGCGGCGAGGCGACCGCCCGTTGCCGCCCGTTGACGGGCGAGCGCGAACAGTTGGGCCTTGGTGCCGACTCCGAAGACGGTCGGGCGGGACACGCCTGCCCTGGCGGTGATCTGCTCGATCGTCGCACCTGTGTAACCCTCAGCGCAGAATACTTCCGCCGCGGCAGCCACCACGGTCTCGCGGGTGCGGCGAGCAGCCTCCTCGCGCAGCGGCGAGCGATACGTACGCTGATTACCTCTGGCGCCAGCCATCGATCTAGTTACGCCTTCTGTGCGAGGAGTCTGCCTGGGCGATCCTGCGGGATCAGCCAGCCGAGCCGGTTCCCGGTCGAGGTTGCGGCGCCACCGAGGCACCCGTGTAATACGCATCGATGACGTCGCCGTTCACGAGCTCGCCATGCTCCTTACCCGGAAGGTAGTGGGCTGGACAGTGCTTGTCCAACGTCTTTTGCTGGTGCGGGGCTATCTCGTCGAAATCCTTGACCAGTGACGTTGACTCGTCGGCTCCGACAGTGAGACAGACTGCGTCGAATTCGACGATGTAGGTGTCGTCGGAGTCATTGGTGCATTGCAGCCCTTCGCAATCGAGACCCGGTGCGAGGTTGGGCGCTGACTGGGCGACAGCCTGGGGAACGAACAGTCCCGTGGCTGCGATGCCGAAGGTGGCGATGACCATGGCTTTGGCCAGTCGGTGATTCATTACTTGTCAACTCCGATCCGAACGAACGAAATGAATTCCGCTCAGCGCGAGACTGCGCCGACGGTTCGCACGGCACTATCGTTTGCGTGCGAAGTTGCTGGGGCAGTGGGTTTTTCGATGACTTTCCCGCTACGAAATCGCATCCCACCCAGCCGAGTTATCGGCTCTCACGTTCACGATGACGCGATGGGGAATTCCTGGGCCGAGTTTCATCGTTCACCGAGCACGCGGCCGATCGCTGGCAGCACGTCGCCGGGATCACGGACCAGAATCATCTTGGCCATGGGCGCTTCGCTGTGAATGATGTTCAAGACCCTGTTGAACCAGGCCGTCGTCTCTGCGGTCGGCGGGTCCTCGGGGTTCTGGCCGCTGACGAAACTACCGATCGCCACGCCGTCGTATTCGGTGGCGCACAACTCCTGGATCAGCCGGGCATCACCGGCTTCGTCGTCGGTCACGACGATCGAGCCACCCGCTTGACCGGCCTCCCTGAAACGCTCATTGATCGCCTCGGCGATCTCCGGGTGCTTGCCGAAGCCCAGCACCCGCCAGCCCTGACTACCTCGCGGTGTCGACATCCTGTTCCCGTTCCATATTTAGATTTACTGCAAGTCAAATGAACTAACTATGAGTCTAACCAAAATAGTCGCCTACGCCAATGCCTTCCGATCCACGCGCAGCCAACCCCGCACTACCTGCCCGACCCCGTCAACGGAATATGTTGGCAGTCAAGGACTGTCACAGCCGCAGCGTACGGTGTGCCGCCATGACGGAGCAGCGATCCAACCCGCGCGACGCGGTCGAATTCGGTGCGCAACCCGCAGAAACGATCCGCAACGATCCGCGAAGTTCGGTCCGCCGATCCCGAACAGGTCAAAGTCCGGACGGCGCGGGTGCTGACTGCCACCAGCCTGGAGGAAACGCTCACCTGACCGAGCCGGAGTAGCGCTGCGGGGATTCGTTCAGCGCAAGGTCCAGTCTGCCCAGAACTTCCATGACGGCCGGTGCCGCGAGTTCCACGGCGAGGAGCAGGTCATGGAGGCGGCGGGGGCGGCCCACGGTCGCACGGGGCGGATACGCACTACCGATCACGCTGCGCGGGTGCGGTCGATGAGCAGAGCAGCTCACCCGCTCCTAAGGAAGGTCGGGTTCGATCCTCCGGGGCTTGGCCCTGCGCCGGATGCCCGCAGCTGGAGCTCCGTCTGCGCGTTTACGTCGTGAGGCGGCGAGATCGGTAACCGTTCCTGTATGTCCGTGCTCGCGTGGACAGTCGTTCGGAGTGGATTCCCATGCTGGACCGATGTCGACCGGGCTCGAACCTGTGTCGCATTGCAGCTCGGAGCGCAGCACGGGCCTGGTCGGAGTGAGATCGAGGCCAGACGCAGCCGCATGCCGAGCCTGGTGCGAACTCTCGCTGCCGCTGTCCGCCATGCGCCGAGGACGGGGCAGCCGGAGGAGTTTCGACTTGCCGCTTTCCACCTCGTCGCGACCGGTCGCGGTCTGCGGATTCTCCGGCTGCTCGTCTGACCGTTCCGTCGGGTCGAGCCTCCGGTGTCTGCCGGGAGTCGATGAGTCGCCCACGCCCGTATTGTGCCTCAGAACCTCGACAGCCGCCGCTGCCCTGTCTCACAGATCACCGATTCCACACTCGAGGGTCTGCCACACAGCCGCGACGGGCCGCTGACCGTCGGCCTTTGGCAGCACCGTCGCCGCTGTCAAAGGCCGACACCACCAGCCCTGTTCACGAAGCCCGAAGCGAGAACCGAGTCGATCGCGCTCTTGGT
Source organism: Nocardia callitridis (assembly GCF_039543305.1). Lineage (NCBI taxonomy): Bacteria > Bacillati > Actinomycetota > Actinomycetes > Mycobacteriales > Nocardiaceae > Nocardia > Nocardia callitridis. Next base: position 254,575 of record NZ_BAABJM010000007.1, on the reverse strand, counting down.
CCGAGGTGAACAGGACAGACGCGGGTGCGGTCGGCACTACCTACGGCATGGTGATCACGGCATGCCCGCGAGCCCACTGAAGGCCGCGGCCAGCGCGATGACGACGATCGCGACGGTGGTCAGTGCGACCACCGGTTGACCCCGCCCCCAATGACCGCGCCGCAGCGAATGGTTGCGGGCCGAGCACATGCCCGCGAGGACCAGCAATAGGGCTGCGGCGGCCAGCGGCACGGTCGAGGCACCGCGCCAACCGTCGCTGACCGCATGGTTGACCAACAGCGCCGCGTTGCCCATCGCGGCCACCGCCGTGCGCCGCCACGCCAGAGCGGTTCGCTCGGCAGCCAACGTCGGGGCGGTCACCGAGACAACACCGCCACCGCGGCTACCGCCGAGATGATGGCGATGCCTACCGCCAAGACCGGGACCATCACGGTATTGCGCAGCTGCGCACCACGACTCATCCGTGCCTGGACATCGCGCCAGCGCAGGTAGGCACCCACCGCGAGGACGATCGCGAGGACGATGCAGGACATGGCCAGCGTGCCACGCACGCCGGCGTGCTGGAACGGCTCGGCCAGTGTGTGCACCGCGACGCCTCCGGCCAGGAGGCCCAGCGCTGTCCGGATCCAGGCCAGGAAGGTGCGTTCATTGGCGAGAGTGAACCGGTAATCGACCTGCGGGCCGTCGTCGGGCTGCGAGCTGTCGTCGGGTTGCGAGCCATCGTCACGCGTCGTCATAGGACCGCGCTGGGCTCGGGCCTCGACGGCGAACTACGAACGCCTAGCCGGACAGTCGCCGATACCGGCTTGCTCCACACCTCGGGCACTGCCGATCGGGGCTGATTGTCGACCGCCACTGTCACCGCCCGCGTTCGATCACGGTTATCACCGAACAATTCAACGATCAGCCATCCTTACTGTCGTATGGGCAGGACTATGGCGTGACGATGGCGAAATCCGGATCCGGGGAATCCAGATACCCGAGCAGTTCGGTCAACTTCGACGCGTCGCCGTCTACGGTGATCGCACCGTCGGCAATCATCTGTTTCAGATCCGAATTGCCCAGTAGCGCAGCGTGCAGATCCGCACTGGTCAGTACGAATGTCGCATCAGGAGGGGGCATTTCACCGGTACGGTCGAAGTGCACCAGCAGGCCATTGCGGAGTTCTGAGCGATGCACGATGTTCTGGTCGTGAACGTGCCAATCGAGCGTGATCGCTGCCGACCAGGCCCTCGGTCCGTCGACACGCAGGGCGATCGCGTCGAAGAGTTGTTCGATGCTGAGCGCGGCTGCGATGTCGGCCGAGGCGGTGACGATCGGGGTGCCTACCGACCCGTTGCGCAGTTCGTAGGCACCCATCAGGAAGAAGTTGCGCCAGGTGCCGTTTTCCGCGCCGTACCCGAGTTGTTCCAGGGCGTCTGCTTGTAGAGCTCGGGCGCGCTGATTATCCGGTTCGGCGAAGATCACGTAGTTGACAACCTGTGCGACCCAACGGAAGTCACCGGCCTCGTAGGACGCACGCGCTTTACGCAAGACCGCATCGGAGCCGCCCATGTATTCGAGATGGCGGGCGGCGGATTCGTCGGGTGGGTGCTGCCACAGCGTTGCGGGGTTGCCATCGAACCATCCCATGTAGCGCTGATAGATCGCCTTCACATTATGACTGACCGAGCCGTAATAGCCGTGGGTGTGCCAGGTCCGCGCGAGCGCCGGGGGCAGTTCGATTGTCTCGGCGATCTCGATTCCCGTGGCACCCTTGTTCAGCGCCCGCAACGTCTGATCGTGCAGATATCCGTACAGATCACGTTGCAGCCCAAGGAATTCGGTGAGCCGCGCGGTACCCCAGGTGGGCCAATGATGTGAGGCGAACAAGACGTCGGTCGCGGCGGCGTACCGGTTGATCGACTCGGTGAGATATTTCGACCACACGTGCGGGTCGCGCACGAGCGCGCCGCGCAAGGTCAGCAGATTGTGCAGGGTGTGCGTGGCATTCTCGGCCATGCACAGGGCGCGATGATCGGGGAAGTAGAAGTTCATCTCCGAGGGCGCCTCGGTTCCCGGCGTGAGCTGGAACTCGATCCGAACACCGTCGACGACCTCGGTCTGGCCGGTACGGCTGATATCGACCGTAGGAGAGATCAGCGTCGGGGTGCCGGTCGAGTTCGTCGGCCCCAACCCGGCTCCCACCGCACCCTGTGGGCCGCGTGGCAGCGCGGCGCCATACATGTAGGCCGATCGTCGTGCCATCGCCATCCCGGCGTACACGTTCTCCTCGACGGCGTGTTCCACGAACCCCGAGGGCGCGAGGATCGGGCAGCGCCCCGCCGTCACATCGTCATCCGTCGTGACGCCCCTGACACCGCCGAAATGATCGATGTGCGAATGCGAGAAGATCACGCCGGTTACCGGGCGCGCACCGCGATGCGTGCGATACAGCGCCAGCCCAGCGGCGGCGGTCTCCTGGGAAATCAGCGGGTCGATCACGACAACGCCGGAATCGCCTTCTACCAGGGTCATGTTCGACAGGTCGAGACCGCGAATTTGATAGATCCCCTCGGTGACCTCGAACAGGCCCTGCATGGCGCACAGTTTCGATTGACGCCACAGACTCGGATGCACCGTCGCGGGACAGTCCCCGTCGAGGAAGGAAAACGCGTCGCTGTCCCACACCACGTCCCCGGCCGCGTTCTCGATCACGCCCGGCCGCAATGCGGCGATGAAGCCGCGTTGGGCGTCGGCGAAGTCCCGGTCGTCCTGGAATGGCAGGGACCGCGATGTCTCCTCGTTCTGCGACCGCACACTCGCGGACACTCGATCAAGACCACTCATCGCACGCACCCCGATCTGCCGTGTTGGGTCCTACCTCTGCGCTCGGGTACCACGCGCGGACCAGGTGAAACGCTTGCTCAACCGCCGGACCCCGCAGCTCGCCCAGCACGGTCCGAGTTGCCGCTGCAGCGCGGCACAACGCGGGGATCTCCGAGCGCGGGATCAGGTAAACGGGTGGTACCCTATACCGTCGGCGTCGCGCTCGCCGACAGATACAAGACGGACCGCATCTTCACCCTCGACCAACGCGACTTCCGCGCCATCGAGCCACTGACGCCCAGTTTCCGCGCGTTCCGAATCTTGCCCGCCGATACCTAGCAGCCCCGCGCAGGCGCGGACAGCGACGCCGCACCGGCTATCGGGACGGGGGGCGGGGACGAACTGGGCTTGGCCGCCTTCGCGGTGCGGGGCGGCGACGAGGCCACGGGCCGCCTCGTCGCGCAGACCGCCGTCGAATCAGGCGTGCAGGGTCGGCCGGTAGGTGAGTTCCTGGATGTCGCCGTCCAGCGTTCGACTCTCGAGCAGTTCGAGGTCGAAATCGGCGGCGCCTCGGAAGAGTGGGGAGTCACCGGTCAGCCCGGTGATCACGGGGAAGATCGTCAGCTGGACACGGTCTACCAGACCCGCCGCCATCAGCGCCCTGTTCATCGACAGGCTGCCGTGCGAGCGCAAGGGCACCTCGGACTCTTCCTTGAGTCGGGCGACGACGTCGACGGCGTCACCGCGCACGACGGTCGCATCCGGCCAATCGAGGGGTTCGGTCAACGTGGTCGACACCACCGTCGCGGGCAGGTTCAACAGCCGCGTCACCCACGCGTCACGCGATTCATCGGCGCCCGCGGCCAGAACCTCGACGAATGCCCGATAGGTGTTGGCCCCGAGGACCATTCGCTGCGGGGCCGAATACACCGAGAGGCGGTGCTCGAGTAGTTCGGGACCTTGCTTACCCCAGTAGCCACCCCAGTCGCCGGCAGCGGCAGTGCCGTAGCCGTCGAGACTGGAGAAGACGTCGAAGGTGTAGGTCGCGGTCATGATGCTCTCCTCGCAGGTAATTTGCCGAATATCAATGCAGACGAGAAACCGCGTCGGAACTCATCGCCGCGGAGGCTTTATCTGCGAAGCCTCACGGCAGCGGCAGGCAGGAACTACCGGTATTCACACCGTTGCCCACGACATCGACCGTGGTGTAGTCCGCTGAGGTGTACTGCCCCGGCTTGAACTGTTGCGCGAAGACGTTCTGCCGCCCGGTGTGCGTCGGTGTCCACGAGATGGTCGCGGTGCCGCTCTCCGGGTGATACTCGGCGACCCAGCGCTCTTCCCCGTTGGTCGGCACCCCGGTGACACCGATCGTCACCTCGCCCGCCTCGGAAACCGGTGCGTCGACCGTCGCGGTAACGGTGTAGCTGCATCCGGTGCGTAACCCGTCGGCTGGTTGCTCCACACTCACCCCGGTAATCGCGGCGTTCGCACTCGGCGCGACCATCATCGTCACCCAGACCCCCACACCGAGCATCGCGAGTGAGCCGGATCGGCGGATACGAATGTTCATTGTCGTTCCTCTCAGGGTTTCTCGGCGGATCGAATTCAGGCGTATGAAATGCTGCCACACCGCTTGCCCGATCACCACGCGTCATCGAGTCGCTGCCGATCTTCCTCAGCGATCCGCTCGCGAACACCATCCTCCGAACGTTGCGCCGAAACACCTTGCGGCCAAAGGATCGCACCGACAATCACCGCCAGCGGCAGACCGATCACCACCACCCATCCGACCACGATCACTGCCCGAGACCGAACACCGCCCACCGCGCGAACGACAACCGAGGTAGCACCGTCTCCACATCGGCGACCCCCATCACCCGGTTCAACTCCAACGGACCGAGATGATCTGGGCTGGGCAGGATTACAACGTCCACACACGCATTACGCACCTGATCCACCACCGACAACACCGACCGCCCCTCCGGCCACACCACTCGATACCCGAGCCTGTGCCCGAGCCGTAACACCCGTACGACATCCCAGTCAGGTGCGGAACTCATTTCATAATCGATCCACCCAAAGGCGCGCGGCCGCATCGCATCCCCTTTCGTTTCGCGGTTGGTCGCATCGCTTCCGCCACAAGCGGAAGGTGGTACCCGGCACCGAGGGCTCTCGCCACCGGCCTGCCACTCTGACGAGCCAGTGCGCCGCGCAAGGGATTTCGGCGTCGACCCGGCACCGGGTACCGCCTATGACATTGGCTCACAGGCGGTTCGGGACGGACTGGCCCTCCGTTGGGGTATCGTGGGCATTTCGTAGGGGTTTGCCCAGGTCAAGACCGAAAAGGCGGGCAGAGGGCGATGGTGCGAGGGCGGGAATGGACTGGCTTTGAAGCAGCGGCATTACAGGAGGCCATGAGACGGTCGGTTCGTGATTTCGCGGCGTTGCTCGGCGTGGAGACAACGACGATCTCGAACTGGCGCAGTGGACTCGGTTCGGTCACGCCCCGATCAGGGACGCAAGCCATCCTGGACACGACACTCGCACAGCGAACGTCGCAGGCGGATCGGGAACGGTTCGAGCAAATCGTGAGTGAAGGCGAACAGGTTTGGCGCGCCCGCCACAAGGCCGGTCGTCAATCCGTTCCCGACGAAAGCGTTCCGCCGACCTATGATGAATCGACATGGCCCCGAGCCCATCAGGCGGATGACATGCGACGTAGTGACTTCCTTCGCGGCCTGATCGCCGTGTCGACGACGACGTTGTCCGACAACGTGATCGCGGCAGCCACCGGCCCACTCGACCAACTCCCCACGCATATCGGCGTCGATCACGTCGAACGTGTTTCGGCTTGGGCATCGATATTCCGGTCAGCCGACGACGCGGGATTACCAGTCGGTGACGGCATGGTCGGTCAGCTCCGTACCGCCGCCGAGTACCTGCACGCGAACATGCCGCACCCGATCCGGCAAGGCATGCACGAAGCGGTAGGAACACTGTTTCGCGTCGTCGGCTGGGCTCATTACGATCGCGGCAACCACGATGCCGCCAAAGCCAACTTCCACGCTGGGTTGCATTGCGCCGAACAGTCCGATGCCTGGTGGTTGCGGGCCACCGTCTTGACATGTCTTGCCCGCCAAGCCATCTACCTCGGCAATGCGGACAACGCGCTGACAATGCTCGGCCTGGCCGGTATTCGTCCGGACCGGCTGTCGTTGTTGCGTCGCGCGGATATCGCGGCGGTCCAGGCCCGTGCTTTCGGTCAACTCGGCAACGCCGTCGAATGCTCACGGGCAGTTGAACACGCGGAGCAACTGTTCATCGAAGCGCAGGACGAAAACCATCCCGACACTGAACACGAAGGTTTCGGTACCTATTACAGCGAGGCACTGCTTCGCGGCGACACCGCCCAAGGGCTGTTCGACCTGGCCTATCACCGAAATGCCGAGGTGGACAAGACCGTCGACCGATTACGGTTCGCCCTGACACTGCCGGACGAGCATCTTCGCTCTCGACATCTCAGCGTGATGCAACTGTCCGCACTGCAACTACGTCACGGTGACTGCGACGAAGGCATCGCACTCGGTCGGCAAGCGCTCGGCGCGGCGGCCGGAACTACTTCCGCCCGCGTCCTCGACGGCTTGCGGCTCGTCCACCAAGCCATTAACCATGCTCACCTGCGTCAAGTAGCCGGCGCGAGTGAACTTCAGCGCGACATCGCGGATCTCGTCCACACCTCATAGAAATGCAGTACCGACGAATCAGGAGTCACGGGTGATTATCGCGTTCTCGGTCACGCCGATGGGAACCGGCGAAAGCGTTGGTGCGGGGGTCGCCGAAGCCGTACGGGTTATTCGCGCCAGCGGTCTACCCAACGAAACCAACGCCCTGTTCACCACGATCGAAGGCGAATGGGACGAGGTGATGGCCGTGATCAAGCAGGCCATCGATGCCGTCATGGTGGTAGCACCAAGGGCCAGCATCGTCCTCAAAGGCGATATCCGGCCCGGTATCGCCGATGCGATGAAGGGCAAGGTCGAATCTGTCGAGCGACACCTCTCCGGCCGCGAATAGAGCCAAGGAATCGTGGCGATCAGACGCCTAGAGATTGTTAATGATCGCTTCTCGCACAGTGCTATCGATCTCATCGGCGGTTACCGGATGCCCGTATTCGAGGACTGGTATATCCGCCTCCACAACCCATTGAAGGGTGACTATCGCGGCCAACTCCGGTCGCGCCCCACGCACCGCAGCTTTCTTCACCGTCTCCGAGTCACCTCCGTCCACCTCAGTGACACCTCCTTCAACCACCATTTCGCCTCTGACACCGCCGAGAATAGAGGCTAGGCAGGTATTTTCGATTCCGCGCCGCGCTACCGCACCCGGTAAGCACCGATGAGTGCGAGCGCACCGTCGAGCGCGCGCCGCAGCGCCTCGGGATCGCGGCGCGCCTGCGCGAGGACCAGTCCGCCTTGCAGGCTTGCCAGTGTGGAGCCCGCCAGCCAAGTGACGTCTGTTTCCGGTTGTAGCTCACCGGATTTCGCCATTGCCGTGAGACCTTCGCGGATGCGTGACTCCCAGCGGTCGAAGCCGGAGCCGAGCACTCCACGGATGTCGTCGTCACGTTCGCCGATTTGGCCGAGGAGGTTGGCAATCGGGCAGCCGCCCACTCCGCCGCGTTGGCGTTGGAGTTCGACGAGTGCATCGGCCCAGCGCTCGAACCCGGCCCAGGTGCCGAGACCGGCGAAGAGCTCTTCTTGGGCGTCGAGCACCGTCTCGTTGGTGGCTTCGGCGACCGCGCGCAGTAGGTCGTTCTTGTCGTCGAAGTAGTGATAGAGCTGGCTGCGTGAGGCGGGAGCACGGGCGCCTACCTCGTCCAAACTCGCTCCGCTGGCACCGTTTTCGGCCACTACTTGAAGTGCGGCGGTCACGATGCGCTGGCGCGTGAGTCGTCCTTTCGCGGTGGTAGGTAGCGCTCCCATGAACACCAGTATGCACAGAATGGACTTGACAGTCCAATTATTGCGTGCTTGGCTCATAACTGGACTGCATAGTCCATTCACGCCGCCGAGACACCTTGGAGATCCGATGTCGCCCAGCATTCGCGAGCAGTCCGACCAGTTGAAGGCAGCCGCCGCCGAACAATTGCCCGCCGAAGTGGTCGCCACATTCGACCGCGGCATCCACGATTTCCTGGCAGCGGGAATCCCCACCGACGCGGTCCGAACCGGACAGGAATTGGCGCCTTTCACCCTCGACGACGCCACCGGAACACCGGTGAGCCTGGACGACCTGGTCGCATCCGGCCCGGCCGTGATCGTCTTCTACCGCGGCGGCTGGTGTCCCTACTGCAATGTCGCACTGCGCACCTACCAGCAGGAACTGTTACCGCAGCTCAAAGCCTCCGGTGCACGACTGGTGGCCATCAGCCCGCAGACCCCCGACGAATCACTCTCGACCTCGGAGAAAGCCGAGCTCGAGTTCACCGTGCTTTCCGATCCGGGAAGCCGGGTGGCCCGACAACTCGGGATCGCGTTTCAGCAATCCGACGAGGTCCTCGACGCACAGCGCACCCTGGGTCTGGACCTCACTAAGGTGAATGCCGAAGGCGCGACCTACCTTCCGCGCCCTACCGTGCTCATCGTCGACCGCGACCGCAGCGTGCGCTTCATCGACATCCAACCCGACTACACCGCTCGCACGGAGGTCGCCGACATCGTCGCCGCACTCCCACGCGACGCTTAACCACCGCGAACAGGTCGCCCGGATGTCCGGGCGACCTGTTCGCGAGTAGACCTATATCGTGCGGGTGCGCATCGTCGCCCCCGGCTACCCTGCCTCGATCACCGTTCGCAGCTGTTCGGCGAACGCACGCGCCCCGTCCAGGTCGGCGGCATTCGGCCGCCCCTTTCGCACACCGCCGACGACAAGCAACGGCCAAAAGGTGTCGTATCCGTAGCAAGAAAAGGAACCGACCACATCGAAGCCCTTTTTCTCAACCAGTCGAGCGAAGTTGCGCCGGTAGCGCGCGAACGGCGGTTCCGGAAAACCGCTGGTATTGAAGACAAATGCCTTGCCTCGCCGTTCATCGGACAACGCTCGAACGAATTGTCGCAACTCCGGGTAGAGGTTCATATTGCGCACCCCCGAACCGAACCCCACGACGTCGTAGGCAGCGAGTTCGTCCGCATCGATCTCCGCTGGATCGACAACGCGCGATTCCAATATCCCACCGATGACCTCGGCGACCTTCCGAGTGTTCCCATGAGACACCGACTTGCACACGATGATGGTCTTCATCCGCGTTTCTCCCCAACTACTCGACATACGCCCACAGGCTCTCGCCTCAGCTCCGCACAGAGCATATCGACAGAACCTGCAGGGACTCTTCGGTCACCAGCGACCTCAAGGTATGCTGGCATACCATGAAGCGTACGACGATCAAGCTTCCCGATGATCTAGACGCGCGCCTTCGCCATGAAGCCGCGCGGCGACAGACCACGGTTTCCGAATTGACTCGCGAGGCGATCGCGCGATATCTGGCAGTTCCCGCTGGTGACGGTCGGCGTCAGTTCGGCGCGGCAGCGGCGGGGCGAAGTGGTCGATCCGATACTTCGGCTCGGATCGACGAGATCCTCGGTCAGGAGTGGGGGAAATAGGCGCGCTCGTGGTCGACGCGGGCCCGCTGTATGCCTACGTCGACGCCGACGACGCTCACCATGCAGAGTGCCTGCACTTACTTCAGACCCACCGCGGACCCTTGGTCGTCCCCACACTGGTCATCACTGAGGCCGCCTACTTGATCGCCAGTCGACTCGGCCCCGAAGCGGAGGTGCGCTTTCTCGGCGACTTCGCCGAGGGCCTGTTCACCGTGGAGCCGGTGCATCCCGCCGATTGGCTGCGCATCGCCGAGCTCGTGGCCAAATATCGCGACTTCCCCCTGGGGACCGCCGACGCCTCGGTGATAGCAGTGGCTGAGCGGCGGGGACTCACCACGGTCGCGACCACTGATCGTCGACATTTCTCGGCGATCGTGCCGAACCATGCTCCCAGCCTGACCTTGCTGCCGTAGGCACTCGACGCTGCGGAGGTTTCATGACCGGAAGAAGTTTCGTTCGCGGTAACGGCGGACCCAAGACCAACGCAGGCAAGGGTATCCACCAACATCCCACCGCCGCCGCGCATTAGGCTGAGGAAGGATTGTCCGGCGCAGGGGAGGTTTGTGAGTGAGCACCAATCAGGGCGGGTGGCCGCCTCCTTCGCGGAACTCGGGGTCGAGTCGTCGGCTGCTCGTCGCGTCGGCCGTGGTGTTGGTGGTGGTGATCGTCATCGCCATCGGCGTCGGGTTGCTGGCACGGAATGCGCTGTCGGAGCAGATCGCCGGTGTTCCCACCGCGGTGGGCGGCGGTGTCACCATTCAGAACGTTGCCACGAATGGGTCGGTGCGGGTTGGGGAGCCGGATGCGGCAGTTACCGTTCGGGTGGTGATGGACCTCCAGTGCCCCGCGTGCCAAGCGTTCGAGCAGGCCAACGGCAAGGTATTGGAAGACGCGGTGCGCAACGGGACCGCAGCCGTCGAATACAGCGTCATCTCCTTCCTGGACCGCGCCTCCACCACGCGGTACTCCTCCCGAGCGGGCAACGCGTCGTTCTGCGTCGCCGACAGCGGTGTGGACAACTATCAGAAATGGTTGTCGGAGATGTTCACTCGGCAACCCGAAGAGGGTGGCGACGGGTTACCCGACAGCACGTTGGTCGACATCGCCGCGTCCGCCGGGTACACCGATTCCGCTGTGGCCGATTGCATTACCACCCACGAGTACGACACCTACCTGCGCACCAAGACCCAAGAAGTGCTCTCCTCCGGAGTCAAGAGCACACCCAGCGTCTTCATCAACGGCGAGGAGTTCGCCGACTCCAATGCCCTGTTCACCCCGAACGGCCTCGCCCCCGCGCTCGCGGCGGCAGGATAGGCCCGGTCGTTGCCAGATAATCCCGCTGATTCAGCGGTGCGCGTCGGGAATCCACGAACCGTGTATCCCCGAGGGCACGCGACGAGGTAGGTGCACGGTGGCGACGGGGCTGAGGTCGACGGCGTTCAAGACGAGTAGTTGTGCGGCATTGGCGCGCAGGTCGCTGACGATGCTGAGCAGGTAGCCGTCGTCTTCGGCGGTCGCGCCCGCCGCGGGGACGAACACCGCCTCACCGGCGTGCCGATCAGGTCCCGCCTCGTAGAGGATGCGGTTGCCAGTGGTGCTGTTGTTCTTCACGAGCGCGAATCCGTTCAGGCCGGAGCCGGGAAAGGCCACCGAGTAGCTGAATGCGCTTGGGCGGCCGGTAAATTCGTCGTTGATCGTGGGAAAGTCGGTGCTCAGGTCGTCGAGGATGGATTCGCTCACGGTGGCTGATTTCGGGTCGAGGATCCAGCGGGTCGCCACCGCGCCGGTCACGGGGGCGATCGGGAATCCCGGTGTGCCGACCCACCATTTCCACGAGGTCTCCCACGCGGCCCGGTCGTAGCGCGGCCCTTCGAGCACCACGGTGCCGTCGGAGCGGTCGTAGGCGTTGGTGACGTGCAGGACCGCCGTGGGGTCGACCGGTATCCAGACGATCTCGCCGGTGGCGCGGTCGAGGACGCCGAACCGGCTGGGATAGTCGTCGTGCCATCGGTACGGGATCCCGGACTGCTCGGTGCGGTCGAAAACCACTGACAGGTCCAGGAATACCGACTTGGTGGCAGTGATGGCGAAGTCGTGCATCAGGCTGGGACCCGCGCCCTCGATGACTCGACTGTGCGTGATGACGCCGTCCTCGGACGCGATCAGATACGTCACGTGCGGTGCCCTCGGCGAGTAGCTGAAGAAGTGCAACTCACCCGTGTCGGGATCGACCTTCGGGTGTGCGGTCATCGCCTTGTCGAGTTTTCCGTGAAAATCGTAGGGGCCGAGCGTTTCCAGATCGCGACCTACTTCGAATGGCAGGTTGGCTTCTTGCAGGGCAAGTAGTCGGCCGCCGTGTTCGATGATGTGGGTTCCGGCGACGGAGGCGGTCAGGTCGACCGAGCCGTCGGCCCGGATCAGCGGGGAGTCTCGCTCGAAGGCCGGAGTGTGCACCCAGCGGTTGCGATACCACTCGGCTTTGCCGTCGGTCAGCCGTACGCCGTGCAGCATGCCGCTGCCGGTGAACCAATGGCTCGGGGTGATCCCAGGTTTGGGATTGTGGCCGTTGCGAATATAGGTGCCGTGCAGTTCCGGCGGCAGGAGTCCCTCGACGGGCAGATCGACGGCGGTGATCTGGTCGGGGACAGGCGTGTAGTGCCCGGAGAGATACGGGACAGTGGTCATCGCGTTCCTTCTCGACAAGAGGGAGTGATTGGTCAGTCACAAGGCGTGCAAGATCGTCCTGTCGCGCAGGACACTTCTCGGCTAGTGGGTGAGTCCGTCGGCGAGAATGCGCGCCCACGGCGCCTGGTCACCCTCGATGCCGAGCACGGCGACCATGTGGCACAGCTGGCCGCGCGCGAAAAAGCCTTGCAACGCTGGCTGATCGGCGTGTGAACGCTCGGCGACGAAGCTCACCAAGCGATCCTGCTCAGCTTTCAGTGCCGCACGAATCTCCGGCTCGTCGCTGGCCGCCAATGCGTGCACCTGCAACATCAGCAGGTGCCGATCGGCGATCAGCCGCGCGTACGCACCGACCATCATCTCGAGCACCTGCGCGGGCTCCTCGCTGGAACCCTGCCGCACCGCCTTGCCGAGCGCGTCGATGATCCGATCGAAGCATTCGTGCAATGCGGCGATGAAGACCTCACGTTTGGTCGGAAAGAGTCGAAAGACATACGCCGGAGAGATTCCCGCCGCCGCGGCGACCGCGGTCACCGGTGTCCCGCGATACCCGCCTTCCGCGAACACCCGCAATGCCGCATCGATCACGACCGTCGCGCGCTCTTGCGCGGTAGAAAGCACCCTAGCCATATGAGTGACTGAACACTCACTCTTCGGAATTGTCAACCGCGCCCAGGACAAGCACCGACACCGCCCGGCGCGACGGGCTGCGGAATTTCCCAGAAAATTATCGAGTGTTGTTGGTATGAGAGCACTTTCGTCGCTCGAAGGGCATGATCGATAGCAGCGGCCGCTGGCCCGCTCACCATCCACCCCCACCTAAGGCCATTTCGTGACTGTCTCCACCAGAGAAATCCCCACCAGTGATCTCGACTTGTTCACCGACGCGGCGCGACTGGATCCGTACCCGCTCTACGAGCGACTCCGTGCGCTCGGGCCGGTCGTCTACCTCAGCAAGCATGATGTGTACGCGATTCCACGGTACGCCGAGGCATGCGAGGTGCTCGACGACTGGGGCAGGTATTCCTCCGCGCGAGGCGTGATGATGAATCCGCAGTTGAACGAGCAGCTGGCCGAACGCGTCATGCTGTGCACGGACCCGCCCGACCACACGGCCATCCGTGCGTTGTTCGGCCGACCCATGCGCGCCGAGGAACTGCGCAACCTACGGCCTCGACTCGAGCAGGAGGCCGAGTCCATCGTCGAACGGCTCACGGGGCAAGAGAGTTTCGACGCGGTCACCGACTTGGCCGAGCATCTACCGATGACCGTCGTTTCCACACTCGTCGGCCTCGGCGAACACGGTAGGCAGCATATGCGCCGGTGGGCAGGGGCCACCTGGGAAGCACAGGGCGCACCCAACGCACGGACCGAAGCCGCGGAACCCGTTGTGGAGGAATTCATTTCGTTCGCGATGACCGAAGCGGTTCCCGGCAAGCTCGAGCCCGACGGCTGGGCGGCGCAACTCTACACGGCAGCCGACAACGGCGAGATCCGTCACGACCAATGCCCGTTCTTCATCCTGGACTACGTGACACCGAGCCTCGACACGACGATCCACGGTATTACCAACGCGGTACGGCTGTTCGCCGAGCACCCCGATCAGTGGGACCTCGTCAGGCACAATCCCGGGCTGATCTCGCATGCACTCAACGAGACACTCCGGCTCGAGAGCCCGGTCCAGCAGTTCAGCCGGGTAGTCACCGAGACGCACGAACTCGGTGGTGTGCCGCTCGAGGCAGGGTCACGCGTGCTGGTCCTGTTCGGCTCGGCGAACCGGGACGAGCGAAAGTACCCCGACCCCAAGCGTTTCGACGTCACCCGCCGTCCGTCGGACCATCTCGCCTTCGGTCGCGGTGAACACGCCTGCGTCGGCATGCCGCTCGCACGTCTGGAGATGAACGCCCTGTTGCGTGCACTGTCGAAGCGGGTCGCACGCTTCGACATCATCGATTCCACTCCCCTGCTCAGCAACGCGCTGAACGGGTTGGAGCGTCTCGAAGTCAGTGTGCGACTAGATGATTCGGTAACAACCGAATAGTCACTCAGGTGTCGCGAAGTCGGGACAGGTTCGAGTGGATCGCAGTGGTATGCGCGCCGATCGCGGCTACGACAACCTCGCTCGATTGACCGAAACCGCGACGGTCGTGGGCGATGACCCGATAGCCTGCGGCGAGCAGCGCCCGAGATTGCAGGTCCCCGCTGTGGCCGTCCATCGGGTAGCCGTGCACCAGGACGACGGGTCCGGGACCGCAGATCGCGCTCCGCACCGAGGGTGCACAGGCTACCGCCGCCACCACCTGCTCACGGGAACCGGCGCGACGGGCCGTCGCCACTCTGCTCGACGGCGTGCTCACCGCCCATCGCACCTGACACATCGACGCGGCTCACACCGAAACCACGGTCAACACCGGCTCTAGCGCGAGGAAATCCGCAGTGTTAGCGGTGTACAACGGGAGATCATTGGCCGAAGCGATGGCCGCGATCATCAGATCCAGCTTGCGCGGCTCAGGGCTTCGGCCTGCCGCGACCACAAGCTTGGACATCGTGGTGAATCGGCGGGCAGCAGCCGCACAGAACGGCAGTGCGTCGAAGGCGTGTTCCACCTCCAGCATTCGCTCGGTGCGCAGCGCGAGTACCGCCGGCGTAGCGGCCAACGCAATCCCTATGCCGAGTTCGGCGAGTGTCACCGTGCTGATGCGGGCACGGACTGGCAGCCGGGCATCCTCGATCTCGACCAGATCGAGGAGAACGCACGTATCGAGCAGCCCGATCGGGTGCCGCCCAGATGACGGTTCAGTCACCGAGGCGTTCCACCCCGAACGCGTCATCGATTTCGGCTCGCTCTTCGGCGGCGGTGCCCGCACCGACGAAACGAGCCAACCGCGCCTTGAGATTCAAGGTCACCACGTCTCGCGGCTGATGAACGGGCCGTAGTTCGCCGACCGGACGACCATTACGGGTGATGATGAAATCGTCGCCGGACTCGAGTGCATCCATCACACCGGCACTGCCATTGCGCAGCTCGGCTTGGGTAATCGTCCTCGTCACACCCCCATGATAGCGCTCGATGCTATCTCTTGCTATACCGATGGGACGGGCGAAAATACCCGACCAGGCGGAGTGTTGTCCGCCTGGTCGAGCACTCCGGGTCCGATGCCGCTATGCCCCCGTCACCGGCGGCGGTGCGGCGTCCAGCGTTGCCAGTTCCGCATCGGTGAGTAGGCGCGAGCGGATCAGAAACCGCACCCCCTCCGGCGCTTCGAGGGAGAAGCCACTCCCCCGGCCCGCCACCACATCGACGGTGAGATGGGTGTGACGCCAGTACTCGAACTGATCCGCGCTCATCCAGAACGGGGTGTCCGCACCGACGGTGCCGAGCAGCACATCCGCCGCGCCCACCCGGAACTCGTTGCGCAAGTAGCACATCGGTGAGCTACCGTCGCAGCAACCGCCGGACTGATGGAACATGACCCGGCCATGTTGCCGAATGAGGTCGCGCAGAAACGTCTCCGCGCGTTCGGACAGCCCGACTCGATCGACGGGCGTGACCATCAGAAGAATCCCTGCTTCTGCGCGGCGTAGCTCACCAGCAGGTTCTTGGTCTGCTGGTAGTGGTCGAGCATCATCGCGTGGTTTTCGCGACCGATACCGGACTTCTTGTATCCGCCGAACGCCGCATGCGCCGGGTAAGCGTGGTAGCAGTTGGTCCACACCCGGCCCGCCTTGATGCCGCGGCCGAGACGGTAGGCGGTGTTGCCGTCACGGGTCCAGACACCGGCGCCGAGACCGTAGAGGGAATCGTTGGCGAGGCTCAGCGCCTCTTCGGTGGTGTCGAAGGTCGTCACCGACACGACAGGACCGAAGATCTCCTCCTGGAAGATGCGCATATCGTTGCGGCCCTTGAAGATCGTCGGCTCGATGTAGAAACCGTTCGGGTACTTCTCGACCTTGCGCGTGCCGCCGCCGGTCAGCAACTCCGCGCCTTCCTGACGGCCGATGTCGAAGTAGGACAGGATCTTCTCGTGCTGATCATTGCTGGCCTGCGCACCGATCATGGTCGCGTCATCGAGCGGATCACCGCTGACGATGGCCTTCGTCCGCGCGACGCACCGCTCGATGAACTCGTCGTAGATCGAGGAGTGGATCAGCGCGCGCGACGGACAGGTGCAGACCTCGCCCTGATTCAGCGCGAACATCACGAAACCTTCGACGGCCTTGTCCAGGAAGTCGTCATCGGCGGCCGTCACGTCGGGCAGGAAGATGTTCGGGCTCTTGCCGCCGAGTTCCAGCGTCACCGGGATGATGTTCTCGCTGGCGTACTGCATGATCAGTCGACCGGTGGTGGTCTCACCCGTGAACGCGACCTTCGCCACGCGTGGGCTCGACGCCAACGGTTTACCCGCCTCGACGCCGAACCCGTTCACCACATTGAGCACACCCGGCGGCAGCAGATCCGCGATCAGTTCGACCACTTTGAGGATCGAGGCCGGCGTCTGCTCCGCGGGCTTGAGCACCACACAGTTGCCAGCCGCCAACGCGGGCGCGAGCTTCCAGGTCGCCATCAGGATCGGGAAGTTCCACGGAATGATCTGGGCGACAACGCCGAGCGGCTCATGGAAGTGGTAAGCGACGGTGTCGGCGTCGATCTCGCTGACCCCGCCCTCTTGCGCGCGGATCGCACCGCCGAAGTAGCGGAAATGGTCAATGGCCAACGGAAGATCCGCGGCCTTGGTCTCACGCACCGGTTTGCCGTTGTCCCAGGACTCGGCGACCGCGAGCGGCTCGAGATTCGCCTCGATCCGGTCGGCGATCTTGTTGAGGATATTGGCACGGTCGGCGACAGAGGTGGCGCCCCATGCGTCGGCGGCGCGATGCGCTGCGTCCAGGGCAAGCTCGATGTCGGCCGCCGACGAGCGTGCGACCTCGCAGAAGACCGCACCATCGACCGGTGACGGATTCTGGAAATAGCGGCCATCGACCGGGGCCTTCCATTCGCCGCCGATGAAGTTGTCGTACCGAGCGGCATAGCTGACGATGCTGCCGTCCGCGCCGGGCTTCGCGTAAGTCATGTCCGGAACTCCTCACTGAGCGTTCGATGGCACACCGGCCATCCGTTGTGCTGTGGATCACTATGCATCCGGAGGGTTGGCACAACGTTGACTCAAGCGGCGACGCTCAGCTTCGCGAGGTGGCGTGCAAACGAGCGGCGGCGACCGCTCGACGGGAATCGCGATCCGGGAGTAATCGCAGCGCGTGCTCGTGCACCTCGATGTCGTCGGGTGCGCGCTCGCCGTAGCGCAGCGCGTGCTCGGCATTGTCGCTGGACAAGACGGCCGTGCGGATCGCGACCTCGAGATATTCGCGCCAATACACGACTCCGGGCGTATCCGACCCCGGCAGCAGAGGACCGCGGTAGAGCCGGATCGCGGCAGCGAGATCACCGGCCGCGAGCGCGGCGAGCAGATCGACGGCGTCGCAGGACAGCGGCGCGGTCAACCGGTACACGCGATTGGCGATCTCACCGCCGGTGGCTCGACGCAGATGCGAGACATCGGCTTTCAGGGTGCTCGAGACGCTGGGGCGATCACCGTAGATGGCGTAGTGCAGGCGGTCGGGGGTGTAGCCGTCGGGTTCGAGCGCGAGCAGTGTGAGGATCTCGATCTGCCTGCGCCGCAACCGAACCGGTGCGCCGTCTCGCGTCATCGCCGACGCGCCGAGGCAGCGGAGCTGCACACCGGCAGGCGCCTCGATGGGCAGCCTGCTCTCCAGCGCACTGACCAGTGTCCGCACCGTCGACATGGCCAGCGGGTGGGATCGATCCCAGGTGGTGGACAGATCCAGGACGCCGAGCTGACGACCGTCGGACGCACGGATCGGCGCGCAGTAACAGACCCACCCGTGCAGGGCCGCCACCAAATGTTCGGCCGAGAACACGGTGCTCGGCTCACCGGTCCGCAGGGCGAGCGACAGCGCGTTCGTCCCCATGTGCGCCTCGTCCCAGCGTCCACCCGGCGCGAAGTTCACCCGCTCCGCACGCCGCCGCATCACCGGACCGCCATAGGACCAGAGGATCGTGCCGTCCTCGTCGGTGATCGCGGCGACATAGCCTGCGTCGTAGGCGATTCCGTGCAGCTGATCGGCCAGCTCGGTCACCGGACCGCGCAACGGTGAACGCTTCCAGCGCGGCCCGACATCCTCGGATTCGCTGCTCGGCGCGCTGTCACATGCCGGGTCGACCGTCTGCAACGAACGCATCCACGACTGCGCCACTTCATGGCGCAAGTCCGCGTCGCTCGCCTCCGCCGACGAACCAGGTACCCGACGGGACCATTCCTGCTCCAGCGCAGCCCGTCGCCGCCGCAGTGAACTACTGTCTGCCATGTCGCGGTGTCTTCCTCACCAATTTTTCGAGGACTTCCATCATGCCTCTTACGGCGCTGCCCGAGAGCCGCTTCGACCGATACGAGGCCGACCGGTTGCCGACCGTCGCGCTGCGGACACAGGCGAGCACCGACGCGCAATTCCGCGTCCACAGCCGTTTACAGGCCGAGCAGACCCGCGCCGCTTGACCGTTCACAGGTGAGCAGCCGCGTTAGGCTGGATTTATGGAACCCGGAGCGCTCATGCGCGCCGCCCGGGAAGCGGCGGGTATCTCATTGCGCGCCATGGCCGAACGCAGCTACTACAGCAAGGCATATCTGTCGCTGATCGAAACCGGGCGGCGACCGGTACCCGCAGGAGTCGTCGCCGCCTACGAGCGGGTGCTCGGCACCGGTGTGGAACGGCTGACGACGGTCGCGCGAACCCCCGCGCGGGTGGATGCGGCCGCGCTGTCGGATGTGGCCACGATCCTGGCGGCCACGCGCCGAATCGAGGACGCGGCCGGGGCTTTGACCGTGCTACCCGCGGTCCGAGGCATGGCCGAAATGGCGGAGACTTTCGCCAGCGAGGCAAAGGCAGAACGCGACGCGGCAGCGGCACTGGCTTCGGAGATCATGCAGTATCGCGGGTGGCTCGAGCACGCGATCGGCGCCGATACCGCCGCTCGACGGACCGTCGCGACGGCGGTCGGTTTGGCGAAGGAATCCCGCGAACCGGACCGACTGGCGCACAGCCTGGGCTTCCTCGGCTACGTGACGGTGAGTGCCGGAAATTACGACGCCGTCATCGGACTGTCGGATGCCGCGCTGGCGGTGCGGGACGCACACCCCGTGGTCACGGCCTACGGTCGAATGCGGCGAGCCGAGCTCCTAGCCACGCACAGAGAACCGACTGCGGCCCAGCGCGCGCTCGTGCGGGCCGACGAGGCAACAGCAGCGGCCGACAGCATCAGCCCACCCGCGTCGATGTACTGGTGGAGCACGGGATTCGCGGCCGTGCAACGCGGCGGAGTCCTGGCGCTACTCGGCAACACCGCCGACGGAATCACGGAAGCAACATACGGCCTGACCGCGATGCCCACCGAACACCGCCGAACAGAATGGCTCGCCTCAGCCCTGCGTCGTGTCGACCCGGACATGAGTGCGGACGGGTAGCCCCCGCGCCACTGGGTTGCGACTCGAAGACCGCACCGACCAACCTGCCGTCACCATGATTCAGCACGATCGCGGCTTCTCGTTGTGTGCGACGAGCGCGCAACCGCGATTCATCCTTGGATGCCGCCCCCACCGTGCTCACGTCAACTGCCCCACGGCCACGCACATCGTCGATAGCGTCGATGACTCAGTCGTCCGCCAAAAGAACTCGCACGCCGAATCTCGCACACGTAGCGTCACGCGCATGGCTTGCAGGATTACCGAACTCATCATCGACTGCACCGACCCGAAGCGGCTTGCGGACTTCTGGTGCGAGGTACTCGGGTATGTCGTGCTCGACTGGGATCGGGGCGCGGTGGAGATCGGGCCGCCAGGGGGTTTCGGTGGGCTACAGCCGACGCTCGTGTTCATCCCCGACGCCGAGCCCAAGCGCGCGAAGCTACCGATGCACTTCGACGTGAACTCGACCGATCGCGATCAGGACGCCGAGCTGGAGCGGCTGCTCGCGGCGGGTGCGCGCAAGATCGACGTCGGCCAGACCGCGGCGGATTCGTGGCACGTGCTCGCCGATCCCGAGGGGAACGAATTCTGCCTGCTGCGACGTCGAGTCGATCCCGTGGGCCATTGAAAGCGGCTGGCCAGGGCGGTCTTGATCGACCAAATGAGACCACGCCGCAGGGAGTTTCGGCGCAACGGTAGGTAGGGGCGATCGATCCCGCCGCGGGAGACGGCGATCGCTGGCACGGGTCGACGAGGAGTGCGGCGCGGCCTGGACGGCACGCCCGGTGACACCCTCCGAGTACCGAACTCAGAAGATTCCTACCCAATAGAGAGAATTACATTACCCTAGTTCCGATGGGTCATTCTCTCGAGAGGGGCGCTGCCGCCCGACATCGGTGATCCGACCAGTTGACCGGCGCACGACCCGAGGAACCGATGAACAAGTTACGCGTCATCCAGTGGACCACCGGCAAGGTCGGAAAGCTCAGCCTGCGGGGGGTGCTCGATGACCCTCGGCTCGAACTCGTTGGCGTGTATGCCTATTCGGCCGACAAGGCAGGGACGGACGCGGGTGCGCTGTGTGGGCGTCCCGATACCGGACTGCTCGCCACTTCCGACATCGACGCACTCGTCGCACTGGACGCCGACACCGTCTTCTACAACCCGTTCATGGCCGACCTCGACCACGTCGTGCGCTTGCTCGACAGCGGACTCGACGTCATCAGCACGAATCTCTTTCTCAATGTCGGCGGCATTCAGGGTGCGACTCGGGAGGCGCTCGCAGCGGCCTGCGAACGCGGCAACAGCTCCCTCTACATCACGGGTATCAATCCCGGCTGGATCAATACGATGGTGACGGCGATGACGGCGGTCTGTCGCGACATCCAGCGGGTGTCCATCTCCGAGTCGGCGGACGTCTCGGTCTACGAGTCGGCCGAAACCTGGCAGGCACTGGGCTTTTCGCTGGCGGAAGCGACGCCCGAGGTGATCGAGATGGCGAAGCTGTGGCTCAGCACGTTTCGTGATTCCGTCCAGCGCATGGCGGTGGCCTTGGATTACGAGCTCGATGACCTGGAGTTCTTCATCGAGCACCAAACCGCCTCGGAGGACGTCGATCTCGGCTGGCTGAGCCTGCGCAAGGACACCATCGCCGCCCTGCGCGGCGGATGGAACGGGAAGGTACACGGCAAGGCCGTCGTTCAGACGAACGTCGCCTGGTACCTCACCGAGAAGCTCAACGGGAACTGGGAATTCGACGACGATCACTACCACGTCGTCATCGAGGGGGAACCCGAAGTGCACACCCGCATCCGTTTCGTCCCGCCGGAGAGCTGGGGCAACCACGAATGGGACACGATGACCGCCATGCCAGCCGTCAGCGCCGCCCTCGACGTCGCCGCCGCGCCCGCCGGCATTTTGACGCTCAAGGACGTCGGTTTGCCGTGCGCACCAGCGGGAACCTGGTTGACACAGCGGCGTTCGGCCGAATCGCGTGTGCCCGCAGCCGACCCGATCCGGTAACTACGCCCCACGGACCTCCTCGGCAACTCGCCGAGGTCTGTGCCGACCACCTTCGTTGCCGGACCGGACCGGCAGGACAACCTCTACCCCGACCCCGGCGACAGCCGCGCCGTGACCAGGATAGCGACTGATGCTATCCCTCGCTATCGCGAACCTCCGGGCGGTGCGGTCGCGGTCTCGGAAACGGGACGTAAACACCGACAGCGGGTTGTCGCCCGTGCCGCCCACAGTAGATCGAGTCGGGAGTTACCCGGCGCGCTACGAAAGGGACGACATGACCGGCATCAATGGCATCGGGTGGTTCGAGATCGGCACCGACAACCCTGCGGCGGCGAAGAAGTTCTACGGCGACGTGTTCGGGTGGACGGTCGCGCAGGATGAGACGAAGAGTCCTGATCCCGCGTACCAAATCTTCACCACTGGCGACCGAGAAGGGTTGCGGGGCGCTCTGTTCGACAACAAGGGCACCGCGCCCAACCACGCGATTTTCTCGGTGCTTGTCGACGATGTCAACCTCGCGTGCGACAGGACCGAAGCGGCGGGCGGCAAGATTTTGGTCGCGCCACAGACGAATCCGGTCGGCGTGCGGTTCGCGCACATCCTCGACCCCTCGGGAAACCACTTCTCGGTCTTCACGACTCCCACGACATGATGCGTGCCGACCGTTCGGCAGTCCTCGAATCGGAACTGCCGAACGGTGCGGACCGGCTCCTCAGCGCACGCTGAGTTGGCGCACCTTTCCGTACGGGATGTCCAGGTCCTCGCGGCGCAGCACACGGTGTCGCGGGATTTCGGCGGTCACCGAGACCGCGGTGATCCGGTCGGTGCGAAACACACGCAAGGCGTCACGTAATCGGCACCACCCCACCAGGTACCAGTGGCTCGGCGTTCCGACATAACCCAGCGGTTCGATCTCGCGCACCGTCGACGCGCTCGCGCGGTCGCCGTATCCGATACGCAGCACGCGGCGTGCGGCCACCGCGTCGGCGAGCGCGCGGGGAATCGACGGAGTGACCGTCTCTTCCCCGAGAAGGTACGTGCGGCTTGCCATATCGTCGGCGGCCAGCGCGTCGTCGTGCTGCATGGCCGCGACCAGTTTGCGTAGTGCCGTGCCCGCGCTCTCCCGAAACGGTGTGCCCTCGAGCTGTCGCAACGCCACCGCCATCGCAACCGCCTCGGTCGGGGTGAGATTGACCGGCGGCAAGGTGCGCGCCTTGTCCAGGCAGTACCCACCTCGGCGACCGGTTTCGGCATAGATCGGCACCCCGGACTGCTGGAGTGCGCTGATGTCGCGCTCGACCGTACGGACGCTGACCTCGAAACGATCGGCCAACCAGCGCGCACTCCTCGGCCGAGGAGCCACCGCCCGCATCTCCTCGACCAGGGCATACAGGCGGTCGGTGCGATTCACCAGGACACCGTATCCGCGAGGTCCGACAGGAAGGCGCGCGTGCTCACCGGTCGCGGTGCTGCGGGCAGAGCGAGGCTCGCCGAGGCGCGGTAGACACCTTCCTTCGCGCCTACGCGCCCGCGCCTCACTGATACCTGTTTACGGTCCCCGCCTGCGGTAAATCCGCAATGGTCCGGGCAAGAGGAGGTGGGTGCAGGTGGTGCGGCGGAGTGTTTCAGCCTCGGCTGAGGCGGTGTTCGCGGTGCTTGCCGATGGGTGGTCGTATACCAACTGGGTGGTGGGGGCTTCGCATATTCGTGCGGTCGACGCCGGGTGGCCCGCGCCGGGGGCTCGGATTCATTACTGCATGGGGGTGTGGCCGTTCACGGTCGAAGACGCGACCACCGTGGTGGCGTGCGAGCGGCCGTATCTGCTCGAGTTGACCGCGCGGTTGTGGCCGTTCGGCGCGGCCGGGATACGGTTCGACCTGCTCGAGACGCACGCCCACCGCACCGAGGTTCGGATGACCGAACACGTCATCGAAGGTCCCGCTCGCCGCACACCGAGCTTCGCGCAGGCGCTGATCCTGCATCCGCGCAATGCCGAATCCCTGACCAGACTCTGCGAGATCGCCGAACGACGTGGATGAAGCACCGGCGCCCTACTCGCCGTAGACGCCGAGTGCGGCCATGCGCGGCGTTGTTCGGCGGCCAGGTGATTCGGCGCGTGTGGTCCTGCCAGCACCCGGCGATGTCGGTCCCCGCGACCCCGGCACCAGCGGCTCTCGATGCGGTGTTCGAAGCCGACCCGCCACGGTCGCCCGCACGTAGCTGCACCCGGCCCGCACCGCCGTATCACAGACGTCGACCACGACTCGGCATGAAACAGATCGCCGAAACCCTTCGACGGTTGCCGGTACCCCTGCGAGTGGGGCAAGGTCGAGGAACAGATCCATGCACGGCGAATAGGATTTCCATGGCCAGCGAGCATCGAGCGCACCTGGTGGTGATGGGGGTGTCCGGCTGCGGAAAGACGACCATCGCGGGGCATTTCGCCGCGTCGGCCGGTGCCGAGTTCCTGGATGCCGACGACCTGCATCCTCGGGCGAACATCGCGAAGATGGCCGAGGGGATCGCGCTCACCGACGCGGACCGGAGGCCGTGGCTGGCGGCTGTGCGCGAGGAAATGCGTGCGCGGGCAGGGGGTTGCGTGGTGGCGTGTTCAGCACTGCGGCGGCAGTATCGCGACGTGTTGCGGGAGGCCGCCGAAACGGTGGCGTTCGTCCATCTGCGCGGTTCGCCCGCCGTGATCACGGCCCGGCTTTCGACACGCAGCGGCCATTTCATGCCGACCGCTCTGCTCGATTCACAGTTCGCTTCGCTGGAGTCGCTGGAACCCGACGAACTCGGAATCGTGCTCGACGCCCAGGACACACCGGCCGAAATCGTGACGGCGGTAGGCGAATTCACCCTCGCGGCCGGGATCGATCTCGCGCCTCGCACCCCAGGCGGTGAATCCGCATGACGAACTCCGAGTCCCGGCTGGAAGCCGCACAACCCTCCGTCTTCGCCGACCTGCTGCTCGCGCGCGCCGACGACGACCACCCCGGCCTGCTCTTCGAGGACTCGCGGTGGACCTGGCGGCAGGTGGTGGACGAATGTTTCACTCGCGCAGCCGTTCTGACCCGACTTCGCCGACCCGAGCGAATGTTCCACGTCGGCGTGCTGTTGGAGAACGAACCGGAGTACATCTTTCTGCTCGGCGCGGCAGCCCTGTCCGGCGCGACGCTGGTCGGCATCAATCCCACGCGACGCGGCACCGAACTCGCCGCCGACATTCGCGGCACCGACTGCGATCTGATCGTCACCGACAGCGGACAACTCCCCCTGCTCGCCGGACTCGACACCGGTGTCGACGCGGACCGCGTGTTCGAAATCGACTCCACGACATGGTCGGATCTGGTCGCGGCGGGACGCCGACAACCCGCACGAGTGACGCCCGCGGCACGCGAACCGACCACCCGATTGCTGCTCACCTTCACCTCGGGATCGACCGCAGCACCCAAGGCGGTGATCTGCTCGACCGGAAGGCTGGTCAGGCTCGCCACGTCCAATCCGTTCGGGATCACCCGTGCGGACGTCACCTACAACGCCATGCCACTGTTCCACGGCAACGCGATCATGGCGTGTTGGGCACCGTCGGTGCGTGCGGGCGCGACGTTCACCATGCGCCGCAAATTCTCGGTCTCCGGATTCTTGCCCGATATTCGGCGATTCGGCGCCACCTACTTCAACTATGTCGGCCGCTCACTCGCCTATCTCTTGTCGGCACCGGAATCGCCGCTCGAGTCGGATACCGCGCTGCGCCTGGTCTTCGGTACCGAGGCGGCGCCGCGTGACCGTGCCGAGTTCGAACGTCGATTCGGCGTGCGGCCGACGGAAAGCTATGGCTCGAGCGAAGGCGGGGTGGTCATCCGAGTGAGCCAGGATTCGCCACCGAACTCGCTGGGGCTACCACCCGAGTCTATGCGGGTCGAAATTCACGACACCAGCGGAAACCAGTGCCCAAGAGCGCATTTCGATGCCGAAGGTAAACTACTCAATGCGTCGGAGGCCATCGGCGAGATCGTCAACACCGCCGGCGCCGCGATGTTCGAGGGCTACTACAGGAACGCCGCCGCGACCCGAGAACGATTACACGGCACGGTGTTTCGCACCGGAGACCTCGGATACCGCGACGATTCGGGATTCTTCTATTTCGCGGGCCGAGCCAATGATCGAATCCGGGTCGACAGCGAAAACTTCTCCGCGGCACCGGTAGAACGCATCCTGGCGCGATTTCCCTGCATAGCACTGGTGGCCGTGTACGCGGTCCCTGACGCGCGCACCGGGGACCAGGTCATGGCAACCGTCGAACTCGTCCCCGGCAGTCGATTCGATCCGCAAGCCTTCGGCGAATTCCTCTCCCGTCAAACAGATCTCGGTACCAAATGGGCACCCCGCTACCTCCGCCTCATCGACCAGATGCCGGTCACCGCCACCCGCAAGATCGACAAAACCACCCTGCGCCGCGCCGCATGGTTGGTCGATGACCCGATCTATCTCCGAAGAACCGAGTCACCGAGCTATCGCAGCCTCAACGAACAGGACATCGTCGAACTCACCGCCGAGTTCACCCGCTACGGACGCGCACCTCGGTGAGGGCACACTCCTAGCCGCGCAAGCGTTTCAGGATGATGCCGATCTCGATGGCCTGACCTGAGCCGAAGCTGGGGGCTACGGTACTGACTGTTTCCCAGCCGTCGCGGCCGAGTTCGTTGAGGTCGGTTTCGATTTGCCTGTAGTCGAAGCCCTTCAGCTTCAGCTTGTAGGTGAGCACCTTGTGTTCCCATTCGGCGGCCATGTGGAGGTCCTTTCGCTGGTGGATGGGGTGTATTGGACATCGTGCCGCTGCGGCACAGTCAAACAGCGGGCCGCGAGTCGGCAGGTTCGGAGCGGCAGGCAGTAGAAAATGTGAAGTGGATCACTCTGTTTTGGGGTTGAGTATGCCGCTACGGCACGGCTTTAGCTGGTTTCAGCGCAATCGAAACGAGAGGGACGACATGGCAAAGCACCGCCCCCACGGCGAGAGCCTCGACGCAGTCGGCGACGAACACCACATGCCGCGCACCGACATTGCCGTCACCCCTTACCTCGCAGCTGAGAAGCCAGCCGCTTCCGCACTCAACCACCGGGAGAACGACATGACCACCCTCGAGGTCGCCCACACCGCCGATACCGACGTGAACGATGCCGATTCGGCCGAGCCCGCCAACCTGCAACAGGCCATGCTGGATGGAATGGGCGGCACGAAGGGCATGGTGTACTCGGCCCTGCCGGTCATCATCTTCGTGACGGCCAACGCCTTCCTCCCATTGCCGATCACGATCGGGATCTCGATCGCCGCCGCCGCCGCGCTCACCCTGTGGCGTCGACTGCGCGGAGAAGCGCTCATGTCGGCCTCGGGCGGACTGTTCGGCGTTGTCGCCGCGAGCGCCGTTTCCTTGTGGACCGGCTCGGCCAGTGGCTTCTTCCTGATCGGCATCTGGGCCTCGGCGGCAGGAGCCCTCGTTACGCTCGGCTCGCTACTGGCCCGCCGACCACTGACCGGCGTCATCTGGAACGCCGTGCACGGCGGTAAGCACGAGTGGCGCGCGGATCGACCGACGCTGCGCGCCCACGACGTCGCCACCGGCGCGGCGCTGGCCGTGTTCGCCGCACGCTTCGCGGTGATGCAATGGCTGTATGTGTCCGACGCGACGGGCTGGTTGGGTGTCGCGAAGATCGCGACCGGCACGCCGCTGACGGTCCTCGCCGCCCTGGTGATCGTCTGGGCATTCCGCCGCAGCACCAAGCGACTGATCAAGGCCGACAACTGAACACGAGACACCATTCCCCGGCACCGGCCCGGCGGTAAACGGCATCGTTTACCGCCGGGCCGGACGTATTCGAGCATGACGCGGCGGGACCGTCAGCGCACAGACTTCGGTGGGAGGAGTCCGTTGACCAAAGCGGTGATGCCCGCGCGGTGGGTGTCGCGGGCGGTCAGCTCGTCCCAGCGGTCGGCGACGGCGGCGAGGGTGGGCAGATCGCCGTCGGCCGTGAGGTGGGTGAGCGCTTCGTCGCGGTCGAAGGGGCTGTCGGGGCGGGACTTTCGGCGTTCCCGGCTGGTGCGCAGGATGAGTGCGCCGACGATGTAGTACCAGAGGGTGCGGTAGACGTCGACGGATTGTTCGGGGGTGGCGCCGCAGTCGACGGCGGCGGCCATGATGGTTTCCACCAGCGGCATGGCCGAGGGGACGATGAGTGCGTCACCGGCGAGCACCTCGACGATCCATGGTCGTGCGGCGAGCTGTTCGTAGAGCATGCACGCCACTTCGAGCAATCGCTGCCGGGGATCGTCGGAGAATTCCAGCGGGGGAATCTGCTCGGCGTGCGCCTCCATCAGCAGCAACAGCAGCTCGTCCTTGTCGCGCACGTGGTGGTACAGCGCCATCGGGGTGCTGCCGAGCTCCTTGGCCAGACGCCGCATGGACAGCGACTCGGGGCCCGCTGTGCGTAGCAGTCGGTCGGCGGCCGTGACGATCGACTCGCGTGAAAGTCGCGCGGGGCGGCCGACCTTCGCCTTGGGCGCCGGATCTTCAGCCTTGGGCGCCGGATCTTCAGCCCTGGGCACTGAACCTTCCGCCTTGGGCGCTGGATCTTCGGAGTCTTCGGGCATCGACCCATCTTCTCGTAACCGTTGTTGAAGCGCGCCTTCGACCGGAACCTTCCCATCGTTGGACGTGCGCGCTAATATTATTATACGCGTACTAAAACTACGGGAGAGTTATGACAACGACCGACATCGGTGCGGCACCCCCACCGCCCACCGCCGCACCGAGCCTGGCCACCCTGCTGCGTCCTTACCTGCCGAGCTTCGCGACGGTGGTGGTCGCGCAAGTCATCGGCGCCGTGGCGGGGATGGCACCACTGCTGGCCGTAGTCGAACTCGGACGAACGCTGTTGTCGCCCGACCCGATCGACCACGGCAACGTCTGGTTCGTGGTCGCCGCGGGCGCGATCGGGCTGTTCGTGCGGCTGCTGTTCACCGCGGCATCCTCCGGCGTTGGTCATCTGCTCGACGCCGAGGTGGAGCTGTCGTTTCGGCGACAATTGGCCGCGCGGCTGGGACGGGTGCCGATCGGCTGGTTCGCCCGCCGCAAGACCGGCGAGTTGGCGAAAGTCGTCGGCAATGACGTGAGCGCGGTGCACCCGCTGATCGCGCACACACCGGGCGAACTGGTGTCCGCGTTCGTCGTCCCCGCCGTGTCGTTGATCTACCTGTGCACCGTGGACTGGCGCCTGACGCTGATCACCTTGATCCCGGTCGCGCTCGCGGTGGCGCTCGTGCCGCTGATGATGACCTCGGGCCGGCTGCGTGAACAGCGGGATTTCGACGCGGGGATAGCACGGATCGCGAGCTCGGTGATCGAGTTCACACAGGGCATCGCGGTAGTGAAGGCGTTCGGTGGCGGTGAGCGCGCACACAGCAGATTCGCCACCGCCGCAGACGAATTCACCGACACCTTCGTGCGGTGGGTGCGCGGCATCGCCGGTATCGCCGCCGGGATGCAGTTGGCCCTTTCGCCACCGTTCGTCCTGGTGGTGGTGCTGCTCGGTGGCACATCGCTGATCACGACCGGATCGATGACCCCGGCCGACCTCCTGCCGTTCCTGCTGCTCGGATTGGGTTTGACCGCGCCGGTCGCGGCACTCGGCCACGGTTTCGACGACATCCAGGCCGCGCGTCGGGCGGTCGACCGAATTCGCGACGTACTCGCGGTGGCACCACTGCCCGAACCGGAGCACCCGACCGCCCCGCACGGGCATCGGGTGCGGTTGCGCGGAGTGCGCTTCGGCTACGACGACGAACACGAGGTGCTGCGCGGCATCGACCTCACCCTCGAACCCGGCACCACCACCGCCCTCGTCGGCCCCTCCGGCAGCGGCAAATCCACACTGGTGCAACTGTTGCCGCGATTCTTCGACCCGGCCGACGGTTCGGTGCTGCTCGGCGAAGTGGACCTGCGCGACATCGGTGCGAGCGAGCTGTACCGGTGGGTGTCGTTCGTCTTCCAGGACGTCCGATTGCTGCGCGCCTCGATCGCCGACAACATCGCACTCGCCGTGCCGCACGCCGATCGCGACGAGGTAGCACGGGTGGCGAAGCTGGCGAACATCCACGACCGAATACTCGAACTGCCGCACGGCTACGAAACGGTGATCGGCGACGAGGTCAAGCTCTCCGGCGGTGAAGCGCAACGGATTTCGATCGCCCGCGCGTTGCTCGCCGATACCCCGGTGCTGGTGCTGGACGAGGCGACCTCGTTCGCCGACCCGCAGACCGAGCACGCGGTGCGCGGTGCGCTGGCCGGTCTCGGCGGCGAACGCACCACCCTGGTGATCGCGCACCGACTGGAGACCGTCGCCGATGCGGACACCGTCGTCGTACTCGAGGACGGGCGGATCGTCGAGCAAGGCCCGCCCGCCGAACTACGCGCCCGCAACGGAAGATTCGCGGAGTTCTTGCGCGCGCAACAGTCCGCGAACGTGGACACGAGGCAAGGAGAACAGGCCCGATGATCAGGACGCTACTGCGTATCCTCGGCGAACAGCACGCGCGACCGGTACGCAGCACCCTCGCACTGATGACGACGACCGCGATCGTCGAAGGCTTGTCCTACGCACTGCTGGTCCCCATCCTGCGAGCACTGTTCGGCAACACCCCCGCCGATGCTTGGCCGTGGTTGATCGCGTTCGGTGCGACGGTGGCCGGTTACGCGGTATTGCGTTACCTCAGCGACCTTTCCGGGTTTCGCGTGGCGGCAACCCTGCTGCACAGCGTGTTTCATCGATTCGGCGACCACCTCGTCCGGCTACCACTCGGCTGGTTCACCGCGCGGCGCACCGGCGAGGTGTCGACGCTCGGCAGCGAGGGCGTATTGGGTGCGATGAGCGTGATCGCGCACCTGCTCGGGCCGTTCACCTCCGCCTGCCTGACACCGCTGACCATCGTGGGCGTCATGCTCGCCTTCGATTGGCGAATGGGTGCGGCGGCGCTGGTCGCGGCGCCGATCGTCGCCGTCGTCCAGCGGGTGTCCGCACACTCGATGACCGCCGCCGACGCCGAACGCAGCGAACGGGCGGACGAGGCCAGCGGGCGGGTCATCGAATTCCTCCAGGCTCAACCGGTGCTGCGCGCGGGTGGACGAAGCACCGAACGCTTCGGCATGCTCGATGACGCCCTGTCCGGCATTCGGCGCGCGGCGCGGCGCTCCTCGGTGTCGGCGTTGCCAGGCATCGTCGCGCTCACCCTTACCGTGCAGGCGATGTTCACCGCGCTCCTCGCTCTCGGCGCCTATCTGGTGATCGGTGGAAACATCGGTGCGGCAGAGCTTCTCGCGATCCTGGTGCTCGCCGCGCGCTGCGCGGACCCTTTGCTCTCGCTGACCGACATCGCGGGCAAACTGCGCGCCGCGCGCACCGAACTCGACCGGCTCGACGTCCTGTTCGCCACCGCACCCCTGCCGCAGCCACACACACCGAGCACACCTACCGACGGTGGCGTCGAATTCGACTCCGTGGTGCTGAGCCACGGTGGACGCACCGTGATCGACAACGTCTCGCTGTCGGTGCCGAGCGGTGCGCGCGTCGCCGTGGTCGGCACCTCGGGTGCCGGTAAGACCACGCTGCTGCAACTGCTCGCCAGGTTCTACGACGTCGACCGCGGAGTCGTGCGAGTGGGCGGGGTCGATGTGCGGTCGATCGACACGGAAACGCTGATGCGTCAGCTCGCCATCGTTTTCCAGGACGTGTACCTGTTCGACGGCACCATCGAGGAGAACGTGCGCCTCGGCCGCCCCGACGCCGACGCCGCCGAGGTGCGAGCCGCCGCGACGGCGGCACAATTGGACGAGGTGATCGCGCGCCTGCCCGACGGCTGGGACACCAAGGTCGGCGAAGCGGGCGCAGCACTGTCCGGTGGTGAGCGCCAACGGGTTTCGATCGCACGCGCGCTGCTCCACGACGCACCGATCGTGCTGTTGGACGAAGTGACTTCCGCGCTGGACCCGGTGAACGAGGCAGCCGTGCACGCCGGAATCGAACGCCTGATGGCGGGGCGCACCGTGCTCATGATCGCCCACCGCCTGCACACCGTCCGCTACGCCGACCACATCGTCTTCCTGGACAACGGCCGCATCGTCGAGCAGGGCACACACGAGGAACTACTGCGCCACGGCGGACGCTACGCGCAGTTCTGGAACGTCGCACTGGCACCCGCGGCAGGTGCGTGAGCGGACTGAACCGGGTGCGCGGCGATTTCGCCGCGACGCGCGGATCGAACCGGGTGCGGCCCGACACCCCGCACCGCGACCGAGAGCTCACGCCACCCGCCGCCACTCACCCGCGGCAGGTGCGTGAGCAGACCGAACCGGGCGCGCAGCGATTTCACCGCGACGCGCGGATCGAACCGGGTGCGGCCCGACACCCCGCACCGCGACCGAGAACTCACGCCACCCGCCGCCGCCCGCATCGATTACCCCCGTAACCCCGGCACACCCCGTCGAGCACGACGTACCCCGCCGGTAGCCACACTCGCCCGTCGAGCGACCGCACGACAGCGAGATTCCCGAGAACGCCGGACGTCGCGCCAGCAGGTGCGCGACGTCCGAGCCGTCTTCGCGGCGGCAATGTCGCACAGATACTCGCCGAAACCCTTCCCCAGTGCAGCGGGCATAGCCAATCCCGATCGGACCAGCGCACACCGAAATTTCACAAATACCGACGGGTACCTACCCATACGGTTGACGGTGAAAGAGCACGGTTCTAGCCTCCGCGTGGTGAACAGTGCTGACCACTGACGGTAATCATCTGGGAACTTGCCACGATAGAGCCAGTATTACCCCGATCACACCCGCTTACGTGTAGTAAAAGGTCCACGCCCGCAAACGCTTACACGCCACCGTGGGCCGCCGCCCACCGACCGGGCCAATGCAGACGAAGAGGAAGGAGTCGGCGAGTGTTCAGGCGCATCGCCATCGTGAACCGCGGAGAGGCCGCCATGCGGCTTATCCACGCTGTCCGAGACTTGGCCGCGGAGACCGGGCAAGCGATTGAAACCGTCGCTCTACACACCGATGTCGACCGGAGCGCGACCTTCGTGCGCGAAGCCGACATCGCCTACGACCTCGGCCCCGCCGCCGCACGCCCCTACCTCGACCTCAAGAAGCTCGAGCAAGCGCTGGTCGCCACCGGCGCCGACGCCGCGTGGGTCGGCTGGGGATTCGTCGCGGAAGACCCGGCATTCGCGGAACTGTGCGAACAGATCGGCATCACCTTCGTCGGTCCGAGCCCGGAGGCCATGCGCAAGCTGGGCGACAAGATCGGCGCGAAGTTGATCGCCGAAGAAGTCGGCGTCCCGGTCGCACCGTGGAGCCGCGGCGAGGTGGAATCCGTCGAGGCCGCCAAGGAAGCCGCCGAGCGAATCGGCTACCCCCTCATGTTGAAGGCGACCGCGGGCGGCGGTGGGCGCGGCATCCGCGTCATCACCAACGAAGCCGAACTCGTCGACGCCTACGAACGCACCAGGCAAGAGGCCGCCCGCTCCTTCGGCAGCGGCGTCGTCTTCCTGGAACGCCTGGTCACCGGCGCGCGCCACGTCGAGGTCCAGGTGATCGCCGACGGTCAAGGCACCGCGTGGGCGCTCGGTGTTCGCGACTGCTCGGTGCAGCGGCGCAACCAGAAGGTCATCGAGGAATCGGCTTCGCCGGTGCTCAGCGCGGAGCAGGCCGCCGACCTGAAGGGTTCGGCCGAGCGCCTGGCGCTCGCGGTCGGCTACCGCGGCGCGGCGACCGTCGAATTCCTCTACCACCCCGGCGATCAGCTGTTCGCCTTCCTCGAGGTCAACACCCGGCTACAGGTCGAGCACCCGATCACCGAGTCCACCACCGGATTCGACCTCGTCAAGGCCCAATTGTGGGTGGCATCGGGCAACACGCTCGACGGCGAGCAGCCCGCCGAACGCGGTCACGCCATCGAGGCAAGGCTCAACGCCGAAGACCCCGACCGCGACTTCGCACCGGCCCCCGGCCGCATCGCCCGCCTGGATCTGCCTGCGGGACCCGGCATCCGAGTCGACACCGGAGTCAGCGAAGGCGACACCATCCCCGCCGACTTCGACTCCATGATCGCCAAGATCATCGCCTACGGCAGCGACCGTGACGAAGCGCTCGGCCGGCTGCGGCGCGCGATGGCCGAAACCAGGGTGATCATCGAGGGCGGCGCCACCAACAAGAGCTTCGTGCTCGATCTGCTCAGCCAGCCCGAGGTGATCGACGCCAGCGCCGACACCGGCTGGATCGACCGGGTGCGCGGCGAGGGCAGGCTGGTCTCGCACCGGCACTCCGCCGTCGCCCTCGCGGCCGCGGCGATCGACGCCTACGAGGACGCCGAACAGGGCGAACGGCAGCGGTTGCTCTCCTCGGCCTCCGGTGGACGACCACAGGTGCAGCACGAGAGCGGACAACCCCTCGATTTCGAATTGCGCGGCGCGAAATACCGCCTGCGCGTGGCACGTATCGGCGCGCACCGATTCCGGATCGGCATCGAAGCGGGCGAGGACATCCACACCGCCGACGTCGACCTCGAGCGCTTCGACCGGCACACCGGACAGGTCGTCGTCAACGGCACCCGATACAAGCTCACCACCGGCACCCACGGTCCGGTGCACCTCGTCGACGTCGACGGTGTGATGCACCGGGTCAGCCGCGACGAAGGCGGTGTCGTACGCTCCCCCGCGCCCGCACTCGTGGTCGCGACGCCGTTGCAGGTCGGTGCCGAGGTCGAGGCGGGCGCCCCCGTGCTTGTCCTGGAGAGCATGAAGATGGAGACGGTGCTGCGCGCACCGTTCAAGGCGCGGTTGAAGGAATCCGTCGTCACCGTCGGTAGCCAGGTCGAGACCGGTGCGCCGCTGTTGCGGCTGGAGCCGATCGCCGACGACGAAGACGCGGCCGACGCGCAGACCGAAGCCGCCGAGTCCGTCGAACTGGACCTGCCCGCGCGGCCGACCGAGATCCACGCCTTCGAGCGGACCGCACGCGGCCAAGAGGATCTGCGCAGCCTGCTGCTCGGCTTCGACGTCGACCCGCACGACGATCGGCGCGTGCTCGACGATTACCTCGCCGCGCGCAGGACCGCGATCGCCGACGATCGCCGACCGCTCGGCGAAGAACTCGAACTGATCGAGGCGTTCATCGACCTCGCCGAACTCAGCCTCAACCGGCCTTCGGGTGAGGACGGCAGCCACGGCCACGTGCACAGCGCCCGCGAGTACTTCCACACCTACTTGCAGAGCCTCGACGTCGAGCGGGCCGGGTTGCCGGAGTCGTTCCAGGCGAAGCTCGCCAAGGCGCTCGGGCACTACGGCATCAGCGAATTGGAGCGCACACCGGAGTTGGAGGCCGCGGTCTTCCGCATCTTCCTCGCTCAGCAGCGTCCCTCGGCCACCGTCACCGTGATCACCACGCTGTTGCAGGAGTGGCTGCGCGAACCGCTGCCCGACCGCGCGCTGCGTGAGCCGGCCGGTTTGGCACTGGAGCGACTGGTCGGCGCCACCCAGGTGCGTTTCCCGGTGATCGCCGACCTCGCACGCGGTCTGGTCTATGCCTGGTACGGCCAGCCGCTGCTGCGGCGCAACCGTGCCCGCGTCTACACCAACGCGCGCAAGCACCTGAGTCATTTGGACGCACACCCGGATTCGGCGGATCGCGGCGAGCGCGTCGCCCAATTGGTGCGCAGCACAGAACCTTTGGTGCGGCTGCTCGGACAGCGCCTGGTGCGCGGCAAGTCCGACAACACTGTCATTCTCGAGGTACTGACCAGGCGTTACTACGGCAACAAGGGCCTGACCGGTATCCGCACCCACGACGTGAACGGGCAGACGTTCGTCATCGCGGGGCGCGGTGAATCCAGCCTGATCTCCGCTGCGGTGAGTTTCGACGCCCTCGACCTCGCGTTGCGTGGGCTCACCGAATCCGCCGAAGGCGCCGACACCGTCGACGCCGACATCTACCTGAGCTGGGAAAACCAGCCCGCCGACTTCGACTCGATCGCGGCGGCACTGCACGAGGTGATCCGCGCGCACCCCTTGCCGGAACGGGTTCGCAGGATCACCGCCACCGTGGCGGGCAGCGGCGCCTCGGTGATGCACCACCACTTCACCTTCCGCCCCTCGGCGACCGGTATGACCGAGGAACGCCTCATCCGTGGCCTGCACCCCTACATCGCGCAGCGGATGCAGATCGAGCGGCTGAGCAAGTTCGATCTCACGCGCCTGCCGTCCTCGGACGACGACGAGATCTACCTGTTCCGTTGTGTCGCACCGTCGAACCCCAACGACGACCGGCTCGTCGCGTTCGCGCAGGTCCGCGACCTGACCGCCTTGCGCGAGCAGGACGGCCGCCTGGTGGCGCTGCCGACGGCCGAGAACACGGTGGCGACCTGCCTGGATTCGATTCGGCGCGCGCAGTCGCGGCGGCCGTCGAAGAAGCGGTTCAACACCAACCGCATCGTGGTCTACATCTGGCCGCCGAGCGACCTCACCCGCGATGAGCTGCAGTCGATCGTCGGGCGCATGGTGTCGAAGACCGCGGGCACCGGGTTGGAGGAGATCGAGCTCATCGGGCGTCAGCGCGAGGAGTCCGGCGACCTGCGCAAGGTTTCGGTGCGGATCACCTTCGACGCCACCGGCGGGACCGACGTCATTATCGGCGAGCCCTCCGACGAGCCGGTCGAACCGCTCGACGAGTACCGCCAGAAGGTGTTGCGCGCCAGCAGCCGCAACACGGTCTACCCCTACGAGTTGACCAGCCTGCTCGGCGATTTCACCGAACACGACCTGTCCGACGAGTACACCTTGGTGCCGGTCGACCGGCCGAAGGGACGCAACAAGGCGGCGATGGTCGCCGGTGTGGTCACCACCCCGACCGCGCAGCACCCCGAGGGAATCACCAGGGTGGTGCTGCTCGGCGATCCGACGAAATCGCTCGGCGCGCTGTCGGAACCGGAGTGCCGCAGGATCATCGCCGCCCTCGATCTCGCCGAAAGCAAGCAGGTGCCACTCGAGTGGTACGCGCTGTCTTCGGGTGCGCGGATCTCGATGGAATCCGGCACCGAGAACATGGACTGGGTGGCGGCCGCGCTCAAGCGGATCGTCGAGTTCACCCAGGACGGCGGCGAAATCAATATCGTCGTCTCCGGCATCAATGTCGGCGCGCAGCCGTATTGGAACGCCGAGGCCACG
Source organism: Nocardia callitridis (assembly GCF_039543305.1). NCBI lineage: Bacteria > Bacillati > Actinomycetota > Actinomycetes > Mycobacteriales > Nocardiaceae > Nocardia > Nocardia callitridis. The sequence continues at coordinate 217,592 of NZ_BAABJM010000007.1, read as the reverse complement.
ATGCTCATGCACACCAAGGGTGTGTTGATCATGACGCCGGAGTCGGCGATGGTGCTCACCGGCAAGCAGGCACTGGACTTCTCCGGTGGTGTTTCGGCCGAAGACAACTTCGGTATCGGCGGCTACGACCGGGTGATGGGTCCGAACGGCCAGGCGCAGTACTGGGCGCCGAACCTGCATGCCGCACGCGCCGTGCTGATGTCGCACTACGACCACACCTACGTCGCGCCGGGTGAGCAGGGGCCGCGTCGGGTACCGACCACCGACCCCGCCGACCGCGATGTGCGGGAGTTCCCGCACACGGTGGCCGACAGCGAATTCACGACCGTCGGACAGATCTTCTCGGCCGAGTTCAACCCGGACCGCAAGAAGCCCTTCGATATTCGGACCGTGATGCGCGCGGTGTCCGATCAGGACCATCCGGTGTTGGAGCGCTGGGCTGGCATGGTCGACGCCGAGACCGCGGTGGTGCAAGACGTGCACCTCAACGGTATTCCGGTGAGCCTGCTCGGGATCGAGTCGCGCAATGTGGTGCGCCGTGGGTTCCCGCCCACCGACGGCCCCGACGCCTACACCGCGGGCACGTTGTTCCCCCGGTCGTCGAAGAAGGCGGCGCGGGCGATCAACGCGGCCAGCGGCAACCGGCCGCTGGTGGTGTTGGCGAACCTGTCGGGCTTCGACGGCTCCCCGGAGTCGCTGCGCAAGCTGCAGTTGGAGTACGGCGCCGAGATCGGTCGCGCGATCGTGAACTTCCAAGGGCCGATCGTGTTCTGCGTGATCTCGCGGTATCACGGTGGTGCGTTCGTGGTGTTCTCGAAGGCACTGAACCCGAACATGACGGTGCTCGCGCTCGAGGGCTCGTTCGCCTCGGTGCTCGGTGGCGCTCCCGCCGCCGCCGTGGTGTTCGCCGGTGAGGTGAGCACGCGTACCGCCGCCGACGACAGGGTGCGCGACCTGGAAGCGCGTACCGCCAATGCCGCGGGCCCCGAGCGGGCGACCCTGGCCGCCGAACTCGACGAGACCCGCTCGTCGGTCCGCACCGAGAAGCTCAACCAGGTGGCCGCGGAATTCGACCGGGTGCACAATATCCAACGCGCCGTCGAGGTCGGTTCGGTCGACGCGGTGGTCAGCGCCGCCGAACTGCGTCCACGCATCATCGAGGCCATCGAGGGCCGGTTGAACGGCTGACGCTGAATCACGGACAAACCGCGCGGTGGTGACGATACGAGTTCGTCACCACCGCGCGGTTTTTCGCTCTCACGGTGACCGCGCACTGCCACCACCGTCAGCACTCCGCCGAGGCCCTCGGTCACGAAAGACATTGCTGGACAGGCGCTCTCACCGTCCAAGGCCACACTGCTGTGGCACGACGTTTCCGCCGTCGATACCGGCGCGACCTCGTGTTCACGGTCGAAGGCGCAATAGGCACCGGTGCGCCCAGCCTCGAGCGCGTGGCATAGGGAAACGACCGCGGTAGGCGCGGTGCTTTCGGTACCACCGGTCGAGTGCCCCCATGAGCCCGGTGACGGAGCCCTCGTCGTCGGCCCATGCGCCATAACTGTCGGGGCGGGCCAGTCGTCCAGTCGGGTGCTTCTGACTGGGCTGCCGGGATGGCCGACACGCGCGCCTTGGGGTTGCGCCGCGCGAGTCGGCGCGGGTGGTGTCGAGTTGGCCAACCCGAGTCGGCTACCCGCTGCCCTTGCTCACGGCGCGCGACGGCTCGTTCTGGTCGACCGACTCCGGCGGAACCCGGTGCGCGGCAAGGCTTCGCAGTGTGCGCACGGGACCGACGAGGGGACCGCCGTCGCGCACCCTGTCTTCGCGCCACGCCGCGACGGTGGTGACGGTGGCGTCGATACCTTCCAGGGGCAGGACGAGCACCTGTTCGTCGGCGAAGACCTTCTTGCTGCCCGAGCAGCGGCCGACAATGGTGAAGGCCTGACCGGTGGCCACCACGTGGGCAACGCCGCCGGGGCTGCTCGCGTCGATCATCGAGCAACGCTGAGCGCCGATGCTGCGCAAGGTGTATTCCACGGACTTCAGCAGCATCGGTCCCGCGTCGAAACCCATGGGGGCGTAGGGCAGATGCGCGAGCTCCTCGAGTCGAACGCAGGCCCGCCCGTCGAAGCCGATGCCGCTGGCGACCACCACACCGACCGGCTGGCATTCCAACCGGACACTGCCGATGCCGTGTACCGCGGCCGGTTCCGTGACCAACGCGAGGTCGAGTTCCCCCGCGTGCAGCGAACGCAACAGCCGCCCGCCCTCCGCGGGATGCAACCGCACCGCGATATCGGGATGCGCCGCCAGCGCGCCGAGCACCGTCGTGCGCAGCTGCACCGAAACCTCCGGCGCGATGCCGAGAACCACGGTGTGCGAACGAGTCCCGGTGGACTCGTGCACGAGAGCCGATACCGCGTCGAAGCGTTGGATGATCTCGCGCGCCACGGGCAACAGGGTCTGGCCCGCGTCGGTCAGCTCCACCCGATGGTGGCTGCGGATGAACAACTCGCGACCGAGCTGGCGTTCGAGGTCCTTGATCCGCTGACTCAGCGGTGGCGGCGACAGACGCAGACGAGTCGCCGCGCGGGTGAAATTCAACTCCTCGGCAACGGCGATGAAGTAGCGCAGGTGCAGCATCTCCACCCACTCACACTACGGTGATCTGTCCGCGACCGTCATGTTCACCTTCGCGCACCGGTCATGGCGAGCCACGAGAGCGATGCCTACCGTCGATCACATGGTGTCACTGGAAGCTTCGCTGACCGACCGGCTGCGCCACACTGTGGCAAGTCCGGCCACCGACGACCGTTTCGACCCGCACGCCGAATTCGCCGAGGTACTCGCCGGAATCGGGATGCGTCCCGAAGACACCGGGGGCACCGTCGAGTTCGCCGGTGCCGACCCCATCGTTCCCAGCACGCTGCGCCTCGGTGCCGCGTCCGCGATCGGCCTTGCCACCAAGTCGGCCGCGATCGCGAAGCTGTCGCGCGTGCGCGGCGGCGCCGGGCAGGACATCTCCGTCGACCTCAGGACGGCGATCCACCGGCTGTGCCCATTTCACGAGGGCCGGTGGGAGAAGCTGAACGGATACCCGGCGGGTGCGCCCGCCAACGCCTCCCCCGCTTTCGGTTTCGAGTTCTATCGGACCGCCGACGATCGCTGGGTGATGCCGCTCAATCCGTATCCGAAGATCAAGGTCGCGGCGCAGCGGCTGCTCGGGGTACCCGACGACGTCACCGCGGTCGGCGCGGCGATCGCGCGCTGGCGCGGCAGGGAACTGGAGGAGGCTGCCGTCGAGGCGGGGGTGGTGCTGCCGATGTTGCGCAGCACCGAGGAGTTGCTTGTCGAAACGCAATACCGGGACGTGCTCGCCGACCTTCCGCTGATCGAGATCACCAAGATCGCCGAAAGCGATCCGGAACCGTTCCTGCCCACCACGACCGACGGTCAGCCACTGGACAGCGTGCGCGCACTCGGCATGGGTCACGTGATCGCGGGGGCCGGTACCGGACGTGCGCTGGCGCTGCACGGCGCCGATGTGCTGAATCTGTGGCGCCCCAACGAGTTCGAGCACGACGTCACCTACCTGACCGCGAACACCGGTATCAGGTCGAGCACCATCGATCCGTTCGATGCCGACGGTGCGCGGATCGTGCGGACATTGCTCGCGGACTCGGATGTCTTCTTCGCCAATCGGCGCAACGGCTACCTCGACCGGGTCGGCCTTTCGGCCGAGGACGTCGCACGGATCCGTCCTGGCGTCGTGCACGCCACCATCTCGCTCAACGGCGAACACGGACCATGGTCCGACCGTGCGGGATTCGATCAGACGGCGGGTTGCTTGACCGGCATGATGCTGCGCGAAGGCGAACCGGACGCACCGGCGCTGTCTCCGATCACGGTGGTTAACGACTACATCGTCGCCTGGCTGCTGACGGCGGGCATCGTCGAGGCGCTGACCCGACGCGCCACCGAGGGCGGCAGCTACCGCGTGCACATCTCACTGACTCGTGCGGCACTGTGGATTCTCGGCATGCGGTGCTTCGACAAGGACTACGCCCGTGCGACCGCGGGCTCCACCGCGCCGCACACGAGCGTGCCGCCGGAAAGCTTCACCGCGCGGACCCCGCTCGGCCACTACCGGGGCATCACCGATCAGGTGCGCATGTCGCGCACCCCAGGCCGCTACCGGACCGTGCTGATACCTCGCGGATCGGCACGGCCCGAGTGGTTGGTCAGGCCGGAATGACGCGGACGGGCATCTCCACGATTCCGGTGAACTGGTAGGAGCGCAAACGCGGTGTCGCGCCGGTGATCTCGATCCGCTCGACGCGCTCGGCCAGCGCCTTGAACATCAACTCGATCTCCAACACGGCCAGGTGCTTGCCGATGCAGAAGTGGGGACCACCGCCACCGAAACCGAGGTGCGGGTTGGGATTTCGGCCGATGTCGAAGCTGTTCGGGTCGGTGAACACCGCCTCGTCACGGTTGGCCGACACCAGGTGCGCCATGATCTTGTCACCGGCGCCGATCAGCTGACCGCCCACCTCGGTGTCGGTGACGGCGGTGCGGCGGAACACCTTGGTCGGCGAGACCCAGCGCACGATCTCCTCGGCGGCGGTACGCGCCAAGCTGGTATCGGCCTTGAGGCGCGCCCACTGGTCGGGGAACTGCGCGAACGCCTCGACGCCACCGGCGATGGAGTAACGGGTGGTTTCGTTGCCCGCCACCGTCATCAGGATGAAGAAGGCCTGGAACTCCTCGTCGGTGAGTTGGTTGCCCTTGTCGTCGGGGCTGACCATCTTGGTCACCGTGTCGTCCAGCGGGCAACGACGGCGCTCGGACCCGAGTTGTGAGGCATAGCCGGACATGTCGACGACCGCCTGGCGGGTCGCCTCAGCACCGCCCGCCTCGTGGTCGGTCTGACCGGCGATCGCCCTCGACCACTCGAAGATGTGCTGGCGGTCCGAACGCGGGATGCCCATCAGCTCGGCGATCACGATCAGCGGCAGTTCGGCCGCCACGGTGCGTACCAGGTCGAATTCGCCTGCGGCGAGCGCGTTGTCCACGATCTGCTCGCATTCGAGAGCGATCTGCGGGCGGAGCCGTTCGATGGCACGCGGGGTGAAGCCACGGTTGACCAGGGTGCGCACCCGGCTGTGTTTCGGCGGATCCTGGTGAATCATCATGCGCCGTTGCACATCGATGGCGACTTCGTCGAATTCCTGCGGTTGCGAGCCCTTCTGTTCGGACGAGAACAGCTCGGCATTGCGTGCGACGTAGACGATGTCCTGGTGCCTGGTCAGCGCCCAATGTCCCTCGGGCACTTCGGGGTCGGTGTGGTGAAACACCGGTGCCTGTTGGCGCAGGAGGGCGAAGTCCTCGTACGGCGGGCCGTCCAGATAGCGTTCCTGATCGAAGACGTCGATGGTATCGAGACTGGTCAACGGGGTGGCTCCTTCATGGTCGGCTGTCTGGTCTTCGCTACCCACGCGTCGCAGTCGAGAACCGATGTGGGAGTGCAGCTTTCCGCAGGAATAAGGCTAGGAGCGCGGCGTATTCGGTCGACACCCCTAACCGAGGCGCCCCCTCCCCTACCGGTGTGCGTGTTGCGCGAGGGCGTCTTAGGGGTTAGCGTCGCGGCGCGGCAGCGGGCATAGTGATCGGCGGCGCGCGCTACCGGCTCCGCCCGGTGCGGCGGGCGAGCACGTCGATGTGCCGTGATTGTCGGTACCGACCAGGGTCTTCGGGAGAAGCGCCGGAGGCTGTACGCGCCGCGGTCGTTGTAATCTCGCGCGTGACTCGGTGGCTCGGTGGACGCAAGACCACCCTGGGTCAATGCGGACGAAGTAGCCCGGCCAGGGGTAACGGGCGCCGCACTCGCCGACTGACAACTAAAGTTGTCAGTCGATCCCACGCAGGACGCCGAACGCTACGACCTACCCCGAGCGCCTCAGGGAGGTCACGGCCAGAACCCGACCGAAATGACAACCCAAGTTGTCACACCGCAGCATTTTCCGGTTGCGGCCAGCGCTTACGCGCGGCCTGCCTGCTGATGCCGACCAGGCGACCCACCTCACCATAGGAAGCACCGGCGGCGAGCGCAGCACGGGCGCACTCGTCCACCCGCTGCGCCGCCGACCTGCGCGCGGCATCGGCTTCGGCCAGTTTCGCCAGCGCCGAACATGGTTCAGGGCGCTCAGGAGGAAGCTCGGCCATCACCAGCGGTCGCAAGCACGGACCGATCAGTTCGACCAGACGTTCCGCCTGCGCGTCGGCGATGCCGGGAATGTGCACCATGTAGCGCGCGACCAGCACGCCGAGCACCAGCGTTCCGATCAAGGTCGAGCGCAGGTCGGCGTCCTTGCCGACCAGCACGCGCGTCCACGGGCTCGTCTCGGGGTTGACGATCGCGCACCGCACCGCGTGCGCGGCCTCCGGATGGGTCAGCATCGAACGCAGCACCGGCATCGTCCGGTCGTCCTTGCGGTCGACGTCGGCCAGGGCATGCCGCAGCAGACGCTCGCCGAGTTCCTCCGGTGGACCCTCCAACGCGTCGTCGAGCGTGACCGGAATGCCCGAAACCGCGTCGAACAGTGCGCTTTTGGTACCGAAATGCTGCATCACCAGCGCGGGGTCGACATCGGCTCGCTGCGCGATCGCCCTGATCGTCGTCTCCAGGTAGCCGCGCTGCGCGAACAGGTCCCTGGCCGCGTCGAGAATCAGCTGTTTGGTCTGGTGCCTGCGCTGCGCGCGGCTGATGGGGGCGGGCACCTGCGCGGATTCCGAGATGCCCGCGCCGCCGCGCTCCTCGTCGACCCGCGCCGCGCCCACCGGGCCGTCACCGGCTCGGTCGGCGCCAGTTCCGGTGCGGCGCAGCGGCACCGCTGCTTCGAGTTCGTTGACCGTCATCATAAATCTCACTCAACACCTGTAGACGAATGGCGGGTAGCGTGCCTATGCTGATCTGACTACAAGCGTAGAGCAGACGCGCACCGCCGCGCAGCAGCTCGCCCCTTCCCGGAATCCCTTCGAACGGACTGTTAATGACCAGCCGAGATACCGAGCCCGCCACCCGAGCCACCGACGAGAGCGCGCCCAGCGGCGGGGACCGTCGACTGGCCATCGCGTTGGGCGTCATCGTCACCTGCCAGCTGATGGTCGCGGTGGACAGCAACGTCGTCAATATCGCCCTCCCCGAGATCCAATCCGGACTCGGCATGTCCGGGTTGGCGCTGGCCTGGGTGTTCAGCGCCTACTCCCTCGCCTACGGCGGCCTGCTGCTGCTCGGCGGCCGTGCCAGCGACATCCTCGGTCGGCGGCGCATGTTCGTCTGGGGTCTCGGCCTGGTGGTCGGCGCCTCGATCCTCGGTGGGGTCGCACCGAACGAGGGCTTACTGATCGCCGCGCGCGCCTTACAAGGCGTGGGCTTCGCCTTCGCCGGGCCCGCCGCGCTCTCGATGATCGCGGCCACCTTCGCCGAAGGCCCACAACGCACCCGTGCGCTGAGCGTGTTCTCCATGGTGACCGGTTTCGGCGTCACGCTCGGCCTGATTCTCGGCGGCATACTCACCAGCCTGAGCTGGCGCCTGGTCTTCTTCATCAATGTGCCGATCGGCCTGCTGACCATCGTGCTCGCGCTGCGCTACCTCACCGAGACCGAGCGCCATTCCGGCAAGTTCGATCTGCTGGGCGCGATCGTGTCCACCCTCGGCATGGTCGGGGTGGTCTACGGCCTCACCAACATCACCAACGGCTGGACCGCGCCGGGCACCGTCGTACCCTTCCTGATCGGTGTCGTGCTCATCGGTGTGTTCCTGTTCGTCGAACGCCGCGCCGAACAGCCGATCATGCCGCTGCGACTGCTCACCGAACGACTCAGGGCCGGAGCGTATTTGACGTTCGTCCTGCTGATGGCGGTAATGGCGGGAACCTACATTCTGCTGTCGCTCTACATCCAGGACGCACTCGGATTCAGCCCGCTCGTGGCCGGTCTCGCGTTCCTGCCGATGGCGTTGGTCCAGTTCTTCGTCGCGAAGTCCGCACCGAAGCTGATCGCCAAGTACGGCCGCAAGCCGGTGCTGCTCGCCGGTGTGGTGCTGATGCTGCTGGAGGCCATCTGGCTGACCACCACCAACGAGTCGAGCAACTACTTCACCGGCGTGCTCGGCCCGTTCATCCTGCTCGGTGCTGGCCTCAGCCTGGCGTTCGTCGCACTGAACCTGACCGTGCTCGGCGGGCTGGCCCCACGCGAAATGGGCGCCGCCTCCGGCCTGCTCCAGGCCACCCAACAGATCGGCCTCTCGCTGGGTGTCGCCATCCTGACCACCATCTACCAGTCCGCCAGCGCCAGCCACGAGGAGTCGACCGGCAACGCGGCCTCGAACCACGAGGTCCTCGCACACGGTCTGTCGACCGCGGTGATCGCCGCCGTGGCCTTCGGTGTAGCGGCCTTGCTGATCAGCGTTTTCGTGGTCACCGAGCCGAAAAAAGAGGCTGTCGCCGCCTAGCCGCAGTCCTCACGTAGAACAGCCGCCCCAATTTTTTGGGGCGGCTGCCTGCGTGTCTCCCCTGCTAGCCTCACATCCATGACTGCCGGGTCGGCGATAAGCCGCACACAGACAGGTTTCCCGGCCGCGCGGTGAGCGCGGCGCGGGCCAGAGGCCCGCCCTCGAAAAGCACTCCGCGGAGCCGATTCACTGCTGGCCGAGGCCGCTCGGCGGCGCCTCGCTGGCCCAGTTCGGCACCGGAGGCCGCCGGGGTTGAGCATCACGCGTCCATCCCGCTGGTCAGACAGTCGCGCGGTGACGCAGACCGATCCGTCAACGACAAGCACCGCGAAGCCGGTTCACCGCTGACCCGGGCCGCTCAGGCGGCGCCTCGCTGGCCCAGTTCGATACCGAGTCCGGTGGGTTCGACAGATGTGAGGGTCGTGGTGATCGCCGTGCCCGCGGAGCGGGGCGGGGGTGCGGTGTTGGTGAGGTAGGCGGCCAGATCACCGCGGCCTTTGACGCGTAGCTTTCGGTAGACCCTGGTCAGGTGCTGTTCGACAGTACTGACGGTGATGAAGAGTTCGGCGGCGATTTCTCGGTTGGTGTGACCGCCCGCGGCGAGCATCACCACGCGGCGTTCGGCGGCGCTGAGGACGTCGTTGTCGGGTTCGGGCGCACCGGAGGTAGCGGCGAAGGGCACCGATTCGACAGGGCGAGAGCCGATGTCGAGTCGGCGCCGCAGAGGTGCCAGCGACAATTCCTCGGCGAGGCGGGTCGCGCGTTGGGTCGCCTGCCGTGCCCTGCGCGGTTCCCCGAGCACGACATAGACGTCGGCGAGATCGGCTACGGCATAGGCGAGTTCGACTCGATCAGCACTGTTGTCGAAGGATTCGATCGCCCGTAGCAGCAGATCCATGCGTGCTCTCGAGTCCGTTTCGGTCGCCGCGACCGTGCGCAGCGCGATGCCACGCGCGCGCGGCAACTCGGCACTGGTCATGGCCAACTGTTCGGCGGCCAATTCGGCGGCCTGGCGCCGGTTTCCCATCCGCAGCAACACGGCGACGGCGTCGGCGCGCCACGGCAGGAAAGTCGGCTGATCGATCCCCCATTCCCGCAACAACCGTCCGCAGGTGCGCAGGTCGTCCATTGCCGCACGCAACCGGTCCGCGGCGAGCAACCTGCGTCCCCTGGCATACAGGAATTGCGCGCCGTACCTGGTGTCGAACATCGCGTCGGTCCGCTCGGTCAGGCAACCGTCGGCTGTCTGCCAGTCCCCCAATGCCGTAGCCGCGAGGAGCACCGTGGAGGTGACCTCCCCGATCGCCACACCCCACGCCTCACGCGGCAACAACCCCGATGCCGCGAGGCCGATCCGAAGTGCACCCGGCATATCACCCTGCCGAAGGGCGATTTCGGCGCGCACGGCGGCGAGCGAGGCTTGCCAGGTGCGTGCGTCTCGCGAAACCGCCTCGCGCAGTAGCGAATCGCACCACCGTTCGGCGAGGTCGGATCTGTCGGCGTGCACGAGGGCCAGCAGTGCGGCGATGATCGAATCGAGCGAGGTGCCGTGCAGCGGAGTGGTCTGCAACAACCATTCGGCCGTAGGCGTGGTGTGCTCGGTCGGCCCGAATTCCATCGCGTCGGCCAGCAGGGCCGGTCCGCGCACGGATCGGTTCGCGACGACGGTTACCTCTGCGCCACCGGACAATTCGTCGGGCGTACCCGCCTCGACCAACAGACCGGGGCAGGTCGAACGCATCCAGGTCCGCACCGAGGACAGGTCGGCCGCCGAGCGGTCGTCGAGGTCGTCGGCCACGAGCGCGAGCCGTTGCAGGATCAGCGCGGCCTCGGCCGCACGACCCTGGCGCAGCAGCGGATTCAGCAGGCCGATCATCTGGTCGATGTCCAGACGGCCCGCGCGCACCGCCTCGAGCACGGTGGCCAACTGCTCGGTGGCGTTATCCGGGTTGCCCCGGAATTCGACCTGGATGCGCAGCACGGCGAGCGCGACCTGTTGGCGCGAGCCGGAGGGGATGGTTTCGGCGAGGCGCACACATTTCGCGGCGAATCCGAGCGCGTCGCGGTGCAGCGCGTCCTGCGCCGAACTCATCAGCACCTCCAATGCCCACGGGTCGCCAGCGCGGCCCGCTTCGACCAGGTGGACGCCGATCCGACAGGCCGGTTCGCCGTTGTCGTGCAACAGATCCGCCGCACGGCGGTGTAGTCGAGTGCGCTCCGGTGACGACAGCTCGCTGAGCACGGCGAGCTGCGCACCGGGATGTCGGAACTGTTGGTCGGCGAGAATGCCCGCGGAGGCGATCGCGTCGGTGATATTGGTCGTGGTGATCTCGCTCTCGCCGACCAGCTGCGGCAGCAACCCGAGCGATCCGGACTCCGACAGCACCGCAACACAGCGTGCGGTCGCGAGAAAGCGGCGACCGGCGCGATGCAAACAGGCGAGCACGGCCTTGGCGAACTCCTCGCCGACCACCGGATCGTCGGTGGCCATGGTCTGCGACCGGCCGGACACCTCATTGTCCTCGATCAGTGCCTTGAGTAGGAACGGGCTACCGCCGGTGATCCGATGCCAGGTCTCGGCCCGCGACTGGTCCACCGCGACGCCGATGTGTTCGGCGAGCATTTCGCGCACGCCGTCGGCGCTGAGCGGACCGGTGCGCACCAGCCGAAATCGAGGCTGGCGCAGCAACTCGGTAACCAGCACGGCGCGTTCCTGGTCGGACGACAACGGGCAATGCAGCTGGGTAGCCACGATGATCACCCGCGCGGACCGTAGGCGACCACTGAAGAAAAGCAGCGATTGCAACGAGGCGAGGTCGGCGTGCTGGAGGTCGTCGACGACGATCGCGACCGGTGCGCGATCGGAAAGGCGCTGCACCTCGGTCCACAGGTCTTGGTTGGCGTGGTTGCGTAGGAATTGGGCGCCGCCACCGGAGTCGGCGCTGCTTTCGCCGCCGCATGCCTCGATCAATCGGGACGCACGGTCGGCGAGCAATTGTTGAATTCGCGTCCGCTCATCGCGATCGGGCAGTGCGGCGAATAGTTGCTGGAGAATTCCGAACGCTTGGTCGCGTTCCCTCGGCGAACCGACAGCTTCCAGAACCGTTGCGCCTTCGGCGGATAGCCGCTCGGCGAATACTTTCAATAGTTCGGTCTTACCGCTGGCAACGGGACCGACGATGAGAGACGTTCCCCCCTTGCCCGTAACACTCTGCTGAAAAATTCTGTCGAGCGAGGCGATCTGTGATCTACGTTCAACAAACACCGGGTATACCCCCCACATCTCGCTAGGAGCGACCGCGCAAAGGTGACCACAGAACATCATTGTTCCGCACGAGACCCGCATGGAGCCTCGGGCAAGCTATTCGATTCGACCCGAGACGAGAATCCGTTCCGCTTGGGGCCGTGCCAATTTGGGCTGAGCACGAATAGCGCGAACGGTCGAATCCGAAGCAGTACCGTCCCGTGATCTTAACCGACTACGAGACCGCTTGCAGGGTGCTAACAAGACATCTGTCCGTTTTTAGGGGTAGAACACAGCGGAATCCCTGTTTGATGGATTCCGTTCACGCTGATCGAAAATTTCCTGTCGAAGCCCCGGAACGTGGATCTCATCCCGGGGCTTGAACTCTCAGCCCTCGTTTCGCGCGCCGACCCCCTCGGTGTCGAGCAGTCGTTCGGCGAGATCGGACGAGAACTCGATGTATTCGAACTCGACACCGTCGGTGTGGCGAGCCAGGAAGCCACGGCCAGCGGGACCGTCGAACGGCGGCACGGTCACTTCGGCTCCCGTACCCTCGACCAACGAGAACGTGGCGGCGAGATCGGCGACGATCACCGGCCCCACTGTGCCGCGATAGCGCGCCAACGCCTCCTCCGCGCCGGCGACGACGCAGAACTCACCGATCAAGGCGAGATCGAACCGACCGAAGTGCACACGGAAGTCGGCCTCGGCGCCGACCAGCGCACGCAGCGTTTGCAGGGTGCCGTCGAGATCGGTGGTCAAGACGCGGGCGTAGGTCTTGCGGATCTGGTGAGTCATGGGTCTCCCTAGGTGTTCTCGGAGGAAGGCTGCGGCGAAGCGGCGGCGATCAGCCGCAGCACCTGTCTGGCGACACTGTCGTTTTCCCGGAAGCCGAGCGCGTTCGTGCGCGGCCGGCTGAACGCTCCCGCGATGCGGAGGCTGGTGTGCGGGCCCATGGCGAAACGTCGCGGATGGACCGCACCCTCGGCGTCGAACAGTTGCCCGTCGACGCCGGAGGTGTGAATGCGGCCGGTGCTCCGCGTGGTCACGCCGTCGGTGAGCGCCTCCTCACCGAGCGCGCCGCGATCGTGCAAGGCACGCACGATCGGATTGTTCGTGCGGGTGACGTCCGGCTGCGGCAATCGGGCCTCGATCAACGTCGTCGCGGTGGTCGTCCCCGGTGCCTTCGCGCTGCCGCCGACGAACAACCCGCGCTCCTCGTCGGCCTCGGCCCACATATCCGGCCCGACGAACGAGACGATCCCCGCGCGCTCCAGCGCCAGCAGTTCCTCCAACCGCACCCGAGGCGGCCCGCTGCCGATATAACTGAAGAAGCCGAACCACCAGCCGTCGACATCGTGCAATTGCGCTGCGGGGTCGAGCTTTCCGCTGGCGACCGCGCGCGGTAGTTGCCGGAACACCGAGAGCATCGCGGTGACGGCACCGAGATCGGCACTGCACGCACGGTCACCACCTCGTGCGAGCACGGTGGTGATGTGTTCGCGCACCCGCGCCGCCAACGCTTTCGCGTCGTCCTCGGTGACGGCGGCCAGCGGTCGCTCCAGCTGGACGGGATCGAACCGGTCTTGTTCCCCGGGGACAGCTTTGTGCACCAATCTGCGTAATTCGTCACTGTTCCATTCGAGTTCGGCGTATCGCTCGCTGAACTCGGCGAACTCCATCCGCACACGGTCGGGGTGTGCGGTGAACAGTTCGGTGTAGTACCCCCAACCGAGTTCCTTCGCGATCAACGGCCACAGATCGGTCCAGAAGTGGATCGGACCCTGCCGCGCGACGAGTTCGTCGATCTCCTCTGCTCGAAAGAAGTGCGGCAATACCGCTGGGGCGCCGATCAATTGGTAGGTGGGCTTGGGTCGATACGGAACACCTCGGCGCGATCCGACAGCGAGCACGGGTTCGGCACCCGAGGGCAGATAGGTGAGCACACCGTGCGAGTCGGTCTCGTAGCGTCCACCACGGCCCTCGGTGAGCAGGGCCATCAGATCGATGAACGCGAGCCCGAATCCACGGACCAGTACCGATTCCCCCGGCTCGATCGAGGACAGGTCGGCGTCGGCGGTGTAGCTGGGCGGAAAGTACTTGCGCCCGTGTCGATCTGCGAATCGCGCCAGCCGCTGACCGGTATCGTCGGCTTCGGCGTCGAGATGACCCACGGTGAGCACCACCACCTCGGCCCGCAACGGCTGCGGCTCGTCGCGCAACCAGATCAGTTGCTGGCCATCGGCCAGCTCAGTGAGGTCGACGGCTTCGGTACTGTGCACCACCACCTCGACGGTGTCCGGTCGGGTGTCGAGTAACCACCGGTAGAACCAGCGCAGGTAGGCGCTGTGGAAGCGGCGGGTGTGGAAACCGGCGGGTGTGGCCTGCCGCAATTCGTCGTCGAGGGAAGTGTCGAGCTCGACCGCGAGCCCACCGCAGCGGACCTGCTCGGCCCATTCGGCGAGGGTGGGGCCATGGCGCGGCGGGCCTTCGCACTGTACGGAATCGTCGGTGAACATCGTGACGTCACCGGCCTTGGAGTTCATCATCAACAGCGGCGACTGATCGTGGCGCCAGACTCGGCCCGCCCCGGGGGGATACGGGTCGATGAGGTGGACGACGATGCGGCGGTCGCCGAGCAGTTCCCGCGCGCTCGCGCAGATCCGCTCCAGCACACCGATTCCCTTCGGACCCGCACCGACGATGGCGATGTCGGCCGAGGGGCGCGTACAGCAGTCGGCCGAGGCCGCCGAAGAAGGAGGTGGATACATGCGAACTCCGCGCGATCAGCCGGGCAGCGAGACGACTCGCGCGTCGGGAATGGACACAGGGGCCTCGTCCGGTCGCACGGCGGTCGCCGCGAGCAGTTCCCTGGTGTAGGGATCACGGGGGTCGGCGAACAGTGCGGTCGCCTCCCCCTCTTCCACGATTCGGCCGTCCTTCATCACCAGAATGCGGTCGCTGAGGTGGTGGATGACGCCGAGGTCGTGGGAGATGAACAGCATGGCGACACCGAGTTCGTGTTGCAGCGCGGTGAGCAGGTCGATGATCTGGGCCTGGATCGACACATCCAGGGCCGAGACCGGCTCGTCGCACACCAGCACTTCCGGCCGAGGCGCCAGGGCGCGCGCGATGCCGACCCGTTGACGTTGCCCGCCCGAGAGTTCACGTGGACGCCGTTGCAGCACAGTCGAAGCCAGTCCGACTTGGTCGAGCAGTTCGAGTGCCTGTGCCGTGCGCGGCTTTCCGCGCGCGACCCCGGCCCGTGCGATGGCGGGGTCGAGGATTCCCGCCACGGTGAGACGTGGGTCGAAGGAGCCGAGAGCGTCCTGGTACACCGGCTGAATGCGGTGGCGCCGCGGTCGACGCGCGCGCTCACGCACTCCACTCCATGGCCGACCGTCGAAACGGACACTGCCGGAATCGGGTTGGGTGAGTCCGAGCACGATTCGTCCCGTTGTCGTCTTGCCCGAGCCCGATTCGCCGACGACGCCGAGCACCTCACCGGCACGCAGTGAGAACGACACCTCGCGCACGGCGTCGTGCCAGGTACCTCCGGGGCCTCGATAGCGCTTGTCGACGCTGTCGACCTCGATGAGCGTGCGCCCGACCGCGCTGGGTTCGGCAACGATCGGGGTCCGTGGCCGTACGCTGATCGCTTCGGTGGGGTGCCAGCAGCGGAATTCGTGGCCGTCGATACCGGTGGGCGGCGGCAGTTCTCGCACGCACTGGTCGTCGGAGAGCGGGCAGCGCGCGGCGTAGGGGCAACCGTCCTCGGTGGCGGCCGGACGTGCTGGTGCGGGCACCGAGAGTTTGCTTCCCCGACTGTCACCGGTGGGCACCGCCGCGAGCAGCGCCCGCGTGTAGGGGTGCTCGGGGTGACGCAGGATCTGTTCGGCGCCACCGCGTTCGACGATGCGTCCACCGAACATCACCGCCACCCGATCCGCGAGCCGGGACACCACGGTGAGGTCGTGGCTGATCAACAGGATGGACATGCCATCGGCGCGCAACGTACGCAACAGGTCGAGCACCTGCGCTTGCACGGTCGCGTCCAGTGCGGTGGTCGGCTCGTCGGCCAGCAGCAGGTCGGGACCCGCGGCGATGGCCGAGGCGATGAGCGCGCGCTGGCGCAGTCCGCCGGAGAGTTCGTGCGGGTATTGCCTGGCACGACGCTGTGGTTCGGGCACACCGACGTCTTCGAGCAAGGAGACCACGACATCGTTGACCGCGCGGCGACCGGTATCAGTGTGTGCCCGTAGCGTTTCCGCGATCTCCGCGCCCGTGCGGCGCAGCGGATCCAGCGCGGCCATGGCGTCTTGCAACACCAGGGCGATTCGTCGACCGCGCAACGTGCGCCAACCCGATTCGTCGAGGTCGCGCAGGTCGGTGCCGTCGAAGCTGAGTCGGCGCGCGGTGACCGTCGCGTGCTCGCCGGTCAAGCCCATCAGGGTGCGCGCGGTGACGCTCTTGCCCGAACCGGATTCGCCGATGATGGCCAGGCATTCGCCGGGCCCGACGTCGAAGGACACGTCGCGGACCGCGCGGACGCGGTCGGGCCCGGTACCGAAGTCGACGTCGAGTCCTTCGACGATCAGGTGCGCACCTGATCCGGTGTCCTTCGCGGAATCGGTAGTGCGGGAATCGTTTCGCGTGGTTGTCATGCCGTACCCCGTCCGGTGAAGCGCGTGCGCACGGATCGGCCCACGACATTGACCGCGATCACGGTGACGGTGACCGCGGCGCCAGGAAAGACGCCGACCCACCATGCCGCGGCGAGAATGTCCTTGCCTTCGGCGAGCATCGCCCCCCATTCCGGCGTGGGCGGCTGTAAACCGAGACCGAGGAAGCTCAGCGCCGAGGAATACAACAGCGAGGTGCCGAATCCCAAGGGCGCCATGACAAGTAGCGGCCCGAGCGCGTTCGGTACTACGTGCCGGACGATCACAACGATGCGGGGCAGCCCGAGTGTGGTTGCCGATTCCACGTAGCCGGATCGACGCACCAGCAGGGCCTCCGACCGGACGAGCCGGGCATACAGCGGCAGGAACGCGATGGCCACCGCGACAGCGACATTGACCGTTCCCGCACCGAGCACCGCGATGACAAGCAAGGCGAGCAACAGTGGCGGCAGGGCGAGCAACACATCCGCGCCGCGCATGAGCAGCTGGTCGGCGACGCGACCGCCGAGCGCGGCGAGCAATCCCACGAGGGTGCCCGCGACGACCGCGAGCAGGGTGGCCATGCAGCCGAGCAACAGCGCGGGCCTGGTGCCATAGAGCACCCTGGTGAATACGTCGCGGCCGAGCTGATCGGTGCCGAACCAGTGCGCGCTGCCCGGCGCCTGGAGTGCCTGTTTCACATTCGTAGCGGTCGGCGAGCCGTCGGTGAACAGGCCGGGATCGATGGCTATCAGCGCGATCACGCCGAGCACGAGCGCGGCGACCAGTACACCGGGCCAGCGGAGCACGAATCGGCGCGAAGCCGTTGGGCGCGAGGCCGTTACGTCGGGTGCCGACGGCGGCGCGGTGACATTCGGGGCGGTCAACGGGTCAGTCTCCGTTCGTGCGGATGCGAGGATCCAGAGCCAGGTGCAACAGGTCGACGAGCGTCGAGATGACCACGAACACCACCGCCGACAGCAGGATGACGCCCATCACGATCGGCATGTCCCTGCTGGTCACCGCCTGGAGGACGAGCGCGCCGATACCCGGTCGACCGAAGACCGATTCCACCGGGACGACCCCGCCGAGCAGGCTGCCGGTCAACCAGCCGGTGAGCGTGAGCATCGGCGCACCCGCGTGGCGCAACGCATGCCGCAGCCGGACCGCCGACAGGCTCGAGCCCCTCGCGCGCGCGGTGACGATGAACGGCTGGGTCAACGCCGCTTCCAGCCCTTCGCGCAACACCTGCGAGAGCACACCCGCGATGGACAGCGCGAGGGTGATCGCCGGGAGTACCAGTGCCGCCGGTGTTTGCGCGCCCGCTACCGGAAATATCTGGAGCTGGAACGAAAAAGCGGTCAGCAGCAGGATTCCCACCCAGTACTGCGGCGCGGAGGTGATCACCAGTTCCGCGGTCGAGGCGCCCGCACGCAGTCGCGGGCGCCGACCCGCCGTGCTGACCGCGACAGCGACGGCGATGAACAACGCGAGCAACAGTGCGGCGACGGCGAGTTCGGCGGTGGGCGCGAGCTGGTCGAGGATCAGCGTCGCGACCGGCTGCTGCAATTGGTAGGAACTGCCGAGGTGGCCGTGCAGGAGTTGATTCAGATACGAGAGGTATTGCTCGAAGACCGGACGGTCGAAGCCGTAGTCGGCACGCACCTGTGCGCGCAGGGTCGGCGAAGCCGTCATGCTCGGGCCGAGTAGCCAGTCCACCGGGTCGCCCGGAAGTAGTTGCAGTGCGAGAAATCCCAGTGTCGCGGCGCCGAAAACCACTGCTACCGCGGCGAACAGACGTTTGCCTACAGCAAATGCCGCTCGGCGCAAGACATCGGCGCTTACAGCGTGTGCGAGATTCGGCGCGGACAGTGTCGGTGTTGCCACGGTCATGCCTTCCACGCGTCGTAGAACGTCATCCAGCCGCTCGCGTCGAACGCGTGGCCGTGCACGTCGTCATCGAATCCGGCGATCGCGGCCAACACATAGAGCGGCACCACCGAGCCGTTGTCCAGCACCTCGCGTTGGGTTCGGGCGTAGACGTCGTCGCGGGTGCGCTCGTCGGTGGTCGCCGATCCGGTCGCGGTCCACTGGTCGACCTGGGGGTCGCGCAGGTGTGCGACGTTCTGTCCGTGCGGCGGAATGTTCGCGCTGTGGAAGAACAGTCGCAACAGATCCGGTTCGGGACGTGCCCAGCTCACCGAGAACAAGTGGAAGCCGCCGTCGGCGACGCGCGCGTTGTAGTCACCCGCTGTCAAACGCGGATGTGTCACCTCGACACCGATTTTCGCGAGATCGGCCTGCGCGACCTGCTCCAGGAGATCGCGTTGGTCGCGCACACCGGCCGAGGGCAAGCCAGGCCAGAACAGGCTGAGCCGCTTGCCGTTCTTGGTGCGGAAGCCCTCGCCGTCGCGTCCGGTCCAGCCCGCTTCGTCGAGTAACTTGCCCGCCTTGTCGGGGTCGTAGTGCCACGATTCGGCGACGGAAGGGTCGTAGGACGGCGTGGTCGGCGACAGCGGACCCCAGGACCGGTGGTATTGGCCGAAGTAGACGGCCTTGACGTCCTCGGCGACGTCGATGCCCTGCTGGATGGCCGATCGCACCCGCTGGTCGTCCAGCGGCGCCGACGCCGAGTTCAGGAAGATGCTGTAGGTCAGTCCCGGTTGATCGGTCCGCATGAGCGAAAGGCCTTTGGCCGCTTCGACAGTGGGCACCTGAATGGGTGGGATCGCGCGCGCCATATCGATCTGACCGCTGGTGAGCGCACCGACCCTGGTGGCGTCTTCTGGCAGGATCCGGAACACCAAGGAGTCGAGGTAGGCGGGGCCGTTGTGCGCGGCGTTGGCCGGCGCCCAGTGGTAGGCGGGGTTGCGGGTCATCACCGCGCTCTGACCCTTGGTGTAGCTGCTGAACACGAAAGGACCGGATCCGACGTCGACGGAACCACCGGCGCACAATTTGTCCGCGTTCTCGGCCAATGTCCTCGGCGAATAGATCCCCAAATAGGTGGTACTCGCGGCTTGCAGGAACGAGGCGAACGGTGCGGAGAAATTGATGCGCACGGTGTAGTCGTCGATAATATCCGTTCCGGTGTAGGGGCCGAGCAGATTTACCGCGTACTCCGATTTGGTTGCGGGCGCGACGATATGATCCAAATTCGCCTTCACCGCATGTGCCGTGAATGGTGTTCCGTCGGTGAACACCACATCCCGGCGAAGGGTGAACGTGTAGCTTTTCTGGTCGTCGGCGATGGTCCACCCCTCGGCCAGCCACGGATGGAATTGATGCTGGTCGTCCTGGGATACCAACGAGTCGAAGACATTGCGTTGAATCTCCGCGGTGATGTCCTTGGAGTTGGCGTGAATATCGAAACAACTCGGTGAGTCGTTGATTCCATAGGTCAGTGTGCCGCCGGGAACCGGGGTCGAGGACGAATGGTCCGATGTCGTGCTGCCCGCACAGGCGGCGAGGGAAAATGCGGAAACAATGGTTAGAACCAATAGCCGCAACGGCGAGGGCGAGCACACACATCGGACACTAACAACAATAATGACGGCCAGTTACCCCAGAAACGGCGACGAGATATTCAGCGGAAGGTAGGGGTTGACACCCCTGCCCTCACCCTGCGCGCAGCCACTCGCGGGTGATCGCTTGGATCGCGGAGCCGTCGACGTCCGCGAGTTTGTCGGCGACGAAACCCTTGGCGAAGTCCGAGGTTTGGATGCGGAAGGCGGGCGCGGGATCGGTGAGTGTGTGCAGCACCGACTCGGCGACCTGCTCGGAGGACTGGATGGCGCTCGCGACCATGGTCGGCAGGTAGGTGAGGTAGTTGGCGTAGGCCGACTTGTACTGCCCCGCTTCGGCGGCCGCACGCAGTGCCACGCGGTCGACGGGCATGTTCTCACCGAACGACGAGGCGATCGGTCCCGGCTGAATCACCGACACCCGCACCCCTACTTCGGCGGCGACGGCGGCAAGGCCCTCCATGTAGATCTCTGTTGCGGCCTTGGCCGCGCAGTAGGCCTCGTTGAACGGCTGGCCGACCGAACCATAGGCGCTGCCGACGGTGATCAGTCGGCCACCGCTGGCCCGCAAGTGCGGCAACGCGGCCTTGCTGACGGCGAGCACGCCGAAGAAGTTCACTTCCATGCTGTAGCGGATCTGTTCCAACGGAAGTAGTTCGAGGGTGCCGATGCTGCCGACACCCGCGTTGTTCACCACCGCGTCCAGTTTTCCGTAGGTGTCGAGCACGCCGGAGATGGTCTGCTCGATGGTGTCCGGTTCGGTGACGTCCAGGCGGCGGATCTCCAGTTCCACACCCGCGTCTTTCGCCGCCTCGCGCAGCTGCTCGGTGCGTTCGAGGTCGCGAACGGTGGCGATGGTCGTGAATCCGGCCTGCGCGGCCGCGACCGCTGCTGCGCGGCCGACGCCGGAGGAGGTGCCGGTGATCAGTACGGTTTTCGGCGCGGAGGCCGCGGTGTCGGTCATGTTTTGGACGCTAGCAATCACGCCGACCGCAGGTCACCCCTAAGCAGCGCTTCGGAATACCGATATTTCGGGCACCGGATAGGGGTGCGGTGCCCTTGACCCGATGCGGCCGTCTGTGTTCGGCCGCGAGGGCGAAAAGCAGCGCGGGGCAACGCTTTCACGAGGTCGCCGATCCCTCATCGATCGGCGGACAGTCGTGGCAGCACCGCCTCGGCGAGCGTTTCGACGTCGGCATTACCACACGGTCGAAACCGCACCCCGTCGAATCCCTCGGTGCACCACTCGCGGCATTGCGCGAGCAGATCATCGACGGCGCCGACGAAAACCGCAGCGTCCGACCGCAATGGCCGGCCCGCCCGCAGGTCGAGGTCGGCCATCCGGTCGGCCGCCGCGTCGGCGGTGTCGGCCACGCATACCGTGACATCGGCGAATTTGCGCAGTGGCCGTGCGCGTTCGGCTTCCAGTGCGCGTACTTCGCGCAGGATCGACTGCGCGTGTTCGGCATCGAGTGGAGTGAGTGCCACGTAGTCGCCCACGCGCACGGCCAGTCGGTACGGAATCGTCAGGTGCGCCAGCGCCCAGATCGCGGGGTGTCGGCGATCGGGTTGCTTCGCCCACACCGCGCGGACGTCGAGGAGGTCGTCGGCCGCCTTGGTGAATCTGGCGTCCATTCCACGCAGGACCTCGGGGTCGGTCAGATCGAGAAACGGTGGTGTCGGCGCCACCATCGGTCCCGCGCCGACGTAGCGGTTGGTCACCCGTACTTGCAGATCCAGCCGTTGGCCGTCGCGTTCGAGGATGTCCAACGCCGTCGCGGGGTCGAGATCGGCGACGGTCACCGTGGGTACCACCGTGAATCGCAGGTCGGTGCGGCTGGTCAGGCGCCGGGCCGTGGTCAACGCGTCTACCGCGACCAGGCGCCATTCGCCGTCGGCGTCGTGGGCGTGCGCGGCGCTGTCGATGCCGACGAAATCCGGTGCGTGCGTGCCGCTGTGCAGCGTCCCGGCCTCGTCGATCAGCCGGTCTACCCACTGCTGCGGCGAACGACTCGCCCCGACCACCGAGCCGGGATGCCACCCGCCCGCGCGCAGCAGGACGAAGGTTTGCGCGGTCATCTCGGTCGGCCCGTCCTTTCCAGTGTGCGAATCCAGGCCGCGACCGCCTCGGCGGTCGCGGCGGAACCGTCCTCCAGTACCGAATAGTGGTCACCGGCCACATCGACGTGCTGCTCGGCGAACGGCCAGTCGGCCTGCCATGGTTCGTCGGCGCCGGTCGGCATGCCGGGTAAGCGGTCGAGTGCCCGAACCAGCAGCGTGGGCGGCGTAATCGGCTCGGGCACCAGATCGTTGGTGATTCGCAGGTAGGCACCCATCGTGGTGAGTCGATTCGGCGACAGGTCCAGATGCAGGTCGTCGATCCTGCGCAGCATGCCCTCGATCAGGGCGGGCATCCACCATTGTCTGTCCGGCAGGGTGGGGGTGTCCATCGGATAGCTGTCGATCAGGGCCAGGCCGAGCGGAGATCGATGACGAGTGCTCAACTCGGCCGCGATCGCGTGCGCGACACTGCCGCCGAGCGATCGCCCGACCACCACGAAGTCCCGGTCCCCGACCAGCTCCGCGACCGCCGCTGTCTGTGAATCCAGGTATGCCCGAAGGTCTTTCGGTAACGCGGAGTCGGGTCGGTAGCCGGGCGCCTCCATCGCGTAGACCGGGAAGTCCGCGCCGATGGCCTTGGCGAAACCGGCGAACTCGTGCGGTCCCGACATCGCCGTGAGCGCGGGAAAGCACACCACCAACGGAAGGTCCTCGGTACCGGTGGCCAGCTGGATCGGAGGTGGTGTCGCCTCGCGATGCTCGGCGGAATCGAAGCTTCGCCTGGTGTGCGAAGCCGCGATGATCAGGGCGGCGGCTTCTGGGATTCGGCCGGATCGGTTGAGCTGGAGATAGAGACCCGACAGCGAGGCGGCGGCGGCATCGACGGGGTCCGAAGTCGAGCTTGCGAGCAGATGCTCGGCGAGCGTGGACGCCGTGGGGAATTCGATCGGGGCGCTCGGCGGAAGGGCGACACCGGTGCGCACCCGCAGTTTCTCGGTGAGTTCGACCGCCGCCATCGATGTCATGCCGAGTTCGGCGAATTGCGCTGTGGGATCGAGAGAAGTCCCGCCCGCGAGACCGAGCACTTCCGCGACGGCGCGAACGACGGTGTCGAGCAGTACTTCCGCGGTGAGTACCGAAGGGTGTGCGTCATCCTTGGGTTCGGCGCGAGCATTCTCGGATACTTCGGGCTGGCCGAATATTGCGGTAGCACCGGTATTTCCGACAGGACCGGCGATGTTCGATGGGGGCGCCTCGGAGGTGGCTCCCCGCTGGCGTTTCCCGAGCAATGCGGGTCCCGGAGGTAGCCAATACCTGTCGCGTTCGAAGGAGTAGGTCGGCAGCTTTGTCCGGGTGCCGCCGACTCCGACGATGTGTCCCCAGTCGATGCGCGCACCGGCTATTTCCAGCCTGCCCGCAGCGGCGAGGACCGTCTCCGGTTCCGCACGATCCCGGCGCACGGTTGCGGTCACTGTCGGCGTGGCACCGGTTTTGGTCCCATTCGCCAGCGTGGCCACCACTTGCGGGGTCAGGTGCGCGTCCGGGCCCAGTTCCACGAAGTCCGTCACACCGAGTCGGGCGAGTTCGCCCACCGTGTCGGCGAACAGCACCGGGCTGCGCACTTGGCGCACCCAGTATTCGGGGGTACGAATCTCCCGGTCGGCGAGCTTACCTGTCACCGTGGACACCAGGGGAATTCGTGGTGCCTCGAAAGACAGTGCCGCGATGGACTTCTCGAATTCGGCAAGCATGGGGTCGAGGCAGCGGGAGTGGAAGGCGTGACTCACGTCGAGTTTGCGGACCCGGCGGCCCTGCGCGCGAATAGCCTCGCACAACCGCTCGATCGCGACCTCCTCGCCGGAGAGGACGATCGATCCCGGACTGTTCACGGCGGCGAGGTCGAGCTCGGCACGCCACGTCGGTGCCACCGCGTCGAGTTCGTCGGCGGAGATCTCCGCCGCGAGCATGGCACCGACCGGAGGGAGAGCTTGCATCCCGGTGGCGCGATGAATGACCAATTCGACCGAGGCATCCAGGGTCAGCACTCCGGCCACGTGGGCCGCGGCGATCTCGCCGATCGAGTGACCGCACACGTAATCCGGTCGCACACCCCAGGATTCGAGCAACTCGAACAGGGCGACCTCGAAGGCGAACAGCGCTGGTTGGGTGAACACCGTCTGATCGAGGGTGCTGCGCGCGGGAGATGCCGCATCGGGTTGCGCGCGGACGGCTTCGAGAAAGGAGCCGGTGACTCGATCATCCAGAGCGCGATCCCCCGAGATACGCGCGGACAAACGCTGGTCGAGGACCGTGAGTATGCGTTCATACGACTCCGCGAACACCGGAAACCGCTGCGCAAGTTCACTTCCCATGCCCGCGCGTTGACTTCCCTGACCGGTGAACAGGACCCCGAGTACGGCACCGCGTTTGGCCACACCATGCACGGTATCCCCGTCCTCGCCGCCGCCGAACGCACGCAGCCGGGTCTCGAAATCCCGTACGGTGTCGCCGATTACGACCGCTCGATGCGTCAGCTGAGCGCGACTGGTGAGCAGGCTGCGCGCAACGGCGGCAGGCTCCGCGTGCGGTTCGCGCACCAGGTGTTCGGCAAGGTTTCCCGCCTGCCGCCGCAATGCCGCTTCGGTATGCCCCGAGATCACCCACGCGGTCGTCTGCTGACGATCCGTCGCGGGGATCGCGGTAGGTGCAGCGTTGGTCGGCGACTTGCCGATCGGATCGGCGGCACGGGAGTCGCTTTCGGCTTTCGATTGGGTTCCTACCCGAGTATCCGTCGAATCCGCCGGTGCACTCGGTGCTTGTTCGAGGATGATGTGCGCATTTGTTCCGCTCACACCGAACGCCGAAACCCCAGCCCGCCGAGCACGACCCGTCTCCGGCCACGCACGCGCCCGCGACAACACCCGCACCCCACCCGACGACCAATCCACATGCCCACTCGGCTCATCCGCGTGCAATGACGCGGGCAGCACACCGTGCCGCAGCGCCTGCACCATCTTGATCACACCACCGACACCGGCGGCAGCCTGACTGTGACCGATATTCGATTTCAACGACCCGACGTAGAGCGGTTCCGCGCTCTCGCGGCGCCCGTAGGTTTCCAACAGCGCGTTCGCCTCGATCGGATCACCCAACGACGTCCCCGTCCCATGACCCTCCACCACATCCACATCACCAACACCCAAACCCCCCGACCCCAACGCACGACGAATCACCCGCTGCTGCGCCACCCCACTCGGCGCCGTCAAACCATTCGAACCACCATCCTGATTCACCGCAGAACCCCGCACCACCCCCAACACCACACGACCCCCAGCCACCGCATCCGACAACCGCTCCAACAACACCACACCCACACCCTCAGCCCACCCCGTACCATCCGCACCCGCACCAAACGAACGACACCGACCATCCGCGGACAACGCCCCCATGCGCGCCGCACCCACGATGCTCGCCGGTGACGAGAGCAGGGTGACGCCACCGGCCAGCGCCAGGTCGCATTCCCCGCCGCGCAATGCCGAGACCGCCAAGTGCATCGACACCAACGACGACGAACACGCGGTATCCACCGACACCGCGGGACCCTCCAGGCCGAACGTGTAGGCCACCCGGCCGGACGCCACGCTGGCGGCGCTGCCGTTCACCAGATAGGCCTCCAGGTCCTCCGGCGTGCTCGCCAGCCTGGTCGCGTAGTCGTTGTACATGATGCCGGTGTAAACGCCGGTGTTGCTGCCGCGCAACGTCTGTGGGTCGATACCGGCGTTCTCCAATGTCTCCCAGGTCACCTCGAGCAGCTGACGCTGCTGCGGATCGGTCGCCAACGCCTCCCTCGGCGACATCCCGAACAGGCCAGCATCGAAATCCGCCATCCCCGAAACGAACCCACCCGCACGGACGTATGAGCCGTCCTCCGGATCTTCGATGTCCCACCCTCGATCGGTGGGCCATGGCCCGATCGCGTCGACGCCCTCGGACACCAACTTCCACAGATCCTCGGCCGAGCGAACCCCACCCGGATATCGGCATCCCATGCCGACTATCGCGATCGGCTCGTCCGCAACGGCTTTGGGCTCGGCGCGCGGTGGCGTCGACTGTGCGGCACCGGTGCCCGCGAGTTCCACACTGATCTTCGCGGCGAGCGCGGCGGGTGTGGGGTGGTCGAAGACGATGGTCGCCGCGAGGCGAACACCCACCGCACGGGTGAGCCGGTTGCGGAGATCGACCGCGGTGAGCGAATCCATCCCCAGTTCTTTGAAGGTTCCGGTCGCCGCGATCGTCGCGATGTCGTCGTAGCCGAGGACCGCGGCCGCCTGCTCGCGCACGATCTTCTGCACGGCCGCGACGCGATCGCGGTCCGACAGCGCACGCAGTCCCCTGCTGTCCACCTCGCCGCCCGTCGCGGCCTGCCGCAGCCGAGGCCGGTAGCGCAGTGCGCCGCGCAGCAGTGGCGACATGGTCTCCTGCCACGGCGTCGTGACCAGCTCGACCGGAACCAGATCGACCGCACCGGCGCGCAGGCTGTAATCCAGCAGCGCTTCGCCTTTGGCGAGGGTCAAGGGACGCACCCCTTGCCGAGCCAATCGCTGATGGTCGGCGGCACGGAGGTGACCGGTCATCGCGCTTGTGGTTTCCCACAGACCCCACGCCAGCGAGGACGCCGCCGATCCTTGACGACGGCGCAACCCGGCCAATGCGTCCAGGAAGGTGTTGCCCGAGGCATAGTTCGACTGTCCCGCGATGCCGAGTGTTCCCGCGGCCGAGGAGAACAGGAGGAACGAACGCAGGTCGGCATCCACGGTCAACTCGTGCAGATTCCACGCGATATCCACTTTCGCGCGCAGCACCTCGTGGAGCGCTTCCGGGGTCAACGCGTGCACCGGCTGGTCGGCCAGACTTCCCGCGGCGTGCACCACGGTGGTCAGGGGCTGATCGGCCGGTATCGCGTCGAGCACGGCGGCGAGCTGCGCGCGATCGGTCGCGTCGCACGCGACGATCCGCACAGCGGCACCGACGGATTCGAGTTCCGCACGCGCCTGCCCCGCTTGTTCGTCTGCGGTGCCTCGGCGCGACACCAGAACGACCGAGGACGCCTCGCCAAGCTCCACCAGCTTGCGCGCCGTCAATCGACCCAGCAGGCCGAGCCCGCCGATGACAACGGCGGTGCCGCGCACAGGGCGATCGGCTGGACTCAGCTCATGCGCACCGCCCGAGCTCGGCGCCAGACGTGGCACCGAAATCAGCTGCCCGGCACGGACAGCCGCCTCGGACTCGTCCGCGTCGATGATCGTTGCCGCAACCATCGCGATCGCCGCGCGGTCGGTCGTTCCGTCGTGGTCCAGCAGGACGAAGCGTCCTGGATTCTCCGCCTGCGCGGACCGGACGAGACCGGCGATCGCACCGAAGCGCAGATCGGGGCGATCGTCCTCGCCCACGACCTGTGCTTCTCGAGTGAGGACCACGAGGAGGGCGGTGTCGGGACCGTCGGCAAGCCAGGTGCGCAACCGGTCCAAGGTGCGTTCGGTGATGGCATGCACGTCATCGGGCAGGTTGGAATGTGTTGCGCTCGAAGCAAATTCGCTAGTATTCAGCAGTACGAGACCGCATTCGCCCGACAGTTCGGAGAGGTCGGCTGTCAACGGCACTTCGTTGGACCCCGAATACCGCTCCGGGGCTTCGGTCCACAGGACCGCGGACACCGAGTCCGTGTGCTCGGCGATCGGCAACCGTTGCCATCCCACCCGATACGGCCGCGCCTCGATGGTGCCGACGTGCGCGGTCTCGGTGGGCCGCAAGGTCACCGAGTCGATGCTCAGCACCGGACCACCTCGGGAGTCGACGCCGACGACGCGGTAAGCGTGCTCGCCGATGCGCGTCACCTCGACCGCCAGCTCACGCGCGTCGCTCGCCCACAACCGCACTCCCGACCAGCTGAACGGCAATGCGAGTTCGCCGCCACGGTAGGGAATCGCATGCAGCGCGGCGTCCAACAGCGCGGGGTGGATACTGAACGACGCACGGGCGCTGAATGATTCGGCGAGTACCGCGGTGGCACGGATGACATCGTCTGTGCCGCTCACCGCTCGCAAACCCTGGAACGCTGGACCATAGTTCAAACCCAGCTCGCCGAGCTCGCGGTAGATCGTCGTGGGATCGCCCGGCGGCAGCGACGGCACGGAGTCGAGACTCGGCGCGGCAACCGGGTCGGCGACCGCGACTACACCGCTGGCGCACTGCTGCCAGTCGCCACCGAGGTCACCGCTCTGTTCGCCGGTGAAGAACGTGACGCGACGACGGCCGTCCTCTTCCGGAGCCAAGTAGACCTGCACCCGCACCCTGCCGGATGCCGGTACGACGATCGGACGCTCGTTCACCAGCTCTGCCAGAACCGGCCAGCCGAGTTCGGCGCCGATCCACAGCGCGATATCGACACACGCCGCCCCCGGCACGATCACCGTGTCGCCGACCCGGTGATCGGCCAACCACGGATGCTCCGCCAAAGTCAGCTGTCCGACGAAGAGCGTGGCCCCGGACGCGGAAATCTCCACCACGCCACCGAGCAGCGGATGTTCGGCCGGTCGCACACCCAAGCGGCGGGCGTCCGCGATCCCCGCGACGGAATCGTCGGCACCCCAGAACCTTTGCCGGTCGAACGCGTAGGTCGGAAGGTCGATCCACCGCGCGGGTCCGGACGACAACAGCTTCGACCACTCCACCTCGATACCGCGCACGTACAGCCGAGCGGCAGCGAGCAGCAGTTCATGGCGACCGGAGCGGTCGCGGCGCAGGGTGCCGGTGGACACGAAAGCGCTGTCCTCGCCCGAGGCGCTCTCGACGTCGTCGGCGATCGCGTCGATATTGTGACGCAGCACGGGATGTGCGCTGACCTCGATCGCGGTGTCGTAGCCCTCGGCGAGCAGGTGGCGCAGCGCGGTATCGAAGAGCACCGGCGAGCGCAGGTTCGTGTACCAGTAGTCGGCGCCCAGCACCGTGGTGTCGATCGGCGCACCGGTGACGGTGGAGACGACCGCGAGGGTGGCTGGCCGCGCGATGATCGGCGCAAGCTGTTCGCGCACAGTCGTTTCGATGGCGTCGACATGGTGTGAGTGCGAGGCGTAGTCGACGTTCACCCGCCGATTCCAGACGCCGTCGCGCTCCAGTTCTGCGGCGAACTCGTCGACGGCGGCGCTGTCACCGGAGACCAGTACCGCGGTGGGTCCATTGACCGCGGCGACCGCGAGCTTGCCGGTCCACCCGGCCAACCGAGCACGCGCGTCACTCTCGGTGAGCGAGAGCGACAGCATCGCGCCGCGCCCGGACAGTGCGGTAATAGCCTTGCTACGCAGTGCGACCACGCGCGCGGAATCCGCAAGGCTCAGCACCCCCGCGATATGCGCCGCCGCGATCTCGCCTTGCGAGTGGCCGATCACGGCGTCGGGCCGCACCCCGAGATGAATCCACAGCTTCGCCAGCGACACCATCATCGCCCACAGCACCGGCTGCACCACATCGACGCGGTCGAGGTCGGGGGCACCCGGCGCGCCGGTGAGCACCTCACGCAGCGACCAGTCCACGAAAGGTGCGAGCGCTGCTTCGCATTCGTCCAGGTAGGTGGCGAACTCCGGGCTGGTCTCTAGCAACGACTCGGCCATCCCCGGCCACTGCGAGCCCTGGCCGGGGAAGACGAAGACGGTTCTGCGCCCGGTGGTGGCCACCCCGAGGACGAGATTGTCGGCGACCTCCTCGGCGGCCGCGGCGGCCAGCCCGAGGCGCAGCGACTCGAGGGCGTTGCCGAGATTTCCACCACCGCGCGCAGGCCCCACCGCACCGTGATCGTCGGGTGCTCCCGCACTCCTCGAATCACTTGCGCCAGCAGGAACGTCGACACCACCGGAGTTTTCGGCGCCGCTTGCCTCACGGGTGGTTGCCACGCTGCCAACAGCAACGACGTCATCGACTCCGCGCGCGCCGCTACTACCACCGAAACCATCGACACCACCGGAGTCGTCGGTACCACCTGCATCGCGAGCGGGTACCGCGCCGCCAACAACAACGACGTCATCGACTCCGCGCGCGCCGCTACTGCCGCCGAGACCGTCGGCACCATCGGGGTTTTCGGCGCCGCCTGCCTCGCGGGCGGGTGCCGCGCTGCCAACAGTAACGACGCCATCAACTCCACGCGCGTCACTACTACCGCCGAGCCTGCCGGTATCACCGTCGGCGACCACGACCGCCCGATAGTTCAACAGCGCGCGACCACGAAGTGCTTTCGTGACGTCGTCGATCGCCGCCGGGTCAAGGCCGAGGGTCGCCGCGTTCAGCTGTTCGGCCTGAGTACGCAGTGCCGCAGGCGAATTGGCGGAAATCAACCACGCGGTCGCCTCGCTGCCGCCTGGACGGGCGCTCGTCGGGGCGACCTCGGCGTCGTCCTGCGGCGACTCCTCGATGATGAGGTGGGCGTTGGTGCCGCTGACACCGAACGCCGAAATACCCGCGCGGCGTGCGGATTCGCGGCGCGGCCATGCCAGCGCGGTATCCAGCACGCGCACATTGCCGCTGTCCCAATCGATGTGCGACGACGGGTGCTGCGCGTGCAGTGTGCGCGGCAACAGCTCATTACCCAGCGCGAGCACCATCTTGATCAATCCGGCGATGCCCGCGGCGGCTTGGGTGTGGCCGATATTGGACTTCACCGACCCCAGCCACAGCGGATCACCCTCGCGCCGTTGGCCGTAGGTGGCCATCAGGGCGTGTGCTTCGATCGGGTCACCGAGAACGGTGCCGGTGCCGTGCGCTTCGACGGCGTCGATCTCACCGGCCCGCAGTCCCGCCGAGGCCAGCGCGTCCTCGATCACGCGTTGCTGGGCGGGACCGTTGGGTGCGGTGAGCCCGTTGGAGGCGCCGTCCTGGTTCACCGCGGAGCCGCTGATCACCGCGAGCACCCGACGCCCCTTCGCCACGGCGTCCGAGAGTCGCTCGGCGACAAGCACTCCGACGCCCTCGGCCCAACCGGTGCCGTCGGCACCCGCACCGAATGCCTTGCAGCGTCCGTCGGTGGACAGGCCGTGCTGTCGGGAGAACTCCACGAACAAGGTCGGCGAACTCATCAGGGTGACGCCGCCGATCACGGCGCTGTCGCACTCGCGCTCACGCAGCGAACGCACCGCGAGATGCGCCGCGACCAGCGCCGACGAGCAGGCGGTATCGATGGTGAGCGCGGGGCCTTCCAGCCCGAAGGAATAGGCGATCCGCCCCGAGGCGACGCTGGCCGCATTACCTACCGCGAGATACCCCTCCAGCTCCGGCGGATACCCGGCGAGCGTGGTCGGGTAGTCGTTGCCATTGGTTCCGATGAACACGCCGGTCCGGTGTCCGCGCAACCCGGCGGGATCGATGCCCGCGTGTTCGAAGGCCTGCCACGTCGTTTCGAGCAGAACGCGATGTTGCGGGTCCGACGCCAGCGCTTCGCGCGGTGACAAGCCGAACAGTCCAGCGTCGAAACCGGCGATGTCGTCGAGGAATCCGCCCTGCCTGGTCGCCGAGGTGCCCACCTCCTGGCCGGACTCGAACAACGTCTCCAGGTCCCACCCTCGGTCGGCGGGGAAGTCACCGATCGCGTCGCGACCCTCGTCGAGCAGCCGCCAGAAGCTGTCGGGGCCGTCGACTCCGCCGGGAAAACGGCAGCCGATCCCGACGATCGCGATCGGCTCTCGCCGTTGTTGCCGCACCGCGGCCAGGTCTCGCCGTGACTGCTGCAACTCCAGCGAGACCTTCTTGAGCAGGTCGCGAATTCGATCGTCTTGCATTGCTCTACCTCACTGGTCGTGCGGGGTCATGAGATGCCGAGGTTCTTCTCGATGAACTCCGCGAGTTCGGCGTCGGTGGCGTCGTCGTCCAGGCCAGCGAACGGTTCCTGACCGCCATCGGGTCCGTCGAGTACGGCCAGTACCGAGGTCAGCTCGGCACGCACCCGCTCGGCCAATTCGCCGTCGACCGCGGCCACCGCCTCGCCCAATCGTTGGATCTGCGTGAATATCTCGTCGTCGGACTGCTCCAGATAGCGCTGTGACAACACGTGCTCGGCCAGCGCCACCGGGGTCGGATAGTCGAAAAGCACCGCGGGTGAC
Source organism: Nocardia callitridis (assembly GCF_039543305.1). Lineage (NCBI taxonomy): Bacteria > Bacillati > Actinomycetota > Actinomycetes > Mycobacteriales > Nocardiaceae > Nocardia > Nocardia callitridis. Next base: position 185,447 of record NZ_BAABJM010000007.1, on the reverse strand, counting down.
AGCGTGACCCCGGTCCGCGCACGCAACCGATTGCGCAGCTCCACGGCGGTGATCGAATCGAAGCCCTGCTCGCTGAAGCTGCGCTGCGGATCGATGCGCGTCGGCGACTCGATCACCTGCACAGCCGCGATGTGTTCCTGGATGAGGCCGACCACCCTGCTGTGGCGCACATCGCCGGGCAGCGCGGACAGTTCGTTCCAGAGCTGGTCGTGGGTGTCGTCGGGTTCCGTGGCCTGCGAGGCGGGTTCGACCAGCGCGCCGGTGATCGCATTGCGCTGCTTCGCCGCCAGCCGCGCCCAGTCCACGTCGGCCACCACGAGATGACCGAGGGAACCGGCGATCGCGTACGGCAGCACCGCCAGCGCCCGCCCCGGCTCCATCGGAAGAAATCCGTTGGCGGCCGACCTGCGCGCCTCGGCACCCTCGATGATGCCTTCGCCCGCCCACAAACCCCAGGAGATCGCGGTCGCGGGTAATCCCTGTCCGTGTCGGTGGTGCGCGAGCGCGTCCAGGTAGGCGTTGCCCGGCGCGTAGTTGGCCTGCCCGGCCACCCCGCACAGACCCGCTATCGAGGAGAAGACCACGAAGGCGGACAGCTCGTGGGATCGCGTGGCCGCATGGAGGTTGTATGCGCCGATAGCCTTGGCTGCCAGTGCGTTTCGCAACTTTTCCGGTGTGAGCGCGGCGATCGACGCATCGTCGAGGACGGCCGCGGTGTGGAAGACCGCCGCAAGCGGGTGCGTCACCGCGATCGAGTCCACGACGGTGCGCAGACGATCCGCGTCCGCCACATCGCAGCGTGCGACGCGCACATGTGCGCCGTGTTCGGCGAGTTCGTCGATGAGCTCTTGCGTCCCTTCGGTGTCGATGCCGCGGCGACCGGTGAGCAGCAGATGCCGTGCTCCGTTGTCGACCAACCAGCGTGCCAACGCTCGACCCAACGCCCCGAGACCACCGGTGACCAGTATCGTCCCGGTGGACGACGGCACCCATGCCGCAGCGTCCGATGCCGCATGGTGACGAGCGAGTCGGCGCGCGAGCAACCGACCCGAGCGCACCGCGAGCTCGGTTTCGAAGCCGCGTCGATCGGTGATCGCCGCAATGGCCGTCTCGATGTTCGCGACCTCGGAGGGGGTGTCGAGGTCGAGCACACCCGCCCAGATGTGCGGCTGCTCTACCGCGGCGATGGCACCGAATCCCCACACCATTGCCAGTGTCGGACTCGCGACGGTGTCCGTGGCGACCGCCGGTACGGCACCTGAAGTCACTGTCCACAAACGGGTTTGGACGCCGAGCGCGTCGATGGCTTGCGCGAGCGTAACCGTCGGCGACAGGACGGCGTCGATCGCCGCGGCGGGATCGCCGTCCTCGGGCGGTGCCGCCGAGAGCAGCGAAACAACCCCCGTCGGTGTCGATCCGGTGAATGCGGCACGCAAGGCGTTCGACAATGCTTGGGGGTCGGCGACTTCGGCGGAGTCGAGGAAAAGCTCACGCACGCCAGCACCCAGCGCGTGTAGCGCGGCCGACCAGCGCGGACCATTGTCGCTGTCGGCGCGATCCGCCACCACCCAGGTCCCCGGGTCCACCGGCGCCGAAGGTGGCGCGATATCACCGAATTCCACGGTGTAGCTCCACCGGTCGCGCTCCTGCGCGGTGCGTGTGCGCTGTCGGTAGGACGACAGCAAACCGACCAACGCGTCGACGTTCGCCGACTCGTCGGTCTCGCCGAGCAGGCGGCGCAAGGCGCTGGTGTCATTGTTGTCCACAGCCGTCCACAGCTGCCGGTCGGCGGTGGCTTCCACCCCGACCGCGGCACGGGCCGCCGCGACCTGCGGCCAGTGCCGTTCCCGCTGGAAGGCGTAGGTCGGCAGCCGGACCAATGGCGAATCCGGTTGCAGCTCGGTCCACTTCGGCGTCAGACCCGCCACATGGAGTTGACCGACCGCCGCCAGGATCGAGGCGTCGGCGCCGCGATCGGCACGCAGCGTCGTCACCACCACCGGCTCCGGTCTGGTCGAATCGGCGGAAGACACCCGCGCGCCGATCGTATCGGCGGCCAACGCGGCGAGCGTTCCGCCTGGGCCGACCTCGAGGAAGACGTTCTCGCCCGAGGCGTAGGCCGCCTCGACGGCTGGTTGGAAGCGAACCGTCGCACGGATCTGCCGGGTCCAGTAGTCGGCGTCGAGAATCGAACCCGGTTCCAGGGTGGCGCCGGTGAGCGTCGTGATGATCGGCACCGTCGCGGGGTGGTAGGTCAGTTCGGCGGCGGCCGTCCGGAATTCGGTGAGCAGACCGTCCATCTGCGCGGAATGGAAGGCGTGCGAGGTGTTGAGCCGCTTGGTCCTTCGGCCTTGCTGTCGGAACTGTTCGGCCAACCCTTCGGTCCGCTCGGGAGTTCCGGAGACCACCACGGATGTGGGTCCGTTCTCCGCGGCGAGGTCGACCTGCGCGCCGGACGCGCTGATCGCCGCGCGGACCTCGTCGGCACTCGCCTCGACGGCCACCATCGCGCCGTGGGCGTCGGCCTGCTGCATCAGTCGCGCGCGCACCGCCACCAGGCGGCAGGCGTCGGCCTCCGACAACACCCCCGCGACATGCGCGGCGGCGATCTCACCGATCGAGTGGCCGATGACGCGCGTCGGCACGATATCCCAGGAACGCAGCAGCGCGGCCAGTGCGACTTCCACCGCGAACAAGCCGGTTTGGGTGTAAAGCGTCTGGTCGAGTGGATTCGACTCCCCTGAATCGGCATCGTCGGTTTGAGATTCGACCGCACCGAAGATCACCTCGCGTAGCGGGTATCGCGCTGCGGCACCGAGCAATTCGTCGAACGTGACGCAGATCCGATCGAACACCTCGGCGAACACCGGGAATCGTTCGCGCAGTTCACGTCCCATTCCCCGGTACTGGCTGCCCTGTCCACTGAACAGGAAGGTGACTGTCGACCTGCGCGCCTGACCGAGGTAGGTGTGCGGGTGTTCGGTGTCGGTACCGAGTGCGGCCAGGCCGGACAACAGCTCCGCTACCGTGTCGCCGACTATCGCCGCGCGGTGTTCGAGAGCGGCCCTGCCCAACGCGAGGGTTCGTGCGAGGGCAGCCGGTTCGGGAACTTCGGCGCGGCGCAGGTGGTGCGAAAGGCGTTCGGCCTGCGTCACGAGGCCACGGTCGCCGCGCGCCGAAAGTACCCACAGTTGCGGGGTGCCGGCCGGCTCGGCCCGCGTATCCGTCGCATCGGCTGTTCGCGGGTTCGCCGCCGAGGAGCCGACGGCGGGTGCGCCCGTCGTTCGGACGTCATCCGCTGTCCCGGAATGCTTTTCGGCGCTCGCGGCACCATTGGGCTCCGGCTGCTCCAGAATCAGGTGTGCGTTGGTACCGCTGATGCCGAACGAGGAGATACCCGCACGTCGCGGCCGGCGCCCGCCCGACCACTCGCGTTCTTCGGCGAGCAACCGCAACGGAATATCGTCCCAGTCGATGTGTTCGGTCGGATTGTCCGCGTAGAGCGATTTCGGCAACCTGCTGTGCGCCATCGCCATCGTCATCTTGATCACCGCGCCGACACCGGCGGCCGCCTGGCTGTGTCCGATATTGGATTTCAACGACCCCACATAGATCGGATCGTCCGCCGCTCGTCGAGCGCCGTATGTGCGTGCCAGCGCGCCGATTTCGATGGGATCACCGAGAACCGTTCCGGTGCCGTGCGCCTCGATCACGTCGATGTCGGCGGGTCGCAATCCGGCTTGCTCCAGCGCGGCGACGATCACCCGCTCCTGTGCGGGACCGTTCGGCGCGGTCAGCTGACTGCTGGCACCGTCCTGATTGAGCGCGCAGGAACGGATCAGCCCGTGGATGTGGTGACCCTTGCGCTTCGCATCCGAAACCCGTTCCAACAGCAGCAGTCCCGCCCCCTCGGCCCATCCGGTACCATCGGCCGCCGCGGAGAACGACCGGCACCGACCATCCGGGGACAGTGCGCGCTGGCGACTGAAGTCGATAAACGTGGTCGGCGTCGACATCACCGTCACACCACCGGCCATCGCCAGGTCGGTATCGCCGCGCCGCAGCGCCGCACACGCCTGCGCGATCGCCACAAGCGAGGACGAGCACGCCGTATCCACCGTGACGGCGGGCCCGGTCAACCCCAGGTGGTAGGCCACCCGACCGGACACGACACTCGCCGCGCTGCCGATCACCACGTACCCGTCTTGCGGCGACCCGGTGGGCAGCTGCGTGCCGTAGTCGTAGTACATCACGCCGGTGTACACACCGGTATTGCTGCCACGGAGGCTGTCGGGCACGATATTGGCCCGCTCCAACAGTTCCCAGCTCAGCTCCAAGGCCAGCCGCTGCTGCGGGTCGGTCGCGACCGCTTCGCGATTGCCGATATTGAAGAACGGCGCGTCGAATTGGTCGGCGTCGTAGAGGAATCCGCCCTGATTGGTCAGTGAGGTGCCCGGCCCGTCCTGGTCAGGATCGTAGAGGTCGGACGCCCACCCGCGATTACCGGGAAATTCGCCGACCGCGTCCGTTCCGGTGGCGACGAGATCCCACAGATCCTCCGGGGAGCGAACACCGCCGGGGTAACGGCAGGCCATGCTGACGATCGCGATGGGTTCGTCGGTGCGCAGCGCGGCCTGTTCGGCTTCCGCCAATTGCTTTCTGGTGCTCTGCAATTCGACGGTGACGCGCTTCAGGTAGTCGCGCAGCTTGGCCTCGTTCGAGGTGTTCGGTGTGCTCACAGCGCCTCATCTCTGCTCAACCCGAGCTCGTTGTCGATCAGGTCGAAGATCTCGTCGTCGGTTGCGGGTGTCAGATCGTGTTCGGGCGCCGCCGGATCGCGGGTCAGCTTCGCGGTGAGCTGACGCAGCTGGGCGAGCAAGGGATCGTGCCGACTCCGATCGATCGACGGTTCCCGATTGGCCTGCGCCAACTGGGCCAGCAGTGCCTCCGGATCGAAAGACGCCGCGGAATCCGTTGCCGCATGGCTGATTTGGTCGGCGAGCAGTTCGGTAACGTGCGCGCCTAACTGTTCGACCGACGGGTAGTCGATCAGCGCGGTCGCCGAGAGCCGCACCCCGGTGGCCCTCGACAACTGATTGCGCAATTCGACCGCCGCGAGCGAGTCGACACCCATGTCCAAAAAGCCACGCCGAGCATCGATTTCGGAACCGGAGGCGTAGCCGAGCGCCTGCGCGACCGCGTCACGAACAAGCGTGCTGACGGCATCCGCGCGCTCGGCGGGTGACATTGCGACCCAACGGTTCTCGGTCCGTTCGGCGGGCGCACTCGTGCGGTGGGACGGGTGACTCGACTGTTTTGTCGACTTCGGCACCCGGCTCGACCAAGCACGGATCGTCGTCGGCCAGGTCGGTGTCGCCAGCACATGCGGTTGTCCCGCGACGAGCGCGGCGTCCAGGTAGCGCATTCCTTGTTCGGGAGTCAGTGCGCCGACACCGGAACGCCGCAACCGCGCCAGTTCCGTCCCGGTGAGCGTGGCACCCATCCCCTCAGCCGCCTCCCAGAAACCCCAGCCGATCGCGGTGGCGGGCAAGCCGTGTCGGTGACGTGTGCGCGCGAGCCCGTCTAGAAACGAATTCGCCGCGCCGTAAGCGGTCTGCCCCGGATTGCCGGTGGTGGCGACCATCGAGGAGAAGAGTACGAATGCCGCGAGCCCGTCGAGATCCTTGGTCTGCTCGTGCAGATTCCACGCGCCGTCGACCTTCGGCCGCAGGATCCTGGTGATCTGCTCGGGCTCCACATTCACCAGTGCGGCATCGTCGAGGACGCCCGCGAGGTGGAACACCGCGGTCAGCGGTGCCGACGAATCGATGCCCGCGATCAGCGCGCGGACCTGCTCGGCGTCCGCGACATCAACCGCCGCTGTTCGTATTTCGGCACCCAGTTCGCCGAGTTCCTCGATCGTGCGCGCGGGAATCCTGCCGCGGCTCACCAACAACAGTCGCCGCACTCCGTGTTCGACGACGAGATGACGGCAGACGAGGCGTGCCAACGCCCCCGAGGCCCCGGTGACGAGCACGGTTCCCGTGATGACTCCCGCCCCTGTAACACCATTGGGCAAGCTCGCTTCCCGCGTTGCCTGAATCCGCTGCGCAGCAGCGGTATTAGCAGCCAGTTCGACACTGCCCGATTCGGCAAGGGACATGCTGGACGCGCCATTGTCTTCGGCAGTCGGCCCACTGTCGGTGGGCGACTCACCTTCACCGGTACGCACCGGAGGAGCGTTCACCGCAAGGGATTCACCGGTGTCCACCGGTTCGACCGTGATGCGCAGCGTGTTGCCTTCGCGCACTGTCAATTCCGGGTCAGTGGTGGATACGAGGGCGGAGGCGATCTGGCGCATGTCGGCGCCCGCGTCGGCGTTAATCAGGCGGAGACGGCCGGGCCATTCGTGTTGCGCGCTGCGCACAAGACCGGCCAGCACCTGGCTCGGGAGCAGCGCATACGGGACAGGCTTGTCGTCACCGTCGGTGGTGAGGACGGCGATGGAGTCGAGATCGTTTGTGGTGCTTTCGTTTTCGATGATCAGCACGAGTTCGGCAGTCGCGAACAGTTCGTCGTGCACCCACTCTTGCAGCAGCGCGATGTGTTCAGCGACAAGGTGATGTGTCGCGGTCACGATATCGTCGGGAACGGATCCGCCGACCGAGGTGAGCACCGCGTCGGGGACCGCCCGGCCAGCGCCGACGGCACTGCGTAGCGCGGCAAGCGTCTCGAAGGTGTCCGCGCTCGAACCACCTCGCACGCTGCCGAGCACCGCGACATCGCCGTGCGATCGTGCGGCGATCGGCGCGCCAGGAACCCAGACCAACCGGCCAGGCACCCCATCGTTTTCGCTCTTCGGCGGCGCCGTCGGCAGGAAGGTGACGGCATCGACCTCCACCAGCGCCCGACCGTCCTGGGTCGCGAGGCGGATTCCGGCGCGATGGGCACCCGTGCGTGTCAACTCGGCGAGCACTGTCCCCGTCGGCCGAGCGCGTACCCGGACACCCCGGAACTGGGCAGGCACCACCGGCCCCGAACCATCGGACAGCAACGCCGCGACCAACGGATGCAGTGCCGCGTCGAGAAGTGCGGGATGGACGCGATGGCCGAGATCGGTTGTCGAGCGGTCGAGTTCGAGCGTCGCCAGCAAGCGAGCGTCGTCGTCGGCGAGTCGACGGAGATTGCGGAAGGCAGGTCCGTACTTGTAGCCGTCGGTGGCCAGATGCGGATACAGGTCCTCGGGTGCGTGGTGCGGCACCCGCAGTTCGCCCTCGGCGGGGTCTTCGGTGCTCCGGTCGTCTCCGCGACCGAGTAGCCCCGTCGCGTGGGTGACCCATTCGGTGCTGGCGGTCCGCGACTGGATGCTGAATGCGGTGGAGTTGCCTCCTTCGGAGAGCAGTTCCACGGCCAGCATCCGCGCGGATTCGTCGAGCACCATCGGCACCGTCAGATCGATTTCCACAACCTCGTCGGCACCCGAGACCGCCGCCGCGTACAACGCCAGGTCGAGGAACCCGGTGCCGGGGAAGATCGCCGCACCGCCGACCACGTGATCGGCCAGCCACGGTGCGACATCGAGCGATACCACGCCGGTGAGCAGAATGCCTGCCTCGGCCGACCGTGCGATCGGTCCGAGGAAAGGGTGCCCGGCGGGGGTTCCAGACCCGCTCCAGTAGCGAGTTCGGGTGAAGGCGTAGCCGGGCAGCGGTGCCGCATCGACGGGTTCGGTGTCGCGCAGTGCACGCCACCGCACGTCGACACCGTCGAGGTAGAGCGTCTCCAGCGCGCGAACCACCGAGGTCGCCTCATCGGCGCGACGCGTCGTGCTCGCCACCACCACGCTCTGCTGCGGCACCGACTGCGTGAGCATCGGCAGCAACACCGCGTCAGGACCGACCTCGAGGAAGGTCCGCACACCAGCCTCGGACAACGTCCGTGCGACGTCGGCGAACCGCACGGCGTGGCGTGCGTGCCGCAGCCAATAATCACCACCGAGTTCAGCCGCCGACCGCACGATCTGCCCGGTCAGTCCGGACACCAACGGAATCTTCGGGTCCTCGATCCGCACGGTCCGCACGACTCGGAGGAACTCGTCGGCGATCGCGTCCATGTGCGAGGAGTGGAACGCGTGTGACACGTTGAGCAGCCGCGCTTTTCGGCCATCGGCGCGAAACACCTCGGCGAGCTGTTCGACCGCGCCGCGGTCACCCGAGATCACGGTGGCACGCGGCCCGTTCACAGCGGCGATATCCACACCGGTCGCCGAATCGAGAGCCGCGACGACCTCCGCTTCGGTCGCTTCCAGCGCGGCCATCGCACCGTCGGCTTCGATCTCGTCCATCAGCCTGCCGCGCGCCGCGACCATCCGGCTCGCGTCCGCGAGGCCCAGTACCCCGGCCACCTGCGCTGCGGCCAGTTCGCCGATCGAGTGTCCCGCCACGAAGTCCGGTGTCACACCGACGGATTCGAGCCAGCGAGCCAGCGCCACCTCGAAGGCGAAGATCGCGGGCTGGGTATAGCGCGTGCGGTGTAGGAGATCATCGCCGTCCTCGCCCGCGAGCACCGTGGCCAGCGGCACCGGAAGGTGGGGGTCCAGGTGCGCGGCCACTTCGGTCAACTCGGCATCGAAGGCGGGAACCGTCGCCGCGAGGCGCACGCCCATCCCTATACGTTGACTGCCCTGCCCGGAGAACACGAAAGCGCGGGCGCTCGCGGGCGGTTGCGCGAGGAACGCGCCGGGGTGGTAACCACCCTCCGCGATCGCCGTCAAGGCGTCGCGAATCTCCTCGGCCACCGGTCGAATCACCGCACGGTGAGCGAAACCCTCGTCGACACGCAGCAATTCGCTCGCCACGGCCGCCACGTCGTCGGCGGGCGCACCGGCCTCGAGCAACGCCGACGCGTACGCACGCAGCGAAGACGAGGAGCGCGCCGAAAAAATCAGCGGCACCGGCAGTTCCGAGGTAGCGGCCACCGCGGCGGTCTCGCCCGGCTGTTGCAGGATGACGTGGGCATTGGTGCCACTGATCCCGAACGAGGACACCGCCGCGATCCTCGGCCCTCCGGTGCTCGGCCAGTCCACCGGTTCGGTGGGAACGTGCAGGTGCGCTCCCGCCCAGTCGACCAGCCGACTCGGTGTCGCCACATGCACCGTCGGCGCCACCACGCCGGAACGCAACGCCTCGACCAGCTTGATCACTCCCGTCACACCCGCCGCCGCCTGCGTGTGCCCGATATTCGACTTCGCCGACCCGACCAGCACCGGCTGCCGCGCGGTGTGCGCACGACCGTAGACGGCGCCGAGCGCTTCCGCCTCGATCGGATCGCCGAGCGCGGTTCCGGTGCCGTGCGCCTCGACCACGTCGACCGCATCCGGCGTGAGCCGCGCGTCCGCCAACGCCGCTGCGATCACCCGCTGCTGCGCAGAGCCATTCGGCGCGGTGAGCCCGTTGCTCGCGCCATCGGAATTGATCGCCGTTCCACGAACCACGGCGAGCACCCGATGACCGGAACGAATCGCATCGGCGCGGCGCTCGACCAACAGTGTCGCGACCGCTTCCCCCCACACGGTGCCGTCCGCCTCGTCGGCGAACGGCTTGCACCGGCCGTCGGCGGCGAGACCACCCTGCTTGTCGAACTCGGTGAACATGCCGGGAGTCGACATGACGCACACGCCGCCGACCACCGCGAGGTCACATTCGCGCGCCCGCAGCGCACGCACGGCGAGATGCAGGGCGACCAGCGACGACGAGCAGGCGGTATCGATCGTCACCGTCGGTCCCGCGAAGCCGAATTGGTAGGCCAGCCTTCCGGAGATCACGCTGTTGGTGGTTCCGGTGAGCAGGTAGCCCGCGGCGGAATCGTCGGCCTCGTGCATTCTCGGCCCGTACTCCTGCTGCACCGACCCGATGTACACACCGGTGGCGGTGCCACGTAACGAGCTCGGCGCCAGACCCGCGCGTTGCAGGCAGGTCCAGGTCGATTCGAGCAATAAACGTTGCTGCGGGTCCATCGCTTCGGCTTCGCGTGGACCGATGCCGAAGAACGAGGCGTCGAATTCGGCCGCGTCGTAAAGGAATCCGCCGCGACGTGCAGCGGATTTGCCGTCGCCACGCTCCTGGTCGAGGAACCAGTCACGATCACGGGGGAACTCGCCCGTGTGGTCACTGCCAGCCACCAGCGCTGCCCAGAAGTCCTCGGGTGTATCGAGGCCACCTGGCCAACGGCCCGCCGTCGCCACGATGACCACATCGTCGTCGGACAGGGCCGTGTACTCGGAGCGGCCGGTAATCCGCTGTGCGTCATGCTGATTCACGGCATCCACGACAGCAGGTTCGATCGAATGCGGTTCACCCGCCAGCAGACCGGCGAGATGGGCGGTCACCGCGCGCGGCGTGGGATGGTCGTAGACCAGTGCGGCGGACAGCGTGAGCCCCGACGCCTCCGCCAGCACGTCGCGGAACTGCACCGACCCCAGCGAGTCCATGCCCAATGCCTTGAAATCGCTGCGTAATTCGTCATGGGTGGGTGCCGTCAGACCGAGCACACCGGCCAGTGCCGCGCGCACCGCACCGGCCGCGTCGAACGCGGCGGAGGTCGAGACGGACGCCTGCTCGGTGAATGGCGGGGTGAGGACGGTGGGTATGACAGTGTCGTTCGCCGCGGCCAGCCAGTACGGCTTGCGTTGAAAGGGATAGGTAGGCAGGTCGATTCGTTGCCGCGAGCCGATCAGGCCCGTCCAGTCGATGCCGACACCGGCGCACTCGAGCTCACCGAGTACTCGCACCAAACCCTCGGCGTCTACGGAGCTGTCCCGCAAGGCGGGAACCGTAGCGATCGACCCGCCGGCCGAGGCCGCCCTGATCATGCTGGAAAGTCCGGCACCCGGCCCGAGTTCCAGGAAGGTGGTCACGTCGCGGTCCAGCAGCGTCTGGATACCCGCGCCGAATCGCACGGTATTGCGCAGCTGCTTGCCCAGGTAGTCGGGATCGGCGAGCTCCGCGTCCGTCAGCAGTTCGCCGGTGAGATTGGACAGCACGGGAATGGCGAGCGGGCCAATATCAGTGCCCACCAATGCCGTTCGGAACTCGTCGAGTACGGCGTCCATCTGTGCGGAGTGGAACGCGTGGCTCACGGCGAGTTTCGAGGTTCGGTGCCCCTGCGCTGCGAAGTGCTCCCCCACCTCGACGACGATCTCGGCGGGGCCGGAGATGACGGTCGCCTCCGAATGATTCACCGCCGCGATATCGAACGTGGCGCCCGTAGTCGCTCGGTGCGCCGTTACCTGTTCCTCGGCGGCCGCGATCGCGACCATCGCACCCGCGCCCGCCGCCGACTGCATCAACCGTCCGCGCTCGGCGACCAGGCGCGCGGCGTCGACGGGCTCGAGCGCACCGGATGCGGTGGCGGCCACCAATTCTCCGATCGAGTGCCCGATCAGATAGTCGGGTTCGACCCCGAGGTCGACGACCAGCCGGAAGAGGGCGAACTCCACCGCGAACAGCGCGGGCTGGGTGTATCGCGTCTGATCCAGCAATGCCGAGGATTCGTGCTCGCCGATCAGCAGGTCGAGCAGGTCCACGTCCAGGTGCGGCGTGAAGTACTCGACGATCTTGTCCAGGTGCGTGGCGAAGCGCGGCACCGTTCGATACAGCTCTCGCGCCATGCCCGGCTTCTGCGCGCCTTGACCTGGGAAGACGAAGGCGATTCTGCCCGTGATACCACGGTCGGAGCGTGCTGCACGGCCCGTGATCGCCTGCGATGCAGGGGTATTCGAATAGATCGCGGTGAGGCCGCTATTGAGATCTTGGCGATCGTGGCCGAAGACGACGGCCCGGTGGTCGTGTCGAGCCCTTGTCGCGTGCAACGAGTAGGCGAGCGCGCCGAGGTCGGTGTCCGGTGCGAGGACCGTCTTCAGGCGAGTTGCCAACGCCCGCAATGCCTCCGGACTCGCGGCGGACAATACGAACGGCGTGGCGTGAGCATTCCCGAGTGGCGCGACAGCCCGCGGATCGCCCACCGAAGCGGCGGATTCCGAGGCCCGCATGCTCTCCGGCGAGCCGGACAGCACGACATGGCAGTTCACACCTCCCATTCCGAAGGAACTCACCCCCGCCAGCACCGAAGGCGTCGTCTCCCAGGGCACCTGGTTACCCACTACCTCCAAGCCGAGTTCCGCCAACGGGATTCGCGGATTCGCCGTCCGAAAGTTCCGACTCGGCGGCAGTTCCGCGTGCCGAAACGCCAACGCCGCCTTGACCAATCCCGCGATCCCAGCAGCGCTCTCGAGATGCCCGATATTCGTCTTGACCGACCCGACCCGCAGCGCCCCCCGGCGCCCCCGCGCCGTGCCGTACACCCGCCCGAGAGCGGCGGCTTCGATAGGATCGCCGACCGGTGTTCCGGTGCCGTGCAATTCGACATAGTCGACCAGCTGCGGTGGCGAACCCGCGTCGACGAGCGCAGCCCGCAAGACCTCGACCTGCGCGTCGACACTGGGCGCGGTCAGCGAATCGCCGGTATCGCCGTCGTTGTTCACCGACGACCCTTCGATCACCGCGTACACGCGATCACCGGCGGCCAGCGCGGCCGCGAGGGGTTTCAGCGCGACCAGCGCGCCGCCTTCACCACGGACGTACCCGTTGGCGCGCTCATCGAAGGTGTAGCACCGGTGGTCGGGCGAGAGCGCACCGAAATTCTCCGCGACCCGCGTCTCGTGTTCGCCAAGCAGCAGATTGACGCCACCCGCCAGCGCCTGCGCGCACTCGCCTCGCCGAATGCTCTGCACCGCCAGATGCACCGCGACCAACGACGACGCCTGCCCGGCGTCGACGGTGAGGCTCGGACCACGAAGCCCCAGAAAATGGGAGATCCGGTTGGCCAGCATCCCGCGATTGACTCCAGTGAGCGTGTGGCGAGTCGGTTCCGACCCGCTCGACAGCACCTCGTAGTCGCCGTGCATCGCACCGACGAACACCCCGACAGCCCTGCCACGCTGCGCTTTCGGCGATATCCTGCTGTCCTCCAGCGCCTCCCAGCCCAACTCCAACAGCAGCCGCTGCTGCGGGTCCATGGCCGCTGCCTCGGTCGCGGAGGTGGCGAAGAACCCGGCGTCCATCCCGGTCACATCGCGGAGAAATCCGCAGGGCCTGGGCTGACGATCCGTCCGCGTGATCGCCGCACCGCCCTCGGCGAGCAACCGCCAGAACTGCGCGAGATCCTCGGCACCGGGGAATCGACCCGCCATTCCGACAATCGCGATACTGTGCGCCGAGTCCGCCACCTCGCGCTCGGAATCCGCGAAAGGCGACTCGAAGGCGTATGGCTCGGCTGACATAACGACCAGCGTTGCCGGAAATGCCGATCCCGAAAACCCCTACCCGAGCCGCTACGCCCACGGGTGCATTAGGGGGTCACTAGGGGCTGTCAACCCGACACGACCGGACATACCGTTGCCGTTCAGGCTGCCGTCGCCGCACGCCTGACTCCACGAATGGCGTTGTGGCTGAAGAAGATTACCCGCGCACGGGAGCCACGTTGTTGGAAGGGACCCGATCATGACAGATCATCTGGCCGAAGCGGTACTCGACGGTGCACCCGCTGAGGTGCTGCTGTCGCACGAGGTTCCTCACGACTATCTGGCCGCACACCTGCGCAGGGAAGACGTCCACCTCTTCGACGGTGAGACCGACAAGGATCCGCGCAGGTCGGTGCACGTGGGTCGGGTGCCGATGCCCGAGCTGGCCCCCGACGAAGCACTGGTCGCGGTGATGGCAAGCTCGATCAATTTCAACACCGTATGGTCCTCGATCTTCGAACCAGTCTCCACCTTCGACATGATCGACCGCTACGCCCGCCACGGCGGATACGCCACCCGCCACCAGCAGGACTACCAGGTGATCGGTTCGGACGCCTCCGGGGTGATCGTCCGCACCGGGGCGGGTGTGCGCAACTGGAAGGTCGGCGACCATGTGACCGTGTCCCCGGTGCTGGTCGACGATCAGCACCCCGACGCACACAACGACGCGATGCACGACCCCAACATGACGGCGTGGGGTTACGAGACCAATTTCGGTGGCCTCGCCCACTATTGCGTGGTGCGTGCCAGCCAACTCCTACCCAAGCCGAGCCATCTCACCTGGGAAGAGTCGGCCTGCATCAATCTGTGCGGCGGTACCGCCTACCGCATGCTGGTCGGCGAGCACGGCGCGCAGATCAAGCAGGGCGACATCGTGCTGATCTGGGGCGCGGCCGGTGGACTCGGCGCCTTCGCCACCCAGTTGGTGCGCAACGGTGGCGGAATTCCCATCGGTGTCGTGTCCTCGGAAGAGAAAGCACGGCTGGTGCAGTCGCTCGGTTGCGACATCGTCATCAATCGTGCCGAGCTGGGACTCGATGACCACGATCACAGCCCCGAGTCGACGGTCAAGGCCGCCAAACGGCTCGGCAGAGCGATCCGGTCGGCAGTCGGCGAAGACCCGCACGTCGCCTTCGACTACACCGGACGCAGCACCTTCGGCATGTCCGTCATCGTCGTTCGGCGCGGCGGCACGGTGATCACCTGCGGTTCGGCCAGCGGCTACCGCCACGAATACGACAACCGCTACCTCTGGATGAACCTCAAACGCATCATCGGCAGTCACGCGATGAACCTGCGCGAGGCCAACGAAATGATCCGTCTGTTCGACCTCGGCCAACTCGCCCCACCCCTGTCCTCGGTCCACACCCTCACCGAGGCCGCCGACGCGGTCCGTTCGGTACAACGCAACGAACACGTCGGCAAGGTAGGCGTCCTCGGCCTCGCCCCACACGAGGGCCTCGGCATCACCGACCACCACAAGCGCGAACGCCTCGGCGAAGCCTTCCTCTCGCCGCTGCGCCGCGCACCACAGATCCCCACCCCCGACCGAATCCCGGTGTCGGCGTCCTGACCTTTCGACGCCACAGGTACCGAACTCGCCCGCCACCCCTCGGTTCTCGCACGCCGAGTTCGCCGAACCCATTTCGGTTCCGTGTGAACTCGGCGGGCGTCGCGGTGAGAATGGTCGACTGAGCGCTGCCGAATCCGCCTACCTCGGTGCGAAGTGTGCGCGGTTCGCCGAACCGGCCACCGACAATGTGTGCAACGCACACATCGATCGACCAGCCCTACTGCGTTTGATCGGCGCGATCGATGGTGCCTATGTTCTCGCTCTCGGTTGCGAGGCCGGGCATTTCAGCGCCGATATGCACCACTGCGGCACCGCGCGCGGCGACGAAGGGAGCAAGACCCCGTTACGCGCCGCGCGGGAACGGCTCGGTGACGACGCGAGCCAATCTCCTATACAGCCAGCACCGGCTCGCGAGTCAGGGGTTCCGGGAGCGCTTCGGCGTGCAGGATGTGCAGGTTGCTGACGGCGCGTGTGAGAGCCACGTACAGGCGTTGTAGGCCACGTTGTTCGGCGGCGGCGATCTGCGCGGGCTCGATGACGAGGACGGTGTCGAATTCGAGGCCCTTGGCGAGGGTCACCGGTGCCAGGGTGAGTCGGGTGTCGTCCATGTCCGACTCGTCGTCGCCGAGGACGATGTGCGGTAAATCGCTGTCGGTGAGCGCTTTTCGGAAGTCCGAGACCGCACCGTCAGCGGCGATGAGACCGACCGAACCCTCCTGCGTCAGTGCCGTGATACAGGCGTGGACCACCGCCGCGGTCCGTTCCTCGGCCGCGACCCGCGTCACGCGCAGTGCGTCGGCCGACTGCCGAAATGACGCGGGTCCGCGCAGTTGCGGCGCGATGTGCGGCAGCAGGCGGGCGGCGTAGTCGATGACCTGTGCGGGAACGCGATAGCCGCGAGTGAGTTCTTCGATCTGTCCGTCCGCAGCGCCGAGATGGGTCAGCGCGGCGGCCCAATCCTGGATCGCCGAGGGACTGGTGGCTTGGGCCAAATCACCCAGGACCGTGCATGATCCGGCCACGCGGCGCCCGATCGCCCGAATCTGCATCGGGCTCAGATCCTGCGCCTCGTCGACCACGATATGGCCGAGTTTCGCCGGGTGCTCGATCAGCGCCGCCGCCTCGTCGAGCAAGGCGAGGTCCGCACCGGTCCAGGTCATCGCCTTCGCGCTGCGCGGACGCTTGGTCGCGAGCAGGATCGCATCCTGTTCGTCTGCCGAGAGGATCCCCTCGGCGGCACCCGCGAGAATCTTCCGGTCGGTGAGCAGATCGAAGACCACCTTGGCCGGGTCCACCGTCGGCCACATCCGTTGCGCGGCACGGGCTATCGTTCGGTGTCGGCGAACCTTACGCAGGGTGCTCGTGGTGGCCGGGTCACCGGAACGCTCGATCTGGCGCAGCACGAGATACGCGAACCGTTGCGCGAGCAGTTCCTGACCACTGCCGTAGTCGATCACCCGCTCGCGCACCGCGGCCAACTCCTCGGCGAGCTCGTCGGGATACAGCCGCCACGTGCGGTGCTCGTGGGTGATCACCAGTGTCTCGTCGATCGTCGCGACGCGCGACCACACCTGGCGGCGCACAACGTCCGCCATCCGCACGTCACCCTTGATCCGTGCCGCCGCCGGTGCGTCGACGCCCTCGACAGCGACCGAGGCGACGAGCTCATCGATGGTCGTCTGCCACACCTGCACCTCACCGAGCGCGGGCAACACATTGCGCACATACGCCAGGAACGATCGGTTCGGTCCGATGACGGCGACCCCACCGTCCTTGCGCAACCGCTCCCGCTCACTGAACAACAGAAACGCCAAACGATGCAGGCCGACAGCGGTTTTCCCGGTTCCCGGCGCGCCCTGAATACAGAGCGTGCGTTCCAGCGGAGCGCGCACCAGGCTCATCTGCTCGGGCTGAATCGTGGCCACGATGTCGCGCATCGGCCCTTTGCGCGGTCGTTCGATCTCCGCCGCAAGCAGCGCGCCCCCGCGCTCGTCGGCGGCGCCGTCGAGCGGTTCGTCCTCGTAGGCGCTCAGCACGCCCTCGTGGTCGAAGCCGAATCGGCGCCGCACCCTGACCCGCATCGGATCGGCGTGCCCGGCCTCGTAGAAGGCACGCGACAGCGGAGCGCGCCAGTCGATGACGAGCAACTCGCCCGCCTCGTCGCTCACGCCACGGCGTCCGATGTAGACGCGGTCACTGTCGGGCTCCGAGGACGGCCAGCCCACATCACGGAAGGTGTCGTAGACGTCGCCGCGCGGTAAGTCCAAGCGCCCGAAGAACAATGGCACGCCTTCGAGATCGGTCAACGCCTCGACCTGCTCAACGCGCCATGTACGCAGCGCGTGATTGTTGACCTTGTCCCCGACGTCGCCCTGGGCCGCCCCCGTGACGAGCATCGTGTGCACTTCTTCGCGCATGCGTGCGAGCGAGGAGCGGCAGGTTTCCATGTAGTCGGCTTCGGTGCGAATCTCCGGTTCGACGTGGTCGGGTTCAGTGGAAGGCATGGGTGAAGACCCCTCACGGCTGAGAGTGTTGTGTCGACGGGACTTATTTTACTAGGTTAAAAGTATTACCGAGTCAATGTATTAATCAAATCAGGACAAGCTAGGCTGACCCGCGTGGAGGCTGTCGGGCTGCGCGAACTCAAGAAGCGCCGCACTCGTGCTGCGATACTGGAGGCCGCGTTCGCCTTGTTCGAGCGGTCGGGGTTCGACGGAGTCTCGGTGGCCGACATCGCCGCGGCCGCAGAGGTATCCAAGCCGACGCTGTTCGCGTATTTCCCCACCAAAGAAGACCTCGTCCTGCACCGATTCCTCGACGGCGAGAACGATCCCGCGCTGATCGTGCGACATCGCGACGCCGCGACTCCCCCGTTGCGCGCCCTACGCCAGAACTTCCTGGACCGGCTCACCCAGCGCGACCCCCGCACGGGACTCAACGACGACCCAGCCGCCGTCATGTTCCACGACCTGCTGTATTCGACCCCTTCCCTGATGGCCCGGCTGTCCGGTTACATGCTCGACCGAGAACGCGACCTCACCGACGCACTCCTGAGTTCCGGCTGGCCGAGCGACGAGTTCACCGCCCGCCTGGTAGCCGCGCAGATTTTCGCCGCGCAGCGCATTCTCTCCAATCACAACGCCAGAGCGATCCGCGCAGGCCGCGCGGTCGACGACATGTACCCCACCGCCGTCGCCAACGCCGACCAAGCCTTCGACGTCATCGAGAACGGTCACGCACCCCGCTCCGACTGACCGGACCAGGCACATCAGGCGACGATCACCAACGCCGACAACTCATTTAACCGGCCACCGCAGATCACCCCCGAGAGGGCAACACGCCTCGACAATCCCGCCGACGGCTACACACGCGAGCCGCGGGTATCACCGGCGTCGGCACCGCTGCGATCAGTACAGCGTCGAGAACCTTCGGAGCCTGTTACCCGAACTATTCGAGGTCCGACCAACCCCGGCATGCGGCGTGCAGCTCACTACCTCTTACGAACTCGTGGAGCCGTGATCGAAATATCCACTGCCGCAGCTGTTGCACGCGGTGACCACCCCAACTTTCTTTGAATTAGGGTAACCTAATACAAACGGAGGAGTCGAGTCGACGGGGAACCGAATATGACTGTAGTCAGGGGAGCGCGGTGGCGGGTGCCGGGGTTTGTCGAAGGGGCGGCGGGGGCATGAGCATAGTCAGGCTCACTACCGAGCTGCCGATCTCGGCCGAGGCAGCCTACGAACTGGCCCAGAAGCCGGAACTGTTCAAATACGTTGTCTCGCCCATACTTCGGGTGCCGAAGCTCGATTTTCCCGACCGTATCGCGCCGGGCGCGCAGGCATCGGCACGGCTGTGGTGGTTCGGGGTCATTCCCAGCTGGACCCACCGGTTGACCCTTGTGCGGCTCGAACCCACCGAGATCTACACCAATGAACGCGGCGGGCCGGTCCGTACCTGGAACCACCACCTCACCTTCACCCCGATCGACGACAACCGCTGCCGCTACACCGACGAGGTCGAAACCGACGACGGCGTCACCGGTTTCGGCACCCGGTTGTTCATCCATCTGATCTTCCGTTATCGACACCTGCGCTGGCGGGCGCTCACCCGGGTGCTCGCCTAGCGGCGCCGACACCGCTCGCGCCGAGGGGGCGACGTCATTGCGACGCCCACGTAGTGTTGTTCGATGGCGGACGAAAACGTCCGTCGTCGGTCTCTGGTCGCCGCACATCGCGCCGGTCGGCCGTGTTCGACACAGCGGCATCGAAGCGCATCGCAGAAGGTGAGCCGGCGAAAGTCATGGTGGTCAAGGGCGAAAAGCCCGACGGTGGTGGCAGGTCACGAGGGGGTCGTCCACCACAGACGGCGCAGCAGCACGAAGTGGCCCGAGCACGCATACTCACGGCGACCCGCGCGGTGTTCGCCGAGCACGGGTACTACGGGGTCACGGTCAGTCGGATCCTGAAGCACCTCGGTATGTCCCGCGCGACCTTCTACCGGTATTTCCGCAATGCCGACGAAGCCGTGTGCACGGTGATCGAGGCGGCGGGCGACGCGTCGCTCGTGGCATTGCACGCCAGCGTCGGCGAGGTGGAAGGCAGCATCGCCAAGGTACTCGCGGGCATCGAGGCGCACCTGCGCTGGAGCAGCGAGCAGGCCGATATCGCGCAGTCGTTGGAAGCGGGCATTCACGACCCGCAGAACCCGGTGTCGCGGATGCGTGAACGGGTGCACGCCGAAATCACCGAACTACTCGTCACGGAGGCGAACGCGACCGGCCGAGGCAACCCCGACCCGCTGACCCTCAACGTCTACATCACGACGATGGAGCACACGTCATATCACATGCGTCGCACCACTTCCGGTGACGAAGCGGCGGAAAACAACGCGCGCACCATCATGATCAAATGCGCACTCGCCCTGCTCGGCACACCGGAGGACTGGAAGTTACTGGAAGCCGACCCCGCCACACTCGGACTCGCCGAATAGGCACCCCACCCGAGCGCGCACTGCGACGCGACGAACAAGGATCGCGCATCCGCCTGTGAGCTCACCCAATGCTCGCCTCGCCCCGGCGACCAACCCGCATTCGAGCCGTAAGGTAGGTGATCATGGCCCCTACCGAGCACCCCGAGCAGGTCCAGTCGGTGATCGAGTCGTATCTGCTCGACGGCACGCGGCACTACAGCCGCAACGATGTCGCCGCGCGATCCTCCTCCACCACGGAGCTGACCAAGCGGTTGTGGACCGCGCTCGGCTTTCCCGCCGGCTTGGACGACGACGCGATCGATTACACCGAGGCCGACGTCACGGCGGTCCGCGAGTTCGGTGCGCTGAATGTGTTGGCGTCGGCGGACTCTCGGCGGCAAGCGGCGACGGCACGCACGCTCGGGCAGGGCATGGCGCGGCTGGCCGAATGGCAGGTCGACCTGGTGCTCGCGGAGATCACCGAACGCATCGCGCAGGCCGGTCCCGACGCCGACCCCGCCGCCACGATGCG
Source organism: Nocardia callitridis (assembly GCF_039543305.1). Lineage (NCBI taxonomy): Bacteria > Bacillati > Actinomycetota > Actinomycetes > Mycobacteriales > Nocardiaceae > Nocardia > Nocardia callitridis. The sequence continues at coordinate 165,011 of NZ_BAABJM010000007.1, read as the reverse complement.
CACCGCGACCGAGGGTGCCATCGCCACGATCGAGCGGCTCAACGTCTACGCGTGGCGTCGCCATCTCGCCGCGGCGCTCGCCCGCTCGCTCGACTCGGAAAACACTGCGGGAGAGTCGGTTCGCGATCTCGCCGTCGGTTTCGCCGATATGGTCGGCTACACCAGGCTCACCAGGCACCTGCACCCGGACGAGCTGTCGATGCTGCTGGAGGCGTTCGAGTCGACCACCACCGCCGCGATCACCGAGAACGGCGGCTGGGTGATCAAGAACGTCGGCGACGAGGTGATGTTCGCCGCCGAGTCCGCGGCGGACGCGGCACGGATCGCGTTGTCGATCCAGGACAGCACGATGATGGTCGGCGGCACCCCGGAACTACGGGTGGCGTTGGCCTACGGACCGGTACTGCAACGCTTCGGTGACCTGTACGGCTCGGTGGTGAACATCGCGGCACGGTTGACCGGCGTCGCGCGGCCGGGCACGGTGCTGATCGACGACGAGGCCGCCGGTCAGTTGGAGGGCGCGGGGTTCTCGATCAGGCATCTGCGCAGCGTTCGAGTGCGTGGATTCAACCGATTGCGTCCACATGTGTTGCGCCGCAACGGGAAATCCAAGGACAGATAGTGCGCTGACGCACTGCCGATACGGACGGTCCTGCCGCGCTCTAGGCTCTTGCCGGTGGACCCCTTGCCAACCGACATCGACTGGTCGCGCCTGCGCGCGTCGACCGTGATCGACGAAGACGCCGCGATCTTGACGCTGAACAAGCCCTCGGGCATCTCGGTCACCGGTGAGCGCCACGACACCGACATCGTGGAATTGGCCGCGGTGGCGGGCGAACAGCTCTATCCGGTGCATCGGATCGACAAGGTCACCTCCGGGCTGGTGTTGATGGCCAAGGATCTCGCCGCGCACGGACCGTTGACCAGGCAATTCAACAAGCAGACCGCCGAGAAGACCTACCTGGCCATCGTGGCGGCGACGGGGATGCCGGAGACCGGCGTGATCGATCTGCCGTTGAGCGTCGGTCGCAAGAATCGGGTGCGGGTCGCCGCCCCACGCGAACGCATCCGCGAGCAGGACGGCCGCTGGTTCGTCGAGCAAGCCGACCTGCTCGACAGCAAGTGCTACCCGTCGACCACCCATTTCGCGACGGTGCAGCGCGGCGAGCGGCACACCGTTCTCGCCTTGCGCCCGGTGACGGGGCGCCGCCACCAGATCCGCGTTCACCTGGCGTGGACCGGTCATCCGATCCTCGGCGACCCCCTGTTCGACAAGTCCGCCGCCCTCCCGCGCACCTACTTGCACTCGTGGCGCCTGCGCGTGGAAGCGCCGTGGCGCACCCCGCAAACCCTGTTCCTCGAAGCCACCCCCGACTCCGGCTTCTGGGAGCCAGAACCCTTGCGCGACAGCGCATTACCAGACCACGCTGCCGAACTGCTCCCGCCTGCCGGACGGTAATCGATTCGCGTGGTATCACGGATGCCACCCTCTGGTCATGGACGGAATCGGGGGCCAGCGGCGGGCGCGCTAGACGGCCATGCTGCGTCAGTTGCGTCGAGCGTGCCTGCCCCGCTCGGTCCCCGGGCGCTCGTCGCCGAGCGGTATTTCGCGTACGTCACGCAGACAACGGCACGATTGCGGAGTTCGGCCCGGTCAGCGGATTTCGCCGAGCACGTCGCTACCCTGCCGGGCAATGGGTTTCGGCTGGCGGGATCGTCAGGTCGATCAGGTATCGGTCGGCGGTGCCGGTGGTGCACGGAGTGCGTCCGTAGACTCCGTGCCCCCACCCGTCGTAGGTGAGCAGTACGGCGTTAGGCGTGTTCGCGGTGACATTGCGCGCCCATTCGTGCGGGGTCGCGGGGTCATGGCGCGAGTTCATGATCACGATCGCCGGGCCCTCGTCGCCGCGGGGCGGGTGCGGTGGGTTCTTGTGCGCGGTCGGCCATCCGGAGCAGACACTGCCCGCCGCCCACGCGAAGTGCGCGTGCAGTGCTCCGGCGGCCGCGTTCTGCTCCTGCCACAACCGCGACCACTGCGCCTGGTCGGCGACCTCGAATTTCCAATCCGAACATGCGATGACCCACGGCGTCGCGACGGCGGCGGGTGCGGGTGCGGGCGGCGCGGCGGCGGGCGGTAGGTCGACCGACGGCTGGTCGATCAAGCTGCGCAGATCCGTTGCCAACCGTGACCATTCGGGCGTATCGAGCCGCTGGGTGACGGCGGTGCTCAGGTCCAGCGGCCCCAGCACGGTACCCGAAGCCGGGTCGCGCAGCACCCCTCGTCCTGCGCGCGAGTAGAGATCCTCGAAGGCGGCTTCGATATCGACGCCGTGCAGGACGCACTGTTGCTCACGTCCGCACCAGGCGACGAATTCCCCGAAGGTGTCGGCACCGGCGCGGGCTGCGCTCGCGAGCATTTCCCTGCCGCTCACGATGTGATCGTCCACGCTGTCCAACACCATGGCCCGCAGTCGCTCGGGAAACAGCTCGGCATAGGCCTGCGCGGACATCGTCCCGTAGGACCGGCTGTAGACACTGATCCGCTGTTCACCCAATGCCGAACGCAGCGCGTCGACGTCGCGCGCCACGCTCGTGGCGTCGACGTGTTCGAGCAGCGGCCCCGTGTAGCGGCGACAGCTGTCGGCGAGTTCACGCGCGTACGCGTGCACCTCCTCGATCCGACCGCCGAGATCCGGTACCAGGTTGGGCCGGTGCGCCGCCAAGTCGGCGTCGCAGCGCACGGGATGGCTTCGGCCGACTCCGCGTGGATCGAGGCTGATCACATCGAACCGCGCCAGGATCGCCGAGGAGAACTTCCCACCCGCGATGATCTCGTCCACCCCCGACTTCCCTGGACCGCCGGGCAGGGAAACCAGCGTGCCCAGCTTCCGCGCCGGTTCATCGGCACGATCGCGCACCACGGCGATGTCGACCGTGGCCGAGTCCGGATCGGACCAGTCCACCGGCACCGGGATTGCCGCGCAGTCGAATTCGGCATTCTCCTGACACGGTGTCCATGCGATGGTCGACCCTGCGGGTGGGGACGACGCGCAGGCGACCACCGTCCCCGAACCGAGCACGAAGGCCGCGACCACGAGCAGGACACTACGACGCAACGACATACACCGATCGTCACCGCCGACAATCGCTCAGGACATCACCCGCGCGGACGATCCGGGACTCATCCCGGAGTACTGCTTCGACGGCGTGTCAAGACCGCGCATTAGCGTTGCCACACACCGAGGCTCACCCCTGTGGCCAGGTCGGCGACCGACCGAGGAGCCGCAGGATCTGGTCCAGCACGGGCTGGTCGTCGGCGGCGGCCAGCGCGGGAGCGAAGGCGGCACCGTCGAGCAGGCGGCCTTCGTCGTCGGGGACGGCGCGCGCGATGCGCAGGGCTTCGGCGGCGAGTTCGTGATCAACCGGCACGGTGACGCCGATCGCGCTGGCCACATCCCAGGCGTGCACCACGCTGTCCACCAGGTGGAACCCGATCGCGCTCTCGGCGGGGATATCGAAACCCGGTGCGATCTCGGGCAATCGGACCGGCCGATCGAAGACGTTCTCGTCCGCGAAGGCAGCCACCACCTCGGCGGAAGCGCTCTGGTAGGCGGCCACCGGATCGGCGTATTCGCGGGCGGTCCACAGCCCTTCGGCCTCGCCCGCACCGCGCGCCGCCGCGGCGAACCCGCTGTTCTCCGTGCTCATGTGTGCGAGCAGTTCGCGGAGGTGCCAAGCGGCGCAGGGTGTTTCGTTGTCCAGCTGATCAGGTGTGACGCGCGCGACGATATCGGTGCTCAGCCGGACCGAGCGTGCGTGCAGGGTGCGCAGCCGATGCCGCTCTTCATTAGTATGCATCCACTTATCGTAGGCTCATGCTTACGATCTGCCAAGCAGTATCTTCGAAGCCATGCCGGAACCACCCCGCCGCCCCGACCTCGCCGCGATGATCGGACCGCTCGGCCGGGCACTGGTCGCCATGGAACTGCCCGTGCTCGAACAGCACGGCCTGACGATGTGGGGATACTCGGCACTACTCGGCCTCGGCGACGAACCCGTTTACACCCAGTCCGCACTGGCCAAGGCCATCGGCGCCGACAAGACCCGCCTGATCGCGGTACTGGACGAACTCCAACGCCAAGGGCTGATCCGACGCGAACCCGACCCCGCGGACCGCAGGGTCAACCTGGTCTCGATCACCCAGGAGGGGCGCACCCGCCGCGAGCGCACCCAACGCGATATCCAGCAGCAGGAGGAGCGGATACTCGCCACACTGCCCCAATCCGACCGTCGCGCCTTCCTGCGCGCGCTGCATACGCTGTCGACCAGCACCGCGCAGCAGGGCTGACCACCGCGACCGGCGAGCGCACCTCTGGAGAAGCGAGCGTGACCGGCACGCGAAATTCTCCGACCGCACCGCCCGCACCGTCGACAATCCCGACGTCCTAGCATTGACTGTCCACGGGGCACGCGAACCCACGGCGCCCGCGCCGGGCGACAACACAGAAAGCGGTCGGCGATGATTCTGGTGGCTCAGGTCAGTGATACGCATGTCGATTCCGGCGCACGCAATACTCGACGCGTCGAAGAGGTCATGGCCTTTCTGTCCGCGCTGCGGCCACGCCCCGACGCGATCCTGTTGACCGGTGACATCACCGATCATGGCTGGACGCAGGAGTACGAGATCGCCAGGCGCGCGGTGCGGTCCGACATTCCGGTGTACTCGATTCCCGGTAACCACGATGACCGCACCGCTTTTCGCACGCACTTGCTCGGCGAGCCAGCCTCGACCGCGCCGGTCGATCACGCCCACCGCGTCGGCGAATTGACCGTGGCGCTGCTGGATTCGAGCGTGCCGGGCGAGCCAGGCGGGCGCCTCACCGAGGACACCTACGCGTGGCTACGCACCGTACTCGCCGAAGCACCCCCGGATAAGCCGATCCTGTTGGCACTGCATCACCCGCCAGTAGTCCTGCACAGCCCGGTGATCGACGAGATCTCCCTCGATGAACCGCAACGGCTGGCCGAGGTGATCGCGGCCGACGAACGCATCATCGGCGTGGTCGCGGGACACGCGCACACCTCGGCGGCAACGACCTTCGCGGGACGGCCACTGATCGTGGCGCCGAGCACGTCCTCGGTACTCGGCGGCACCTGGGAGCTCGAATTGCCCGACCAGGTCATGGATTACGCACCGGACCCCGCCGTCGCCCTGCACCTGATCGATCCGGATTCCCGGTTCACCACGCACTTTCGCACCGTCCCGATGACAGGACGGGTCAGCGTCAAACCCGAATGAGCGCTACCGCGGCGCCCGCTTGCGGCGGTAGGCGGCGGGCGTCTCCCCCGTCCAGCGCTTGAAGGCGTAGATGAAGGTCGAGGCCTCCGCGTAGCCGAGCCGAATGGCCACATCGCTCACCGAAAGCGGTGTGGTGGTGAGCATTTCCTCCGCCAGCGCGAAACGCACCTCGTCCAGCAGCGCGCGATAACTGGTGCCCGCCGCATCGAGCTGACGCCGCAAGGTCCTGGTGCTGATATTCAGATCGCTGGCTACCGCGTCGATCCCGAGCGGCCCGGCGAAACCGTCGACCCCACCACGCGGCAGCAGCCGCGCGCGCACCTCGGACGCGATTCCGGTGCGCGCACGACGCCGTTGCACCAGGTCACGACACTGCGCGAGGCACATCGCCCAGGTGTGTTCGTTCGCCTGCGGCAACGGCTGACCCAGCAGGGACTGATCGACCGCGAAAAGGTTGTAGGGCCTGTCGTATTCCGGCACCACCCCGAGCGCCTCGGTGACGATGTCGAGGCGATCCGGTGTGGGAAAACGGAATTCGACCCTGGTGAGCGGGAGCTGACGACCGAGCAGATCGGTCATCACCTGGACCATCGCGGTGACGTCGCGCTGCACGAGGAACTGACGCACGTCGGCGGGCACGGATTCGTCGTGCACCCGTCCGATGAACTCCTCCGCACGCCATTCGGCAACCGGCAGGCAGAAGGCGAAACTCAGGTCGAGATAGCGCAGCGCGAAATCGACGGCCTCCCCCAGGTTGGGGCTACTCACGCAGGCGAAACCGAAAATACCGAAGGTGGTGATCCGGTAGCGGCGTCCCACCTCGGTGCCGAGCGTCGACCGGTCCGGCAACGCGTGCACAAGATTGCGGATGACCGTGAGCTCGGCGTGCGCGTCGATCTGCACATCGGGGTCGTGCATGCGCCGTTCGGTCAGACCCGAACCGCTGAGCATCTGCCCGACCGAGACACCGAGCTCACCCGCGTAGTCGACCATCAATGCCACGCTCGCGACTCCGCGTGGGAAGTTCCAATCACGAATTCCCGGATCCTGCACCCGTTGCACCGAGTCATTATGGCCGGATATCTCGATATTCACCCCCGAATGAACAGATCGGCTGAATAAATCCAGCATTTATCCATGCGCGCATAAGCATGCGAATATCCCAGAACCGCCGACCTGGCAGACTTGTTCCGTGCACGCACCAACTCCGATGAGCAGAGCGCAACCGCTCGAGCGCGGACCGCTGCGTCCGATCGAGCTGGCCGTCGGTGCGGTACTCGGTGGTGCGACCGTCGGCCTGGTCACCATCGGCTCGGTGGTGCCGCTGGCGGCGGGACTCAACCTCGTCGCCGCCGTTCCACTCGGCATGATCGCGCACCGTTATCGCGTGCGCGCCATGATCGCGGCGTGCGTCGCCGCGGGACTGGTCACCTTCGTCGCGGCCGGACTACTGCCCGCCAGCGGCCTGCTCGCCTCTGCCACCGTCGGCGGCATCATCGGATCGGTGAAGCGCCGACACCGTGGGCTGCTGTCGGTGCTCGGGCTCTCCACCCTGGCGGGACTGGTCTGGGCCGCGCTCTCGGTCGGCGCACTGCTGATACTCAGCGCCTCACGCAACCTGATCTTCGACAACCTGCGCAACGCGAGCAAAGGCATCCAGAACCTGGCCGAACGCCAGCCACAGCTGGCGCCGCTGGGCCGAGCGGTCGCCGACATCACCGAGACCGTGCTGCACTGGTGGTGGTTGTGGATCGGCGGTGGCGTGGCCGCGGGCATGATCGTGACCGGCCTGTTCTCCTGGTATGTCCTCGGCTCGGTCCTCGACCGACTCGCCTGGTTGCCGACCCGCGACCGCCTCGACGCACCACCGGATGATCGTCCGATCGCACCACTTCCGGTCACCCTGCGCGGCGCGGGCTACCGCTACGCGGGCGCGGCACACAGCGCGCTGCACGCCATCGACCTCACCATCGACTCCGGTGAATTCGTCGCCGTTGTCGGTCACAACGGCTCCGGCAAGTCCACGCTCACCCGACTGCTCGCCGGTCTGCCACCCACCGAGGGCAGCGTCGAACGACCGGGTTCGGCGGGCCTCGGCCATCTCGGCGGCACCGCGCTGGTGCTGCAGCGGCCGGAAAGCCAGACCCTCGGCGTGCTGGTCGCCGACGATGTGGTGTGGGGCCTGCCCACCGAACTGGCGGCGTCCGTCGACGTAGAGGCCCTACTCACCGAGGTCGGCCTCGCTGGCATGGGCGGTAAGGAAACCGCCGGTCTCTCCGGCGGCCAGCAGCAGCGGCTCGCGGTCGCCGCCGCACTGGCAAGGCGCCCCGCGCTGCTCATCGCCGACGAAGCCACCTCGATGATCGATCCGCGCGGTCGCGGCGAACTGGTGGCGCTGCTCGCACAACTACCGAAGCGACACGGGATGGCCGTGGTTTTGGTCACTCATCACGAGAGCGACGCCGCGGCGGCCGAGCGTGTCGTGCACCTCCAGCAGGGCCACACGGTGGACCACCTACCCGCATGGCCGAAGCCGATGCGCGAGGCTCGCCGCACACCGATCGGCAGCCCGCTGCTGGAATTGCACGGCGTCCGTCACACCTACAACCGTGGAACCCCGTGGGAGGCACCGGCATTGCACTCGGTGGACCTCACGGTGCGCCGCGGCGAAGCACTGCTGGTGGTGGGCGGGAACGGCTCGGGCAAGTCGACGCTGGCCTGGATCATGGCGGGACTCATCGCGCCGAGTGTCGGGCGCTGCGAGCTCGCGGGCAAGTCGATCACCAAGCAGATCGGCCGAGTCGAGTTGGCGTTTCAGCACTCTCGGCTGCAACTCCAGAAGCACACGGTCAGCGCCGAGATCACCGACTGGGGCGGACGCGCCACCGGCTCCGGCGCGGTGGGCAAGGCACTGGACGCCGTCGGTCTCGATCGTGCGATCGCCGCGCGGTCGATCGAGGAACTCAGCGGCGGCCAGGCCAAGCGGGTGGTGCTCGCCGCCATCGTGGCCAGCCATCCCCAGGTCGTTGTACTGGACGAGCCCCTGGCCGGACTCGACCCCGAGGGCCGCGCCGACATCGTGGAACTGCTGGCCCGGCTGCGCGACTCCGGGCAGACGCTGATCATCATCTCCCACGATGTGGAGGACATGGCGGCCATCTGCGACCGGACGGTGCATCTGCGCTCGGGCCACCTGCTGGCGGCGGAGTCGTTGCACGAGCCGCAGGACATTTCCAGTTCATCGATCCCGCGACAGCCCACGGCGCAGGACTCCGAACCGCGGCCCGACCCACGACCGAGCCGAGCGGTGCCCGGTTGGCAGCTCGACCACGGTCGACCGGAGCGAGGAGGCCACCGATGAGCACGGTGTTGTTCCGACAGGTTCCGGTGTCCAGCCCAGTACACCGGCTGTGGGCGGGTACCAAGCTGATCGGCGTGCTGATGATCAGCCTGCTGCTGATGTTCCTTCCGTCCTGGCCGGTGCTCGGCGTCACCGTCGTCGGGTTGATCGTCATCGGTGCGATCGCCAAGATCCCGATCGGCACCGTCCCGAGACTGCCGTGGTGGTTCTGGGGATTGGTGGCCATCGGAGCATTGACCACCGCACCGGTCGGACTCGCCGCCCTGGTGCGGTTCGCGCAGGTATTGCTGTTCAGCATGCTGCTGGTCGCGGCCTCGTTGCTCGTCGCATGGACGACGCCGATGAGCGAAATCGCGCCTGCCCTGGCCAAACTCGGTGCACCGCTGCGCAAACTCCGTATCCCCGTGGACGAATGGGCGGTCGTTGTCGCGCTCACCCTGCGCGGGTTGCCCTTGTTGCTGGACGAGATCCGCATCCTGCGCGCCGCACGCCGACTTCGCCCCAAGAGCGACCTGCTGCGCCGTGCGACCGACAGCTCGCTGATCGATCTACTCACCGCCGCGATGGCCGTATCGACCCGCAGGGCAGCCGAACTCGGCGAGGCGATCACCGCGCGCGGTGGCACCGGTGAGCTCACCGCGACACCAGCGACGCCGGGAAAGCGCGACGTGATCGCGGTGGCCAGCCTGGCCGTCGGGATTATCGGCTGCGTCGTATTGCACAACGTGGTCTGATCCGGCGGTTCGCCGAGCGGATTCAGCGCGGCGTCCTCGATACGTGTTTCGATCAGCCATTCTCGAATACCGCTTCCGATAACCATTTTCAGCGGTTTTCGTTCGGCTCGGTAACGATTGCTGTACGCCGCACGCATACTCTGAATTACATGGTGAGCGATGAATAGACCCCCGAATTCGACTGTGCCAAAAGGTGAGTACCATCACTCATACCCTGGGCACGAGTCACTCGAACTCTCGAATGACCGACGGTTTCCACTCCGAAAGCCCTGGGCCGCAGCACAGTAACCTGCAATTTGCTGCGTGATTTCTTGTTCTTCAGCTGTTCGTTCCGCTCGTTGTTCGTCTCTACCGGTCTACGGAAGCGACATTCGCTCGCGTCGCTTCGCCCGAGTGCTCGAACCCTTCGGTACTCGAACCCATTCCGGGCGTGGACCCCTGATGAGGATGGGAAGTTCGACATGATCGACAAGCTTCTGCACAGAATCACGGCGGGCGCCGCCGCGCCCCTGCTCGCCGCCCTCGTCGTCGGCGTCGCGGGCATGCACGCGCAACCCGCGGTCGCGCACGCCGAGCAAGCACCCGCCGCGCCGAACGTCGGCTACGAGGCAAAACTGGTGGGCGACAAGATCATCACCACCCTCACCTCCGGCACCTTCGAGGTGAGCGGCGACTCGGTCGGCGTCAAAGACGAAGCAGGGGAAACCCTCATCACCATGCCGCTGGCCTTCCGCCAGGACGGCATGGAATACCCGCTGCCGCACACGGTCAGCGACGAAGGTCGAGTGCTGGAACTGACCGCGGTCAAGGACACGACGAAGGCACGTCGGACCGCGCAACCAGTCGCCTCGATCTACGAGAACCGCCAGGCGCAAGACTCATTCATGACGCAGTTCGGCATCGCCACCGCCATCGGGGGCTTCATCGGCACCGCGCTCGGCGCGCTTGTCGGCCTCACGGGTATCGTCACGGGGCCTGGCGTTATCGCCAGCGTGATCGCGGGCGCCACCATCGGCGGGATCATCGGCACGATCGTCGCGGGCGGACCCACGCTGATCGTCGCGGGCGTCGACCTGCTCAGCACACTCACCGCGGCACCGGGCACCACGAAGTGGATGGAATCCGACCGCCCCGAGAACTGACCTGAACCATTCCCCCTGCCCACTGCCCGAGCGGGACATGAACGCGCACAAGCTCTTCGCCGCCGCCATGTCCCGCTCGGCACTGGATCACCGATCTTTGCGGATGGCCTTCTTCGCCGCATCCTGCGCCGAGTCCACCTGACTCGCGTACTTGCCGCCGGTTTGCTTGTCGACGGCGTCACCCGCCTTGTCGATGACCGTGTCGACCTTGTCCGCGTTCTTCTGCGCAAGGCCCATCGCCTTGTTCGCCAGATTCTTGAAGTCCACCGAGCACTCCTCGCTCACACCAATGGGGATAACCAGTGGTTCACTTTACCCAGGTCGTCGCGGTCACGCCGACCAGATCGGGTGCCACAGCCTGCCCGTCTCGGTCCAACTCATAAACCGAACGGTCCCGGCGATTTTCGGCGTCACCCACACCGCGTCCGCGCGCTCGTCGGCGGTGAGTTCATTGTCGAAGGGGCTTGTCTTGCGCACCAACTTGTTCAACTCGACCGCCAGCTCGCGCATCCGTTCCGCACCGAAACCGGTGCCGACCCGCCCCACATACACCAGCCGGTCCTCGTATTCGACGCCCACCAGCAGTGATTTGAACTCCCGCGCCGTGCTGCGCCGCCACCCACCGATCACCACTCGCTGATCGCGCCAGTTGCGTTGCTTCAGCCACGAATGTCCGCGCTTGCCAGGCAGATACACCGAGTCCTTCCGCTTGGCGACCACACCCTCCCATCGGCGTTCCCGACTGTATTCGAGCGCGTCCGCGCCCGACCCCGCTAACCGAGGCGGCACCCGCAGTCCAGGAACCTTCGCGGCCAGTGCCTCCAACACCATGCGCCGATCGGCGTACTTCTTACGCACCAACGACGTGCCGTCCAGATACAACACGTCGAAGGCCACGAACACCGCGCGCGCCGGATCCGCCTGCAACAACGCGAAATCCGCGACCTCGTGCGCATCGAACACCACGGCCTCGCCATCGAGCACCACATCGTGCTCGGCCAGCGCACGCGCGGCCGCGAGCACACCCGGATAGCGCTCAGTGACCACGTGCCCGAGCCGACTGCGCAAGGTCACCGCACCGGAGCGGACCTCGACGATCAACCGGAAGCCGTCCCACTTCGTTTCGAACGCCCACTGCTTCGCGTCGAGTTCAGCGACCTCGCCCGCGGTGGCCAGCATCGGCGCGATCGCCCTCGGGAACTTGCTCGTGCCCCGGGCGGCAGCTGACCGAGCCAGCTGCCGCGCCTGTTCGTCTCGCGGCTGCCCGTCTCGCGGCTGCCCGTCTCGCGGCTGCCCGTCTCGCGGCTGCCCGTCTCGCGGCTGCCCGTCTCGCGGCTGCGCACTGGCGGGTTGCGCCCGCATCAGGTGCATCAGCCACTGGTCGCCCTCGGTGCGGATCAGCGCGTACCGACCGGTGAGCCGCTCGCCGTGGAAAACGACGATCACCTCGTCATCGCGCCACTTCTCGGCCTCGTAGGTGCCGGAATCCCAGATCGTCATCCGGCCGCCGCCGTACTGCCCCTTCGGGATCTCGCCGTGGAAATCCAGATACTCCAGCGGATGATCCTCGGTGTGTACGGCGAGCCGATTCTGGCGCGTCGATTCCGGCGGACCCTTCGGCACCGCCCAACACACCAGCACACCGTCGCGTTCGAGCCGCACGTCCCAATGCAGTCGTCGCGCATGGTGTTCCTGCACGACGTATCGGTTGTTCGCGCCGGGAACGGGCCGACCGCTCGGAACCGGTTCGGGGGTGCGCGTGCCGTCGCGCATCGATCGATACTTCGTCAGCGGATCGGGTTGCCCGCCACCGCCGACCCCGGGCAGTGCGGGATCGAGCTCGGCGAGTAGATCACCCTCGGCTTCGAATCTGGCGATCACCTCATCGAAGAGCAACTGCCGCAACGAATCCCGGTCCTCGATCTCGGACCAGTCGCGCGGTGCCGCCACCGAGGGTTGTGCGCGTCCGCGCAACGAATACGGGGCGATGGTGGTCTTGGACGGATTGTTCTGGCTCCAGTCCAGGAAGATCTTGCCGTCGCGGGCCGACTTCGCCATAGTGGCGGTGACCAGATCCGGGTGCAGGCGTTCGAGATTCGTCGCCACCTGCTTGGCGACCGTCGACGCGCCACCGGGGCTCAAGCGCTGCGTCAGCGGGACATAAAGGTGCATGCCCTTACTGCCGCTGGTCACCGGGAAAGCGCGTAATCCGATGCCCGCCACCATCTCGCGCACCGCGAGCGCCACCGTCGCGCATTCGGCGAGACCGGCGCCGGGGCCCGGATCGAGATCGAAAACCAATCGGGTCGCCGCACCGATCGCAGCACCGTCGAAACGCCACTGCGGCACATGAATTTCCAACGAAGCCTGTTGCCCGATCCAGACAAGACCCGCCTCGGAATCGAGCACCGGATAGGTGGCTTTACGCGAAGAATGATCCACGGTGTGGCGCGTCAACCAGGCCGGTGCGTGCGCGGCCAGATTCTTTTCGAAGAATGCGGGGGCATCCACCCCATTCGGCCAACGCTTCCTCGTCACCGGACGCCCGGCGATATGCGGGAGCAGCGCGGCCGAAATTGCCGAATAATAGGCGACTACCTCGCCTTTGGTGGTGCCGGTTTCCGGGTACAGCACCTTGTCGAGATTGCTCAGCTCGATCTCGACACCACCGAAATCCTGCCGGCGCGACGTCATGGCGCCGTCCGCACGGCGCCATGCTCAGCGCACACACCCCGTGGCGGGGACCGGCCCGTGCGGGCCCCGCCACGCTGACGTCATCGCGATGTCAGGGTCGAGGGCCGGGTTCCGGGGTGCCCGGCTGGCCGCCGCCCTGCTCGTTCGGTGGGACGGCCTTGCGTGCGGCGTCCTTACCCTTTTCGATCTTGTCGGTGTATTTCCCCTGAGTTTTCTCATCGATGAAGTTTCCGGCCTTGTCGACCGCATCGTTGATTTTGTCGGAGTTTTTCGACGCGGCTTCCCTGCCCTTACCGACCAGGCCCTTCAAGCTGTCCACAAGACTCATCGCTCGCTCCTTCGTCGAATTCATGGATGTTCACTCAACATCTTCCCACCATGAATCACTCGGTGGGAAGCCGATCGGGTCGACCCTTTGGCCCGGCATCGGTACCGCGATCGCGGTACCCGCCGCTTTCGCCGCCGCGATCATCCGATGCACCGGTTCCGACCAACTGTGAAAAGCCAGATTGAACGTCGCCCAATGGATGGGAACCAACAAACCGTACCCCGCGTTGCCCTGGCACAGGTCAGCATGCGCACGCACCGCTTCCTCGGGATTCATGTGCACATCGACCCAGCGTTCGTCGTAGGCACCGATCGGGAGCAAGGTCAGATCGAAGGGGCCCAGCGCCGCACCCGCCTGCGCGAAGGCCTGCGTGTATCCGGTGTCTCCCCCGAAGTACACCCGCTTGGTGGCGCCGACGATCGACCACGACGCCCACAGGGTGGTGTTGCGAACCAGGCCGCGACCGGAGAAATGCCGCGCCTCCGTACAGGTGAGCGTCAGGTCGCCACCGGCCCGAGCCAGTCCGAGTTCGGACAGCGAAACCGAAGCGCCCCAATCCAATTCAACGATCCGGTACTCGGGAACACCCCAGTGCCGCAGGTGCGCGCCGATCCCGATCGGCACCAGGAACGGAGCCTTCTGCCGCTGCACGAGCTCGCGCACGGTCTCCTTGTCCAGGTGGTCGTAATGATCATGCGAGATGACCACCGCGTCCACCTCGGGCAGCCGAGTCAGCGGCGCGGGCACCGGATGCATCCGCGCCGGACCCACCAACGCCGAGGGGGAAACCCGCTCGCTCCACACCGGGTCGGCGAGCACCCGGTAACCGTCGACCTCCACCAACGCGGTGGCATGCCCGAACCAGGTGACCGCGAGCTCGGCCGCCTCCTCGGGCAGGTGCGGGACGGCCAACGGCACCGCACGACGCGGACGACCGATATCGCGTTTGGTCACCGCCGAGAGCAGCAACGATCCACCGGCCCCCGCGGCGACCGGACTACTCGGCTCGGTGTTGTGGAACCGCTGACCTCGATAACTGCGCGAACCCGCCGCGTACGGCCGAATCGCCGAGATCGACGCGCCCATCGCCGAGGGAATCCCCCACGCGGCACGCACCACCCAGCCCAGGCCGAGCCCACCGACCACCGCGCCAACGACCCGTCGAAGACTCATCATCGCCCCACGAACTTCGCCGCGCGCTTCTCCTGCCGAGCCCTGCGTGCCTCGGCGGCGTCTTCGCTCGCCCACGCCGCGGCCAGTGCCGCATTCTGCTCCGTGTTCTCCTGGTCGACGCCGTCATCGTTGAGGACGAGTTTCATGTGGCGCAGCGACAGCGGCGCGAGCGTGGCGATCTGCTTGGCCCACGCCTGCGCGTCCGCGAGGTCACCGAGCCGATTGGCGAAACCGAAGGTGTAGGCGTCCTGCGCCGACACCGTGTCGGCGCCGAGCAGGACCGTGCGGGCAGGACCACCGCCGACCAGTGTCGAAAGCTTGCGCATCGTCCAACGATCCACCGAAATGCCGAGCTTGGCGGCCGGAATCGCGAAGAACGAATCCGGCGACATCACCCGCAGGTCCGAGGCCAGCGCCACCTGCACACCCGCACCGATCGCGCCGCCGTTGATCGCCGAGATCACCGGGACCGGCACCGATTCGATCGTGCGCAGCATTCCGAGCAATTCGGTGATGAACTCGTCGCCGTACACCCCCGACAGGTCGGCCCCCGCGCAGAAGATCGGGCCACGGCCGGTCAACACGATCACGCGCGCCTGGTCGGCCACCGCGGTGAGCACCGCCTCGCGCAGCCGCGTTACCAGCTCCAGATCGAGCGCGTTGCGGCGCTGTTCCCGCTGTAATTCGATGGTGACCACATCACCATCACGGCTGACTCCGAGCATGCGACCTCCCCAACTCCGACGACCTGACTGATTACCTTTCACTTTGCCACAGGTCACGACGGCTTTCCCTGAGGGCAATACAATCGTGCGCTGTGCCGACAGACTTCGAGATCCTGGTGATCGGTGCTGGTCAGGCAGGGCTGTCGGCCGGTTATCATCTGCGCCGCCTCGGGCTGGTGCCCGAGCGGGATTTCCTGATCGTCGATCACGCCGACGGGCCGGGCGGCGCGTGGCAGTACCGCTGGCCCTCGCTGACGCTGACCACCGTCAACCGCGTGCACGACCTGCCAGGCATGGAGTTCGCCGAGGTGCTGCCCGCGGGCTCGGAGTCGGCGCCAGCGGCCACCGCGGTGCCGCGCTACTACGAGCTGTACGAGAAACGATTCGATCTGCGAGTGCGACGGCCGGTGTCGGTGACCGTGGTGTGCGACCGTGGCGATGAACACACCGCGACGACCGACGCCGCGGCGCACACCGAAATGCTCAGCGCCGAAACCGATGCCGACGGCCCGCTGCGCGTGCGTGGACTGATCAACGCGACCGGCACCTGGGAGCGCCCCTTCATCCCGCATTATCGCGGCGCGGCGACGTTCACCGGACGCCAGCTACACACCCGCGACTACCGCACCGCTGACGAATTCGCCGGGGCGCACGTGGTGGTGGTCGGCGGCGGGATCTCGGCGGTGCAGCTGCTCGACGAGATTTCCCTGGTCGCCTCCACTACATGGGTAACGAGGACGCCGCCGCTGTTTCGCGACACCCCGTTCGCACCGGAGGACGGCCGCGCCGCGGTGGCACGAGTCGAAGACCGGGTGCGCCGAGGGCTGCCGCCCGGTTCGGTGGTCTCGGTGACCGGGCTGCCGTTCGACGACCGCCTGCGCGCCGCCCAGCGCCGCGGGGTGCTGCACCGACTACCGATGTTCGACCACATCGAACCGGACGGCGTGCGCTGGGCCGACGGCTCTTTTCAGCCCGCCGACGCCATCGTGTGGGCGACCGGCTTCCGCAGTTCGCTCGACCACCTCGCGCCGCTCGGCCTGCGCGGCCCCGGCGGCGGCATCACCATGACCGGTCGCCTGGCTACCCAGGTCCAGCGCGATCCTCGGGTACACCTGATCGGGTACGGACCATCGGCGAGCACCATCGGAGCCAACCGAGCCGGTCGCGCCGCCGCCGCGGAACTCACGAAATATCTTGGCCTACAGCCGCATTGACCACTTACTCCAGTCCGCCGGCGAAGGTGTCCGGGTCGGGGCCGGTCCGCTCGCCCGCGTCCAATCCGCTGATCGCGTCCACCTGTTCGGTGCTGAGCTCGAAGCCGAACACATCGAAGTTCTCCACGATCCTGCTCGGCGTCACCGATTTCGGGATCACGACATTGCCCAGCTGGAGGTGCCAACGGATGACCACCTGCGCGGGCGTGCGCCCGACCTCGGCGGCCACCCTGGCGATCGTCGCGTCATCGAGGAAGGTGGCCTGACCCAGCGGACTCCACGCCTCGGTGGCAATGGCATTGGCCGCGTGGAACTCGCGCAACTCGCGCTGCACCAGCCTCGGGTGCAACTCGATCTGGTTGACCACGGGGATCTCGCCGGTCTCGGCGATCAGCCGCTCCAGGTGCGGCACAGTGAAATTCGAGACACCGATCGACTTGATCCGCCCCTGCGACTTGAGTGCCTGGAAGGCGCGGAAGGTGTCGATGTAGCGGTCGGCCTTCGCCACCGGCCAGTGGATGAGATACAGGTCGAGGTAGTCCAACCCCAACTTCCGCAGACTCTCGTCGAAGGCGCGCAGTGTCGAGTCGTAGCCCTGCTCGGAGTTCCACAGCTTGGTGGTGACGAAGACTTCCTCGCGCGGCAGCCCGAATTCCCGGATCGCCCGGCCGGTGCCTTCCTCGTTGCCGTACAAGGCAGCGGTGTCGATGCTGCGGTAGCCCGCCGCTAGCGCGGAGGTCACCGCGGCGGAGGTCTCCTCGTCGGGCACCTGGAACACGCCGAAGCCGAGTTGCGGGATCACGTTCCCGTCGTTCAGCACGATCGGGGGAACGGCACTGGTCTCGCTTTTGAAGGTCACATTCCGACGGTAAGAGGGCGACGGCGCGTCGTCAACGAGTGTGACCGGTGTGTTGGCTGTCGAACCCCGGTCGCGTGCCCCATGAAATCGCCACGACCCGCGCCCGGTGATCAAGGTGAAATTGACGACGGCATTAATACTTCTACCGAGAGGAATTATTGGCTACGGCCGAGACCGTGGCTAGTTTTCTCCTGGTGTCCGGTTATCTCGCACGCCGCATAGGTCAGGCCATCCTCGTTGTGGCACTGGCGTATTCGGTTGTCTTCTTCGTGCTGAACGTCCTGCCGGGCGATCCGATCGAACAACAGATCGCCGACCCCACGAATCCCATCTCCGATGACGACGCCGCAGCGCTGCGCGCGTATTACCGACTCGACCAACCCGCCTACGTGCAATTCGCGGTCTCGCTGCGACGACTGTTCTCGGGTGATCTCGGCTACTCCCTCAACACCGGGCAACCCGTGGCACGGCTACTCGGCGAAGCCCTGCCCTCCACACTGACTCTCGCCGCGGTCGCCTTCGTGCTCGCCGCGCTCATCGGCTTCCTGCTCGCACTGAGCGCGGTATTCGGCCCGTGGGCGCCGCTACGCGAGGCCGCGAGCACGCTGCCCGCGCTGTTGCTTTCGGTTCCCGCCTTCGTCTCCGGACTGCTTGTGCTGCAATTCTTTTCTTTCCAGCTCGACTGGATGTCCGCCATCCGGGACGAAGGTCTACGTTCGGTGGTGTTCGCCGCGATACCGCTCTCGCTGCCGGTGGCCGCACCGATCGCGCAGATCCTCACCCAGGGACTCGCCAACGCGGCGGGCCGCCCCTATGCGGAGGTACTGCGGGCGCAGGGGCTTTCGTCCTCGCGCATCATCTTCGGGCACATCGTGCGCAACGGGTCGATCCCCACGGTCACCATCATCGCGATCACCGTCGGCGAATTGCTCGCCGGATCGATCATCACCGAAACGGTGTTCAGCCGCACCGGGATCGGCTACCTCACCGAAACGGCGGTGCGCAATCAGGACACACCGATCATCCAAGCCGTCGTCCTCACGGTCTCGGTGACCTTCGTGGTGATCAATCTTCTGGTCGACCTCGTCTATCCGCTCATCGACCCGAGAATCAGGACGACCGTCACGACCACAGATCCACGGCGCGTCGAATCGGGCCGCACCGTCGAGGCGGCCACGATATGACCGCCGTCACGGCGATCGCCGATCTCACACAACCACGCCGCTATCGCACGCGGCTCGGTGTTCTCGACGTGCTCGCACTGCTGTTTCTGCTGCTCGTGTTGGCGATGATCCTCGTGCCGGGGGTCATCGCGCCCTACGACGCGTTGCGGGAGAACATCGCACCACCGCTGTCGGGGCCCAGTGCCGCGCATCCGTTCGGCACCGACTACATCGGCCGCGACCTGCTCAGCCGGGTCGTCGCCGGCACCGCCGCGACGATCGCAGGATCGTTCATCGCGGTAACGATCGGCCTGGTCGTCGGCACCCTACTCGGGCTGCTCGCCGCCTATTTCGGGCGCGTCGTCGACAGCGTCGTCGGACGCGCCGTCGACGTGCTGCTGTCCATCCCCACCCTGCTGTTGTCCATCACGATCATCGTCGCGCTCGGCTTCGGCACCACCAATGCCGCCGTGGCGGTGGGTGTTTCCTCGATCGCGGTATTCGCACGGCTGGCCAGGTCGGAGGTACTGGAGATCCGGCACCTGCCATTCGTCGAGGCCGCCGAACACATGGGCGCGGGGCATCTGCGGTTGCTGGCACGCCACGTGCTGCCCAACTCGTACTCCTCGGTGCTCTCGCTGGCCGCACTCCAATTCGGTACCGCGATCCTCGCCATCGCCTCCCTGAGCTTCCTCGGCTACGGCGCGCAACCACCGAATCCGGAATGGGGACTGCTCATCTCGGAAGGCCGCAACTACATCAACTCGCACCCGGTACTGGTGCTGTTCCCCTCGCTGGCAATCGTGCTCACCGTGATGGCGCTGAGCAGAACCGCCCGCCTCATCCGAAAGAAGGTCGGCTGACATGGCCTCCACTGATCCCCTGCTGGCGGTGTCGCGGCTCAGCATCGACTACGGCGCGGCAACCCGGCGCGACGGCAAACCCGTCGTCGCCGAGGTGAGTCTCACCGTCGAGCGCGGTGACGTGGTCGCCGTCGTCGGGCAATCCGGTTCCGGCAAGTCCACCCTGGCGCGCGCGGTCCTGGGACTGCTACCCGACACCGGACGCATCGTCGGCGGCAGCGTGCACATCAACGGCGCCGACGTGACCCGCCTCGGCGACCGACGGTGGCGCGCATTGCGTGGCAGCACCGTGGGTTTCGTGCCGCAGGACCCGCTCGGCTCGCTGGACCCACTGAAACGAATCGGCCGCCAACTCGGGGAAGTGCTCGTCACCCACGGCATCACCCGCCCCCGCGACGCACGGGGACGGGTGATCGAACTCCTCGACCGCGTCGGCATCGACGCGCCCGACATCCGCGCCAAGCAGTATCCGCACCAACTGTCGGGCGGGCAACAACAGCGCGCGTTGATCGCACTCGCCATCGCCGCGAACCCCACACTGCTCATCGCCGACGAACCCACCTCCGCACTCGATGTCACCGTGCAACGTCGCATCCTGGACTTGCTCGATGATCTACGCGACGAACGCGGCCTCGGCATCGTCCTCATCACCCACGACCTCACACTGGCCCAACACCACAGCAACCGGGTTGTCGTGCTGTCCGACGGCGTGGTCAGGGAAACCGGCGCCACCGCGGACGTCCTGCGACTCCCCACCGACGACTACACCCGTCGCCTCATCGACGACGCTCCCGCCCTCTCCCCCGACAAATACGAGCGGCCCGAACCCGACCGCGCGGCCACGCCGGTGCTGGAGGTGCGCGGACTCACCAAAGCGTTCCGCGCGGATGCGCCCGTGCTCGACGGCGTCGACTTCGCGGTCGCACCCGGCTCGGTGCATGCGCTGGTCGGTGAATCCGGTTCCGGGAAAACCACACTCGCCCGCATCCTCGCCGGACTGTCCAGCTTCGATTCCGGCGAGGTGATCATCGAAGGCACCCACCTCGGCAACCGCGCGTGGGCCACCCCCGCACTGCGGCGCGAACGTTCTCAGGTTCTGCATCTCGTCCAACAGAACCCGCTGGCCGCACTCGATCCTCGGCTACCGATCGTGGCGGCCGTCGCCGAACCGCTGACCATCCACCGCGTCGGGACCCGCGCCACTCGCAGGGAACGCGCACTCGCCGCCCTGGACCGGGTCGGGCTCGGCCCCGAGATCGGGGCGCGCACACCGGCCGAAGTGTCCGGCGGACAACGCCAACGCGTCGTCCTCGCCCGCGCCCTCGTCGCCCGACCACGCATTCTGGTGCTCGACGAACCGACCTCGGCGCTGGATGTCTCAGTGCAGGCGCAGACCATCGACCTGCTGATGCGGCTGCGCGAGGACCTCGGGCTCACCGTGCTGTTCATCTCCCACGACCTCGCCCTCGTCCGCCAAATCGCCGATGACGTGAGCGTGCTCAACGGTGGCGTCCTCGTCGAAAGCGGGCCCGCCCGTGCGATCTTCGACGCACCGAGCGCCACCTACACGCGCCGACTGCTCGACGCCGCTCCCGGCTCGGCGAAGGTGGTGCGGGCGGCATGACGGCGCGCGAGCGCGGCATCAGGTTTCTCGCGGCGGCGGTGGCGATCACCGCGCTCGCCACCGCCTGCTCGACCAGCGACGAAACCGACCGGCCCGTCAGCGCGGGCCGAGGCGGGCACCTGACCTATCTCGACGCCGAAGCACTCTCATCGATGCAGATCCAGGTCAGCTACTGGCAGAACAGTCTGCCCAAGGACCAGGTCCTGGATCGGCTGGTCTATCAGGACCCGAAGACGTTCGAGTTCGTGCCGTGGATCGCCGAGAAATGGACGGTCGACCCGGCCGGACTGGTGTACCGGTTCACCATTCGTGACGGCGTGAGCTACAGCAATGGGCAACCGCTGGACGCGAATTCGGTGCGCCGCAACCTCCAATGGCAGTTCAACGGCGACAAACCCAAGGGCATCCAACGCAACCCCATCTTCCCCACCTCGGGAAAGGTGGCTGCCGACAACGCCACCCGCACGGTGACGGTGACCCTCGATACGCCCTACGCGCCGTTCATCTCCGCGCTGTCGATGAACCTCGCGGGCTTGGTGGCCGACCAAACCATCGACGCGAGCAAGGAAGTCCAGTCAATCGCGACCAACCTCATCGGATCGGGCCCGTTCTACGTCGAGTCGGAGATCCCGAGCAAGAAGGTCGTCCTCGCCAAACGCCGAGGCTACAACTGGGCGCCCGCCACCGCGCCGCACCAGGGCGAAGCGTATCTGGACACGATCACCGTCATCCCGATCACCGAGGACAGCATCCGAGTCGGCGCGCTGCGGGCCGGTCAGGCCGACGCCATCCGCTACGCCCAGCCGCCGGATGAAAAACTGCTGCGCGACGAGGGATTCGACGTGCGCGGCCTGCGCACACCCGGCCTCGCCAATACCCTCGACATCCGCCAGACCGCGCCCGATCTGCGCGACATCAACGTGCGCAAGGCCCTCGGCTTCAGCATCGACCGCAAGCAGATTCTCGACACGCTCTACACCGACAACTGGCGCGCCGCACAGAACATCGTGACCCGTGGCTTTCCCGGCTACGTGGACCGCACCGACGCGGTCCGCTACGACCCCGACGAAGCCGCGCGCCTGCTCGACCGGTCCGGCTGGACCGCACGCGACGACGAGGGGTACCGCACCAAAGACGGTCGGCGCCTTTCGGTTCTCGTCTACGTGGACGTCTACGACCACACCTCGCGGCCGATGTACGAACTCATCCAGCGCCAGATGCGTCGGGTCGGCATCGAACTGGAGGTGCGCCAAACCGACTTCTCGAACTACCCGTCCGCGAGCATTCAGGACTCGGTCGGGCTGCGGCGCAACGGTTGGCCCAGCCCCGACCCGGTCCGCCTGTGGCAGAACTACGACAGCGAGGGCGGCGACCTGTACGCGCTGAAAGGCAGCGACCCCACCATCGACCGGCTGCTGCGCGCACAACTGGTCGAGAACGATCCGGTCCGCCGGGGGGAGCTGGTGCGCGAATACACCAACTACGTCATCGACAACGCCTACACCGTTCCGCTGCTGGAGGACACACAGATCTTCGCTGTCGCGCCGCGGGTGCGCGGAATGGGTAACGCCGCCAACTCGGTGCCGTGGTTCTACGACACCTGGATCGACAACGGCACGGAAGGGCGTGACTGAGATGACGAGTCTTGCACTCGGAGTAGAGATTCCGGACGATCAGCTGGCACGCTCGGTACCCACGGGATTCGACCGGTTGCCCGAACTGCTCGATGACGCCGGGGTCGGTTACGTGGTACTCGGCGGCGACCGCGGCACGGGGGCCACCGCCTCGCTGAGCCCGACGCTCGTGGGAACGTTCTTCGCGCGGCGCACCCGGGGGCTCGGCGTCGTGGTCTCGGCGGCGCCGCAGCGCGACCACCCCTTCAATATCGCGCGCAGGACCTCGGCGCTCGACCACATCTCCGGTGGCAGGGCAGGATGGCTCGCGCTGCGTTCCGACAGCGCACTCGCACTCGGTGCCGCACCACACGGCACATGGGCGCCGTCGACCACACCGACCGGACCCGCCCTGCTCGCCGATGCCATCACCGCCGCCCGTGCGCTGTGGCGCACCTGGCCGATCGAATCGCTGGCCGCCGATCTTCAGCTCGGTGCGCGTCCGCCGGAGGCCGAGGTGCGCTACGCCGACCACGAGGGTGTGTTCGCGACGACCGGGCCGCTCAACGCGCCGACGACACCGCAGGGTGAGCCGATCGTGCTGTGGGACTACCGATTCGGCGACGCCACGCACCTCGCGGGTGCCGATATCGCCTTCGTCGCCGCGCACGAGGACCTCGCGGCCGCCGCCGAACTCCCCGACCAGGTGGACCTGCACCTTCGGCTCGACGGCGCCGATCCCCATCTCCCTGATCGGATCGCCGAATTGGCGGCCGCGCACACCGCATCCGGGGTGCTGATCCGGCTGGACACCGCCGCGGTGGCCGACTTCGTCGAGCACACCCTGCCCACGCTGACCGACTCGGTGCGGCTGCGCGATCCCGACACCACCCTGACATTGCGCGATCACCTCGGCATCGCGCGGCGGCCCGATCCCGACCCGCTCCGGCTGCGTCCCGTCTACGTTCCCGCGTAAAGGAGTTCTTCGGTGAGCCGCGAACACGTCATCCTCAATATCAACGTCCTCGACCTCGGAATCAGCACCGCCGCATGGGAATTGTCCGGTCTACCCAAGACCGCAAACACCACCGGTGACTACTTCGCCGACATCGGGCGCCTCGCCGAACGCGGCACCCTCGACGCGTTCTTCCTCGCCGACAACCCCGCACTGCGCGAGGACCCCTTACGCCGACCGGGCGGTCGCGCCCTGGAACCCACCACCATCCTCGCCACCGTCGCGGCCGCGACCAGTCACATCGGTCTCATCGGCACGCTGTCCACCACCTTCAACGACCCCGTCGAACTCGCCGAACGCCTGCTCACCCTCGACCACCTCAGCGGCGGACGCGCGGCATGGAATGCCGTCACCACCTACAACCCCTCGGCCGGGGGCAATTTCGGGCTCACCACCAATCCCGATCGCGCCACCAGGTACCGCCGCGCGGACGAGTTCGTGGCGGTGGTGCTCAATCTGTGGCAAGGGGCCGTCGACGGTCGTGACATCACCCATCACGGCGAATTCTTCGACCTCGCAGGGCGTTTGCCGCTCGGCGCGTCCGCACAGGGACACCCGTTGATCGTGCAGGCCGGTGGTTCGCCGCAGGGGCGAGACCTTGCCGGGCGCACCGCGAACGGCGTGTTCACCGCTGAGTTGACCCTCGCGGCGGGCCTCGAGCACTACACGCAGGTCAAGCAGACCGCGGTGAGTCATGGTCGGCCACAGGAGGATATCGCCATCCTACCGGGATTGATCACCATCATCGGCAGCACCAAGGCCGAGGCCGTCGCACGGTACGAACGAGCGGTCGAACTCCAGGAACCCGGTGAGGAAACCGTGCGCCTCGGTGCACAACTCGCCCACGACCTCACCGAACACCCGCTCGACGATCCGTTCCCGCAGGACGTACTCGCCGACCCCGAGGACCCGAACGCCTTCACCGCCTCGCTCGGCTTCCGCGAATCGCTGGTCCGCGCCCTCCGCGAGCGGATCGCCGCGCGCGGCAAGAATTACACGCTGCGCGATGCGGTGCTGGAATTCGGTGACGGCGGGCACCGGCGCATCATCGGGACCCCCGAACAGGTGGCCGACACCATCGAGGAATGGTTCCGCGCGGGTGCCGCCGACGGGTTCAATCTGATGCCCGACGCTTTCCCGTCCGGGTTGGAGATCTTCGTCGACGAGGTGGTGCCGATTCTGCGGCGGCGCGGGCTGTTTCGGTATGAGTATGCGGAGACGACGTTGCGTGATCGGTTCGGGGTCGGGGCGGTGCGTACGCCGCACGCGGCTTGATGGGCTTCTGGTCGAAAGCGGGGCCTCTGGGCTTCGTTCAGGCTTGTCCGGTGAGTCGAGGGGTGCGGGAGGATACGTACGCCGCACGCGGCCTGGCGGGGCTTCTGCCCGAAGGCGAGGACCTCTAGGCCGTATCAGGCCTGCCGAGCGAGTCGAAGGGTGCGGGGTGATGCGTACATCGCACGCGGCCTGGCCGAACTTCTACCCGAAGGCGAGGACCTCTAGGCCGTATCAGGCCTGCCGAGCGAGTCGAAGGGTGCGGGGTGATGCCGTACGGCGCACTCGGATTGGCGGGGCTTCTATCCGAAGCGGGGGCGTCTGGGCTGGGCGTGTCGAGTGGGGTGCGGGGTGCGGGGTGCGGGGTGCGGGGTGATACGCGGGGGCGAGGAACTCCTCGCTGTGTTTATTGGCGGCTGGCGCCGCGTGGTTCGCGGCCCTGAGTCTCGCTGTTGAGTACCCGTTTCTTGCTCCTTCGTCGCCTACGAAACGGGCACTCAACAGCGAGACGGCCGCGAACTTACCGTACCGGTCTCGCTGCGCTCGGAACACGTGTTCAGGCGGCTCGTAGGGAGGGTTGAGTTGAGTTCGGGTGGTGAGGGTTTCACCGGGTGCCCGGATGTGAAGGTCTGTGGTGACCGTCGGGCGATCGTGAATGTGCTGTGGCCGTCTCGCCGCGCTCGGAACACGTGTTTCAACGGCTCGTGAGGAGGGCCGAGTTAGGTTCGGGTGGTGAGGGTTTCACCAGAAACCCGGATATGAAGGTCTGTGGTGACCGTCGGACGATCGTGAATGTACTGTGGCCGTCTCGCCGCGCTCGGAACACGTGTTTCAACGGCTCGTGAGGACGGCCGAGTTAAGTTCGGGTGGTGAGGGTTTCACCAGAAACCCGGATATGAAGGTCTGTGGTGACCGTCGGACGATCGTGAATGTACTGTGGCCGTCTCGCCGCGCTCGGAACACGTGTTTCAACGGCTCGTGAGGACGGCCGAGTTAAGTTCGGGTGGTGAGGGTTTCACCAGAAACCCGGAATTGAAGGTCTGTGGTGACCGTCGGGCGATCGTGAATGTGCTGTGGCCGTCTCGCCGCGCTCGGAACACGTGTTTCAGCGGCTCGTGGGGTGGCTGGGTTTTGTTGGGAGAGTGGGTTTGGGCTTCGTATCTTTTGCCGTCGGCTGTCGTGACGGCGGTCGGTCGGACTCGATCGTCGCGTCAGCCGCCTTGTGCCCCAAACGACTTCGGGGTGAACCGGTAGTTACTCGCCCACCGCGTTGCGATTCGCTCGCGTAATTCGCTCAGATATGGCCAGCGTCAGGCAGCGGGGTGTCGTTGACCAGTAGGTCGCCCAGGACTCGGGCCTTGTAGGCGGTCGGGTTGTGGGAGAACAGGGTTCGGAGGTTGCGCCAGTGGCGGTCCAGGTGGGCGGAGGCTCGGGTGGCGGAAGCGCCGCCGACCTCGAACAGTCGTGCTGCGGCACGGAGTGCGGGGTCCTCGATCGAGACCTTGGCCTTGGCGGCCAGTACCGAGGCCTCGCTCTCCAGTTGGGCGTCGAAACCTGTGTCGCGGGCCGCCGCGAAGGACACCTCCTGCGCCTGCGCCGCCGCGCGCACGATCGACTCGGTGGCGAAAGCTGTGGCCGACAGGGTACCGACCACCTCCAGCAGCTGCGGATCTCGGCGTGGCTGTTCGTCATTGGCGAAGACGAAGTTGCGTTTGCGGGTGCGCAGCAGTTCGGCCGCGTCGGTGGCGACCGAACGCAGGATGCCCGCCGCGAGCGCGTGCAGGTACAGCTGCTGGAACGCCTGCCTCGGGCGTACCGGCAAACCCGTTCCGCGCCACGGCAACGTTTCCGATTCGTCCACCACGACATTCGTGAGCACGGTGGTACCGCTGCCGGTGTGGCGCTGACCGATACCGTCCCAGTCGTCGACGTGCGTCACCCCCGCGCGGTCGGCGGGCACCACGGCGGTGAGCAGCGCGTCGTCGGGCAGCTTCGCGCTCACCCGCAGATAGTCGGAGAACCGCGAGCCGGTGCTGTAGAACTTGCGGCCGTCCAGCACATAGCCGCCTTCGGATCGCGGCGTCAAAGTGGTGTCGTAGGACTGATCGCCGACCGGCTTACCGTTCAACTCGGTCAACGCGCCACCGAACAAGAACCCCGCCACCACCAGCGGCACCCACCGTGCCTTCTGGTCGGTACGCGGCTGCGCGAACAACTCCTCGACGAAGGTGAAATGGATGCGCAGGATGTGCGGCAGGTCGGGATCGGCCTCGGCGAGATCGATGAGCAGATCGAACAGTTCGGTCACCGACCAGCCGCCGCCACCCGATTCGACCGGAACCCGCACCGCACCCAACCGCAGCTGACGCACCTGTGCCAGCGCCGCGTTCGGCGGCTCGGTACCGCCCTCGTCGCGCCGTCTGCGCGCGTCCTCGGCCACCGCCGCCACGAACTCCACCAGTTCCGGGGAGCCTGGCCGCACCACGCGGCGGGTTTCGGTAGGGGAAACTGTCATGACTACTCCTCTGGACGACGGATGGAGGTGGAAAACCTGGGCTGCCCGGCCGTCAACAGAGGACCCGCCTCGTCCTCCGCGACCGCGTGCAGTGTGCGAATGGCGGCCGCGACCGCGGGGCGTTCCAGCGACGCCTGCCGGTAGGTCATACCGATCTCCCGGGAGCCACCGGTGATGGTCGCCGCGATCAGGTGCCGATGTCCGACGTCGACCGACATCTCCGGCACGATCGTCACGCCGAGACCGTGCTCCACCATCTCCGCCATGGCGCCGAAACTGCCGCCCCGATGTTCGATGCGCGGCGCGAAACCCGCTTCCCGGCACGCGAAGACGACCGAAACGATCGACGGCGCCCCGTCACGGGCCGCGACCCAGTCCGTGTCACGCACCGCGGCGAGACCGCGTTGACCGACCTGCTCGTGCAGTGCCGGGGGCGCGAGCAACACCAGCGGGTCGCCGAACAGGAATTCCGAGCTCAGTCCCAGCGGAAGGTCGCGGGGCCGGAACGAATACGAGTAGGTGACCGCGAGGTCGACCTCCTGCTGGCGCACGGCGGGCACAGAATCCACCGGCATCATATTCACCAGGCGAACCCGCAGGTCCGGATATTCCTCGCGCAGCCGGTTGGCCACGGGCAACGCCAGCTGCGGCAGCGCGGTGCGGAAGGTTGCGAGAGTGAGCACGCCGGTGACAGCGGCATCCGTCGCGGCGACGGCGCTCTCGGCCTCCTCGAGCGCGGTAATGATCCGCAAGGTGTGGTCGACGAGCACCCGTCCCGCCGAAGTCAACCGCAGCGCCCGCCCCTCACGCCGAGTCAGCACCGCCCCCACCTCGGCCTCCAGGATCCGCAGCTGCTGCGACACCGCCGAGGCGGTAATCCCGTGCAACTGCGACACCGCCGTCATGGTGGTGTGCTCGGCCAAATCACGCAGCAGGATCAGACGTCGAATGTCGTACATACGTCCTCACTCCGGCAACAATCCCCACCCCCATCATCGCCACCCCCGGCTCGAGAAAAAATCCTTGCGATCAGGGCGATTCTGTACCCCAGCCCCAGCGCGAGATCACCGGGACACCGCCGCAACCAGACCACGGCAACCGCTGCCAACGCCCTGCTGATCGTGCGGGCACACGTCCCGGCAACCCCAGGAAACCGCCACCACCCCAACAAACCCAGCCCCCCACCAGCCGCGCAAACACCTCATTCCGAGCGAAGCGAGATCGGCACGGTAAGTTCGCCGTTCGTCTCGCGTTCGAGTACCCGTTTCGTAGGCGCGATCACCCACCGGCCGCACCTCACCCGCCCGGCAGCCCCACCCGCCGGTAACGCGCGGTCCGCGTGGCAAGCAACTCCGCCTCCGGCAATGCGCGCAACGCAACCAACTCATCGGCGATCGCCGCGACCATGCGTCGCGCGAAGTCGACGGGCTCGTCGGCGGCGTCGGGCAGTTCGGGGACGATGCGATCGACGATGCCGTCAGCAAACAGGTCGGCAGCTCGAATCCGTTGGGCGCGTGCGAGTTCTGGCGCACGGTCGGTGTCACGGTGGACAATGGCGCTGGCACCTTCGGGCGGCAAGGGTGCGAGCCAACCGTGGGTAGCCGCCAGAACACGGTCGGCGGGGAGCAAGGCCAAGGCGCCGCCTCCGGTGCCCTGGCCGAGTAGCACCGAGACGGTCGGCGTCTCCAGTGTCACGAGATCGGCGATGCAACGGGCGATTTCGGGTGCGAGGCCGCGCTCTTCGGCTTCCTTCGACAGCGCGGCACCCACCGTATCGATCACCAGAACCAGCGGCAGTCGCAATTCCTGGGCCAACGCCATGCTTCGTCGCGCCTCCCGCAACGCGGCGGGGCCCATGGTGTGTTCGCCGGACTGCCCGGACCGGTCGTGCCCGAACACCACACACGGTTGTCCACGCAGCCGCGCCAACGCGAGCACAACGGTGCGGTCGGACTCCCCCTGCCCGGTCCCGCTCAACGGAACACGTTGCGTCACATGACGAAGCAGGTCTCTGGTTCCCGGACGTTCCGGTCGCCGAGACACCACTACCGAATCCCACGCATCACCGTCGCTCGACAGCGATTGCGCCACAGTAGGACTCGAAGCACCGTTCCCCACTGAACCCGAACCCGGCAGTGCCGCACCGCTGCACACACTCAGCGCCCGATGGGCGATCCGGCGGAACACCGACACGGGCAGCACGCCATCGATTACCCCACTGCGATACAGGTTTTCGGCGGTCTGCACCCCCTCAGGAAACGGATGACCGTACAGCGCCTGGTACACCCGAGGACCGAGAAACCCCACCAGCGCGCCCGGCTCGGCGAATGTCATGTGCCCCAACGAACCCCACGAGGCGAACACCCCACCCATGGTCGGGTTGCGCAGGTACACCAGATACGGATTGCCCTGTGCCTTGTGCACCGCGACCGCACCCGCGATCTTCACCATCTGCACGAAGGCGACGGTGCCCTCCTGCATTCTGGTTCCCCCGGACGTCGGTGACGCCACCAACGGCAACCCCTCCTCGGTCGCCCGCTCCACCGCGCGCACGATCCGCTCGGCCGCCGCGACCCCGACCGATCCGGCGAGGAACCCGAACTCGCACGCGACCACGGCCACCCTGCGACCGCGCAGCAGTCCAGCGCCGGTGAGCACCGCTTCGTCGGTACCCGAGGTGTCGCGCGCCTTCCGCAGGTCACCACGGTAGCCGGGGCTCATCGCCACCGCTACCGGCGGCTGGTCCCAGCTGACGAACGAGTCAGAGTCGAGCAGCTGCTCCAGCAACTCTCGCGCCGAAATCCGCACCGTCCGAGCTTAGCCACTCGATCAGACACCGCGTCGCCACATCACGACGCGACAAGACTCCATCGAGCTCCGCAAAGCCCCATGAACCTCGAGGGGCAGCGCCGAACTCAGCGTCCCTGCATCACCTTGCGCAGCGCGTACTCCGTCAACGACACCAACGCGTGCTTGGCCGGATCGCGACGACGCGCGTCGATGGACAGGATCGGCACATCACCCGGTACCGCCAACGCCTGCCTGATGTCCTCGATCGGATACCGAGGGGCATCATCGAATTCGTTGAGCGCCACCAGGAAAGGTAGGCCGCGCGCCTCGAAGTAGTCGACGGCGGCGAAGCTGTCTTCCAACCTGCGGGTGTCGACCAGGACCACCGCGCCGATCGCACCCTTGATCAGGTCGTCCCACATGAACCAGAAGCGATACTGGCCGGGAGTACCGAACAGATAGAGCACGAGGTCATCGGCGAGGCTGATCCGCCCGAAGTCCATCGCCACCGTGGTGGTCGACTTCAACGGAACACCGGTCAGGTTGTCGACACCGGTACTGGCATTGGTCACCAACGCCTCGGTGCGCAGCGGAACGATCTCCGAGACCGCGCCGACCAACGTGGTCTTTCCGACGCCGAAGCCACCCGCGACCACGATCTTCGCCGAAGTCGGCTTGCTGGTGCGGGTGTCGACCTGCGTCGTCGAATCAAATACGCCGGAGTCCACTGAGAACCCTTTCGATCAGCTCGCGACGTTCATCGTCGCTGGAATCGTCTTTCAATGTCGCCGATACACGCACGTGCCCGGCCTCGATCAGGTCGGCCACGAGTACCCGGGCCACCCCGATAGGCATACCCAATCGGGCCGCCACTTCAGCGACCGACGGCGATTCTCGGCACAACTCCACGATTGACGTCTCAATGTTGGTCAGTTCGAACTGTCGCTCCAGTGCGACCGGATACGACGCTACGAGCGCTTCCAACGCCAACTCGACCGCGGGCCTGGTCCGGCCAGCGGTCAGTGAGTATGGGCGTACGAGGCTCGGCTCACCGCTCCCCACGCGATAATCGTCTATGTCCATCCCACCATCAGGAACCCATCGTGACGCGCGGCGTAGCCTGCACCGTCTGGCCGACACGCTCGACTAGCAGGGCCATCTCGTAGCCCACCTGGCCGATATCGCAGGACGTGTTGGTCAGTACCGCGAGGTATGAGCCGTCGCCGACTGCCATGAGTAGCAGGTATCCGTGCTCCATTTCGACCACGGACTGTAGAACGGTGCCGCCCTCGAAGAGGTTCGAGACACCGACCGAGAGGCTGGCCAGACCAGCCGTCACCGCGGAGAGTTGCTCGGCACGGTCGACGGGAAGCTGCGCACTCGCGGCCATCAGTAGGCCGTCAGCCGAGACCAGGACGGCATGGGCTACGCCAGGAACCTCGTTGGCGAAGTTCGAAACCAGCCAATCCAGCTGACGATTCGTACCACCTAGATCGGGGTTCATCGGTCTCCTTTATCTCCGGTTAAGTTCATTGCCTTCATCGCTCGGCCATCCCGGACGCCCTGCTGGTGGCGACTCAAGCTGGACTTGATTGTTTCGGGGTCACGACGCGGCGCCCGATCCACCGCACCGTTGACGGCACCGGGTACCAGCCTTCCGCCCGGATTGCGTTGCGGCAACCCGGCTGCCGTCTTGGTCTCGGGGACTTCCTCGCTCGCCTTGCGCGCGGCCTGCCAGCCTTCGTCACCCGGCGAATCGAAAGTGGCGGCGGTCTGGGACCGGTCGGCACTCGGATCCGACAGCCAGGCCGACATCATCTCGGCGAAGATCGGCGTCCCCATCCCGGACGGAGTCTCCTCCGCGGGTTGCAGTCGGGTCTGGAAGAACGAGGCGGTCTTCGTCGGATTCGACTTGTAGCTGTGTCGACCGGGATCGCGTCCCGCGTCGTCGGCGCCCGAGGCAGGATCGCCGGTGGTGAGCTGTTCGTCGCTGCGGTGGCGGCGTAGGCCGATACCCGAATCCGACTTCGGTAGGCCGAGAATCGCATCCGGGTCGCGCTGGTGGGCACCGCCCGCGTTCGAATCACGCTGCGGCAGGCCGGGTCGCTCCTGACCGCTGGGCTGACGCTGTGGCAGACCGGACGGTGCGGCGGTGTCCTCGCCGCGCGCGTCCTCGCCGCGTTGCGGCAGCTCGGCCGAATGCGATCCGCGTTGCGGGAGCCCACCGGAGGCCGAATCGCGTTGTGGCAGGCCACCGGCACTCGGGTCACGCTGCGGCAGCCCACCGGAGCGTGGCTCGCGCTGCGGCAGACCACCAGAACTCGGCTCACGTTGTGGCAGCCTAGTCGCCGCTGAATCTCGTTGCGGCACATCGCTCGAACCGGACTGAGTCGAGGAGCTCGAACCTGGCTCGGTCGAGGCGCCGCTCGGGGACGGGGTTTCGCGTTGCGGCGGCTGCGCTGTCGGCTGCCGTTGCGGTAGCCCGGTGCTGCCGCTCTCCCGCTGCGGCAAACCACCCTGGGCCGAATCCCGTTGCGGCAGACCACCTGCGCTCGGTGCGCGCTGTGGCAAACCACCCGCGCCCGGCTCACGCTGCGCATGACCACCAGCACTCGGCTCACGCTGCGGCAAACCACCGGAAGCCGAACCACGTTGCGGCAAACCACTACCCGCACTCGGCTCACGCTGCGGTAAACCACCCGCGCCCGGCTCACGCTGCGCATGACCACCAGCACTCGGCTCACGCTGCGGCAGATCACCCGCAGCCGTCGGCTCACGCTGTGGCAGGCCACCGGCACGTGGTTCACGTTGCGGCAGACCACCTGCGCTCGGTGCGCGCTGTGGCAAACCACCCGCACCCGGCTCACGCTGCGGCAAACCACCGGAAGCCGAACCACGTTGCGGTAAACCACTACCCGCACTCGGCTCACGCTGCGGTAAACCACCCGCGCCCGGCTCACGCTGCGGCGCGGCACCCGGGGCTTGGCGCTGTGGCAGTCCACCGGCACCCGGCTCGCGCGACGGCCCGGCCTCGGGCGGCTTCCGCGTCGGCAGCACCGAACCCGCTGCGGATCCCGTGGCCTCCGACGTCGGGGCGGCGGGACCACCGGGACGCTGCGGACCACCCGGCAGGTTGCGCTTGGGTAGGTTCGCCGCGGCCAGCTTGCCGCGCTGCGGTGTATTCGTCGAAGGGCCCGGCTTGCTCCCGGCGGGCGGACGCAGCGACGCCCCCGACGGTTGCGCGCTGGTCTCCGAGGCCATCGCCGTACCGGGACTGCGCTGCGGCAAGCTGCCGTCGGTGCGCACAGGTCCGCTCTTCGGCGCAGGATCCGCGGCGGGGATCGGCCCACTCGCGCTCGGGTCGACGGTCACCATGACGTTGCCGCCAGGAGTACGCGTCACCGCGCGCATCTGCATCGAGGCGGGACCGGATGCCCGCTGCTGCAGCGGCGAAGGCTGCGCCGAGCCGAGGCCACCCTGGTTGCCCGCCGCCTTGCCCGCGACGATCAAACCGATCGGTACATGCACGGTGACGGTGACGCCGGGATCACGCGCGGTATCGAAGGTCGAGCGCAGTCGCACGGTGAGACCGTGCCGATCGGCCAGGCGACCGACCACGAAAAGACCCATGTGGCGCGCGGTATCAGGACCGGGCTCCGCAGTCTGATCAAGCCGACGGTTGATATCCGACATTTCGGCGGGCGGCATGCCGATACCTCGGTCGGCGACCTCGATGAGCATGCCCTTGTCGTGCGCCTGCGCGAAGGTGAACTTCACGTCCGTCTCCGGCGGCGAGGCGCGCAACGCGTTGTCCAGCAACTCGGCGAACAGGTGCGCCAGGTCGGAGGCGGCCGGTTCGACCAGCGAACCACGCGGCGTCGCACCGAGCTTGACCCGCTCGTAGTCCTCGACCTCGGAGATGGCCGCGCGCAACACATCGGAGATCTCGATCGGCGCCGACTTCGCCCGACGCTGCCTGGTACCGGCGAGAATGAGCAGGTTGTCGCCGTTTCGGCGCATGCGAGCCGCGAGGTGGTCGAGCCGGAAGAGGTTCTCCAGCAGTCGCGGGTCCTTCTCGTCGTACTCCATCGCCTCGATCAAGCTGAGCTGATGGTCGACCAGCGACTTCGAGCGCCGCGCCAACGTCTCGAACATATCGTTGACCTGGGAACGCATCTGCGCCTGATCGCTGGCCAAACGCAAAGCCTGGCCGTGGATATCGTCGACGGCACGCGCCAGCTGACCGATCTCCTCCTCGCTGCGCACCGGCATCGGCTCCAGCGGAACCTCCTCGGGGGAGGCGCCGTTGCGCAACTGGGAAACCTCGTGCGGCAGGTCGCTCTCGGCGACGCGCAGTGCGGCGAGACGAAGCCGGTGCAGCGGCAAGATCATCGAGCGCGCCACGAACACCGCGAGCGCGAGCGCCGCGAGGATGGTGAAGAACACGACGGCGGTGTAGGTCCACGCACCGAAGCGCGCGTCCGACACCAGGTTGTTCATCCCGTTGTCGATGTCCTTGGTGGCCTTGGCGACCACCGACTCGTAGACACCGAGGCTGGTGGTGAGCGAGTTCTTCAGGTCACCGATCGGAATCTGACCGGCCTCGACCTCTGGGCTGCTGAGCGCGGCCGCTCTCGTGTCGATGCCCGCGCGTAGATCCGCGATCGAGGTATCGCCCTCGGGGAAGCGGTGCGCGAGCACACTCAGCATCGACCGCTCGGTATTGGCCGCGGTGAGCACGTCTTGAATGCCCGTCGGCGAATTGCGCAGCACCTCGGCGAAGGCGGCCACCTGGCCGACCAGCGTCGAACGCGTGTTCAGCGAGTCGACCAGGCGCAGCTTGGCCGCGTCGATCGCGCCGTCGCTGACCTGACCGACCGTGGTCTCGACGATGTGCACGCTGTCGTTGCGCACCTCATCGATCAACCCGATGACCTGGTCCGGCGGCGAGTTGTTGACCGCCTTGCCTTGCGCACGAACGGTTTTGGCCTTGGCGATCATATTGTCCAAGGACGCGCGCGCACCCTCGACACCGTCGAGCTTGGACGCGGCACCCTCCGCGTCGGTGATCGCCTTGTCCAGATTCGACAGGTCCTTGTCGGTCACCACCGACTGGGTCGGCTGCAACGCGGTCATCTGCGAGGCCGCCGTCGTGGCGGTCTGCGCGCTGAGACCGGTGACCATCGGGATGGCCTCGATGTTTTCGGCGACCCCGGCAAGGCGATTCGAATCGGCGAACTCCGTGGAGATTCTGGACACACCGAGACCCACCGCGACCGCCAGCGGCACAGCGAGGACCGCTGTCACCTTCCAGCGCAGGTCCCAGTTGCCGAGCGCCCAGCGCTTTCTGCCGGACCTAGCGGCGTCACGCATCTCCCACTCACTTTCCAAACTGGCCTCTACCACGCGCCGTCAGCGAACCTTCACACTCGCATGCGGGCTCGACTGGCGGAGCTGGCCGAGAACTGCGGCTGGCCGAGAATTTGCGTTTATGACGGCCCAAATAAGTGACATCAGATTCTAACGGATCAATAACTTCTTGGATGACCCCGACCGGGCTTATGACCATTGACCTGCCTCATCCAGGCAAAAGCAAAGGTCGCGGCACCCGCACGGGG
Organism: Nocardia callitridis; assembly: GCF_039543305.1. NCBI lineage: Bacteria > Bacillati > Actinomycetota > Actinomycetes > Mycobacteriales > Nocardiaceae > Nocardia > Nocardia callitridis. Next base: position 129,009 of record NZ_BAABJM010000007.1, on the reverse strand, counting down.
GTCGCGTGAAGTCTGCCACAATCAACCGGATCTATCGAGGCGGGCATCTAGACGAGCTAGGGAGTGACAGGTTGAACGTGCGGCGCGAGTACCGACCGACCTATCAGACCAGCCTGGTCGATCCCACCGACTTCTGGGCGGAGGCCGCCGAGCACATCGACTGGGATGTGGCGCCGACCCAAATCCTCGATACCGCAGCACGTCCCGCTGCCAGGTGGTTTCCCGATGCTCGACTCAACACCTCCTTCAACGCCCTCGACCGCCACGTCCGTGGTGGCACCGTGGCCGAGGGTGGTCGTTCGGATCAGCCAGCCTTAATCTACGACTCCGCGATGACCGGCGCCAGAGCGGTTTTCACCTACGCAGAACTACTCGACGAGGTCGCGAGATTCGCGGGCGCGATGCTGCGACTTAGCGTGACCACCGGCGACCGCGTCGTCATCTACCTGCCGATGATTCCCGAGGCCGTGATCGCCATGCTTGCCTGCGCGCGTATCGGCGCGGTGCATTCGGTGGTCTTCGGCGGCTTCGCCGCACCGGAACTCGCCGCCCGCATCGACGACGCCGAACCTGTGCTCATCATCACAGCTTCCGGCGGTCTCGAACCGGGGAAACATCTCGAGTATCCGCCAATCGTCTTGCGCGCCTTGACATTGACCACCACGGCGGCGCCGCGTTCGGTGATCGTCAAGCAGCGCCCACCCCAGTTCGATCTGGTCGACTACCCCGCACCGGATTTCGCGGCAGCCCGCGCCGAGGCCGAATCGGCAAGAGACGGCGAGGATTCCGTGCCGCAGGCCGCCGCGCGGTGGATCGACTGGGACGACGCCGTGCGCGATGCGCCAGCGGCCGAACCGGTTTCGGTCGCCGCGACCGACCCGCTCTACATCCTCTACACCTCGGGCACCACGGGAAGACCCAAAGGCGTCGTGCGCGACAACGGCGGGCACGCGGTGGCGCTGGCCTGGTCGATGCGCAATATCTACGACGTCGGACCGGGTCAAGTGATGTGGACGGCCTCGGATGTCGGCTGGGTCGTCGGCCACTCCTACATCGTCTACGCGCCGCTGCTCGTCGGCGCGACAACCGTGCTCTACGAAGGCAAACCGGTCGGCACCCCGGACGCCGGAGCGCATTGGCGAGTTGCCGAGGAACACCGGGTCGAGGTGCTGTTCACCGCGCCAACCGCACTACGCGCCATCCGCAGGGCCGACCCGGACGCCGAGCTCGCCCACCGCCACGACCTGTCCGCGCTGCGCGCGCTGTTCTGCGCGGGCGAACGGCTCGACCCCACCACCTACGCGTGGGCCAGCGAAACCCTGCTCACCGACTGCCCTGTCATCGACCACTGGTGGCAGACCGAGACCGGCTGGCCGATCTGTGCGAACCCACTCGGCCTGCAAAGGCTTCCGATCAAACCGGGATCGGCCTCGGTCCCGGTGCCGGGTTATCGGCTGCGCGTGCTCTCCTCCGAGGGCAACCCGGTACCGCCCAACACCGAGGGCACCATCGTGGTCGGATTGCCCTTGCCTCCCGGCACTCTCACCGGTCTCTGGCACGACCAGGAGCGCTACCAGCGCTCCTACCTTTCCGCGTTCCCCGGTCACTACCTCACCGGCGACTCCGGCTATTTCGACGAGGACGGCTACCTGTTCGTGCTCGGCCGCAGCGACGACGTGATCAATATGGCGGGACACCGCCTCTCGGCGGGCAGCATCGAAGCGGCTATCGCGGGACACGACGCGGTCGCCGAATGCGCGGTGGTCGGCATGCCCGACGCGCTCAAGGGGCACCGGCCGCTGGCCTACGTGGTGCTCAAGACCGGCGTCCAGATCGATCCGGAGCGGCTCCGCGACGAGCTGATCGAGCGGGTGCGCACCCAGATCGGTGCCATCGCCACGCTGCACGACGCGCTGATCGTCTCCGCGCTGCCCAAGACCCGCTCCGGGAAGATCCTGCGCAAGACCATCAGGCAGATCACGGCGGGCGAGGACTACGAGACACCGTCCACCATCGAGGACCCCACGGCATTGACGACGCTGACCGAACAGATCCGTGCCGCGGCGCCGAGGTTCGACATCATCGGACCCCCGGTCGGCGACGATCGCGACACGGCCCAGGACGCGAATCCGGTCGCACCGGCCTGAGCGCCCGAGGGGGACGTGCGCCCCCGCTGCCGTCCCGAACGTAGGAACCGATTGCGCGCCACCACCTTTCGTCGACGATCAGGCGCGCAAACCACTCGCTCGCTCAGCGATTTCGCACGCCACGTTCACCGGCACACTCAGAGACTTCTCAGACAAAGTTCATGCGCGTGCCAAGCCGACCCCATACGGTCGAACACGGCCCGAAAGTCCTACGACGATCTGGAGACAGCACTTATGAAGCGTTCCATCGGCCGTTCCACCATCGCCGCCGTCACCGTCGGCGGCGCCGCCACCGTCACCATGCTGCTCGGCCCCGCCATCGCCTCGGCCGACCCTTCCGCGGCGATCGAACCGTTGATCACGTCGGATTGCAGCTTCGCGCAGGTAGATGCCGCACTACACGAAGTAGCACCGGAACTGGCGACAGCGCTCGATGCGAACCCGCAGCAGAAGGCGCAGCTGCAAGGCCAGTTCGATCAGCCGGTCGAGCAACGTCGCGCCCAGCTCCAGCAGGAGATCCAGAACAACCCGGAGGCGGCGCAGCAGGCCGAGAACGACCCGCGCGCGGCGCAGATGCGCAGCGTCTTCCAGCAGGTCGCCGACACCTGCCACAACTACTGAGTTCGCGCGGCGGCACCGACCCGTGGTTCGGGTCGGTGCCGCTAGTCTCATCAGCGACTCAGGAGCCCACGTGACCGACAGCCCGCGCGCGACCCCGCCGACCGTCCTCGTCGTCGATGACGACGAGGACGTGCTCGCGTCGGTCGAGCGCGGGTTGCGGCTTTCGGGCTTCCATGTGCTGGTCGGCAGGGACGGCGCCGAGGCACTGCGCAGCGTCGGCGAGCACGCGCCGGACGCCATCGTGTTGGACATGAACATGCCGGTGCTGGACGGCGCCGGAGTGGTCACCGCGTTGCGTGCGATGGGCAACGACGTGCCGATCTGCGTGCTCAGCGCTCGCGCCTCGGTGGACGACCGAATCTCCGGGTTGGAATCCGGCGCCGACGACTACCTGATCAAACCGTTCGTGCTCGCGGAACTGGTAGCGCGGATCAAGGCGCTGCTGCGCAGAAGCGCCGACAGTCCCGACACCGCCGACGGCGGCGACCCCGCGAGCGCGTCGACGCCGGGCGCGATCACCGTCGGGCCGCTCGAGGTGGATGTCGCGGGTTACCGCGCCCTGCTGAACGGCCGCGAAATCGAGCTCACCAAAAGGGAATTCGAGCTGCTGTCCACGCTCGCCCGCAATGTCGGCGTCGTGCTGAGCCGTGAGCGACTACTGGAGTTGGTCTGGGGCTACGACTTCGCCGCCGACACCAATGTGGTCGATGTCTTCGTCGGCTACCTACGCCGCAAGCTGGAGGCCGACGGCACACCGCGCCTGCTGCACACCATTCGCGGCGTCGGATTCGTGCTGCGGACACCGAAATGACGCGAGCGCACCGAGGACTATCCGGCACCGAACAACCGGGTGCCGCCGCGAGCCGCGATCACCGGACGACACGCGATCACCGAGCCGCACGGACGAACCGGTGACGCCGAACGAGACGAGGATCGGGACGGCGAAACCGCGTCGCCGCCGGTCGTTCTCGCTGCGCACCAGGGTCGCGGGGGCAACGGCCGCGGGCGCCATCGTGATCGTGGCATTGGTGAGCATCGTCAGTGTGCGCGCGATCGAACGCAACAACGTCGCGCAATCCGATCAGCAACTCGCGGTCGCCGCGCGCATCGTGCTGATCGAACCGGTCATCGCGGTCCGTTTCGTCGGCCTCACCGGACTGAACAACGACATGGCGGTGACCGTGCGGGACAACGGCACCCTCACCGCCACCTCACCGACCGAATTGCCGGACCTGCCGACGGGTTCGCGCACTGTGACCGTCGACGGCACCTCCTACCGGGTATTGACCACCACCCAGAATCAACCGTCGGGCCGGATAGTCTCCCTCGGCATCCCCGCCGAGGAGGCCGCGGAGGCGACCTCGCAACAGCAACGCTGGGTGCTCGCCGGCGCGCTGGCCGCCATCGCCGCCGCCGCCGCGCTCGGCTGGCTGCTGGCGGGCGCGGCCGTTCGCCCAATCGTGCGACTGACCAAGCAGGTCGGCGCACGTGACGGCCTGCCCGAATCCGGAAAGGCGCAACCCCTCGTCGAAGGTTCGGGTGTGCACGAATCGGAAAAGCTCGCCGACGCGGTGAACACGATGCTGCGCAAGGTCGGCCAGGCACAGTCCGAGACGGCCGCGGCGCTGGAGACCGCCCGCGATTTCGCCGCCGTCTCCGCGCATGAGCTACGCACGCCGCTCACCGCCATGCGCACCGACCTCGAGGTCCTGCGCACGCTCGATCTCGAACCGGCGCAACGCACCGAGATCCTCACCGACCTGCAGCGCAGTCAGGACCGCGTGGAAACCACACTGGCCGCGCTCGAACGGCTGGCCACCGGCGACCTCACCGACGCGCACGATCACATCCCCACCGATGTCGGCGACCTGTGCGACCAGGCGGCACACGACGCGATGCGGCACTACCCCGGCCTGACCGTCCGCATCGAGACCGACGCGGAACTGGTCACCCTCGGCCTGCCCGCGGGCCTGCGACTGGCCATCGACAACGCGCTGACCAATTCGGTGAAGCACGGCGGGGCGGACGAAGCCGTCGTCTCCGCGCACCGTGGACCCGACGGCCGCATCGTGATCGCCGTCGACGACAACGGACGGGGCATCCCCCGCGAAGAACGCGCCACCGTATTCGCCCGATTCGCCCGGGGCAGCCAAGCCAGCAGGGGCGGCTCGGGGCTCGGGCTGGCGCTCGTCGCGCAGCAGGCCCAATTACATGGCGGCAGCGCCGCTTTCGAGGACAGTGCGCTGGGTGGGGTGCGGTTGGTACTCATGCTGCCAGCCACCGGGGAACACCGAGCGGCCTCGAACTTTTAACCAATCCTCAGAGAATCGTCAACGATTCGGGCACGATCGCCGTTTACCGTGTGGTCGTGATCGGAAAACGCGCCCGCGCGGCAATTCTCGCAGTAGCGATCGTCGGCGTCGGCGCACTGACTGTCGGGCTCACGGCGCACTTGCGCGCGGACCCACCCACCGGCATCGCGCTGGTCGACCACGACGCCGGCCCGACCGGCGCACGCGTGATCCAGGCACTCGAAGCCGAGGGCGGGTACGAATGGGTCGCCGCCGACTCCGCCGATGTCGAGGACTACGCCGCGGTGATCACCCTGCCCGCCGACCTCACCGCATCCCTCGGCAGTCTCGCGGGGGAAACCCCCCGGCGCGCGACGGTCAACGTGCGCGCCCACCGCGGCGCCGACAAGGCACTGGTGGAGGGGGCGGTCGACAAGGTCACCCACCGGATCGGCGCCGCGGGTGTCGATGCCGCCCTCGCCTCCGCCACCCAGGCACGCAGCCAGATGTCGCAGGTGCGCTTCACCGCGCAACTGTTGAACGCCGGGGTGAACACCGCCGCCGCCGGCGCCGACCAGTTCAGTTCCGGCGCCGACCAACTACTCGGCTTCCTCGACTTCGCGAAATCGGGTTCCGCGCAACTCACCTCGGCCGTCGACCTGTTGCGCTCTACCGTCTCCGGTGCGACCGCGCAGGCGAACGAGCTTGCCGCGGCACTGGATTCGACCGGAATCACGGTTGCCCAGGTGGAAGGGACCGCGCACACCATCGGCAACGGCCTCGACCAGATCCTGCCGACCCTGCGCGCGCTACCCTTCGCCGGTGACCCCGCCGTCGCCGATGTCATCGGCAAACTCGAAGCGCTGCGCGGCATTTCCGGCCAGGCGAGCACTCAGCTCACCGGGCTGAGTGCCCTGGTCGGCGCCTCGACGGACCCGAACACCGACCTGGGGACGCTGCTGCACACGGTGGTGGACCGGCTCGACGACGCGAGCGCACAACTGACCCGAGGCGCCGAACTCGCACAGGACCTGCCGCGCCTGGCCGACGAAGGTGGGGCCCAATTGCTCGACGCCATCGGGCAACTCACCGGCGGCGTCGACCAACTGCGGTCGGTGGTCGGCAATCTGAACACCCAGGCCGACAAGGCTGTCGCCGCGCTCCCGCCGCGCGGCGCCGCCGAGCAGTCCGCGTTGGCCCTCGCGCTCACCGACCCGGTCGAGGTCGGTTGGGAATGACCCCCCGACGACCGGTGGCCCGTACTCCGAGGAGTACGGGCCACCGATTCGCGTAGTTCTAGCTCGCGTTCAGCAGGTCGATGACGAACACCAGTGTCTTGCCGGAAAGCTGGTGGCCGGTACCGGCCGCGCCGTAAGCCTGCTCGGGCGGGATCGTCAGCTGACGACGGCCACCGACCTTCATGCCGGGGATGCCGTCCTGCCAGCCCTGGATCAGGCCGCGCAGCGGGAAGGTGAGGGATTCACCACGGTTCCACGACGAGTCGAATTCCTCGCCGGTCTCGAATTCCACACCCACGTAGTGGACCTCGACGGTGCCACCGGGCACTGCCTCCTTGCCATCACCTTCGATGATGTCCTTGATCACCAGCTCGGCGGGCGGCGGGCCTTCTTGGAACTCGATCTCCGGTTTGGTCATTCGGCTATCCCCTTCGATAGTTGATGCTGTTGGTGTAGTTATCGGGTCGCGATCTCGTGGTAGTCGCGTGCCCCGTAGCCGGTGTAGATCTGCCGAGGACGGCCGATCTTCAGTGGCTCACTGTGCATTTCGCGCCAGTGCGCGATCCAACCCGGCAGCCGCCCCATCGCGAACAGCACGGTGAACATCCTGGTCGGGAAGCCCATCGCGCGGTAGATGACGCCGGTGTAGAAGTCGACATTCGGGTAGAGCTTGCGATCGACGAAGTAGTCGTCGGTCAGCGCGGCTTCCTCCAGCGCCTGCGCGATGTCGAACAGTTCGTCGTCACCGCCGAGCTTGCTCAGGATCGCATCGGCGTGCTTCTTGGCGATCGCGGCGCGCGGGTCGTAGTTGCGGTAGACGCGGTGCCCGAAGCCCATGAGCTTCACGCCGTCTTCCTTGTTCTTGACCTTGCGGATGAACTCCTTGACGTTGCCGCCCTCGGCCTTGATGCCGTCGAGCATCTCCAGCACCGCCTGGTTAGCGCCGCCGTGCAGCGGACCCCACAGCGCGTTGATGCCGCCGGACACCGAGGTGAACAGGTTGGCGTCGGAGGAACCGACCAAACGCACCGTCGAGGTGGAGCAGTTCTGCTCGTGATCGGCGTGCAGGATCAGCAGCATGTCCAGCGCGGCGGCGATCTCCGGGTCGACCTCGTAGGGCTCGGCCGGGAAACCGAAGGTCATGCGCAGGAAGTTCTCGACCAGGCTCAACGAGTTGTCCGGGTAGAGGAACGGCTGGCCGACCGACTTCTTGTACGAGTACGCCGCGATCGTCGGCAGCTTGGCGAGCAGCCGGATGGTGGATAGTTCGACCTGTTCGGGATCGCGCGGATCCAACGAATCCTGGTAGTACGCCGACAGCGCGTTCACCGCACTCGACAGCACCGGCATCGGGTGCGCGTTGCGCGGAAAACCGTCGAAGAACCGCTTCAGGTCCTCGTGCAGCAGCGTGTGCCTGCGGATGCGGTCGGTGAAATCCTCCAGCTGGGCCTGCGTCGGGAGCTCCCCGTAGATCAGCAGGTAGCTGACCTCGATGAAGGTCGACGAGCCGGCGAGCTGGTCGATCGGGTAGCCGCGGTACCGCAGAATCCCCTCTTCGCCGTCGATGTAGGTGATCGCCGACTTGGTGGGGGCGGTGTTCATGAAGCCGGGGTCGTAGGTCACATACCCGGTGCTGGACAGCAGCTTTCCCAGCTCGATCCCGTCATTACCTTCGGCGGCCTTGGTAACCGTCATCGGGAAGTCCCCGCCGGGGTAGGTAAGGACCGGCTTTGCGTCGCCATCGACGTTGACAATGTTCTCAGCGGGCACGGAAGGATCCCTCTCAGGTAGAACCGTAGGCACCGGGCGCGGTCGGCGCACGATGCGCTTGCACTCAACGCTAGTCGTTCGCCGACTCAGACGACCACGGAGGGTGGTCCGGCGCGGCTGTCCGACCTTCTCGCGGGTCGGACAGCTCAATCGTTCGATCGAGCTCCCCGCACCCGCAGGTCACACTGATTGTCCGGGCACTGTTTGCGCATGTGCGCGGCCTACCCGATAACGCACGAACACCGGGAAAGCCACCGCCGCGATCAGTGTGCCGATCACTACGAGCACGCCACCACCGGCCGCGGCAACAGCAGTACCCAAGGCCGCGGCCGCGAAACCATGGGCAACATCACCGATGCGCGGCCCACCCGCGACCACCACGATGAACACCCCTTGCAGCCGTCCGCGCATCTCGTCGGTCGCGACGGTTTGCAGCATCGTGACGCGCAGCGCTGCCGAGATCATGTCGACGGCGCCGCCGAAAGCCGAACAGACCAGCGCGATCCCCAATCCGAGACCCACCGTCAGTCCGTGGCCGGTGAACCCGACGGCGAGGCCGAACCCGATCATCGCGACACCCCACAGCACGATGCAGACCAGCACGGCGAAACCCTGACGCCGGATGCGCGGAATCCAGCCGGAGAACACTCCACCCAGCACCGCGCCCGCCGACATCGACGCGAACAGCAGACCTAGCGCGAGACCACCGGTGGCGGGATCACCGAACGTCTCGTGCGCGATCTCGGGAAACAGTGCGCGCGGCATGCCGAACACCATGGCGATGATGTCGACCGCGAACGAGGCGAGCAGCACCCGCTGGGTGGCCAGGTAGACGAATCCGTCCAGTACCGAACGAAATCCGGCCCTGCGCACCGTGCCGCTCGCAGCCAGCGCAGGCAACCGCCATACCGCCCACAGCGTCGCGAGCAGCGCGATGGCGTCGATCAGATAGAGGGTCGACAAGCCGAGCACCGGGATGAGCACACCGGCGAGCACGGGTCCCGCGATCGCACCGAATTGCGTGACCGTCATGTTCAGCGAGTTGGCCGCGGCCAACTGCTCCGGCGGCAGCAACCGAGGGATCGCCGCGTTGCGGGTCGGCTGGTTCACCGCGAAGAACGCCTGCTGGACGGAGAAGAGGCCGAGTACCACCCACACGTTGTTCAGTCCACCCGCGGCTTGCGCCCAGAAGGCGAGGGTGGTCAGGCCGGTACCGGTGGTGGTGATCAGCAGTAGTTTGCGCCGATCCATCACGTCGGCGAGCGCGCCACCCCACAGACCGAACACGATCAGCGGTACCAGCCCGAAGAGCCCGGCCAAACCGACATAGCCGGAATTGCCGGTGATCTGGAAGATCTGCTGCGGCACGGCGACGATGGTCAGCTGCGCGCCGATCATGGTCACGATGCCCGAGGTCCACAGGCGCCGGTAATCCGGCTGGTGCAGTGGAGCGGTGTCGGCCAGCAATTTCACCGGAGGCAGCGTATACCCGGTGCGCGTAGCAGATTGCGAGAGGTGGTACGGGCGTACGGGTTACGGCTGTAGTCGGTCGACCGTCATCTTCCCTTCCGACACAAGCACCCTGATGCGATTGTGCAGCCTGCCCCTGCGGCCCTGCCAGAACTCGACCTCGTCGGGCCGCAGCAGGAACCCGCCCCAGAACGGCGGAACCGGAATCCGCTCGACACCGTCGAAGCGCGCGCTCGCCTCGGCGAGCAACCGGTCCAGTTCGGCGCGGGAGGCGATCGGCGCCGACTGGTGTGAAGCCCACGCACCCAGCTGCGATTCGCGCGGACGCGAACGCCAATAGAGCTCGGTGGTCTCGTCGGCGACCCGCTCGACGGCGCCGCGCACATGCGCCTGCCTGCCGAGCGCCGGCCAGACGAAAGTGGCGGCGGCGAACGGCACGGCAGCCAGTTGGGTGCCCTTGGCGGAGTCGAAGTTGGTGTAGAAGATCACCCCCTCGGGTGAGAGCCCTTTGCACAACACGGTTCTGGCGACCGGACGCGGCGTGGACCCGGCCAGCGACACCGTCGCGAGCACCATCGCGTTCGGCTCGGCCAGACCGAGGGCGGTCGCCTGCTCGACCCAGTGCCGTAACAACGGCTCCCAACCACCGGCCACCCAGTTCTCGTCGAGGTCGACATCCTCGCCGCTGCCGAACGGCGGGCCACTGTATTCGGCGCGCATCACGGCCAGATCCGCGTCGGGACCGAGGTCTGCCGGTTCCCGGTCAGCCGGTGAATTGTCCAGGTCACGCATGGGGCAGACGTTACTCCTCGGTAGCCGAGGACTAGGGTTTCGACCATCGGCATGTACCTGTCAACTACCCCATCCCCACGACTGGGCACATGCTTCCCGAAGTGCAAGGAGCGTCGAAACATGACCACCAGTCCCGCTGTTCCGAACGGGCAGAACCTCATTCCCAGTGACTTCGTCAGCGGCCTGCAGGGCGTCGTCGCGTTCACCACCGATATCGCCGAGCCGGACAAGGACGGCGGCGCCCTGCGTTACCGCGGCGTCGACATCGAGGATCTGGTGCTCGGCCGGGTGACCTTCGGCGACGCGTGGGCACTGCTGGTGGACGGCTCGTTCGGCCACGGCCTGCCGCCCGCCGAACCCTTCCCGCTCCCGGTGCACACCGGTGACGTGCGGGTCGACGTGCAGGCCGGTCTCGCCATGCTCGCCCCGATCTGGGGATATCAGCCACTGCTCGACATCGACGACGCCACCGCACGCGAAAACCTCGCCCGCGCATCGGTGATGGCACTGTCCTATGTAGCCCAGTCCGCGCGCGGCATCTATCAGCCCGCGGTTCCGCAGCGCAAGATCGACGAGTGCACCACGGTCACCGAACGGTTCATGACCAGGTGGAAGGGCGACCCCGACCCCAAGCACACCGAAGCCATCGACGCCTACTGGGTCTCGGCCGCCGAACACGGCATGAACGCCTCCACCTTCACCGCGCGGGTGATCGCCTCCACCGGCGCCGATGTCGCCGCCGCGCTCTCGGGTGCGATCGGCGCCATGTCGGGACCGCTACACGGCGGCGCTCCCGCCCGCGTGCTCCCGATGATCGAAGAGGTCGAGAAGACCGGTGACGCACGAGGATTGGTGCGGGGCATCCTCGACCGCAAGGAAAAGTTGATGGGCTTCGGTCACCGCGTCTACCGCGCCGAAGACCCCCGCGCCCGCGTGCTGCGCGCCACCGCCAAGCGCCTGGACGCACCGAGGTACGAGGTCGCCGCCGCGCTCGAGCAGGCAGCGCTCACCGAGCTACGCGAACGCCGCCCCGACCGCCCCATCGAGACGAACGTCGAATTCTGGGCCGCGGTGATCCTCGACTTCGCCGAGGTACCCGCGCACATGATGCCCGCGATGTTCACCTGCGGCCGTACCGCGGGATGGTGCGCGCACATCCTCGAACAGAAGCGTCTCGGCAAGCTGGTTCGGCCCGCCGCCATCTACACCGGGCCCGCGCCGCGCAAGCCGGACGAGGTCGACGGCTGGAGCGGAGTCGTCCACAGCTAGTGCGGGTGCAGCCGGGACGTCGGCGCGGTGATTGTGGTCGTGCGCGCCGGGTCCTGGGTGATCGCGCGTTCGGGCGTGGTGCTGGAGTTCAGGTCAGCGAGGCTTGCCAGTCGATGGCTACGGACTCGCCCTGGTCGACTGTGAAAAATGCCACTTCCAGGCGGCGGCCCCTGTCGAGCAGAGCCATCGCGGTCAGTGGGACCGGCTGGGTGACTCGGGTGTGCCACGGGGTCGGCTCGTCCCACGCGGTCAGTTCCAGGTCGAGGCGAACCAAGGGAGCGTCCAGGCCCTCGTGCTCGGCGCTGACCGGGGCGGTCGAGAGGACCTTGGCGTCGGCGCGGCGGCCGTCGGCGAGGATCTTCTCCAGTCCGCAGCGCGCGGCCTCGGAGAAGGCCGGGACGTAGAGCACCAGGCGGTCTTCGTCGCGGGGGTCGACTCGGCATCGGACGTTCTCGCCGGGGCGCATCCGTGCCAGATCTGCGTCCGAGACCTGCTGGCAGGCGCGCGTCTCGTAAGGCGGTTTGCCGTCCAACCGCACCCAGACGCGGAACACATATCCCGGCTCGGAGCGACGCTGCCACCGCTCGGAGATCGTCGCGGAGCCCTCGATTCCGAGAATCAATAATTCGCGGCGCGCGGCGGCCGACATGGCCGCAGCACCGAGCCCGAAGGTCCGTGCCAGTCGGCCACGCTCTCGCCACCCCGAGTGTGCTGCCGTCATGTTCATAGGGCCGAGATTAGCCGGAGTGTGGTCGCTGACACAGCATTACCACCGTCTACCCTGTTCGGCATGACCAGTGCGTTTCCGACCATTCCCGACGACATCAAACCCGCTGACGGACGGTTCGGCTGCGGCCCTTCCAAGGTGCGCCAGGAGCAGTTGCAATCGCTGGTGAGTGTCGGTGCCTCGGTATTCGGAACCTCGCATCGCCAGAAGCCGGTGAAGGACGTCGTCGCCCGCGTGCGCGCGGGCCTTCGCGAATTGTTCGCCCTCCCCGACGGTTACGAGGTGGTGCTCGGTAACGGCGGCACCACGGCCTTCTGGGACGCGGCGGCCTTCGGACTCATTCGCGAGCGTTCACTGCACCTGACCAACGGCGAATTCAGCAGCAAGTTCGCGACCGTCGCGAAGGGCAACCCGTTCATCGGCGACCCGATCGTGGTCAAGGCCGAGCCGGGCAGTGCCCCCGAGCCCGTCGCCGACCCCTCGGCCGACCTGATCGGCTGGGCACACAACGAAACCTCCACCGGTGTCGCGATTCCGGTGCAGCGCCCCGCAGGTTCGGAGAACGCGCTGATCGCCATCGACGCCACTTCCGGCGCGGGCGGTCTCCCGGTGCGCATCACCGATGCCGACGTCTACTACTTCGCCCCGCAGAAGTGCTTCGCCGCCGATGGTGGCCTCTGGATCGCACTGATGAGTCCCGCGGCACTGGCCAGGGTCGAGGAGATCAAGAACTCCGGACGCTGGACACCCGAGTTCCTTTCGCTTCCTATCGCTATCGACAACAGCGTCAAGGACCAGACCTACAACACGCCAGCCATCGCCACGTTGCTGCTGCTCGCCGATCAGATCGAGTGGCTCAACGGCAACGGCGGTCTCGACTGGGCGGTCAAGCGGACGCTGGATTCCTCGTCGCGGCTGTACTCCTGGGCCGAGTCCAGCGAATTCGCGACCCCCTTCGTCACCGATCCCGCCCACCGTTCGCAGGTCGTCGGCACCATCGACCTCGCGGAATCCATCGATGCCGCGCAGGTCGCGAAGGTTCTGCGGGCCAACGGCATTGTCGACACCGAGCCGTACCGCAAGCTCGGACGCAATCAATTGCGCGTCGGAATGTTCCCGGCGATCGATCCGGAGGACATCAGCCAGCTGACCCGTTCCATCGACTGGGTTGTCGCGAATCTTGGCTGAGGCGTACTGATTTGGGACGTCGCCACTGCGGCGCGTCACGAACAATTCGGAGCGAACACGAGGTACGGTGGCCCGTTCGCGGGCTGCCGTCCGCGTGTCGCATCCCCTGGATCGCCAAATTGCACTACTGTTTCGTAGAGTGGGCGGCGTCGCGAGTCGACAGCAGCGTTAGCCAACGCAGCGTTGGCCAACACAGCGGTAGTCAACGCAGCGGTTGTCGACAGCAGTGACAGTCGATTAACAGCGGTTGTCGACAAGGGCTTTGGTCGACAACGGCTTTCCTGGTCGACGCGGTAAGGAGGTAACGGTGCGTGAGCTTCGAGTGATCGGCGTAACGCCCGACTCCACCCACATCGTGTGCGTCGACACCGAGTCCGGCCAAAAGTTCCGGCTCCCAGCAGATGACAAACTACGAGCCGCCGCGCGCGGAGACCTTGCCCGATTCGGCCAGATTGAGATCGAAATGGAAGCAACTATGCGTCCCCGAGATATTCAGGCCCGTATCCGCGCTGGGGCATCCGTCGAGCAGGTCACGGCAGAGTCAGGTATGCCGTCCAGCCGCGTCGAACGCTTCGCCTACCCGGTGCTGCTCGAGCGTGCTCGCGCCGCCGAGCTGGCACAGAAGGCGCACCCCACCCGTCCCGACGGTCCCGCCGTGGAAACCCTCATCGACGTCGTCACCGCGGCTTTCACCGAGCGTGGACACAATATCGAGGGCGCGGAATGGGACGCGTGGAAGGACGAGAAGAACTTCTGGGTCGCGCAATTGCAGTGGCAGAACGGGCATTCCGAGATCGCGGCACACTGGCGCTACCAGCCGGACGCGCACGGTGGCTCGGTCTCGCCGTTGGATGACCCCGCCGCGGATCTGATCGACCCCGACTTCGGTCGCGCGCTGCGCGGGCTCGCCACGGTGCTGCCCGCCGAACCCGAGGCGCCGACGGCCGAACCGGAACCGGTGGCCGAGCCGAAGCCGGTCGAAGCACCCGCGCGCACCGTTCGTCAGCAGAGCCAGCCGACGCTGGACGAGTACTACGAACAGCGTGCCGTCGCGGCGGGCGGCAATACCGCCGCGCTCCCGCCCGCGACACCGACGCCAGCGCCGAGTACCCCGGCCGCGGCGACGGCCGCATCGGCAACCCCCGCAGCGGCGGCCACGTCGGCGACCGCCGCTGCCGCTTCCACCGCCGAGGCGGCGCCGGCCGCCGCGACGAAGGCACCGAGCACGGCGACGGGCACCGACACGTCGAAGGCGCCCGCCGCCGAAGACAAGTCGGACAAGCAGGCCAAGCCGGAAACCGCCAAGCCCGCCGCGAAGCAAACGCGGACCAAGCGCGGCAAGGCGCCGATGCCGTCGTGGGAAGACGTGCTGCTCGGGGTGCGTAGCTCGGGACACTGAGCGGTGCGCCGAGGGAGCCTGGGCTCCCGAACCATTCCCGTGGCGAATTACACCGCGCACGACCGTTTTCCGGGGTCGGCGCTGGTCGTCCTCAGCGACAGTGACCCCAGCCGATGCGCCAGCAAGACCGCGAGAGTGTCGCCCGCGATTGCGCCGCCGACGGTCGGCGTGTGCCGCGACTGCGCGGCGCGCGGTGTTGCTCTCCGTGGTGCCGGTGACCGGACTACGCCAACGCTGCCTCGGTTACCGATGTTTGCTCGATGCGTGCCCGCAGCGTTTCTGCCGGATGGTACGCACGCGTTCACGTGTCGAAGGTGACCCTATTTTCGGGTGAGGCGAGTACATTTCCCCCTGTGTCACCCATGACACACGCGGTGCAGAGCGGTGAAAGGTCGGTGCGTCGCTCGAATCCACCGCGCGTTGCTCGGAGTTCGCGGATTTGATTCGCGCAACCATCGGGAGGTGCCGGGAATGCTGGTGAAGTCTTCGTCGCTCTGGTATGTCGACGCGCTCGATCCCTTGGCGGTCCTGCGCGCCCATCACGATTCCGATCCCGACGCCGCGCTCGCGCTGGCCAAACAATTGCACCCGGACCGGACGGTGCGGCCGACGACGACGGGCACGCTCGCCGGATGCGCGGGCCCGGACCTCGACGAGGTGTTCATCGGCTGCTATCCCGGTGTGACAGTGGTGTGCTCGGCGCAGGCCGCGCGCGTGCACCCGACCGAATTGCCCGAGTCACTGATTCGCCCCTTGGCCTCCGAACACACCTATCTGGTGTCGTTCGACGTCACCCACGGCTGGGGCGCTTTCGCGCACTGGGAACGCGGCGAATTCCGCAGGTCGTTCAGCTCGACGCGGGTGTACATCCTCGAAGACGAAGGCCTGCCGCTGGTCTGGGAGCGCGAGCACTGGGCGGGTGAGCATCCGGTGCGGTGGCGGGCGGGCGTGCTACCCGACCCACAGGCGCTACCCTTCGATCCACCCGATTTCGCCGACGCGGCCAACAACGAGTGGATCGGCTTCCACTACCGTGCCGCCGCACCCGAGGGCGCGCTCACCGCAGGCGACCTCGCCGTGTGCGGATTCGCGCTTGGCGCGAAGGCCGAGACCGAGACCGGCTCCTCCCACACACCCGAAGAGGGGGTCCGTCGCCGCCGTGGCCTGCGCGAGTGGATTCGCGGACACGACCGGGTTTCGCGCTAACCGGCGAGCGCGGCCAGCACGAGCACGAGCCAGCCGACCAAGACGCCCGCCGCGACGCCGCCGAGCACCCAGCGGGTCACGGGTATCGAACGCCAGCGCCACGCCGTCGGTGCCGCACCGCCGACGGCGACCAGATTGACCGCGATCGCGAGCAAGGGGTGCACCGCGGCGAGTGCGGCGCCGAACGCGAAGGCCGCGGCCCCGGCGAGCGACGCGACCAACAGTGCGACGGTGAGCCCGGTTGCCCACGGCGTTGGTTCGGCCGGGGGCAACTCGGCGTAATACCTGGGGGCGCGCCGCGGCGGCGGGTAGGAATGGCTCACGACAGTCGCACCCGTTCGTAGAACGCCATCGCGGCGGCGGTGGCCACATTCAACGAATCCGTTCCCGCCGACATCGGAATGCGCGCACGGACGTCGGCGGCGACCAGGGCCGCCTCGGTCAGGCCGGGCCCCTCCGCGCCGAGCAGCAAGGCGACTTTCTCCACACCCATCACCGTAGCCAGGTTCGGCGCTGACGCGTCAGGCGTCAGCGCGATGATTCGAAAATCATTGTCCCGCAGTATGTCCAGACCGCTCGGCCAGGTCGGGAGCTGGGCGAACGGCACGCGAAGCACATGCCCCATCGAGACGCGGACCGCGCGCCGGTACAGCGGATCGGCGCACTTGTCGCCGAACAGGATCGCCTCGGCACCCAATCCGGCCGCATTGCGGAACATCGCGCCGATGTTCTCGTGGTCGTTCACACCCTCCAACACGGCGACGGTCCGAGCACGGCCGATCACCTCGTCGACCATGCGCGGCGCCGGGCGGCGTGCCACCGCCAAAACGCCACGGTTGAGGTGGAATCCGACTACCTCGGCCATGACCTCGGCGGTGGTTCTGAAGTACGGCACCGCGAGCTCGGCGAGATCGTCGCCGAGTTCCTGCCAGCGCGACGACGTGCCGAGCAACGCGGTCGGGGCGAACGGGGAGTCGAGCATGCGCCGCACCACGATCACACCCTCGGCGATGACCAACCCTTTGCGACCCGGCAGATCGGGACGGCGGTCGGCGGACTTCAGGTCGCGAAAGTCGTCGAGCCGCGGATCGGCGGGGTCGTCGATGTCGATCACTGCGGCCATCACCCCATCTTGCCGGGACCGGGCCCCTGCCGTGACCAGCGGGGCACGGTTGTCTCACCACGGGATTCGAGGGCACTCGCGGACCACGAAAATTCAGGTGCTAGCGCGAGCACATCCGTGAGATCGTCGCACCATGCCCCTGACGAACGATATCGCCGTGCGGTCCGCGACAGCCGAGGATGAGGCGGCAATCCAGCTACTGCTCGAAACCAGTTTCGCCGGGCAGTGGGGCGCGGACAAACAGGCCGAGACTCGGGCATTGTTTCGGATCGAGGACGCACTGGTCGCCGTCGACGGCGACCAGGTCGTCGGCACCACCGAGGACCGGCAGATGACGGTGACCGTTCCCGGCGCGGCGACGCTGACGGCCGCCGGCGTCGCCGCGGTGGCGGTGGCGTCCACGCATCGACGCCGCGGCATCCTGCGCGCACTGTTCACCGAGCAGCATCGGCGCATCGAGGAGGCGGGGCTACCGATCGCGATCCTCACCGCCAGCGAGGGCAGCATTTACGGGCGCTTCGGTTACGCGCCGACGACGCGGGAGAACTCGGTGACGATCGACCGCCGATTCGCGGAGTTCCTGCCGTGCGCGCCGAACGTCGGTGGGGTGCGGATGAGCGACCCCACCGCGGCGCTCGATCATCTTCGCGCGGTGTATGACCGGTGGCGCGCGGTGGTTCCCGCGGCACAGGTACGACCCGAGGCTTCCTGGCGGTTGCGCCTGCTCGATATCGAGCGAGCCAGAGGTGGCGGTAGCGACCTGTTCGCCTTCGTGCACCCCGACGGCTACGCGTTGTACCGATACCACAAGCGCGAGCACGGTATCGACGCACAGGTCATCGAACTGCGCGCCGTGACCACCGACGCGCACGCGGCATTGTGGCGCGCGCTGTGCGGACTCGACATCACCAAGCACCTCGAGGCGGTCGTCAGCGATAACGATCCACTGCCCTACCTGTTGACCAATCCCCGCCTGGTGCGGACCGTCCAGCGTGCGGACGCGCTCTGGTTACGCCTGATGGATGTGCCCACCGCGCTCGCCGCGCGCACCTACGGCGCGGACCTCGATGTCGTGCTCGCGGTACACGACCCGTTTCGCGAGGCCGGCGGCACCTTCGCGCTCACCATTCGCGACGGCAAGGCGGCCTGCTCCCCCACCACCGGCGCCGCCGACGTCGACCTCGGCATCGACGTACTCGCGGGCCTGTACTTCGGCACCCATCCCGCACGCGCCTTCGCCGCGGCGAATCGCCTGCGCCTCAACGACTCCGACCTGCTACCCACCCTGGAAACGGCATTCGGCTCGCCGGTGGACGCGCACCTGGGCTGGCACTTCTGACCGCGCCGCTGACACCGAAAGTGCCAGCGGTACCGAGTTCTCGCGGTGCGAAGCCACCGTTGGCTGTGGCTTCGTCCGCACCGCGAGTGTCGATCACTTCGGCCAACGCCGAAACTCGCCGTACCGACGTCCTTCGTCGATGGGCGACTGTCGATGGTCGACACCGAGGTCAGCGGAGTGTGCCGAAGAAATCGCGCAGGTCGCCGAGCACGAGGTCGGGGGTCTCCATCGGCACGAAGTGGCCGCCTCGGTCGAACTCCGACCAGTGCACCACGGTGGTGCGCTTCTCCGCGATGGCGCGGACTGTTTTGCTGCCGGGGAAGACGGCGACGCCGGTGGGCACACCGGAATCGGGGGTTTCCGCACCCCACTGCTCGGACTCCTTCACCTGCATCGACACCGATTTCACCGTCGCCGGTCCACCCGAACTGGTCGAGCAGATCGAAATCCTTGCTCGCCGTTGTTCCACCGCGATCCAGACCCTGAGATAGGACAGTGCTCCGGCCCGCGGGTGCGCCGACCGCGCCGCGCACCGTGGTCCGTGGTCCGTGGTCCGTGGTCCGTGGTCCGTGGAATGCACCAAGTGCGATGCTCGGCAGGAGGTCGACGCCGGAGTCGTGGTCGATCGATCGCGTTCGAGCTGCTGCCTAACGCGAAACATCCTCCGCCAGCGATGTTCTCGCATGGTCAGCCGACCGGCGAGGCCGTGGGCGCGCGGACAGCGGCGCCCCATGACGCCGGGTGCACGAGCCTGGCATGCTGGTAACCATGAAGCCGATTCAGTTGATACTGAACATCCTCTGGCTGGTCTTCTGT
Source organism: Nocardia callitridis (assembly GCF_039543305.1). Taxonomy (NCBI): domain Bacteria; kingdom Bacillati; phylum Actinomycetota; class Actinomycetes; order Mycobacteriales; family Nocardiaceae; genus Nocardia; species Nocardia callitridis. The sequence continues at coordinate 109,613 of NZ_BAABJM010000007.1, read as the reverse complement.
GGCGTCTGGATGGCATTCGGCTATCTGATCGCCGCGGTGATCTGCTTCGTCCTGATCGTGACGATTCCGTTCGGGATCGCCTCGGCGCGCATCGCGTTCTACGTGCTGTGGCCGTTCGGCCGCACCACGGTGGAGAAGCCGGGGGCCGGAGCGGGATCGCTGGTCGGCAATGTCATCTGGGTGATCGTCGCCGGTTGGTGGCTGGCGCTCGGCCACCTGCTCACCAGCATTCCGCTGTTCATCTCGATCATCGGAATCCCCTTCGGCTGGGCCAATCTGAAGCTCATCCCGGTGTCGCTGTTTCCGCTCGGTCGAGAGATCGTCGACAGTGATCAGCCGTTCGCCGGACGCTGAAGCGCTTACTCTTCGTCGACCAGCTGACGCATGATCTCGACCGCACCGGCGATTACCTCGAGCTGATCGGCGGTGAGCGTGGACAGTCGCTCGGTCATCCACGCTTCGCGCGCACTGTTCTCGTCGGCGATGAGCGCACGGCCCGCGTCGGCCAGCGACACGATGATCTGCCTGCCGTCGGTGGGGTGCGGCTGACGTTGCACCAGTTCGAGATCGGTGAGCGAGGCGATCACCCGCGTCATCGACGGCGGCTGCACCCGCTCCTTCTGTGCCAGCGCACCCGGCGTCATCGACCCTTCGCGTGCGAGGGTGGCCAGCGCCGAGAGCTGGGTGAGCGAGATCTGAGCATCGGCACGGCGACCACGCAGGTGCCGTGCCAACCGGACGACCGCCAGTGAGAGATCACCGGCGAGGGCCCGAACTTGCGATGACGAGGTCACAATGCCAAACCTTACGGGACGGCCACCGGGTGGTGATTCGATTCGTCGCCGCTACGCTGGTGCGGTGACCCCCCAAGTGCCGCAGTTCCCCGCACGACTGACCGATCCACGGCCCGTGCTGGCCGTCGGCAGCGGGTTGTGGTTGATCGCCACGGTGGTGGTGCTGATCGGCGGCGATCGCTGGGCCAGCGTTCTTCCGGTGTGCCTGATGGGTTTGGTGGTCGGCGTGCTCGCACTCGGCATCTTTTTGATCCAACGTCGCGGCGCGCGCCGAGGTGACAAGGGCGCGCAGACCGGACTGTGAGCGCCACGCTCACCCGATCTCGAATTCGGCGGTGGTCCCGGTGAAGGGGTGCAGGGCGCCGTCGTCGCTCAGGCTGTCGGCGTAGTGGCACAGGCGGTAACGCCCGGGCTCGGCGTCCCCTGGAACATCCCAGGTGAACCTGGCCACCGATTCGGCGAGGCCCTCCCTGCGCCAGTGGAATCGGACCGCCCACTCGCCCTCGTTGGCCACCCGCGTCCAGTGCCCCTCGGCGTCGCGGCGTTGCACCTCGAGGAACGTGCTGTTGCGTCGGGTGTTGTGTTTGGGATGCGCCGAGACGAACTCCGCGACCACCTGTGCGCCAGGGGCGTAACTCGCGTCGGGCGCGACCAGCACGTCACCGAAGCCGCGGCCCGATGGCAGCGCGTCGGGACCCGCGCCTACCTGGAAGTTCGGTTGGAGATTGGACACGTCGCGCGGAGCCGGGCCACGCGCCACCCGCTGACCTGCGGCGAACGCGGTGGCCAACCTGGTGAACTCCTGCTGGTACGCGCACAGCGTGTAGCGACCGAACAGCGTCGAGGCGCCCTCGTACTGTTGTGCGTCGTATTCCTCTGGCGTCGCGACATATTCGTGATAGGCGTTGGCGTACCCCTGCATCAGCACCTGTTCCAGCTCGACATCGAGCGCCGCGGCCACCGCACGCCGAATCCGCAGCCCCGAGGTGATGGTGAATTCACCACCGGCCGCGGCGAGATACAACTCGCCGAGGCGGACGATCTGCACCGGGACCACATTCGGCACCCACGCCACGGGCGGCAGCAGACCGAGCGGCGCGAAGATGGCCTTGGGTGCCTGCGCGTCGGCGAGCCAGGCCGGAGCGGGTGCGTTCGGGTCGCCGAGCCATTCGACGAACGGATTGCGCACGCCTTCGGGAATCGGGCCGCCGGGCAGACCGGGGCCGTCCTCGACGCTGCCCGCGATCAGCGAGACACCGGCGGCGGCTGGCGCGGTGTGCTTGGGTAACCCATCGGGGGTGAACCGACCGTCGACGGCGATATCGGCGAGATCGATGTAGCAGAGCATCGCGTCCACCGCGCCGGTGATCGTCTTCGCCGCGGCCAGTGCGGTTTCCGACGCCGCGTACTGGCGTTCGCCGATGATGCGGGTGTTCTCGAATTCGTCCTCGGTCGGCCCGGAGTGCGGTCGCAGGTTCAGGTTCGGTGACATGTCGCCCGCGTTGGTTTGCGCGAAGGCGGACACGAAACCCGGGTTCGGATCCAGGTAGCGCACGCCGTGCTCGCGGTGCTCGGCACGAAAAGCCGCGTAGCCCTTGTTGTCCGAGCTGATCAGATGGTTGGCGTTGCTCATCGAGGTGTTGTGCGTGGCGAACCAGGTAATGGCGCCGACCTGTCGTCCACCCTTGTACAGCGCGAGCGCCGTGACGGCGGGGTCGATCGCCTCGGGGTAGACGTCCTTGTCGGCCAGCGGGTTACGGTCCCACGCGACGTGCGACCGGTTGACGCTGGCATCGTGGAGTTCGCTGCGGCCCAGCGCGATCGAGCCGGGTCCGAGGTCCGCGTGCGCGGCGGTGATCGCCTCCACGATGCCGTTCACCTCGGCGTCGTACACCTGCTGTTGGAAGCCGAGGATCGAGAGGTTGTAGGCGTAGTCGTGGCTGGAGCCACCGCAGGTCGAGTGCGAATGCGTCGAGGTGAGTACGACGTTCTGCTCGGTGTAGAGGTCACCGAAACGACGGGCGAGTTCGGTGAGTACGCCGCGGTGCACCGATTGGAAGATCATCCCGTTCTCGGCGACGACGTACACGATTCGTTGTCCGCCGAGGCCGAGGACGAACGCTCGCGCCCTCGGCCGCAGGTGGATACCCGCGGTCTGTTGATCGAGTTGGGAATAGCCCATCATTCCGCATTCGGCTGCGGGTCCGGTGATGTCGGAGATTCCGACGCCGATTTCGTAGTCGCTGGCGGTGGTGTCCCCGTCGGTCGTCGGCACTGCCTGTGCGGGCGCCACCGTCATGGTTGCGGCGGCCAACGTCACCGAGCCGAGGGCGGTTCGAGCCAGAACGGCCCTGCGGGACACCGACATACAACATCCTCCTTGATCGAAAAACAGCGAACCACATAACTGGTCGATCGTCCAGTCGGAATTTTTTCCGTGGAACGAATTGACTGTTCGCGACCTGCGCGCTTAACTCGCCTGGTGTCCTCCCGATTGAGCGTCGAAGAAAGACGGGCCCACCTTATCGAGGCCGCTATCGGCCTTGCCGAGAAAAAGGGCGTTGCGGGCGTGACCACCCGAGATGTCGCAGCTGCGGCGGGAGTCTCACTCGGAGTGGTGCATTACTGTTTCGACAATAAGGACGCGCTGATGACCGAGCTGGTCAAGGCGCTGTCGATGGAATTGCGCGATTCCGTCGACGCCAATGAAACAGTATGGCAAGACGTCGGAAGTGGAAAAGAAGCACTTCAAAAATTGATCAGGGCCGGATTGGAACTGATGTGGCTGAACATCGAAGCCACGCCACAACGACAACTACTCACATACGAAACCACCACCTATGCCCTACGCGAAGGTGGACAAACTCCGGCGAAACTCGCGATCGCCAGGGAACAGTACGACTTCAACGACTCCACCGTCGCCGATCTCCTCGAGCACGCGCGCGACGCGACCGACACCCGTTGGTCGGTCCCCGTGCGCACCCTGAGCCGCTTCACCCTCGGGATAATCGACGGAATCGTGTTGCGCTGGTTGGTCGATGACGACAGCGAACAAGTCCGCGAACAACTCGACCTACTCAGCGAAATGGTCGCCGGATACGCCGTCTGAGGTCGAAGCGCTGACCGAAACCCGCGGCGTCGTCGTGGGTTTCGGCCACGGCCCGGGCCCGATCAGTCGAGCACGGCCGGTGCGCGAACGTGGAACGCGCCGTCGGCACGCCACCATGGCACCGACACCGTCGCCGTGACCGCGCCACTCACCCGCACCCGCAGGTCTTCGTGCACCACCAGCGTCTCGTCGTCCACTGCCGCCACGAACAGTTCGCGCAGCACGACCGCCAGCGGCTCGGTCGCGAAATCGGTGCGTCGACCGGTACCGAGCACCTCGGCGGTCACCGCCTCCGACACCAACGGCAGGTCCAGCAGCCCGGCCAACGACGACGCCGTCGTCGCATCCCCCAGCACCAGTTGGCCTGCGGGGATCGCCAATCCGAACCACGGCTGATCGAGCACGAACACCGCGTCGGGGTCGACCGCCGCCCCCGACAACACCCGCACCCGCTCCGGCAAGTGCAGATCGGCGAGATCCAGGCGACCGTCGGCGACCGCCGCCGCCAGCAAGGCGTGCGTCCGCGAAATGGTCTCGGGGGTAGGAGTTCTGGTCGGATCGGCGAGCGCGTCCAGCAAAGCCGCCGCCAATTCGAGGCTGATCGAAGCGGGATCGGCCAGCACCGCCCGCGTCGCCGCCGGGTCGTCGACGAGACCGCGCACCGCGAATTCCGGTAGCAAACCGACGAATTCGCTGTCGGACGGATGCCGCGACAGGCCGAGTGGGACGCCACCGATGTGCGCGTGCGTACGCAGCCACCACGCGGTGTAGCCGTCGCGGTCGGTGAGCAGCGGACGCCGCCGTGGGTCGGAAGCCAACTGCCACAACGCCTCCGGCCAGGCGTCCGCGTCCACGAGATCCAGATCGCGCACGGCCGCCAAACGCCGGGGCTCGTCGGAAAGCCCCGCCCACCAACGGTCCTCGTCGTCCAGATCATGATCGGGACCAGTCGGGTCATCTTCGACCACCACACTGAAGTCCCAGCCGACCCCCACCGCACGCAACGCCTGCGCACCGTAACGATCCACCACCGACTCGGCAACCACACCGAACGGCGAATCCTCGACCAGCAGCTCACGCAACGGCGCGTCAGGAAGCAGCAGCTCGTCCGCAGGCCGCGACTGCCCTGTCGCGTCGGTCAATTCGAGCGCGCCCAACCACTCGGGCAATGCTTCGGCATCCGCGGACGCCGCCAACCGCAACACGACATCGGTGGTGTCGGGGTCCGCACCGTCGGCCAACTCGGCCCGAAGACCGGGGTCGCTCAGCAGATCCACGACCGTCGCACCGCGAGCACCGAGCCTGGACAGCAGCGGGTGCGCCGCCTCGGGATGCACCAGCCGCGCCCAGTGCACCGGGATCGCGGCCGCCAACTCGTCATCGAGGACGACCGTGCGCGGTCCGGTCACCAGTCGACCATCCGCCAACGGAACCGCGAGCGCACCCAATTCCTCGGCCGACAACGGGTCGACCACAAACGGTTCCAGCGCCGCGTACAACCGTCGCCACCAGGAAGGCGCACGCTCCAAGCCCGCGGACAACTCGGCCAGCCGCGCCAACCCCAACCGGTGCACATCCAACACACCCAACGCCTCGGCGTAGCGGCGCTCGGACAGCTCGGCGATCACCAGGGGACCGATCACGTCGCCGAGGAGATCGGCGAGGTCAGGAGTCAAATCGGTGAATACGCTCGCCCGCGTCGGTACGGCGGTGTTGGCTGTCGCGGCACCGCGCTCGGCGCCAGGGCGAATGTCCCACGACACCGAATCGGCGTCAGCGGTGGGACTCTCGGCCTTCGCCGACTCGAAGGCGGCGCCACGGGAGGTCGGCGCGTCGCCCGCAAGGTCGGCCCAATCCGCAGTGCCGGTCGACACGGTGGCGGCGGCCGGATCAGTCGCGGAAGGAGCCTCGAAATCGGGGTTCGCGCCGTCGCCGAACGAGGTTGCGCGGTGGGCCGAACCGGCGCGGTCCGCCGGGGTAGCCGACGCGACACCGGCACCCGGCTGCCCCGCACCACCGGAATCGGATTCGCGATGCTTCGACGTGGCGCCTTCGGTCGTTGTTCGGCGATCAGTCAGCGCCTCGGCCGTCCCCGACTCGACGAGATCATCCAGTGCGCGTGGGATATTCGGAGTCGATGCGAGAGCGTCGGGACCGAAACCTTCCGGTCCCGTCGTCTCGCTCGAGCTGGAAACGATGACCGGGAGCCAGGCGTGTGTGCGGAGTTCGGCGATCAGTGCTTCCCGAAGCAAACCATCGGTCTCGCTGCGGGCGAAGCCGGGGCGCGGCACCAGGACGAGTCGGTGTTTCGGCGGCAGGGCGCGGGCGAAATCGGCGTAACCGTCGGCCAATTCGGCGACGGGTGTGCCAGGCAGCAGGCGGCGACGGTCCGGCTGCATGGCGACGTCGGCCACCAGCAGTGCGGGCAGCGACAGTTCCTCGTCCGAACGCGTCGGAGCGCGCAGAACATCCTCGGCGACCGGCACCGGGATACCCGCACGCAGCGGCAACAACCAGCGCGAACGTGGTGCGCGGTACTGCCACCACGACTGCGAGCCCCCCGGCCCGTCGATCCGCACCTCTGCCAGGCCGCCACCGAGATCGACTGTTTCACTGACAAATTCGTCGGCGCCTAGCCGCAGGAGTCGCAAAGCCGGAAGCGCCAGCAGTAGGTCGGCCGCCTCGGCACCCATGGTCGCGAGCAACGCCGCGCCGTCCACCTGGTCGTCCAGCCGCAACACCACTTCGGTATCCGCGCCCGCCACAGGAGGGACGCTCGACGGCCAGGCCAGCCGCAGTACCGGCGGAGCGAGGGCCTCCTCGGCCGTACCCTCTGGTAGGCGAACACCGTTCGTACGCAGCGCATCCCGAGTCGCGGAGCGGGAAAACAGCAGCGAACCGGTGGTCGAGCGGACCTCGATCTCCTCGCTCGCCGACAAGACCGCGGTGAACCCCACACCGAAGCGACCCACCGACGCCGCCGCGCCGGGCTTCTCCGAGGCACGCAAGGCCGTGAGGGCATGCACCCCCGACAATGCCAGCGGCGCACCGGTATTCGCGATATGCAGGAAACGCCCGTCCAGCCACACCGAAAGACGGCCGGGCGCATTCGCCTTGGTGGCTGCGTCGGCCGCGTTCTGTGCCAACTCGGTCAGCAGTCGGTCGCGATAACCGGCGCGCACCAGGTCGGCTTCAGTCGTCGCGTCCTCGCGCAGCCGCGTCGGCGAATCGCGCCAAGCCGCGATCACCGCGGCTCGCAGCGCCTCGGTGCCGAACGGGTCGGCCGAACCGGTCAGTTCCGCGGCGATGACTCGAACTCCGGCCAGGATCCGGAATCCGACTCCGCGGCCTCGCCCGCATCGGCCGATTCGTCCGAAACCGGTGGCGACACCTCCTCGCCCGATGCGCCCGGATCGGGCGGCCCAGCCGAAACCGATTCCGACACACCCACATCGGCCGAAGGTGTTGCTTCCGCGCCGATCTCGGGCGTCACAGCTCCGGCCGCCAGACCGGCATGCAGTGGATCGGTGTCGATATCCGCAGGGCCGGAAGCGTTCTCGGACGTGGCGGGTGTCGCATCCCCGGGAGCAGGATCACCCGCGTCGGCTTTCGAGGTCGGCGCGCGGTCGGCGTCGGAGGGCCATCGCGTGGCGGCCAGGTCGGGCGCTGCGGCGCGTTCGCCGACAAAATCCGTTGGCGCGGTGGCGGAAACGTTGCGATCCCGATCCGACTCGGGGTCGGTCACCCCGTTGGCCGCTCCCAGGCCCTCAGGTCGGGTGTCCGGCTCGGCGGTGGCGCCCGAAGCGTCATCGACCGACGCACCACCGACGTCCGATCCAGCGGAGTGCACAGGCGCGCTTGTGGTCTCAGCGACAGCCGAGCTCGAATCAGCGCCGGAAACCTCGGCGGCACTCGACCCGCCGCTAACCGAGGAACCCACACCATGCGCCTCGACACCCGAGGACTCAGCATCCGCCGCGGAACCCGCCGACAACGCACCAGCGGAACCCGAGGAAACCCCGATGCCCTCAGCCGTAGCCGAACTCGAATCAGCACCCGACCCCTCAGCGGCACTCGACGCGCTACCGGGTGATGACCCCGAACCGGATGCCTCCTCGACCGAGGATTCGGCGTTCGTGGCGAGAACCGCCGACGACGCACCGGCGGGGTCAGCGGGCGCACCATGGTTCTGCGTCGCTGGGGAACTCGGCGCGTCTTCGAGGGACGGCTCCGTCCCCGCGGTACCCGGAGCCTCGCCACCGGCGGACTCGGGGGCCGATGCGCCCTCGATCGCCCTGGAGCTCGCTGTCTCAGCGCTCGGCGTCTCGGCGGTCACCGATTCCGCACCGGTCGACTCGACAACGGACGCGTTCGAGTCCGGCGCGTCGGTTCCCGTGGCCGCGCTCCTGCGCGACCCACGTACCTCGACCACGTCGAAGGCGGCGTCGTCGTAGGCCTCGTAGATCGGCGAGCCGCCGCCGCTCGGGGCGGCGGTGTCGGAGTGTGCGCCGCAGCCGTAGGCGTTGTGCACCACGTGGCCGTCCGCGCCCATCGCGTTGCCGCACACGCCGAAGGCAGCGCGCAGGGCACCGGCGAGCGGGACGAAGAAACCGCAGAGCCCACAGGTGGAGGGGGCCGCCTTCGCCATCTCGGTATCGGGGCCGAACTCGGTGTACCAGCGCTCGGCCGCGTCCTCGCGCCCCTCTCTGCTGAGCACCTGGCTGCGGCCGAGACCGACGTCGTAGCCGACCTCGTCGACCACCGGGTCCCCGGTCGCGACATAGCCCGGCGCCAGCCGAGGGTCGTCGGTAGGCGGTGCGAGCAGGTCGCCGGGTGCCAGATCACCGGGACGCACCCGCTGCTCCCACGGCACGAATGCCGGAGCGACCAGCGCGTCGGGGCCCGGCAACAGGGCCGACTCACTCACCGTCGCGTATCCGGCCTCCGGCGCCGCCGCCACGACAACCGCCCATTGCCAGCCGCGATAGCCGGGCAGGGTGGCCTCGAAGCGGTGGGTCGCCGCGGTCTCGTTCTCGAAGGCGACGCCGAGGTGTGCACCGACAGCCGACGGTTCCAGCTCGACGAGCGCACCGCGGGCCAGGTCTACGGCGTCGGCCAGAAGCGGCCTGACGCCGGGGTCCGAAACAGAAGCTGCGCTCACGGCCTACATTTTGCCGTATGGAGCGCACTCGCCGTTGGCTGGCCGTCGCAGTCCTGGTCGGTCTGCCGTTTTCCGGTGGATGCGCGGCACCCGAAGACACCACGCCGCGAATGACAGTTCAAGTGATAACCACCAGGCCACACGACACGAACGCGTTCACCGAAGGCCTCGAGATCGTCGGTGACGTGCTCTACGAAGGAACCGGAATGTCCGGCGAGTCGAGCGTCGGCGCGTCGTCGTTTCGCGCCGAACCGACCGAGCCGAACGCACCGCTGGCAAGGGCGGAGCTACCCGCGCCGTATTTCGGCGAAGGCGTCACCTCCGCGCAGGGCACCCTGTGGCAACTGACGTGGCAGAACCACGTGGCCATCGCCCGCGATCCGATCACCCTCGCCGAGCGCCGCCGCGTCGCGTTCGACGGCGAGGGCTGGGGGCTGTGCACCAGGGGTGCGAGCCTGGTGATGAGCAATGGCACCGACACCCTGACCTTCCGCGACCCCGTCAGCTTCGCGCCCACCGGGTCGGTCACGCTCACCAGCCATCAGGGCGCACGCCTCAACGAACTCGACTGCGCCGAAGACGGTTCCGTGTACGCCAACGACTGGCCGACCGAAACCATCCTGCGTATCGACCCCGAGTCCGGTGCCGTGCTCGCCGTCATCGACGCGCGCGGCCTCCTCACGCCCGCCGAACGCCAGGGCACCGACGTACTCAACGGCATCGCCCAGATCCCCGGCACCGATCGTTTCCTGCTGACCGGCAAATACTGGCCGAAGATGTTCGAGGTCCGCTTCGTGCCTGCCTGAGCGTTCGGTGAACCCGAGGACCCCGAAGGAACGAAGTACGACAGAATTGGTCTGTGACTACTCCTCGCGAGCCTTCGGGTCCCGACCGTGATCGGTGGGAAGGCGAGGAGCACCGAACGAGCGAGCGGCATCCCGGTTTCGACCGGTACCCGCCGCCGAACACCCCGACCCGGCGCGGCCCGCTTCCCCCGCTGGGAGCCGACCACGATCGCGAACCTCGGCCGTCGCCCGCGACCAGGCCGCTACCCGGCGACGAGAACCCGCGAGTCGAGACCGGCGCCCCGCGCGCCGTCGCGGACACCGGTCATTCCGACGCCGACGCACCCGTCGACTCCCCCGAAACACCCACCAAGCACGGCGAAGCCGCGCCGCACGCGACCGAGGTCGGCACCAATCGGGTCCCCCGCAAACTGACCGTCACCCGGGTCGCCGCCATGCGGGGTCGCCAACTCACTGAAAAGGGTTTCGCGACCTTCCAGCGCGCGGCCAAGGCCGACGGCGCCGACAAGTCGGGGCTCACCGCCCTCACCTACGCGACGATGACGAACTTCGCGTTGGACGCGGCCATCGCCGTCGCCTTGGCCAATACCTTGTTCTTCGCGAGCGCCTCGGCGGAGAGCAAGACCAAGGTCGCGCTGTACTTGTTGATCACGATCGCGCCGTTCGCGGTGATCGCCCCGCTGATCGGGCCTCTGCTGGACAGGTTGCAGCGGGGTCGAAGGATGGCGCTGGCCACCTCGTTCGCGCTGCGCGCGGTGGTGGTGGTGTTGCTGATTCTGGAGTTCGACAGTTGGGCGCTGTATCCGCTCGCGCTGTGCATGATGATCGGCAGCAAGTCGTTCGCCGTCCTCAAGAGCGCGGTGACCCCGAGGGTGCTGCCACCGGATATCGACCTGGTGCGCACCAATTCTCGGCTGACCGTGTTCGGCCTGGTCGGTGGAACGCTCGGCGCCGGTGCGATCGCCGGGATCGCCGCCGCGATCGCCGACTCCAACGGCGCGTTGGTCTTCGCCATGCTGATCGCGTGCGCGGGCACCTATTTGAGCCTGCGCATCCCGTCCTGGGTCGAGGTCACCGAGGGCGAGGTTCCCGCGACGTTGAGCTATCACGGCGACGACCCCAACACCCAACTGATCGATACCCGTAAGAAACGCGGCGGCAAGGGCGCGAAGGACTCCGGTGCCACCGCGGTGCCACCGCGCAAACGCAGGCAGCCGCTGGGCCGCGCCGTGGTCACCGGGTTGTGGGGCAACGGTGCCATCCGGGTTTTGACCGGGTTCCTCATGTTCTATGTCGCCTTCGTCGCGAAGGCCACCGAGCATCGGCCCGTGCAGCAGGCGACGATGCTCGGCATCGTCGGCGCGGCGGCCGCGATCGGCAACTTCGCGGGCAACGCGACGGGCGCGCGACTCAAACTGGGCAAGCCATCGCTGATGGTGCTCGGCTGCACCGCGGCATGTGCGGCGGTGGCACTGGTCGCGACGATCACCGACAACTTGTTCGGCGCCGCGCTCGCCGCGCTGGTCGCCTCGGCCACCAGCGCGTTGGCGAAGGTGTCGTTGGACGCCTCGATCCAGGACGACCTTCCGCCCGAGTCGATCGCGTCGGGCTTCGGCCGTTCGGAAACGGTGCTGCAACTGAGCTGGGTGATCGGCGGCTCGGCGGGTGTACTGCTGCCGACGGACTATTGGAAGGGATTCGCCGTGGTCACGGCGGTGGTCACGCTCGGGTTGGCGCAGACCTTCGTGAGCTATCGTGGCCATTCGCTACTGCCGGGTTTCGGTGGCAATCGCCCGCAGCACGCGGAGCAGGAGGTCACTCGCCCCATCCAGGTTCCGCCCTCGCCCGCTACGGCAGCGTCCGGGGAGCCGACTGCGCCGCGAGCCTCCGCCGACGACGCGCCGACGCGGCAAGCCAACCCCCTTTCCACCAAACGCATCCAACGAGGCACAGGAGATCCCCTCTGGTGAGCAAGCTCAACGCACGCAAGATCGTCGCTCTGCTCGCGGCGGGCCTGCTCGTAGTCACCGTCGCGTTCGTCGGCGTCTTGGCGGTGTTGATCAACCGCGCCGACGAGCCGGACGTGATGATCACCGCGTACGCGCACGGCAAGACGATCGACGTCGCACCCTTCGGATACTGCGATGTCTCGATGCGTGAGTGCCGCATCCTGCCCGAGGGTGACGAGGCCACCGGCACCATCTTCGGCGAATTGTCCTGTGCGCAGGACGCGTCGGACTGTCATCGCGGGCGCACCGCGCGGCTCGACGTGCCCGCCGGGTACCCGTTGCAGCTGTCGTTGCCCAAACAGATCGCGGACGCGCCGTGGATCGCGCAGGCGGTCTACGAGACGGCAAGCGGCGACACTGTGGCCCGCGTACTCAGCCGCGAGGACGGCCCCGGCGAGACGCTCGCCCTGACCATCGACTCGCGCCCGGAACCGGATCTGCGGCTGGTGGGTGTCGAGGTGCGACTGCCGATTCTGGCTCGCGACGAGACCGGCCAGGAGTTCTACCCGCCGCACGCGGCGTGGTCGATCAGCACCGCGCAGTAGTCGTATCGCTGGCGGCTGGTGCCCAGCACCCGAATCGCGGGCGGCACCGTGTCCTCGTCGCCGACTTCGACACGCAGGAACCACCCGCGTCGATGCCGCGTGGTCGCAGCCTTGGCCGCCCGTCCGCGGAGAGCAGGATCGAGGTGGTGCGTCCGCCGCTGGGCAACCTGACCGGGCCGCTCACGCGCGGAGGAGAAGCGGAGACGGTGAGCCCCCGGCTGGTCGTCGTGTCGACGGCACGACAATCGCCGATGGACGCAGAAGTGCCCCTGGCCGTCTTCCCGGCCAGGGGCACTTCGCTGTCAACGTTTCGGGCCCAGCCGCGCCAGCGCTGCTCGGCGTCGAGTGACTCCGCGGTCGGAGTGACTCAGTGGTCGAGTTCGCGGGCGACCGCGCGCACCACCTCGGAGATACGCTGCGCGGTCTTGCGATCGGGGTACTTGCCCTTGCGCAGATCCGGCTGCACCTTCGCCTCGAGCAGGGTGATCATGTCCTCGACCATCCCGTGCAGCTCGTCGGCGCTGTGCCGACGCACCACGGGTTCCCTGCGCGCGTTGCGCTCACGCTCCTGGCCCTGGCGGACCGAGGGCGGTGCCTCGACCAGTTTCAGGCTCAGCGCCTGCGGTCCGCGACGACCGGCGGCCATCCCGAACTCGACGCGCTGGCCGGGCTTCAGCCCCTCGACGCCGTCGGGCAGCGCGGACGAGCGCACGTAGACATCCTCACCCTCGTCTTGGGAAAGGAAGCCGAAGCCCTTCTCGACGTCGTACCACTTCACCTTGCCGGTCGGCACTGCGCTCACCCGTTCGTCATCGAAACTCGGGCCACGATGGCACGAGTACATCAGTTGCGACCCGCTCGGCGACGCGTCGACGATTCGCCGCGTCGCGAAACAGGTTCTGCCAGTTTGCGAAAGAACGCGCCCAGCACTGACTGCGGGACGCGATCTACAATCCAGTCTACCCCGGTGCGAATCGCCCAGGCACCTCGGTTTTACGGTCGGACGATGACGAACCCTTCCGCTCCGACGCCATCCGGTGGCGCGCCCAGGAATTCGGGGAACTGGTTACTACAGCTGGCGCTCTGCTTCTTCGCGGCGGGACTCGTCGCGATCGTCGCGATCTTCCTGACACCGATACTGACCGATGGGTCGCCGGGTTTGTGGCTGTATTTGTGCGCGATGCTCACGCCGGTCGGTCTGCTGCTGGCGGTGGTGTACGCGCTGCGGTCGGGGCGTCGATCGCGCTGATCAACGCGCCGTGACCAGCGTGAAGCTCACAAAAGGGACCCGATCGGAGCCCGAATGCGCGGCATGATCGGTAAACAAATCAATAATGTGATCCTGGTCACATTACGGGAAGGTCACGGACCCGGCGCCCTCCCCACCCGACTCGACCGCGACCCTTCGAGCTGCGACGAAGCTCTCACAACGGCGTCGATATAGCACCGAGACCCGTCCGTACACGCCGGTTACCAAATAGTGATTTTTCGCGCGGATCGTCGTACGGTCTATTCCAGCCGGGACAACCGGCTACCACCGGCCCGCAGCACCGAACCTCGCCCCGCGGATACCGGAACCCCGACGCCAAACGTAGGGGCGAGGGCAGGACGGACCGGACGACCTCTCAGTCCGAACCGACCAAGCAGACCTCGCAGGTGCACGAGAGGAAGACGAACCCGATATGAGTGGACGCCATCGCAAGCCAAGCTCCACCGGGCGCACGGTAGCCAAGGTTGCCGTCACCGGCGCAATCTTCAGCACTGCCGGTATCGCCCTCGCAGGCAACGCCAGCGCGGCACCCGACTCCGACTGGGACAGCCTCGCGCAGTGTGAGGCAGGCGGTAACTGGGGCATCAACACGGGCAACGGTTTCCAAGGCGGACTGCAGTTCTCGCCGAGCACCTGGACCGCCCACGGCGGCGACCAGTACGCGGCCACCGCCAACCAGGCCACCCGCGAACAGCAGATCAGCGTCGCGGAGAAGGTTCTCGCCTCGCAGGGCTGGGGCGCATGGCCCTCCTGCTCCAGCTCACTCGGGCTGAGCAGCGCACCCTCCGAGCGCGACGTGCCCGCCGAGCCGCAGCCGCAGCAGCACTGGAACCCCGCTCCGCAGGCACAGGCCGCCCAGGGCTCCGAGAGCACCCAGGTCGACCAGCAGGAGTCCAGCAAGCAGGTCTTCTCCGCTGTCGACCGCGCGATCGAGGTCGTGCAGGGCCAGGGCGTGACGATCCCGCAGGAAGCGCTCGACTTCTTCAACGCGGCCAAGGCCAACGGCAACGTCGACCCCGCGATCTCGAACTTCTACCAGGCGAACAAGGGTCTGCTGCCCTCCTGATCCGTCTCGCCACGCATCGTTCACGAAGAAGGCCCCGCATCATTTCGATGCGGGGCCTTCTTCGATTTCTCGACACCGATTTCGGGTCAGGGGTTGACCACTGTTTTCGGATGCAGGTACGGCAATTCCTCGGCGGGCAGCGGAAACTCGGTTTCCTCACCGTAGGGCGAAAGGTTTCCCGAACGCGTCGACGACAGTTCGGTCACCGCGTGATCGCCCTCGGCCACCTGCGGCCAGCCATTGTCGACATAAGGTTTCTTCGATTTGTTCACCACGTCCCCATTCTGGCATGAATGATCCCCACCAGGAACGGCGCCGACGACACCGCGTCGTCGTGGGTGTGCGGTGGTCTTTTCGCCGCAACCTCGAACGGTCCCCGGCACACCACGGTCGCGGCACCGTAGTCTGTGTTCGATGATCGCGACCGACTCCCTTTCCGGATGGCTCGGTGCCCGTAGTGATGCCCAGTTGGTGACGCTGCTCGAACTCCGGCCCGATCTGGCTGTGCCGCTGCCGTCTTCGATGACGGTGCTCGCGGCGCGCGCCGAACAGCGCGCCTCGGTATTGCGCGCCACCGACGACCTCACCACGCTGGAATTCGCGATTCTGGAATCCCTTGCCGCGCACACCGTGACGCGCACCGACGACACGCCCCTCGGTCGCGCACAGCTGCACGAGCAATTGCACGATCGGGTGCGGGCCGCCACCGTCGACGCCGCGCTGACCCGTCTGACCGACCGCGCGCTGGTGTGGACCGACGGCGACGCCCTGCGTTCGGTGGCCGCCGCCATCGAGGCCCTGCCGTGGCCCATCGGCAGCACCACCGAGATCCCGGACGCGCTCACCGAGCCCGAGGTCCGCGACGCGCTCGAAGGGCTGTCGAGCGCCGAACGCGGCCTGCTCGGCAAGTTGGCCGAAACCGGCCCGCGCGGTCGCACCAGGGACGCCGCGCCCGGCACCCCCGCCGACCGGCCGGTCCAACGCCTACTGAGGGTGCGGCTGCTGCACCGCATCGACGACGAGACGGTGGAATTGCCTGTCACCGTTGGTCAGATCCTGCGCGGCGAGCCGGTGACGCACCCGCACGCGCTCACACCACCCACGCCGCCCACGCGTAAGCGCACGGCGGCCGACGTGAATTCGACCACCGCGGGTGAGGTCGGCGAGCTGCTTCGCCACTGCGGCGCCGTGCTCGACGCGCTCGGCCAGACGCCGGCCCCCGCCCTGCGTGCCGGTGGCCTCGGCGTCCGGGAGCTGCGCCGAGTCGCGAAGCAGACCGGAATCGACGAGCCGAGGATCGGCTTGCTCGTCGAGTTGCTCGCCGCGGCGAAACTGCTGGAGAAGGGGACCCCGGAGCCAGCACCGGAATACGAGTCCACCGACGACTATTGGGCACCGACCACCGCAGTCGACGCCTGGCTGGAGGCACCGCTGGCACGACGCTGGGTGGTGCTCGCCGCCGCGTGGCTCGACCTGGACCGGATGCCGTGGATGATCGGCATGCGCGACCCCAACGACAAGCCGCTGGCGGCCTTGTCGGTGGAGCTGCGTAATCCGCACGCGGCGCGCGATCGGCGCGCGGTGCTGGGGTTGCTCGCCGAATTCCCGACGGGCACGGCCCTGGAACCCGGCGACCTGAGTCGACTGCTCGCGTGGCGACAACCCCGCTGGCGCAGACACTTTCGTATCGAGGCGGTGGAACACACGCTCACCGAGGCGGCGGCGCTCGGATTGGTGGGACGCGGTGCGCTCGGTTCGGCGGCGCGTGCGCTGCTGCACGACGCGAGCTCCAGCGCGGCCGACGCCGAGGCGGCGATGGAGCAGGCGCTGCCGGAGCCGGTCGACCACGTGCTGGTGCAGGCCGATCTCACCGTGATCGCGCCGGGACCGCTCACCGCGAATCTGCAACGCAGTGTCGAGTTGGTGGCCGATGTCGAATCCGCCGGTGCGGCAACGGTGTATCGGGTGGGTGATGCGTCGGTGCGACGTGCACTCGACGCGGGGTTGACCGCCTCGGAGCTGCACACGTTGTTCGCCAAGCACTCGCGGACCCCGATCCCGCAGGGGCTGACCTATCTGATCGATGACGTCGCACGCAGGCACGGCCAGTTGCGTGCCGGGATGGCGCAGGCCTTCCTGCGCAGCGACGATCCCACCTTGCTCGCCCAGGTGCTCGCGGCACCGGTCGCCGAGACACTCGCGTTGCGCGCGATCGCGCCGACCGTGGCCATCGCGCAGGCGCCACTCGGCGAGGTACTCGCCCAGCTGCGCGCGGCGGGCTTCGCGCCCGCTGGCGAGAACGCCTCGGGCACCATCGTCGACCTGCGCCCACGCGGCGCGCGAATCTCGGCTCGGCTCAACGCCAGACGTCCCTACCGGCCGTCTGCGCCCAATACCGAACAGCTGACCTCGCTCGTCGCCGAGCTGCGGGCGGGTGATCGTGCCGCGAGCGCGCGCTCCGGCCAGTCGGTGCGCGCCGACGGCACCCGCAACAACACGGCAGCCACCCTGGCCCTGCTGCAACTGGCGGCGCGGGTGCGCCGATCGGTCAATATCGGCTACGTCGACGACAAGGGTGTCGCGATGCAGCGTGTGGTGGAGCCGGTGCAGGTGGGCAACGGCCAGTTGGACGCGCTCGACCCGGTGACCGGTACGGTCCGGCACTTCACCCTGCACCGGATCGCGTCGGTCGCCCTGTTGGAGTGATCTCGGCTTGTTGGTACCCGACCGCCAGGTAGCGCGCCCTGCGGCTCCTCGACGACCGCAGCCGCTCCCGGCGAACCGGGCCCGAACACGCTCCACCTTCGCGTGTTCGACGACGAAACCGAGGAACGAGCGCGGCTCCCTGCCGACACCCCACACCGCGTTCACATGCCGCTGCGGGTCGAGGGTGACGCCGCGACGATCCTCCGACAGGTGAATCGCCAGCTGCGGCACCCGCAGGATCGGGTCAGGAATTCAGCAACGCGCCGTCGTACGGCTCCAACCCGACCAGTTGCCACCCGGCGACCGCCAGGTCCGGGTATTGCCACCAGCACCACGCCGCCCCAGCGTGCTGGACGGCATCGCGAGAATCAGACAAACACCGCAGCGCCGAACCTCGGCGCACCTGCTACCGCCCTCCCCGCTGCCGAAGGCATGACCGGGTCCCGGCACAGGCGGCCGGGCTCGACCGCGACATCGTGACGGGAATCGTGCTAAGCGCTACCGCATCGGCAACCCCGTCGGCGCCACTCGAATCGGTCGCGCGTACCGCACCCGGGGCGCCACGATCCGAGGCGACCCCCGCCCTTTCGTCTGCGCTATTCGGCCTGCCGGTGCTACGACGAACAAATACTCAGGGTTTGGCGGCTCCGGTGCAGAAGGTCACCTTGGGGTCGTCGGTGACGACGCGGAAACCGGTCGCGTCGGCGCCGCAGAGCAGTTCGTCGGCTTCGCCGTCGATGCGCTGGAGTACGCGGAACGACGCTTCGGGCGCGGCGCAGTCGACCGACTGGTAGCCGGTCTGTCCGGTGTCGCTGTAGCAGCCGTCCTGGTGGAAGTTCGGTACGAGGCACAGGTAGGCGGTGCTGTCGCCGGTCTTGCGCTCGGCGGCGGTGTAGTCCGTGGCGCAGGTGGTCTCGGATTCCGAGGACTGCGCGACCTTGTAGACGGCCTTCTGGTCGGAGCAGTCGATGGTCGATGCGTCAGTGCCAGGCAGTGCCGCGAAGCATTCGCCGACCCCGGCCCCCGCCGCCTCGCCGTCCTCGGACGAACACCCCGTCATCGTGGCCACCATGGCGACCACCGCGAGGAGGGCGAGCCCGATCCGCGCCAGCAACCCCACCGTTGAATTCTTCACTGAAAACCTCTCTTGCCGAACATGTTCACGCACGCGAACGCGGTGAGAATACCCTGGTCGGTATGACCCTCGAAGAGGTCGCCGCCGACTTGTACGCGCGCGCTCCCGGCGAGTTCGTCGCCGCACGCGGGTCGGCCGTCGCGGCCGCACGCAAGGCCGGTGACAAGCAACTCGCCACCGCCGTCGGCAAGCTGCGTAAACCCACCGTGGCGGCGTGGACAGCAAATCTGCTCGCCCGCGAGGCACCCGACGAAGTGGACTCGCTGCTCCAACTGGGCGAGGCCTTACGCACCGCGCAGCGACAGCTGTCGGGCGAGCAATTGCGCGCGCTCACCGCGCAGCGCCAGCAGGTGGTGGCGGCGCTGGGGGCGAAGGCGTGCGGGCTTGCCGAGGAGCACGGCAAACCCGTCGGAGAGGCGGTCGCCCGCGCGGTCGCGCAGACCTTGACCGCGGCACTGGCCGATCCCGCGATCGCCGAACAGGTGCGCACCGGCACGTTGGCGACCGCGCAGACCTACGAGGGCTTCGGGCCGAACGCCGACCCCACGATGCGAGTGGTGCCCGCCGCCGAACCCGAAGACACCGAAGACGCGGCTAACGGCGACGATTCCGATGCGCGCCGGGAGCTGGAACAGGCCGAATCCGAACTCGAATCCGCGAGCACCGCACACGATGTCGCCGAGGATGCCCTGGCCGATGCCCGAAATTCCTTGTCCGACATAGACTCCAGAATCAGCACCCTGCGCGAGGAGCTCACGCACGCCGAGCAGGAACGCAAGTTCGCACACAGCACCGAACTCGACGCACGCACCCGCGCGCGGTCGGCTCAGCAGACGCTCGAGCGCGCCCAACGAGCGGTCGAGCATGCGCGAACTCGAGTCGGCGACGAATAGCCTTTCCCCGCACCGGTTCTCGTTACGCGCGCAACGCCCCCGGATACAGGAACTCATCGGATGGAATCGTGGTGGAATCCAACCACGATGCGAAGAAACCACTCAGATCCGTGCCGGTCTTCGATTGCATGAAGGTCCGAAACTCCGGCATCGACGCATTACCGTAGGCGTGCGCGGCATTGAATTCGCGGACGGCCGCGAAGAATACGTCGTCGCCGAGCGTGTTACGCAGCGCGTGCAGAAACAATGGCCCCCGGTAGTACACGGAGGTGAATTCGTTTCCGGCACCGGGGTTTTCCAGTGCGATATCCCAGAACTCCGGATCGTCACGATATTTCTGAATGGTGCGACGATAGGTTGCGTCCACATCTTCGCCGTCTTTGCGCTCCGGCCACAGATAATCGGCGGTGTAGCTGGCGAAGCATTCGTTCAGACACACATCCGACCATTGCCGCAACGACACCGAATCACCCCACCACTGGTGGGCGATCTCGTGCACCACGGTCGGCAGGTCGGCCCACGGCGCGTAGATCGGCCTGGTCTGGGTCTCCAGCGAGAAATTCAGGTCGGCGTCCACGTAAATTCCACCCGCCGCATCGAACGGGTAAGGGCCGTACAGCGATTCGATGAAATCCAGGATCTCCGGCAACCGCTGTTCGGTCTCCCGGTTGCGTTCGGCTTCGGGAGCGAACGCGCTCACCACGGGTGTTCCATCCGCGCGCTGTTGCTCGAGAAAACTGAACCGGTCGATGGCCACCGTGGTCAGATAGCCGATCGTCGGCTGCCTGGTCTCCCAGGTCGCCGTGCGCCGATCGTCCTGCACGACATCGCCGGTGCGGATGCCGTTGGCGATCACCTCCCACTCGGCGGGGACGGTGGTGTGCACCGTGAAGGTGGCCTTGTCCAGCGGTGTGTCGTTGAGCGGGTACCAACTGGTGGCCGAGTGCGGCTCCCCCGCGACGAACGCGCCGCCGCTGGGCGCGATGGTCCAGCCGTCACCGTCTTCGGCACCCGCCGGTCCCGCGTAGCGCACCGTGACGGTGAACGGAAGGCCAGGCAGCAGGGGCAACATCGGCGTCACGGTGAGCTCGTGCTCGCCATTGCGGTCGAAGGTGGCCGGGGCGTTGTTCACCGAGACGTCCTGAACCTCGGGACCCGCGTAGTCGAGGTTGAACGCTCGCAATGCCTGGGTGGCCACGGCGTCGATCGTGGCGGTGCCGATGAGTTGGTGCGTCGGCGGGTCGTAGTCGATGGCGACGTCGTAATGGCGCGCGTCGTAGCCACCGTTGCCATCGAGCGGATAGTAGGGGTCGCCGAGCCCCGGCGCGCCGACGAGCGGGTCGGCCGGTAGCGGGTCGGCCGGTAGCGGGTCCGCACCCGCAGGCCCGGTCGCCGCAGCGACCATCACCCCGGCTACCACCGCATATCTCCAGCCGGACAACCTCATTCGACGACCACACCCCTTCCACCGCGGCAACTTCCGGCACGAACCTCGGTGGATGGTAACCGCTTCAGTCGCGGCTACCGGACAACGCCACCGACGCGCCCAGTCCGACGATCATGATCCCGCCTGCCCCACCAACCAGTTCCAGCCTGCGCGGCGACCGCGCGAACCAGCCCCGTGCGGAAGCGGCGAGCAAGGCCCATGCGGTGTCGGAAATCAGGGCGATCATCAGGAACACCGATCCGAGGATGAACATTTGCAGCGGCAGCGCGCCGGATGCGGTGTCAACGAAGTTCGGCAGAATCGCCACGAAGAAGACGATCGCCTTCGGATTCGTGACCCCGACGACCACGCTCTGACCGAGCACGCGCGCACTCGGCGTGGACGGCATCTCGGCACCGAGGGCCGACCGTAGCGACTTGCGGTCCCGAAAGGCCTGAATCCCGAGGTAAACCAGGTACAACGCGCCCGCGATCTTCACCGAAGCCAGAACCAACGCCGAGGCCATGAGCAAGGTGCCCAACCCCACCGACACCAAGAGCAGGACCACGAAGACCCCGATCGAATGCCCGATCACCGACACCAGCGCGGCCCGCTTACCCAGAGCCAGTGCCCTTCCGATCGTGAACAGCACGCCGGGCCCTGGCACCACGATGAGGATTGTGGCCGCCGCCATGAAGGCCAACAGATTGGATGTCGGAACCATTCATCCAGCTTATTCGGCGGCACAACCGAATTCGAGATATCACCGCGTGCCTGCTTCAGAACCCCAGTTCGTCGGGCAGTTGGTGCGGGTCGAGCAACAGTCGCTTGGCCGAGGCGCTGTGCACCTTGTCGGCGAGGTCGAGATTGTCGGTGAGTAGCTGCCATTCGGCGTCGACGATCACGGTCCTCGCCCGTTCGATGACCGAGGAGTCCCTGGTCCCCCACGCGATCGGCATCACACTGACCGCCAGAAAGCGGTCGCCCACCGGACGCGGCGCACGGTCGCTGCGGATCGCGACCGAGGGCACCCGCTCCGCCACGCGAGCCACATGACCGGGCAGTGCGCGCACCTTCCTGGTGACGAGTGCGTAGCGGACTTCGGCGGCATCCGGCTTGGACACGATGACCAGTGCGAGCAGGACGATGCCGGTGGAATCCGCCTTCGCCACCACCGTGGGCACCAATTCACCGTCGGCGTAAAGCTTTTCGATACTGGCGCGATGCGGCGTCCACAGCGCCACCCACAACGCGGTCACCGCGCCGAGGGCGAAAGCGACCGCGAGCAGATACGCCCATGGGTGGTCCAGCCAGACCAGGAACGCCGTGACGGCCGCCGCGATCAGCGTCGTGGCGATCGCCATATTGCGTAGTCGGCGCAGGTCGGCGAAGACTTCGTTGACCGCGTGGGCGTGCCTGCGGTCCACCGCGAATTCGAAGCGTCGCACGTTGTCATTCCTAGCACATTTTGTGGAGGAACTACCTCCGCTTTTTGCCGGGCGGTCTACCCGACGGCGGGCCCGAGCAGGTCATCGGCGTCGGTGATGCGATAGGCATACCCCTGTTCGGCCAGAAAACGCTGACGATGCGCCGCATACTCGGCATCCAACGTGTCTCTGGCGACCACCGAGTAGAAATGCGCTTGGCCACCATCGTGTTTCGGACGCAACAGCCTACCGAGGCGCTGCGCTTCTTCCTGACGTGAGCCGAAGGTACCCGAAACCTGCACCGCGACCGAGGCCTCGGGCAGATCGATGGAGAAGTTGGCAACTTTGCTCACCACGAGTACCGGTATCTCACCACGCCGGAACGCGTCGAACAGTGCCTCGCGTTCCTTGGTCTTGGTCGAGCCCTGGATCACCGGGGCCTCCAGTGCGGCACCCAGCTCGTCCAACTGGTCGAGGTAGGCGCCGATCACCAAGGTCGGCGCCCCCTTATGCCTGGCGAGGATCGATTCCACGACGGCGATCTTCGTCCGCGCGGTCGAACACAACTTGTAGCGTTCCTCCGGCTCGGCGGTCGCGTACGACATGCGCTCGGCATCGGTGAGTGTTACCCGCACCTCGACACAGTCGGCGGGCGCGATCCACCCCTGTGCCTCGATGTCCTTCCACGGCGCGTCGTAACGCTTCGGCCCGATCAGGGAGAACACATCGCCCTCGCGGCCGTCCTCGCGCACCAGCGTCGCCGTGAGGCCGAGGCGACGACGCGACTGGAGGTCGGCGGTCATCCGGAACACCGGCGCGGGCAGCAGGTGCACCTCGTCGTAGATGACCAGGCCCCAGTCCCTGCTGTCGAACAACTCCAGGTGCTTGTACTCGCCCTTGCTGCGCCGGGTGATCACCTGGTAGGTCGCGATGGTGACCGGGCGAATCTCCTTGCGCTCACCCGAGTACTCGCCGATCTCCTCCTCGGTGAGCGAGGTGCGCGCCAGCAGTTCCCTGCGCCACTGCCGTCCCGCGACGGTGTTGGTGACCAGGATCAGCGTCGTCGCCTTCGCCTTCGCCATCGCCGCCGCGCCGACCATCGTCTTGCCAGCACCACAGGGAAGCACCACCACGCCGGAGCCGCCCGCCCAGAACGAGTCGGTGGCCATCTGCTGATAGTCGCGCAGATGCCACTTCTCGTCGGTGTAGTCCAGCTCGATCGCGTGCGCTTCGCCGTCGACGTACCCGGCCAGGTCCTCGGCGGGCCAGCCGATCTTCAACAGCATCTGCTTGATCCGACCGCGCTCGGACGGATGCACCTGCACCGTGTCGTCGTCGAGCCGGGTGCCGAGCATCGGCGCGATCTTCTTGTGCCGCAACACTTCTTCCAGCACCGCGCGATCCAGGCTCACCAAGGTCAAGCCGTGCGCCGGATGCTTGACCAGCTGAAGCCGACCGTAGCGAGCCATGGTGTCGACGATGTCGACGAGCAGTGGCTGCGGCACCGCGTAGCGGGAGAAGTTGACCAGCGCATCCACCACCTGCTCGGCGTCGTGCCCCGCGGCGCGCGCGTTCCACAACGCCAGCGGCGTGACGCGATAGGTGTGCACATGTTCTGGCGCGCGTTCCAGCTCGGCGAACGGCGCGATGGCTTGGCGCGCGGTATCGGCCAACTCGTGGTCGACCTCCAACAGCAGCGTCTTGTCACTCTGCACGATCAGCGGACCGTCGGTCACAGTCCCTCCTTGTATCGACTCCGACCCATTGTTCCTGAACACACCGACACCACGTCGGTCCGGTCGAAGTCCGACCGCCGTTCGGGCGACACCGGGTATTCGAGGTCACAGTCCACGGCCGCGCTCACCGGTCCAGCGGCCGCCCAGTGGACCGCGACAAGCGACGAACGCGCGCCGAAGATCAATCCCATGATCGCAACGTCGGCGGTGCTCGGAGTAATGGCGGCCGCACTGGGCATGGTCCTCACGCCGGGACCGAACATGATGTATCTCGTCTCACGCACCGTCTCGCAGGGGCGGCGGGCCGGGCTGATCTCGCTGGGCGGCGTCGCCGCCGGTTTCGGCTGCTACCTCGCCGCCGCGACCGCGGGGATCACCGCCGTCTT
The DNA here is from genome assembly GCF_039543305.1 of Nocardia callitridis. Taxonomy (NCBI): domain Bacteria; kingdom Bacillati; phylum Actinomycetota; class Actinomycetes; order Mycobacteriales; family Nocardiaceae; genus Nocardia; species Nocardia callitridis. Next base: position 85,144 of record NZ_BAABJM010000007.1, on the reverse strand, counting down.
CGCGGTGGTGCCCGGCCTGTATCTGGCCGTGAAGCTGGCCGGTGCCGGATATCTCGCCTGGCTGGCTTGGCAGGCGCTGCGTCCCGGCGGTGTGTCGGCGTTCACGCCTTCGGCCCTGCCCGCCGACCGGCCGCGCCGACTCTTCGGGATGGGCCTGTTGACGAACCTGCTCAACCCGAAGATCGCCATCATGTACATGGCGCTGATCCCGCAGTTCGTCACGCCCGAGCACGGCGCGGTATGGCGCCAGAGCCTGTGCCTCGGCGCGGTGCAGATCGCGGTCGCGCTCACCGTCAACGGGCTGATCGTGCTCGGCGCGAGCGGCATCGCGAGCTTCCTGGCCGGACGACCACTGTGGTTGCGGACGCAGCGGTACGTGATGGGCACCATGCTCGGCACCATCGCGGTGCTCCTGGCCACCGACCGCACTCGGCCGACACCGGCGTGAGCGATCGGCACCGGACAGCTCAGTCGAGCCGAGTGCCCGCCCGCAACCTGCGCACCCCTTCGTCCAAAGTCTCGTCGCGCTTGCAGAATGCGAAGCGCACCAGATGATTCCACTCTTCGGTGCGGTCGACGAAAGCGCTGACCGGCACCGCCGCCACCCCGAGCCGCTTCGGCAGCTCGCGACAGAACGCGAGCCCGTCGACGGAGCCGACCCCGGTGATGTCGGCACACACGAAATACCCGCCGCCGCTGTAGCGCACACCCAACCCCGCTTCGGCCAACGCGGCCGACAGCCGTAACCGCTTGTTCGACAGGCCGTCTCGCAATCCGCTGACCCACTCGAGTTCGTGGGTGAGGCCGTGTGCCACGGCGGGTTGGAACGGGCCACCCGCCACGAAGGTCAGGAACTGCTTGGCCGCGAGCACACCGTCGATCAGCGGGGCCGGCCCGCACGCCCACCCCGTCTTCCAACCGGTGACGCTGAAGGTCTTGGCCGCGCTCGATACCACCACCGTCCGCTCGGCCATCCCCGGCAGGGTAGCCAGGCTGATGTGCTCGTTGTCGTCGTAGACCAGGTGCTCGTACACCTCATCGGTGAGCACGAGAATGTCGTGCTCACAGGCGATCTCGGCGATCAGCAGCAGATCCTGTCTGCCGAGCACCGTCCCGGTGGGATTGTGCGGTGAGTTGACGATCACCATCCTGGTCTTCGGAGTGATCGCGCCGCGCAGACTGTCGACGTCGAGCACGAAACGATCGCCGTCGGCGACCAGGTGGGCGGTGCGACGCTGGGCACCAGCCAACGCGACGGCCGCCGCGTACGAGTCGTAGTACGGCTCGATCAGCACCACCTCCTCGCCGGGCTCGACCAGTCCGAGCACCGCCGCGGCGATCGCCTCGGTAGCGCCCACGGTGACGAGTACCTGGGAGTCCGGGTCGTACTCGGTGCCGTAGCGGCGCGCCCGGTCCGCCGCGATGGCCTGCCGGAGCACCGGCATACCGCGCCCCGGCGGATACTGGTTGAGCCCGTCGGCGATCGCCGCCCGCGCGACCGCGAGCATCCCCTCCGGCCCGTCGGTGTCGGGAAAGCCCTGCCCGAGGTTCACCGCGTCGTGCGCGATCGCGGACTCGGTCATCTCGGCGAAAATCGTGGACGCGAACGGGCGCAGACGGGCGACGGTGGGGACTCGCGAGGACATATCGGCAGCGTAGCCCAGTACTGACCGTGACTCCCGGCCACCGATGCGGCCGCAGACCCGGTCACGCGCGCACGACACACGCACGCTACAACGGGTCGATCACCGCGCGGAAAGCCCGGATCGGCGACGCACCAAGCACCCCGAATCACGGTCGGGTCCGGCGAATCCGATTCGCCCGGTCAGCTTCCGTTCACCCGAGCCGGTCCGCCGACCGTTACCGGCACGACAGCTCAACCGACTGGAGGACCACGCGACTTCGTCTCGAATCCGCGATGTCGGAGGCGTCCACATGATCCAGCCGCGCACGCGAACCGAGCATTCGGGGCGAACCGTCGCCAGATGTGGTCGTCGCCGAACCGAGCAGCGCGGGCTTGTCGTCGTCACGACCACGCCCGATTACCCAGCCGAGTGCGCGCCGGATCGCTCAGCCAGCGTGCCGGCGCCGCGCGCCTCGACGTCGTCGAGGCGTCGACAACGCGATACCGGCGTCCCGCAACACATCGGCGTGCTCTCCCCCTGCCGACGTTGCCGTTGTCGACAACTCAGCCGAGTCGAACACCACGCAACTTCGCCGGATTGGCGATGTCGTAGGCGCCCACGATCGAACCGTCGCGCACCGTGAACGCGAACACCCGCGGCGCGAACCCCGGCCGCCCTTCCCGTTCACCACGGGCACGGACCAGCACGCCGAGCCGGCCGTTGACCGACACGAAGTCGAAGTCGATCGTGTCGCCGACAGCCGCGGCGAGATCGTCGGAGGCGTCCGAGTCCACCGTGCGGATGCCGTATTTGCGGGCGAGACCGAGCAGGAACCTGGCAATGTGGTCCGGGCCGTGTAGCACGTTGACCGCCGTCGATGTGGTGCCGTTCGCGTCGCCGATCAGCACCGAATCCGGGTGCAGCACAGCGGTCACCGCCTGCACGTCACCGGTGAGCAACGCGGTGAGGAAACGGCGAACCACATCCTCGTGTTCGGTACTCGGCACCGGTTGCGGGGTGTGCGCCACCGCTTTACGCGCGCGGGTCGCCAACTGTCGCGCCGCAGCGGCGGAAATGCCGAGGATATCCGCGATTTCGTCGAACGGCACCGAAAGACCTTCGTGCAGAACGAAAGCCACGCGTTGTGGCGGCGTCAACGTGTCGAGCAGCACCATCGCCGCCAGCGAGCACTCTTGTTTACGGACCACCGCTTCCAGGGGATCGATCGTGCTCGACGGCCCGAACGGCGTCACCACCGGTTCGGGCAGCCATTGGCCGACATAACGCTCCCTGCGCACGGCGGCGCTGCGCAGATGGTCGAGACAGATGCGGCTCACCACGGTGGTCAACCAGGCGCGTGGATCGTCGATCTCGGACTGATGCGCGCCGGCCAGGCGCAACCAACTCTCCTGCACGGCGTCTTCGGCGTCGCCGACGCTACCCGTCAGCCGGTAGGCGACCGAGAGCAGATGCGGCCGGTGTGATTCGAACACCTCGGCCAGTACAGCGGCGACCATCGGGCCAACTCTAATCCCCGCACCGACCTGCCCGATGCCCGGTCCCGGTCGCGCACACGCCGACAAAAGCGGATGATGCGACAACCTGATCCGTGAAACCATGCGTCGATGGACGCACACCCGATGTCGAATGGAACGGTATGGCTCTCGCTGCCGACGTTGGACGACGTGGACGCCATCACCGAATGCTGCCGACAGCCGTCGGTCGCGGAATGGGTGACCGTGCCGTCGCCGTATCACCGCGAGGACGCGACCGGGTTCATCGCCGACATCGTCGGCCCCGGCTGGGCGGCACGCAGCCCTACCTGGGCGTTGCGCGAGCACGCGGAAGGACCGGTGGTGGGCATGGTCACCCTCGAGGCGACCGACGCGAGTGCCGCGGAAATCGGCTTTTGGCTCGATGCACGCAAGCGCCGTCGCGGCCTCATGGCACAAGCGGTGCACATGGTGTGCGACTTCGGTTTTCGCACCGACGGTCTCGATCTCGACCGCATCTCCTGGCGCGCGTTCGTCGGCAACCACGCCTCGGCGGCATTGGCGAGGCGCGCTGGTTTCCGGTTCGAGGGCACCGCGCGCCTCGGTAGCCTGCAACGCGGAGTGCGACGCGATCACTGGTTCGCCGGTCGGCTGCGCACCGACCCGAGTGCACCGGCACCGGATTGGCCGGCGGAGTGCTTCGGCTGACCGCGCGGCCTGTGCGGCACCGAGCCCCCGCAGGTCATCGACCCGAGAGCCCGCCGCCCGAAAAAGCACTAGTGCACCGAAACAGGTGCCGCCACAAGAGGTTACGAAACCCTGTCACAGCTCGCGACGCTGCCGGATCGCCTCGGCGAGGCGATCCAACTGGCCTGCGGTCGTCGTCCAATCCAGGCAGGCATCGGTGATCGACTGCCCGTAGGTCAGGTCGTCGGAGTGGCCGAGCACCAGGTCCTGGCGGCCCGCGACCAGGAAACTCTCCAGCATCATGCCGACCACGCTGCGATCACCCGCCACGAGACGGCCCGCGACATCGGTCACCACGTCGACCTGTTTGGTGTGGTCCTTGTTGCTGTTGCCGTGACTCGCGTCGATGACAAGGCGCTGCGCCAGTTCGGCTTTCGCCAACCGAGCGCACGCCTGCGCCACCGATTCGGCGTCGAAATTCGTGCCGTTGCTGCCGCCGCGCAGGATCACGTGGCAATCCGGATTACCCGCGGTGCGGATCAACGCCGCCCGTCCGTCGAGGTCGGTACCTGGGAAAACGTGACTGGCGGCGGCCGCACGCACACCGTCGACGGCGACCTGCACGTCGCCGTCGGTCCCGTTCTTGATCCCGACCGGCATGGACAGTGCGCTACTGAGCTGACGATGCACCTGACTGGCCGCGGTGCGCGCGCCGATCGCGCCGTAGGAGACCAGGTCGGCGATGTACTGCGGGGTGATCGGGTCGAGGAACTCGCACGCGACGGGCAGGCCGAGTGCGGTGATGTCGACGAGCAACTTGCGCCCGAATCCGAGACCGGTGTTCACGTCGAACGAGCCGTCCAGATGCGGATCGTTGATCAGGCCCTTCCACCCCAGTGTGGTGCGCGGCTTCTCGAAGTACACCCGCATCACCACGTGCAGCGCGTCGTCGAGTTCGGCCGCTTTCGCGGCGAGGCGGCGCGCGTACTCCAGCGCGGCGGCCGGGTCGTGTACCGAGCACGGGCCGACGATCACCATCAGGCGGTCGTCGGCGCCGCGCAGCACATCGACGGTGTGCTTGCGACCTTCGCGGACGATATCGGCGAGCACGTCCGTGGTGGGATGCACCCTGCGCACCTCGGCGGGCGAGCGCAACGGGCTGATGCTGAGCGTGCGTTGGTCATCCAGGTCGGAATGCCGCGCGTCGATGGCAGCTGCGGTTGTCATGTCGTGGGTTTCCTTCGTTTGCGGCCGACCCACGGACCAGAAATCCCGCAGAGCCGGCATCATCCGGCTCTTGGGGTGGAATGTCCTCAGCGCATGTGGTCGCCGCAGACCAGCCCACCCGGGGCCGGCTTGCTAAACCAGAAATACACGCGCTGCACGCCGCTGAGAATAGCAGCAGCGCTCGACCGACCGAGTTCCGCGTCGCGAATCGGCCGGTCGAGCTGGGGATATTCAGTGCGCTATCGGGTTGGTCACGCCGGGGTGCCCGCGGGCGTGCGCGCGATGACATTCATCCGATTCCACGCGTTGATCGTGGCGATGGCCGCGATCAGCGCCGCGATCTGATCCTCGTCGTAGTGCTTGCGCACCTGCTGCCACACCTCGTCGTCCACGCCGCGACCGTCGCCGATGCGGGTGGCCGCCTCGGTGAGCGCCAGTGCCGCCCTTTCGGGTTCGGTGAACACCGTCGCCTCCGGCCATGCGGCGATGAGTCCGAGCCGAACGGCGGTTTCACCCGCCCGCACCGCCTCTTTGAGGTGCATGTCGGTGCAGAAGGCGCAGCCGTTGATCTGGCTCGCGCGGATTTTCACCAGCTCGTGCGTGGTGGCGGGCAAGCTGGACTCGGCGACGACCTTGCCCGCGACAGCCAAGCGCTTCACAAAGCTCGCGGCGACGGGGTTGGCGAACAAATCAATGCGAGGTTCCATGACATCCGTCCTTGTTCTGTGGGGGTTACACAGACAAGACGACGCAGCCGCGCGAAGTGTGACAGTCGCCGAGGCGGCGGGATTATCTCTTCGCGAAGGTGAACTCGACGCCGGTCAGCTCCTGTGCGCGATCCCACAGCTTCGCGGCGAGGTCTTCGTCGCGCGAGGCGCGCGTCGACGGCGAGGTGCTCGGGTAGCCGCGCAGCCCCTGCCACCCGTCCGGGCCAAAGTACTGACCCGGTTCGACCTGGGTGGTCGCCGCGAACAAGGTAGGCAGCGCACCCTTTTCGGCGCTTTGGGCGAGCAGTCGGTTCCCGAGCCACATCACCCTGTCCTGGATCGACTCGGTGTGCGATTGCAGCTCGGTGGCCGCGTAGCCGGGGTGCGCGGCGACAGACAAGGTGGTCGAGCCGGCCGCCGTCGCGCGACGTTGCAATTCGCGCGCGAAGCTCAGGTCGGCGAGCTTGGACTGCGCGTAGGCCGCCCAACGCCGGTACGGACGGCGCTGCCAGTTGAGGTCCTCGAGATCGATCTTTCCGTAGACGTGCGCCACGCTCGACAGCGTCACCACCCGATCCGAAACCTTCGGCAGCAGTATGCCGGTCAGCGCGAAGTGGCCGAGGAAGTTGGTGCCGAACTGGGTTTCGAAGCCGTCGGCGGTACGCGACAACGGCACCGCCATCACCCCCGCGTTGTTGATCAGCACGTCGAATTCGGCGGTGGCCTCGGCGAATTCGCGGACCGATGCGAGGTCGGCGAGGTCGAGTCCACGCACCGAGGCCCGCTCGCCGAGCTCTGCGGCGACCCGCTGCCCCTTGGTGACATTGCGACAGGCGAGCACTACGTGAGCTCCCGCCTCGATCAACGCGCGAGCCGTTGCGGCACCGAGTCCGCTGTTGGCGCCGGTGACGATGAAGGTGCGTCCGGCCTGATCCGGAATGTCGGCGCTGGTCCACCTGCTCATAGCGGGAGTCTAATCCGGTAATTCGGCCACCGACCGAACTCGGTCCCCCTCTCCGCCCACCTCGAGATAGGATTGCCTAACCTATACACCGGACATCTCGAGCGTGCGTTCCGGCACGAATGAGCGTGAGGCAGAGCGTGACTTCGACGAGTACCCACAGCGACGGCTACGTCCCCTTCCCCGCCGAAGCGGCGGCAGACGCACGCGCGCAAGGATATTGGGCCGGGCTCCCCCTCGACGCGCTGCTGCGCGCGGGTGCGCGCCGCTTCCCCGACCGGCCCGCGCTGCTCACCGCCGACGGCACGCGTGACTACGCGACCCTCGACGCCGAGGTGGACCGGATGGCACGCGGCCTGCTCGCACTCGACATCACACCTGGCGACCGGGTTGTCGTGCAGCTGCCGAACGTGCCGGAATTCGTGGTGGTGCTGTTCGGCCTGTTGCGCGCGGGCCTCGTCCCCGTGCTCACCCTGCCCGCGCACCGCAGAGCCGAGATCGAGCACCTGACAAGGCTTTCCGGTGCGGTCGCCTATATCGCCGCCGACCGGGTCGGCGACTTCGACTACCGCCAGCTCGCCGCGACCGTCCAGCGGGAAGTGCCCTCGCTACGGCACGTGTTGATCCTCGGCGAACCAGCGACATTCACCGACCTGGCCACGGTCCCCACGAGCCGGGCGAGCGAAATATCGCTGCCGCAGGTCGAACCGAGCGATATCGCGCTGATGCTGGTCTCCGGGGGCACCACCGGCCTACCGAAGCTGATCGCCCGCACCCACGACGATTACCGCTACAACGCGACCGCGAGCGCCGAACTGTGCGCGCTCACCGCCGACGACGTCTACCTCGCGACACTGCCCGCCGCACACAACTTCCCCCTGGCCTGCCCCGGCATTCTCGGCGTCGTCCACGCGGGCGGCGCCATCGCCTTCGTCGGCGACCCGAGCCCCGAAAGCGCCTTCGCCGCGATCGAACGTCATCGGGTGACGGTGACCTCGGTGGTCCCGCCACTGGCCCAATTGTGGTGCGCCGCGGTCGAATGGGAGGACGCTGACCTCAGCTCGCTGCGGCTGCTCCAGGTCGGCGGTGCCAAGCTCGCCGAAGTGAACGCGCGCGCGGTGACCTCCGCGCTCGGCGCCACCTTGCAGCAGGTCTTCGGCATGGCCGAAGGGCTGATCAACTACACCCGACTCGACGACCCCGCCGAACTCGTGCACGCCACCCAGGGCAGGCCGCTGTCGCCCGCCGACGAGGTGCGCGTGGTCGACGCGGATGGCAAGGATGTGGCACCGGGAACCGAAGGCGAACTACTCACCAGGGGCCCCTACACGATTCGCGGCTACTACCGCGCGCCCGAACACAATGCCCGTGCCTTCACCCCCGACGGCTACTACCGCAGCGGCGACCTGGTGCGCCGCCTGCCCAGCGGACATCTGATCGTCTCGGGACGGATCAAGGACGTGATCAATCGCGGTGGCGAGAACGTCTCGTGCGACGAGCTCGAGGAGCACCTACTCGCCTACCCGGGCGTGCGGCACGCGGCGGCGGTGGGACTACCGGACGACGCACTCGGCGAAACGGTCTGCGCTGTTCTGGTCGTCGACGGCGAACTACCCACCCTGGCGGCGATCAAGGCATTCCTCACCGAACGCGGCCTGGCCACCTACAAGTTGCCCGACCTGCTCAGGCGGGCGCAATCGCTGCCGGTCACCGCCGTCGGCAAGATCGACAAGAAGGCGCTGCGCGCGAGCGAGGGCTGAAAGACCACGGCGACAGCGACAGCAGCGACGACAGCCATGGCGATGGCAGCAGCGACGACAAAGACAGCAGCGGCTACGGCGGCGGCGACAGCAGCTACGGCTACAGCGACGACAGCGATGCGTAACCGACCGTACGACAGGCGGTTACGGCGCGCACCGCCCGCGCTACGCCCGGACCACGTAGGGGGCGACGCTGCCGAGCTTCTCGCAAGTCTCCTCGAACTCCCGCTCCGGCCGCGACTGCCCGACCACACCGGCGCCCGCACGCAGCCACGCCCCCTCGGCATCCTGAAAGATCGAGCGGAGCACCAGCGTCGCCTCCATCGCACCGGCCTCCGAGACCCGCACCACCGCACCGGAATACAGGCCGCGCGCGGCATCGAGTCGAAATACCGAGTCGACACCCTCGCGCTTCGGGATCCCCGACGCGGTGACCGAGGGGAACAATCGCTCGAGCGCGTCCCAACTCGACCGGTCGGCGGCCAACCGCCCGCGCACCGTGGACGCGAGATGCTGCACACTGCCGCGCTCGCGCACCGCCATGAAATCCGACACTGCGGCCGTCCCCCGCTCCGCGACCTCGGCGATCTCCCCGAACGCCGTGTACACCGAGATCGCGTGTTCGACAATCTCTTTCGGGTCGGTGATCAGCTCGGCACGGGCGGCGCGATCGACGGCGTCGCCGAGCCCGAACGCGCGGGTACCCGCGAGCGGTTCGGTGGTCACCATCCGCTCCTCGTCCACCGAGACCACCAGCTCCGGACTGAACCCCGCGGCCTCGAGCCCGCCGAGACGCAGCAGAAACGAGCGGGCCGGTGTGTTGTGCGCACGGCCGAGCCGATAGGTCGCGGGGATATTCACCGGATGCGCCAGATCCACCCGCCGGGACAGAATCACCTTCTGATAGCGCCCCGCGTTGATCTCCGCGACCGCCTCGGCGACTCGATTCCGGTAACCGGTCGAGTCCGCGCGAACATCCACCGGATGCGGTTTCGGCGGTTCGACAGTCTGCGACTGGGCGATCAGGTCATGGATATCGCCGGTCTCGGTCGGGGTCGCACCGCGCACCCGCACGCCGAACGCGCCGACGCGCACCTCGATGCGCGGGATCATCACGTGCGCGAGCGTCGTGCGCGGGTCGACGTGGTCCGACATGCCGAGCGCCCACGCACAGAACTCGAATCCGATCCAGCCGTAAGCATGTCGTCCGGCCAGCGGCAACGCGGCGAGTGCGCGATCGAGCACCCGCGCTGGCCGACCCGCCCACGCGTCAGCCGTGCTGGTGCCTTCCCACAGCACGCGCAGTTCGGTCGCATCCAATTCGACGCTGCCGATCGGATCGGCCGCGAAAGTCCACTCGCCCGCACGCTCGTACATCACGTACTCGCCGAAGCGATCGGACCCCGCAAGCCAGGACATCGCTGCCGCCGGATCGGCTACATACTCCACCCGCGAGCACTCGTCCGTAGTCGACAACGATCCTCCAAGGTCCCACCGGTCACGCTTCAAAAAGTAAGGTTAGCATTACCTGATTTTTCTGGAAGGTGCCGAAGGACACCAAAACCACACCGCCTTGCCACTACCGAACGGTCGAACCGCCCGAGTCGCTGCGGAGAATCGCCGCGACGGGATTCAATAGGGAATCGGCAGTCGGAGGGACCAGGATCATGATCGAACACCACGGCCAGTCGCGAACGGGCATCCAGCGACCCACAACACCGCGATCGGTGGTGGCACTGGTGGACGCGGCCTCCTCGGTCGAACGCCGACTGGTCGGAACCTGGTTGGCCGACAACGGACTAGCCGCCTACGTCGAGGGCAGCACCACCCCCGTCACCCAACTCGACCTCGACGCCGGCGCCATCGCGACCCGACTCGTCGGCCGCCGCGACGACCCACTCGTGGTCCCGGTCCGCGTCGTGTGGCTACCCGGCGAACGCGACGGCGTGCGCCGCACGACCTTCGCCGACCTCGCGCTGTTCACCAACCCGCGCAAACCCAACCGGCTCGCGCAGCGCAAACTCCGCGAATCCGCCGACCGCCACCTGGTACTCACCGGCCAACCCGCGCTGCTGAGCGAGCTGCGTGCCAACAATCCCGAGGCCGCGGCGCTGTTCGGCAACGCGGGCACCGCCGAACCCTTCGCCCGCGCGATCGCCCGCGCCGCCGTCGTCGCGCTGGAGCGCGCCGAACGCGCCGTCATCGGCGACCGGTACAAGGTCCCGCGTCTGGTCGCCGAGGAAATCCTCGACTCACCGGAATTCCTGCGGCGACTCGAACTCATCGCCGACCGCACCGGCGCGACACCGCACGAGGTCCATCGCCGCGCCGAGAAGGGACTCAACGAACTCGTCGCCGCCCAGAGCCGGCTCGTCTCCGACCTGTTCACCCAGGCCATGCGTCCGGTGCACGCCTCGACATGGAAAGTCGACACCGATGTCTCCGGCCTGACCCCACTGCGCGACCTCAACCGCCGCTACCCCCTGGTGTTCCTGCCCTCGCACCGCTCCTACGTCGACGCATTCGTGCTCGGAGACGTGCTCGCCCGCAACGACTTCCCGCCCAATCACGTGATCGGTGGCGCCAATCTCAGCTTCTGGCCGATGGGGCCGATCGCGCGGCGCACCGGCACCGTCTTCATCCGGCGCAGCTTCGGCGACGACGAGGTCTACAAGGCGGTGGTCGAGGAATACTTCGCCTACCTGCTGGCCAAGCGCTTCAATATGGAGTGGTACTTCGAGGGCGGACGGACGCGCACCGGCAAGCTGCGCCCGCCCCGCTACGGCCTGCTGAACTATCTGGCGGCCGCCGTGCGCGCCGAACGCGTCGAGGACGTGATGCTCGTGCCGGTCTCGATCACCTACGAGCGGCTCAACGAACTCGGCGCCATCGCCACCGAACAGTCGGGCGGCAAGAAGAAGCCGGAGGGGCTCACCTGGCTCGCTCGTTACGTCCGCAGCCAACAGCATTCGGCCGGACACGTCTACGTGCGCTTCGGTACCGCGCTCTCGGCACGCGAACGGCTCACCGCGCACGGCGACCCGCTCACCGCGCCGCCGACGATCATTCCGCTGCACAGCGCCGATCGGACACCCCACACGCCCCCGGCCGAGGACACCGCCGAACTCGACGACCAGGACGTGCTCGAACTAGAACGAAAGGCCGTGCAGCGCCTGGCCTTCGAGGTCGCCGTCGGCATCAACACCGTCACACCGATCAGTGTCAACGCGCTGGCCACCCTGGCGCTGCTCGGCGTCGAACGCGCACTCACCCTCGGCGAAGTACGCACCGTGCTCGCGCCGGTGCTCGGCTACATCGAGAAACGCGCACTGCCCTGCGGCGAGCTCAGCGCCCTTCGCGACGAACAGGGCCTCGCGGTGGTGCTCGAACAACTCTCCCTGGCCAAGGTCGTCACCATCTACCGCGGTGGACTGCAACCGGTGTACTCCATCGAGGCCGGTGCCCACCTCGAGGCCGCGTTCTACCGCAACAGCGCCGTGCACTGGTTCGTCAGCCGCGCCGTCCTGGAACTGGCCATCCTCGCCGGAATCGGCAGCGACAGCGACCAACTCGACACCGGATGGCACGAAGCCTTCCGGCTGCGCGACCTGCTCAAGTTCGAGTTCTTCTTTCCCGAACGCACCGAATTCGCCGAGCAGATGACCGCGGAGATGCTGCTGATCGACCCCGAATGGCACAACCACACCCGCAGGGACACCCGAGGTGCCGACATCCTCGGCAAACTCACCGAATCCGGATTCGTGATGGCCCACCGCGTGGTCCGGTCCTTCTTCGACGCGCAACTGGTGGTCGCCGAACGCCTCGCCGCCCGCGACCCCGCCGACGCCATCGACCGCAAACGCTTCACCGAAGAATGCGTCGCCGTCGGCAAACAGATGCTGCTCCAGCAGCGCCTGCACAGCCCCGAATCGGTGTCGACCGAACTGTTCACCAGCGCGATGAAGCTAGCGGATAATCACGGCCTGCTCGAGGTGGTGGCCGACGACGGCGCGGACGAGTCCGAAGCCGCCGTCGCCGAGGTGGCCCACCGTCGCGCCGAGTTGATCCGCCGCAGAGTCGAATTCGCCGACCAACTGCGCACCATCAGCGTGCGAATCACCCAGGCCGCCACACTCGACCCGTCCAACCTGCGACCGCGCTGAGTAGCATCGCCGCTACTCAGCCCGACACCGCGAACATCACCAGGAGTGCCCCGGAGAGCCGGACGGCCACTCCTGGGAAGGCCACTCGAGGCAAGACACCATCAGCCACATCCGGCCCTCCTGGGCCGCCTAACAACTTACGGAGACACCATGGCCGAGACCGCCGAGGTCCCGCCGCGCACACCGCTGGAAACCACCCTCGCCGCCATCCGATCCGGACCGCAGGGGGCGGAGATCGCCGCGTTCTTCGACCTCGGCGGCACCGTCGTCGGCGGATTCCGCACTCCGCGCGCCCGGCGCACCCACGAAATCCACGACGTGCTGCTCGACGGCCTGCGCGACAACCGCACCTCGGGCGACTACCGCCGCAACCTCGAACAGCTCGAACGCGCACTCGCCGGTCGCACCGAAACCGAACTGGACGAGATCGGCACCCGTACCTTCGAGAAGCTCGTCTACGGGCACCTGTATCGCGAAGCGTGGCAACTGATCCTGGCGCACCAGGACGCGGGCCACACCGTGGTGCTCGTCAGCTCGCTCACCCGTTTTCACCTCCGCCCCCTCGCGCGGGAACTCGGCGTCGACCACCTCCTGTACACCAGGATGGCCACCCACGACGGCACGCTCACCGGCCGGGTCGAGGGCAGCACGCTGTGGCACGACGGCAAAGCCGAGGCGGTGACCGATTTCGCCGCCGAGCACCGGATCGACCTGCGCCGCAGCTGGGCCTACGCCGACAGCACCGTCGACCTGCCGCTGCTGGGACTCGTCGGCAACCAGGTCGCGGTGAACCCGGACCCGCACCTGAACTCGGTCGCCGCCGAACGCGACTGGCCGACACTGGCTTTCCGGCCACGACACGACCCACGTCCGCGCGATTTCGCCCGCACCGTTCTGGCCTTCACCGGACTGATCGGCGGCTGTCTCGGCGGCATCGCGTCGAAATCGGCGACCAGGGACCGGCAGCGGATGGCCGACGCGCTGATGTCGTCCGGCTCACGGACCTCGCTGCGCATGCTCGGGGTGAAAGTGCGCGTCACCGGCGCCGAAAACACCCGTGCGCCAAGGCCAGCGGTGTTTCTGTTCAATCACCAGAGTCAACTCGACATCCTCATCGTCCCGCATGTCGTCGACGGGCCGGTCGCGCCCATCGCCAAGAAGGAACTGACCAAGAATCCGGTCTTCGGCCCCATTCTGCGCTTCACCGGCGCGACCTTCCTCGACCGCGCCAACAGCTCCGAATCCAGGAAGGCATTGCAACCCGTCGTCGAGACCCTGCGCGCGGGAACCTCGGTCGCGGTAGCCCCCGAGGGCACCAGGTCACGCACGCCGACGCCGGGCCCGTTCAAGAAGGGCGCCTTCCACATGGCCATCCAGGCGGGGGTCCCGGTGATTCCGGTGGTGATCCGTAATGCGGGCGAATTGTGTTGGCGCGACGAGATGGTCGTGCGCCGAGGCACCGTCGACGTGGCCGTGCTCGAACCCATCGACGTCCGAGGATGGGATCCGGAGAACCTGGACGCCGAGATCGCCTCGGTCCGTCGTCGCTACCTCGACACCCTGCTGAACTGGCCGAAGTAGCGGTTCCGGGTACTCGGACGAGATCGTAGGCGGCCGCGCCCGCCGTCGCCCGCAGCCAGGAGAAAGCGTGCGGGTCGGCGTCTTCGGTGCCGAGTCGACCTCGCGCACGCGCCGTCAGCGACCGAGATCTGTTCAGACCGAACGGCCGAACAGCAGCTTCCACGGCATCAATGCCGACTCCAACTGCACCCCGAGGCTCATCTTCGAGGCGCCGACGGTGCGCTCCTCGAACCGAATCGGCACCTCGGCGATCACGATGCCGCGCCGCACCGCGCGATAGTTCATCTCGACCTGGAACGAATACCCGTTGCTGCGAATCGAAGCGACATCGATCGCGCGCAGCGTGTCGGCCTTCCATGCCTTGAAGCCCGCGGTGCCGTCCTTCACGCCGAGGCGCAGGATCAGGTTCACGTAGAAGTTCGCCCACGCCGACAGCGCCTTGCGGTACCACTTCCATTCGGTGGCCGTCGATCCGCCTTCGACGTAGCGCGAGCCGAGCACCACGCCCGCCTCGGTGTTCGTCAGCTTCTCCAGCATGGCCGGAATCACCTCGGCCGGATGCGAGAGGTCGGCGTCCATCTGGATGATTACGTCGGCGCCTTCATCGAGTGCGCGGCCGATCCCGGCGACGTAGGCCCGTCCGAGCCCGTCTTTTTCCGTCCGGTGCAGCACACCCACCACGTTCGGTAGGTCCGCGGCCAGCTTGTCGGCGACCTCGCCGGTGCCGTCGGGGGAATTGTCATCGACCACGATGACGTGCAGGTCCTCGACCGGCAGCGCGGTCAACCGCTCTACCGCGACCGGCAGATTCTCCCGTTCGTTATAGGTCGGCACAACAACGGTAACCCTCAAGGGTCGCCCTCCCTGCTGGTCCTGGTCGGCTCGCAGCCCCCACCAGGACCTCCGAGCAATCATCTGATCTGCCGAAAACGGTACTCGATCGACCGAAGGAGGACATGAGTGGATATACCCCGCACTGGCACGACATAGCCGACACCGCGTTGCGCTGGCATCGACACCGACCGCCGATCCCGGCAAACCGCGCAAGATCGGTTGGCGGACAACCGACTCCCCGGGACGCCTGGTCGCCCTCGCGCCGTGATCTATTCGCCCTCGCGCCAGGAACGATCCCGCGAGTCCTCGCGATCGTTGCGCTCGCGTGCGATGTCCAACGCACGCTCCGCTGTCGCCTGATCCGGGTAGGGACCCATCCGGTCGGCGAACCAGCACTTGCGCCCTTGCTCGGCGCGGTGGTGTTTCAAGCAGTAGTACCAGCGCTCAGCCATACCCCCAGCATGGCATCGCTTGCCGCCGGCGGCGCCGCATTCCGGCGGACCGGCATCCCGGTTTCGCGACCGAACCCGTCCCGCCCGCTGAGTAGCCTGGAGGCGATGGCCAGAGGCGAACACCCCCGCCGGACACCGCTCTACGGTGCGCTGATGATGGTGGCGGCCTGGTTGGCGGCCGCGTGGGCGAGCACGTTCGACGCGACATGGCTGAAGGGCACGGTATTCGCGATCTGCGCGGCCGTCGCCCTGATCGGCTTCCTGATGACCTTCCGCGACTACTCCTAGGCCAAACATGAAAATTCCCCCCGACCAGGCAATGCGTCGAGGGGATGTGGTGGCCAGGGCCGGGATCGAACCGGCGACCTTCCGCTTTTCAGGCGGACGCTCGTACCAACTGAGCTACCTGGCCGCAGGCACCCGTGGTGAATGCCATACGCAAAGCGCCGGATTTCTCCGGCGCTTACCTTGCGACCCTGACGGGACTCGAACCCGCGACCTCCGCCGTGACAGGGCGGCGCGCTAACCAACTGCGCCACAGGGCCTTGCTGTACTACCACACGACCCGAAGGCCGTACCCCCTACGGGATTCGAACCCGCGCTACCGCCTTGAAAGGGCGGCGTCCTAGGCCGCTAGACGAAGGGGGCTCGCCCCGGATTTCTCCGGATCGGCTTTCAACGGGTATCCGTTGGGAGCCCGGTTAGCTTATGACAGACTCGACTCGATTCCCAAACCGGCTGGTCAAGACCCTAAACCGAGCTCCTCCAGCCGTGCATGCGCGCGCCATCCGTGCGCACGGAACTTCGCATCCCATTCCGGCGTCGCCATCGCCTCGACCACGACCTCCAGCGCCTCCTCGAACCGCGACCTCAGATCGAGCCCGCCGCCGAGCAGGTCGACCATGTACCGCTGCCCGGCCAGCGCCGCCGCGATGGTGCGCCCGAACCGATCCGGGTCCGCGTCGGCGCGCAACTGCCCCTGTTCGACCGCGCGCACCGCGAGCGTCTTCGCTGCCCTGCCGAGGATCTGGCCGCCACCGGTCTGCACGTCGCGGTAGAAGTCCGGCTCGATGATCAACCGGTACTCGGCCTGCACGATGATGTCGTGCTCGAGCCGCAGGGCCATCTCGTCGAACATGCCGTGCAGCACATCGAGTGGACTGAGATCTGTTCGCCCGAGCCAACGCTCGACGGTGGACCGATATCGCTCGACCGCCGTCTCCAGGACCGCCCGTGCGAGCTCTTCCTTGGAATCGAAGTGAAAATACATGGCGCCCTTGGTGGCACGCGACCCTTCCAAAATGCGGTTGAGCGATGCAGCGGCATAACCGCTCTTCCCGAACTCAACGGCGGCGGACCTGATAATCGCCGCACGTGTCCGGCGGGCCCGCTCCTGCTGCCGTGCCATGCTCGAAACGCCTCCGAAGCTAACTTGAGCCTACTCGCGCACCAAACAGCCACCCCCAAAGGAACAGACCTTTGGTGCGAAGTTATCCGTATTTATCAATACTTCAAACCGGGACTTTGCCCAGTTTCAAACTTTGGGTATGAAAAATTACTAAAATCCCTGAAACACACCGACTGGTATAGTTTTCGCGCCCGGATGCACCACAGGGGGTGCGCATCCGGGTATTCCGTCATCTCGCCTCCAGCCTCCTGTGGCATCGACTCCATGAAGCCACGATCGGCCGGACCGGTCGCGACACGTTCGGGCACTTCAACGATAAGCCGAATTCCGAATCACCGTGTGGGTAAGCGATTTTACCGGATTACAGCAAAGCGTCACGGTACCCGGATTCCACCTCCGGCACGCGGCAAACCCACGAGTCCCGCACCCTCGGCGAACCCTCTTGCTGTTGCAGCAACCGCCGCGCAACGCGACAATGACACCGACACCATCACCCAATTAACCAGCGGCTCACCACTGTTCACCCGAGATAACCACCCATCCACACCCTCGACCACTCGACCCGTCACCGACACCCAATCACCCGGCAACCTGCCCCGACCGGGAAACCCCAGGTCTTGCCGATCCAAAGACATTGCTAGCCAACATCATTCGATGATATCCGGATTTGTCCTTATCAACAAAGCTGGGTACCAGACGTTTACCGCCGCGATCGCCGTCGACGCGCGCCCGACCACCCGCGCGGGCAGCGAAACCGACTGCGCGCGCTGCCCAATCCAGGGATGTACCCACTCCGCACCGTATCGATGCGTTCTTCTGCGCACCGACACCCGCTCCGATGCCCGGCACCACCCGATTGGGTCGAGCACCGGGTGCCTATTACACTGTTGCTCCGCGCCCCTATAGCTCAGTTGGTAGAGCTACGGACTTTTAATCCGCAGGTCGTAGGTTCGAGCCCTACTGGGGGCACTGCTTGCCCTCGCGTCGGGGCCGCCCGGCAGCTCCGGGCACCCCGGCGCGTACGGCCGCGGCACAAGAGATCGGCGGGGACCCGTCGCATCGAGCGACCGGAAATGGCCTGCGTCCAGCGGTTCGGCCAAGAACGCCGATGGCGCGATAGCGAAATCACCTAGGAAACGACCTGGGAATATGCTGCCCCGTAGGAACAACGCTCCACCACACCGTGGACCGAGCGTGCCTGGTCGCCGGTTGTGCGCGACGAACATCACGACCTGCCCCGGCTAACGCTCGACCGCCGAATGCGATACAACACCGGGTGTCCACAGAGGCCATACACTCGAGGTGCCACCTACCACAACGGCAGTTACGACAGGTATCGCCGCCCATATTTGGTCGGTCCGAGGCGTTTCGTAACCCACCTACGGTGCCGTAAGGTATGGCCGAATCGGCACGGCCTACCTCGAAAGGCCGACTCGAACGACCGGACGCACACCACGACCGGACGCACATACTGAAGGGTTCATTACATGGCAAGGGATCTGACTCAACTCGAGCTTCTGACGGAGTTGGAGCCGGTTGCCGAATCAAACGTCAACCGGCACCTCTCCATTGCGAAGGAATGGCACCCGCACGACTACGTCCCGTGGGACGAAGGCCGCAACTTCGCCGCACTGGGAGGCGTCGACTGGGACCCCGAGCAGTCCCAGCTCAACGAGGTCGCCAAGGCCGCCATGGTCACCAACCTGCTCACCGAGGACAACCTGCCCTCCTATCACCGGGAGATCGCCGAGAACTTCTCCCAGGATGGCGCGTGGGGAACCTGGGTCGGGCGTTGGACCGCCGAAGAGAACCGGCACGGTATCGCCATCCGTGACTACCTGGTTGTCACTCGCGGTGTCGACCCCGTCGCGCTCGAAGAGGCGCGAATGGTCCACATGACCAACGGTTTCGCCTCCCCCACCGAGGCGGACGCCGGCTTCCTGCACTCGGTCGCCTACGTGACCTTCCAGGAGTTGGCCACCCGAGTCAGCCACCGCAACACCGGCAGGGTCTGCGACGACGCGATCGCCGACCGCATGCTGCAGCGCATCGCCACCGACGAGAACCTGCACATGATCTTCTACCGCAACCTCGCGGGCGCGGCCCTCGACCTGGCGCCCGACCAGGCGCTCGAGGCGATCACCCTGATTCTGGAGAACTTCCAGATGCCGGGTGCCGGGATGCCGAACTTCCGTCGCAACGGCGTGCTCATGGCCAAGCACGGCATCTACGACCTGCGCCAGCACCTCGAGGAAGTGGTGCGCCCGGTGTTGAAGAAGTGGAACGTCTTCGAACGTACCGACTTCACCCCGCGCGGTGAGGCCGTGCGCGACCGGCTTGCCCTGTTCCTGGACAAGCTCGGCGAGGACGTCGTCAAGTTCGAAGAGCAGCGCGACCGGATGCTGGCACGCGAAGCCAAGAAGCGCGAACTGGCCGGCGCCAATAGCTGACACCCGCTTACCCGCCGCGCGCCGCCGTCCGAATCTCGGACGGCGGCGCGTTGTTTTCCCAGGCCGGCTCGGCGGGTACGCACCGCGTCGATCGGATTCCGGTACGGATAAAAAGGATTCGGTAGTCGAGGCACCCGCATTTCTGATCAATCGATACAAATTGCACCCGCGCCCGAGCCGACGAGCATATTTTCGGACAAGCGGCCCGCGACACCGGAATTCGTTCGAGAACATCGCCACCACATTCCGGTCCATGAATTCTCACCGAACCCCACCTGACTCGTGGCCTCCACTGATGTATCGAATCGGCGCCACCGCTACCGGACAGTGCGCGAACGAGTTTCACCCGATCGCCCGCACCGCGACCGGGAATTTCCGCCGCACGCCATCGCCGCGAAAGGCGACCAGAACAGCGACACTTGGATAATCGCCCCGCACCACAACTGGCGAAGCATGCGACGACATTCCCGGTCCTGGTGAGTCGCAGGGTCGGCATCGAGCGCACACGGTCCCCCGCCCGGCCCGCCACGCACGACTCTGGGAAAATGGATCACATGCTGGACGTCCAAACGCAAGCAACCGTACGAATCGGCCCCTACGCGGTCGATCCGCCGGTCGTGCTTGCCCCGATGGCGGGCATCACGAATCTGGCGTTCCGCAAGCTCTGTCGAGAATTCGGGAGCCCGACGGCCATCTACGTCTGCGAGATGATCACCGCCCGCGCGGTGGTCGAACGCAACGAGAAGACCATGCACATGATGTCGTTCGACGCCGACGAGAGCCCCCGCTCCATGCAGCTCTACGGCGTCGACCCCGCGACGCTCGGCGAGGCAGTGCGCATCATCGTCGGCGAGGGCATGGCCGACCACATCGACCTCAACCTCGGCTGCCCGGTCCCGAAGGTCACCAAACTCGGCGGCGGTGCGGCACTGCCCTACAAGCGTGCGCTGTTCAGCCGGATCGTGCGGGCCATGGTCACCGCGGCGGAACCGGCGGGCGTCCCGGTGACGTTGAAGTTCCGCATCGGCATCGACGACGACCACCTCACCTACCTCGACGCGGGCCGCATCGCGGAAGCCGAAGGCGCACAGGCGGTCGCGTTGCATGCCCGCACCGCCGCGCAACGGTACTCCGGCCACGCCGACTGGTCGGCCATCGCTCGACTGAAAGAAGCCGTTACTAGTATCCCCGTGCTCGGCAACGGCGATATCTTCTCCGCCGCCGACGCGGTGCGCATGATGGATGAAACCGGATGCGACGGCGTAGTGGTCGGTCGCGGCTGCCTCGGCAGACCATGGTTGTTCGCGGAACTGGAGGCCGCGCTGCGCGGCAAACCGCTCCCGCAAGCGCCCGACCTCGGCACCGTCGGCGGGGTGCTGCTGCGCCACGCCACCCTCCTCGCAGACCATGCCGGCCACGACAAAGCCATGCGTGATCTGCGCAAGCACATGGCCTGGTATCTGATGGGCTTCCCCGTCGGCGCCGACCTCCGTCGCCGGTTCGCCACCGTCACCAGCCTGACCGAGTTGGCCGACCTGATCGGCCAACTCGACCCCACCGCGCCGTTTCCCGAGGACGCCGAGGGTCCGCGCGGGCGGCAGGGTTCGCCGGGCAAGGTCGCGCTGCCGCACGGCTGGCTCGACGACCCCGAAGACCCCTCGGTCCCCGCGGGCGCCGACGTCATGCACAGCGGAGGCTGACCCGAACCGGCCGACTACTCGAGGTTCGCCGAATCTCACCCTGTTTCGACGACACCGGCTGCGACCATTCGAATCCGGATTAATCATCCCGTCGACTCGCCCCGACCCTTGGTTCCCACCGATTTCCCAGTACCGAGTCGTACTCGACCGCCCGCTCGAAGCGGTCATGGCGCGGCGGAGTGTAACGATGCGAGACCGTGTCCGACCGCACGGCGGTAACCTCGGCGATTCGGCAACGAGGCCGCAATCGTTTATCGAATCGACACCCTTCGCACGCGCTATTCGTGCCAGAGTGGCTCGATGTGGCGTAATCGTTATCATTGCGGAATCGGTTCTGCCGGTCTGGTCGGCGCAAGCGCGCAAGAGTAACGAAAAGCGAGGTTTTTGGTGGGTGACGATCGGCACGGGCAGGCGCCACGGCCCGGAGGTCGCGCCCCGTGGGAGCGGTACCCCGCGGCGGATGACCCCGAGCGCGACGACCCCCGATCGTCGAGACGGGGCCGGCGCGGCGACGACGCGGCCGACTCGAACGCACCGCTGACCGTCCAGGATCTCGTCCAACGCGTCGACAGCGAACGCACCCGGCGTGCCAGGCCCAACCGCAACGCACCCCAGCCGCCGCCACAGCCACCGAATCCGGCGCAAGGCCGTCCTCCACTACCCGGCGACGCAGGACCACCGATGCGAGCGCCGGAATCCCGGCCCGCCGACCCCGCGCGCCCACCCGGTCCCCCGCAACGGCGAGCACCCGAACAAGGTCGCAGGCGCCCCGAGGACCTCCCCCCGGAGGGTCGACGGCCCCCACCCCCGCAACGACAGGCACCGGCCGCTCCCCGGCCCACGCAGGCACCCGCCTCGACACCTCCTCCGCCCGCTTCCATGCCGCCGCCGAGCCGCACACCCGCGGAGCGCGCCGCACCGGCCTCCAGGGCGAAACGCGAGCCAACCGCCGAAGAAGTCACCGACGTCCTTGCGCCGGTCGGCGAGCAGACGCGTGCGAAGGGCAAGGCCAAGAACAAGGGCGAATCCGGCAGCTGGCCCACCACCGAATCCCGTGCGACGCAAGCGAAACCCACGAAGGCACCGGTCTCCCGGTTGGCCGCGAGCAAACTTCGCCGCCACCGCCGCCTGCGCATCATCGGCCGCTCGGTGCTCGCCGTATTCGCCGTGCTGTGCCTGGTCGCCACCGGCGGCGGCTGGAGTTACATGCGCTCGGCGGCCAACAGCTTCACTCAGGTCTCCGCGCTCGACGGCAGCCAGGACGACGTGATCGACTCGGATGCGCAACTCGGCGACGAGAACTTCCTGCTCGTGGGCACCGATACCCGCGCGGGCGCCAATGGCGAACTGGGTGCGGGCACCCTGGACGACGCCGAGGGCGCCAGGGCCGACACCACCATGCTCGTGCACATTCCGAAGGACCGAAGCCGCGTCGTCATCGTCTCCTTTCCGCGCGATCTGGACGTCACCAGGCCGCAGTGCGAGGGATGGGACAACGACAAGCCGGGATACACGGGCGAGAACTATCCCTCCGCCTCCGGGGACAAGCTCAACGCTGTCTACGGTCTCGGCGGCCCGAAATGCCTTGTCAGCACGATCCAGCGCCTCACAGGCAGCACGATCAACCACTTCATCGGCATCGACTTCTCCGGATTCGAGGCCATGGTCGACAAGGTCGACGGCGTCGAGGTATGCAGCACCAAACCGGTGATCGACGAGGTTCTCGGCACGGTGCTCGAACAGCCGGGCAAACAGCGTATCGACGGTGCTACCGCCCTGAATTATGTGCGCGCCCGGCACGTTTACGGCGACGAACGCAGCGACTACGACCGGATCAACCGGCAGCAGCGCTTCCTGTCCTCGCTGCTGCGCGGTGCGCTGTCGAGCAAGGTGCTGTTCGATCTGGGCAAACTGAACGGCTTCATCGACGAATTCCGCAAGCACACCTGGGTTCAGAACGTGGAGCCCAGCGACCTGCTGACGCTGGGACGTTCGCTGCAAAGGATCGACGCGGGCACCGTAACCTTCATCACCGTGCCCACCGCGGGCACCACCGACTACGGCAACGAGATCCCCCGCGAGTCCGACATCAAGGCCATCTTCTCGGCGATCCGTGACGATCAGCCGCTGCCCGGCGAGAAGCCGACCGCCCACGACGCCGCGCCCGAGCCAGCCGCCGTCGCTCCCCCGACACCACCGAAGTACGTCGCGGTCGACCCCTCGTCCATCGCGACGAACGTTTCCAACGGGTCGCAGATCGAGGGTCTGGCAGGCACGGCGGCAACGGAACTCGGCAACCAGGGCTTCCAGGTCGGCACCGTGGCCAACTACGTCAACGGCACCTCGCCGACGACGAAGGTCCGCTACCCCACCGGGATGGAGGCCGAAGCGGCCACGGTCGCCTCCTCGGTCCCCGGCGCGACCATCGAGGCCGACGACAGCCTTGCGGGCACCGTCGATGTGGTCATCGGCACCGACTCGGCCAACGGGGTCAGTGTGCAAGCACCGGCCTCGGTCGGTGCGGAAATCGCCGACGTCGCGACGAGCACCGCGGCGGACTCCGAGCCCGCCGAGCTGCCCGCGGACCTGGAACATGTCAACGCGGGGGAAGATATCTGCCAGTAACGGCACGTCGCGCCGCGAGTTCTTCCCGCGCCATCGCGCCCCCCGCTTCGACGAATGCACGCGGTACACGCGCGCGGCGGTGCGGTCGCAGCAGCGCTGGCGCGGGCACGGAACGCGCCGTCTCAGCGTTGGGGAACAGCACCGCCTACGACGATCCGTAGTGGCGGCGACGCAGGGGTGGCGCCGACTTTCGGCACCACACATTCACCGGCTGTTGGTGACTTGGTCAGCGCGGGGAACTAGTCTCATTTTTCATGCGTGTCATCTACAACGAGCAAATGGCCGATCTCGCCAACCTGTTGGGCGAGATGGCCGGGCTGGCGGGCTCGGCAATGGACCGAGCCACCCAGGCACTGCTCCAGGCCGATCTCGGTCTCGCCGAGCAGGTGATCGGCGAAGGCGATCGGATCGCCGAACTCATCCAGGACGCTGAGGAGCGAGCATTCGCGCTACTCGCACTGCAGGCGCCGGTCGCGGGTGATCTGCGCCAGGTGATCAGCGCCATCCAGATCGTGTCCGACGTCAACCGGATGGGCGCGCTCGCGCTGCACGTCGCCAAGGTATCGCGGCGCCGACACCCCAATCACGCACTGCCGGAAGCGGTCAACGGCTACTTCGCCGAAATGGGCAGGGTCGCGGTGAGCATGGGCGCCAGCGCCAAGGAGGTGCTCGAGACACGCGACCCCGAGCGCGCCGCGCAGCTCAACCAGGACGACGAAGCCATGGACGACCTGCACCGGCACCTGTTCACCCTGCTGATGGACCGGGAATGGAAGCACGGCGTCGCCGCAGCCGTCGACGTGACGCTGCTCGGCCGCTACTACGAGCGCTTCGCCGACCACGCCGTCGAGATCGGTCGCCGCGTCATCTTCCTCGCCACCGGCGTCCTGCCCCCCGACCCCGACATCGAGGTCTGACCGGAGGATCACACGCTCCGCGACACCGAAAAGGCTCGCGCACACCGCACGAGCCCTTTTTCGAACCTCGCAGGCTACCGTCGGCAGGGCTCGACAGGACCGGATGACACCGCGACAAAAATGGCCCGCACCGAAAGGTGCGGGCCATTTTCGACTCTGCGTCGACCTAGCCGAAGCGGCCGGAGATGTAGTCCTCGGTGGCTTTCTGGCCGGGGTTGGAGAAGATCTTCTCGGTGTCGTCGATCTCCACCAGCTTGCCCGGCTTACCCTGCGACTCCAGGTTGAAGAACCCGGTCTGGTCGCTCACGCGCGCGGCCTGCTGCATGTTGTGGGTGACGATGACGATGGTGTATTCCTTCTTCAACTCGGTGATCAGATCCTCGATCGCCAATGTCGAAATCGGGTCGAGCGCCGAGCACGGCTCGTCCATCAACAGCACGTCCGGTGAGACCGCGATCGCGCGCGCGATGCACAGACGCTGCTGCTGACCACCCGAAAGACCACCACCCGGC
This sequence comes from Nocardia callitridis, assembly GCF_039543305.1. Lineage (NCBI taxonomy): Bacteria > Bacillati > Actinomycetota > Actinomycetes > Mycobacteriales > Nocardiaceae > Nocardia > Nocardia callitridis. The sequence goes on along the minus strand of NZ_BAABJM010000007.1, from coordinate 60,042 downwards.
TTGTCGAGGCGGTCCTTCACCTCGTTCCAGAGGTTGGCGCCGCGCAGTGAGCGCTCGGCGACCTCGTCGAGTTCCTTCTTGTTGCGCACACCCTGCAACTTCAGCCCGGCGACCACGTTGTCCTTGATGGACATGGTGGGGAACGGGTTCGGCCGCTGGAACACCATGCCGATGGTGCGCCGCACGCCGACCGGGTCGACCTGCGAGCTGTAGATGTCCTCGCCGTCGAGCAACACGCCGCCCTCGACGCGGGCACTCGGGGTCACCTCGTGCATCCGGTTCAGCGAGCGCAACACGGTGGACTTACCGCAACCGGAAGGACCGATGAACGCGGTGACACTGCGCGGCAGCACGGTCAAACCCACGTCGGCAACCGCGTGGAACTTGCCGTAGAAGATGTTCAGATCTTTGACGTCGATCCGCTTGGCCATGTCGTGAATTCCGTTCCGGTTCTATCGGTTCCGCGTGAGCAGTCGGTTCAGCACCGCCGCCGCGAGGTACAGGAGGGCGATGATCAAGATCAGCGTCAGTGCGGCGCCCCACACACGCATCTCGCCCGCCTTCTCCGGGTTGGTCAACTCCTGGTACATCAGCAACGGCAGCGAAGCCATATTGCCGTCGAACAGGTTGTAATTGATCGAACGGCTGTAGCCCACGAGAACAAGCACCGGTGCGGTCTCACCCATAACGCGGGCCACCGCCAGCAGAATGCCGCTGATCATGCCTGGCAGCGCGGTGGGTACCACCACCCGAAGGATGGTCTTCCATTTCGGGATGCCGAGCGCGTAGGACGCTTCACGCAACTCGTCCGGCACGAGCTTCAACATCTCCTCGGAGCTGCGAACCACCACCGGCAGCATGAGCAGCACCAGAGCCAGTGACACCGCGAAGCCGCTCTGCGGCAGACCGAGCGTCGCGATCCACAGCGCGAACACGAACAACGCGGCCACGATCGATGGCACCCCCGCGAGGATGTCGACCATGAAAGTGGTCACCTTGGCCAGTCGGCCTCTGCCGTACTCCACCAAGTAGATCGCGGCCATCACACCCAACGGCACCGAGATGATCCCGGCGACGCCCGCCTGCACCAGGGTGCCGTAGATAGCGTGATACACGCCGCCCGCGAAGTCTTCCGGCAGTACGCCTTTGAGCGACTTGCCCCACCATCCCGAGGAGATGATGGCATCGAAGCCGCGCGCGACCACTACCCACAACACCCACACCAGCGGGATGAGCGCGACCGCGAAGCAGGCCCACACCAGGCCGGTGGCGATGTTGTTCTTCACCTTGCGCGCCAAGCTGACCTCGCGGAAGGCAGGCGCTTTGATCGGTTTGTCGAACTTGGTTGTCACGGTTGTCATCCGCCGCTGACCTTTCCTCCCGAGGCGGCACGCGCCAAGGCGTTGACCACGAACGTCAGCATGAACAGCACGAAGCCCGCGGCGATATAGGCACCCGTCGGCAACGGCTCATTGAATTCGGCTGCGGCAGAAGCGATCTTCGACGCGAAGGTGTATCCGCCGTCGAACAGCGACCAGCCGCCGTTCTGCGCCGAGGTGCGCAACACGATCAGCACCGCGATCGTCTCTCCGAGCGCTCGACCCAGACCCAGCATGGAGCCTGCGATCATGCCGCTGCGGCCGTAAGGCAGCACGGTCATGCGCACAACTTCCCACTTGGTCGCGCCGAGTGCCTGCGCGGCCTCGATGTGCGTGCGGGGGGTGAGGTTGAAGACCTCACGGGTGACCGAGGTGATGATCGGCAGGATCATCACCGCCAGCACGATGCCCGCGGTGAAGATGGTGCCCCCGCCCGCCAACGACACATTGCCGTTGGAGAACAGGAAGAACCATCCCAGCTTGTCGTTCAGGAAGGTCGCGACCGGATCCAACCACGGTGCCAGCACGAAGATGCCCCATAGACCGAACACGATCGAAGGAACCGCGGCGAGTAGATCGACCACCACCGCGAACGGCTTGGCCAACATCTTCGGCGAGTAATGCGTCAAGAACAGCGCGATCCCGATACCGATCGGCACGGCGATCAACAGCGCGAGCAACGAACTCAACACCGTCACCATGAACAGGTCACGGATACCGAAGCTCAGGCTCCCCGAACTGGTCGAAAACTCGGTACTGGTCAGGAAGTTCGCCTTGTTTTCCAGTAGCGACGGCACCGCCCTGATCAACAGGAACAGTGCGATCAACCCGATAGCCGCGACGATCGTCGCGCCGGCGGTGGTCGCCAGCGAACGGAAGATCGTCTCGCCGAGGCGACTGTGTGCCGTTCGGCCCGACTTCTCCGGGTCTTTGCTCGTGGTACTCGGCATATGCGCAGTATCTCCGCCCGCCCGCGGGCCGGTCGAGTCCGACTGGCCCGCAGCGGTCACTTCGTCGTGCAAGGTCATCGCTGTGCTATCAGGAGATGGCGTCGATGGCGGCGGTCAGCTTGGTCTTGAACGCGTCGGGGATCGGAATGTAGCCGACGTCCTCCAGACCCTTCTGCCCGTTATCGGTCGCCGACTCGAGGAACGCCTTGACCGCGGTCGCCGTCTCGGCATCCGGGTACTTGGAGCAGACGATCTCGTAGGTCGACAGGATGATCGGGTACGCGCCCTGCTCGGTCGGGTTGTAGAACGACGTGGTGTCGAGCACCAGGTCGTTGCCCTCACCCTTGATCTTCACGCCGTCGATCGCCTTTCCGGCGGTCTCGGTGGAGAGGGTGACCGGCTCGGGGCCCGCCGAGGTGACGATCCGCGAGACGGAGAGCTTCTGCTGCTTGGCGAAGGACCACTCGTTGTAGGTGATCGCGTTCTTGGTGTTCTTGATCGCGGCCGAGGTGCCCTCGTTGCCCTTGGCGCCCTCACCGACACCGCCGGCGAACGCCTTGCCCGCGCCCTTGCCCCACGCGCCGTTCGAGGCGGCGTCCAGGTAGAGCTGGAAGTTGTCGGTGGTGCCCGACTCGTCCGAACGGAAGATCACGTTGATCTTCTCGGCGGGCAGCGCGGCGTTCGGGTTGAGCGCCTTGATCTCCGGGGCATCCCAGGTCTTGATGGTGCCGTTGAAGATCTTCGCCGAGGTCGGGCCGTCGAGCGCGAGGTCGGTGACGCCGTCGATGTTGTAGGTCACCGCGATCGGGCCGAAGACGGTCGGCAGGTTCCACGCGGGCGATCCCGCGCACCGCTCGGCGGCCTTGGCGGCCTCGTCGGCCTTCAGCGGCGAGTCGGAACCACCGAAATCGGTTTGACCACCGAGGAATTCCTTCACGCCGGCGCCGGAGCCGCTGGAGGTGTAGTCGAGCTTGGCGCTGTCGCAGTTCGCCTCGTAGGCGTTGACGAAGCGGGTCATCGCGTTGGCCTGAGCGGAAGAACCACTCGCCTTCAGTGCCGACTTGCCGCCGCAAGCGACGTCGGACGCCGGCGCACTGCCGGTGGCGCTGGTGTTGTCGTCACTGCCACACGCGGCGAGCGTCATGGCACCGACAGCCAGTACACCGACAAGGGCGCTGCTGCGCTTGAGATTCACTATGCCTCCGGGAATCACGTACTCGCCCGGTCCCTCACCGGCCCGGACGGGTGCTTTGGTGCGTGCCCCTCTCGGAACGTGCGCACCAGGCAGCCGTGGGCTGCCCTCAACCAACCTAAAGTCGCCTGGTTGACAGCTGGACCGAACTGAGTGAACGGAGGGTGAACAGCCCGGCGCGATTCCCACTCCTACCGTCAGCTAACTGTGACCTTTGCCGCAGTATTGCCTCGGGGCCCGAAAAGGGCAGCCTAATCCGGCTGTTCGGCGTAGGCGGTATCGATGTGCGCGGGCTCGAACCCGAGCTGGGTGTAAGTCCGCACCGCCGCCGTGTTGTCACCCTCGGTGTACAGCAATACCTCGGCAAGCTGTCGCTGACGCAGATGATGCAGCCCGGCGAGGGTCAACAGGCGTCCGAGCCCCCTGCCCTGCGCTGCGGGGTCGACACCTACCACGTACACCTCGCCGACCGGCGGATCCTCATCGAAATGCACCTTGGTCCAATGGAATCCGAGCAGGATCTCCGGGTCGTCGACCTCGCTGACCAGGAACAGGCCCTCCGGATCGAACCAGGACTCGGCCTTGCGCGCCTCGATGTCGCGCTCGGTCCATCCGCCCTGCTCCGGATGCCAGTCGAAGGCGGCATTGTTGACCCTGAGCAATTCCGCGTCATCGGACGAACCGGCATAGGTCCGCACCCGCAACCCGGCCGGAACGATCAAGTCAGGTAACTGTGAAGTCGCCAGATCGCGGCGCATCTGCCACAATTCGCGCGCCGCACGCAACCCGAGCTTGGCCGCTACCGCCTTCGCCGCGGGTAGGTCGCCGTGCGCCCATACCCGCGCACCCCGGCCACCTTCGCCGAGCGCGGCCGCCACCAAGTCGCGGCCGACACCGTGACCGCGCGCGGACGGGTCCACCACGACCTCCGCCATCGCCGGGTGCTCACCGTGCGCCGCAACGAGACTCGCGTACCCCGCGACCGCACCCTCGCGCACCACCAACAGGTGCCTGGTGCCGTCCTCGGAGCGCAGCGAGACCGTCGCCTGCTCGGAGACCGGGGCCAGCCCGTCGGCGGCCGTCGCGCGTGCGAACAACGCGCTGACCGCGTCCGCCTCCTGCGCCGCTAGCCGGTCGGTCCATGCTGTGGTCGCGCCGCTCATCGGTCTCCGTTCGTCGCGGTGCTCGTTCGCGTACATCGTTCGGGGACAACACCGTTACCTCGGCGCGCATTTCCACCCCGCGTCACACTCTACGAGTCGTAGATCAACGCCCTTGCTGGACCGAACCGTTCACCGGTGCGAGCGGAGCGTCATCGGCCCCCTCGGCATTCGCCGCACTGTCGGTTCCCTCGGCCCCAGGCGCCTTCACCGGGCCGCGGGGAGTTTCGGTCTTCGCCGACCGAGCAGGCCGCACCGCCTTGTAACCGACATTGCGCACGGTGCCGATCAACGACTCGTATTCGCTGCCGAGTTTCGCGCGCAGTCGCCGCACGTGCACGTCGACAGTTCTCGTGCCGCCGAAGAAGTCGTAGCCCCACACCTCCTGCAGCAGCTGCGCGCGGGTGAAGACCCGGCCCGCGTGCTGCGCGAGGTACTTCAGCAGCTCGAATTCCTTGTAGGTGAGATCGAGCGGACGGCCACGCAGCCGCGCGGTGTAGGTCCCCTCGTCGATCACCAACTCGCCGAGGGTGATCTTGCCGGAGTTCTCCGGGCTCGCCACCCCACCATTGCGGCTGACCAGCAGTCGCAGCCGTGCGTCGAGTTCCGCGGGTCCGGTTCCCGGCAGCAGAATGTCGTCCAGGCCCCAGTCCGCGTTCACCGCGACCAGGCCACCTTCGGTAACGACCGCGACAACAGGCACCGAGGAGCCGGTGCTGCCGAGTAGTCGGCACAGGCCGCGCGCGGCGGCCAGGTCGGTGCGGGCATCCACCAGGGCAACGTCAGCGGTCCCCGCCTCCAACAGCGAGGACACCTCGGTCGGTGCGGGGCGCACGTTGTGCGCGAGCAGGGCCAACGAGGGCAGCACCGCCTCGGGATCGGGGTCGGCGGTCAGCAGGAGCAGCTCCACAAGCTCTCCTCCCATCTGGTAGCCACTGAATAGCCACCTTGAAGCGATATCGACAGCGGCAACGCCGCCGCAAGCCCCATCGCCGATCACAGGTAATCGAATGCAAGATTAGCGCGTTCACGCCGATGACCATGCATTCCGGGTCGAAGACCCCGCCACGGGACTCACGACGACCCCTCGGACGCCAACCGATATGGTGCCTGCATCCCCCACGCGATCGAGTGCCCCGGAACCGGACTCACCACAACACCGATATCCCCCGGCGCACTCGACGCGCGATCCGAACTCCCCGCGCGCGCCACCGCCGCAGGACCGAAGAGGCTGGCAACATGCGAAAGCTGATCATCGGGCTGGTGTGTCTCGCCTGCCTCGCGGTCGTCGTCGATTTCGGCGCCGCCGCGTACTCGGAATACCGCGTATCACGCACCCTGCGGGTCGGTGCGGATCTCACCGCAGACCCCGAGGTCACCATCCATGGTTTCCCGTTCCTGATCCAATCGCTGCGCAGTCGCTACGACGTCGACATCGAAGCGCGCGGAAACCGCCAGGACATTCCCGGCGAGGTCGCGCTGGAGGCGACGTTGCACGGCGTCCGGCTCCCCTTGAGCGATCTGATCGACGGGAATCTGCACAATGTGCCCGTCGAGGAGGTCGAGGGCAGGTTCCGGGTCGAACCGACCGAACTCGGCCGCCTGTTCAATATCCCCGACCTGCAACTGCACTCGCGACCGGCGGACAAATCCGATGGCACCGGCGGGTCTGGCGGCTCCGGCATGACCACCACCGGCGCACTCGTGCTCACCGGCACGCTGCCGACCACCCCCGGCACCCAGTTCGGCGGAAAGAACGTCAGCGTGCAGGCCGATCTGCTGCTGGAGGGCGACCAGGTGAAGATCATCGCCACCGGCCTCTATCACCCGACCACGGCCACCGAGATCGCGCAGAACACCGTGGTTCCCGAGGCCGATCGTCCCGCGGTGCTCGCGCGGTTCACCCGTACGATCGACACCATAGAACTACCGTTCGGCGTCCGCCCGACCAAGGTTTCCGCACAAGGCGGCCAGATCGTGGTCGAGGGCAAGGGCGTGAACGCCACAATCGACCTCGACCGATTGCAGCAGCCATGATCGAAATCAGCATCCTCGTCGTGATGGTGCTCGCCGCCCTCGCGGTGGGCTTCCTCGTGCGGCGCCGCGACGGCAAGATCCGTGCCGCCGACACCGCGCTGTCGGCCGAATCCGCGGACGCCGCCGCCTCGGTGCGCGCCGAACTGCTCGCCTCGGTCGGTGTCACCGGCACCGGGCCGGCGGTGCTGCATTTCTCCGCCGACTGGTGCGGGCCGTGCAGCGCCGTGCGCAGGGTGGTCACCGAGGCCACGGGCCAGTTGGCGGATGCCGCGGCGCCGCCGCTCGACCTCGAGGTCGATATCGACGACGAGGCGGCGCTGGCCCGCGAACTGAACGTGTTGTCGTTGCCGACCACCTTCGTCTTCGATACCGAAGGCCGCGAACGGTTCCGGATCTCCGGTGTCCCGAAGGTCACCGATCTGCGCAGCGCGTTGGAGCCGCTCACCGTCGCCGCTCCCCTGAGCTGAACAAGCCTGCCAAGTCCCCGTGACATCGGTCTCGAGCCCCAGGGCTCCAATTCCAGGCCGAATTGGGTAAACTGCGTTTCGTGCAAGCCAACCACGAGCTGATGCTCACCCGACGTCGCACAGTTGACCTGTGCCGACTCGGTGGTTGTTGCTGCCTGTGCCATTGATCGGTCGGACCGCTCAGATCTCCTGACGCCGACCGCTGCCCACCGCACGCCGATCCCCTCGATCGCGTAGCCAGCGGCAAATCTCCCGTCATTCGACAGATTCAGCGCAGGAGTTCGCACAATGTCCACAGCTAGCCATACTTCGTCGGGTACTGCCGGTCACGGCAGTCCCGATCACGTCGACGTCCGAGGGCCACGCTTCGCCGCGTGGGTCACGACCGCGGTACTGGTGGTGGTGCTGCTCGTGGCGGCGTTGGCGCCCGGCGCCGCCGCCGTACTGATCGCCCTGCAAGCGATCGTCTTCGCGATCGGAGCCGCCTACGGCCCGCGCAAGCACCCTTACGGGCGGATCTTCGCCACACTGGTGGCGCCTCGCCTCGGACCGACCACCGAAACCGAGCCGGTAGCTCCGCTGCGCTTCGCGCAACTGCTCGGCCTCGCCTTCTCGGTCGCCAGTTTGCTGGGCTTCGTGCTCGGCTCCACAATCGTCGGCGCGGTGTTCGCCGGCTTTGCCCTGTTCGCGGCGTTCCTGAACGCGGCGTTCGGGATCTGCCTGGGTTGCCAGATCTATCCTTTGGTCGCCCGAATCCGCCGGGCCGACTCCCCGGCAGCCTGACCCTGTTCGCACTTTCGAAAGGAACACAATGGCTCGCTCCGATGTCCTGGTCTCCGTTGACTGGGCCGAAGAGAACCTCAACGCCCCCGGCGTCGTCTTCGTCGAGGTCGACGAGGACACCTCCGCCTACGACGGCGGTCACATCGAGGGCGCCGTTCGGCTCGACTGGAAGAAAGACCTCCAGGATCCGGTTCGCCGCGACTTCATCAACCAGGAGCAGTTCTCCGACCTGCTCTCGGCGCGCGGCATCGCCAACGACGACACCGTCGTTCTCTACGGCGGCAACAACAACTGGTTCGCCGCGTACGCCTACTGGTACTTCAAGCTGTACGGCCACAACAACGTCAAGCTGATCGACGGTGGCCGCAAGAAGTGGGAACTCGACGGCCGCCCGCTGTCCACCGACGCGGTCACCCGCTCCGGCACCCAGTACAAGGCGTCGGCGCCCGACCTGTCCATCCGCGCGTTCCGCGACGAGGTCATCGCCGCGATCGACGTGAAGAACCTGGTCGACGTGCGCTCGCCAGACGAGTTCTCCGGCAAGATCCTCGCGCCAGCGCACCTGCCGCAGGAGCAGAGCCAGAAGGGTGGCCACATCCCCAGCGCGATCAACGTGCCGTGGAGCAAGGCCGCCAACGAGGACGGCACCTTCAAGTCCGATGCCGAACTCACCGAGATCTACCAGGCGGCTGGCCTCGACGGCACCAAGGAGACCATCGCCTACTGCCGCATCGGCGAGCGTTCCTCGCACACCTGGTTCGTGCTGCAGGAACTGCTCGGCCACCAGAACGTCAAGAACTACGACGGCAGCTGGACCGAATACGGCTCCCTCATCGGGGCCCCGATCGCGTTGGGAGAGTAAGGAATATGTGCGCAGCACCTACCCAGGGTCAGACCATTCCCGCTGGAGTCGACGTGGAGAAGGAAACGGTCATCAACGGCCGTGTCCTCAATGTCGACGGTCAGCCGGTCGGCGGCGCGTTCGTCCGACTGCTCGACGGCAACGGTGATTTCACCGCCGAGGTCGTCGCCTCCGGTACCGGCGACTTCCGGTTCTTCGCCGCGGCAGGCGTGTGGACCGTGCGTGCGCTGTCCTCGGCGGGCAACGGCTCGGTCGAGGTACGTCCGGAAGGCGCGGGCGTTCACACCGTGGACGTGTCGGTCGCCAAGTAGGTCGGCCACGCGAGCAACACCGCGAAACGGGCCCTGGTTCTCCCTGTTCGACAAGGGAGCACCGGGGCCCGTTTGTGTGTTGGGTAGGGGAGGTCGTTAGACTTCAGTGGTGGTCGTCTTATTCGAAATTCTGCTGGTGGCCTGCTCCGTGCTGATCGGCTGGTTCGGCCTTTACGTCTTCTACCGCCTGTTCACCGAGTCATGAGCGAACTCGCGAGCGAAGGTTCCGATCCAGCCGAGCGAGCGAGTGAACAAGCAAGCGGCGTCTCGCCTGCTCGCCGGAGTGGCGACGAGGCGGTAGCCGTTGCTGCCGAGCGCGCGAAAGCGACCGGCGGACGCAACATTCCGACATTGCCGGACTTGCCGTTGCCCGAGGACACCGCGAATCTGCGCCTCGGCCCCGACCTGAGCGCCACGATGCTGGCGCTGCTGCCCCTGGTGGGTGTATGGCGCGGCGAGGGCGAGGGTAACGACCGGGAGCGCGGTGACTACCGATTCGGCCAACAGATCGTGGTCTCCCACGACGGCGGGGACTACCTCGCCTGGGAGTCCAGGTCCTGGGTGCTGGACGCCGAAGGCAACTACAGCTCGCCCGATCTGCGCGAGAGCGGTTTCTGGCGGGTCGGCACCGACGGCGACGACGAGGTCATCGAGCTGTTGCTTACCCACAGCTCCGGCATCGTCGAGTTGTTCTACGGCCAAGCACTCACCCAGTCCTCCTGGGAACTGGCCACCGACGTGGTGATCCGCAGCCAATCCGGCATCGTAGTAGGCGGCGCCAAACGCCTATACGGCATCGTCGAAAACGGCGACCTCGCCTACGTCGAAGAACGCGTAATCGCCGACGGCCCCCTGGAGCCCCGCCTCTCGGCCCGCCTCCAGCGCTACATCGGTTAAACCTCACCACCAAGGTCACCTGGACATCCCGGCGTTGTCCCGCGACCCGACGCCATCACCACGTCCTGGTGACCGACGCTTTGCGGTGTAGATGGTTAGGTGGGCTTGGGAGAGTCTCGCCGAGCCCGCAGCCGCTCATTTCACAGCGCCTCAGCTGGCCGTGGGCACGCGCGGAGACGACACAGAACGGCCCCCGAGCCGTATCCGCGCGAAAGGTTTCGCGCAGGTCCCGATCGGACCGACCGGGGGCTCGGGGGCCGGGTGACTGCCTGGAATTCGCTAGCGCTCGCGCGGACGGATTCCACCGGCAGCGGCGGCGCTAGCGGACAGCCACCTCACGTGTCCTATGAATAACCATTTCTTCGAACCACCTCCTTCCTTGTGTACCGACAATGTATCCACGCTTCAGCGGGTGAGCAACGGAATTTCTCGGGGCGCGAAATCCGCGGTGTCCCGATCACTCGATTCAGTGTTGACCTGGCCGGATACTGGGAGTCGCAGCACGATTTCCGCACGATGGTCGGCGGGGAGCTGGTGGGTGACGACGACCACGATGCGGTCGGGTTCGACCAGGCCGCTGTGTACGTCGAGGAGTTCACCCAGCAGCTGTGCGCCCGCCTCGGCTTCCATGTGTTCGGTGGGCTCGTCCAGCAAGAGAACTCGCGCGGGCGAGACCAGGGCGCGCGCGAGCAGTAGGCGGCGCCGTTGTCCGCCCGACACCGCGTCGGCACCGCCGACGAGCTCGGTGTGGATTCCGTCCGGCAAAGTGGTCAACCATCCATCGAGACCCACTGCGCGCAAAGCCCTTTCGGCCTCTTCGCCGGTGAGTTCGCCCCGCGCGACACGCAGATTCTCCAGTATCGAGGTGCCGAAGAGGTGTGCGTCTTCGGCAAAGAATGTGGCACCGTCTACGGCCACATCGCGATGAGTCGGTGTATCGAGCAGCCCGGCCCATGCCATGAGCAACATGGACTTGCCCGCACCGCTGGGCCCGACGACGGCGATCCTGCGCCCGTTCGGTAGTGCGGTCGTTCCGGCCGACTGCGGCCACTCGGCGAAGCCGTCGGATTCGCGCAGCGGCGGGTCGGCCAGTTCGGTTTTCACCGCCGATCGCCGCGCCGAGGCCGGCACCGTTGTGGCGCCAACCGCCGATGGGCCCGGCAGCTCGTCGGTAAAAGCAGCACACCCGCCGAGCTCCGCGTAGTGAGCGTGCGGCCCCTGTGCGGGTGAAGCAACCGAATCGCGGAAGGCGTGGTCGCTCGCACCGAGTCCACCGCGCTCGCCTGCCCCGCAGAAGGTACCCGGTTGACCGGACGCGCCGGAGCCTTCGAGTTCGCGAGGTTCGTGAAGTTCCCGACCATCGGTACCGACGCCGTTCTCGAACCGCACCAACCGATGCAGCGCCGCCCGTGCGGTCGTCAGCGCCTGTGCGGCCGCAGGCAGTGCCCCCACCGCCTCGAACGCCGATAAAGGCAGCAGAACGAGAACCACGAGCGCCATCGGTGACATCGCGCCGGGCGCACCACCGTCGTGGCCGTACTGACCGATGCCGATGAGCAAGGCCCCGAGAACGCTCGCGCCGATCGACAGCGGCGTCGCGGCTGCCGCCAGCGCGGTGCGCAGTGCGGCGGAGTCCTCGGCGGCGACCGCTCGGCGCGCGGAGACCGTCGCGGTGGCCAATGCCTCGTCGAGACGGCCCGCCACCCGCAGTTCGGCGGCATGGTCCAGCACGGTGAGCGCGTGCGCGGTGAACTCCGCGCGGTCGGCGCGCACGGCTTGTTCGGCGTCGCGCGCCGCCCGCGCCGACAACCAGGGTGCGAGGATCCCCGCGACGGCGAGCGCGGCGGCCAGAATCCCCGCCGCCAGCACGGACAGGGTCGCGAGCACACCGATGGCCGCGATCGACAGCACGGCAGCCACCGCGACGGGAACGAACACGCGCACTACCACGGCACCGAGATCGTCGATGTCACTGCTGATTCCGACGAGCAGGTCACCACGGCGCAGCCGTGTCGACCGGTCCTCGGACACGCGCCGTGGCCGCCGCAACCACACATCGGAGCGAGCCAGTGTCCGATAGACGCTGGTACGCGCCGTGGTCATCGCTCGAAGCGCCACATCGTGGGTGGCCAATCGTTCGAGATAGCGGAACAACCCGCGCGAGATCCCCAACGCGCGCACGGCCACCACCGCGATGCTGAGGTCGAGCACCGGCGGCATCTGCCACGCCCTGGCGATCAGCCACGCGGCCAGCCCGGCCAACCCGAGCCCACTCCCGAGCGCGACCACCCCGCACCCGATCGCCAGCACCACCCGCCACGGCGACAGCGCCAACAACCCCCACATCCGCCGCAGATCCCTCGACAGCACCCTGCCCGCACGCACCCCGCTCACGTCCCCACCTCCACAAAGGGCACCCGACGACCCCAACCGACCCGACCAGCAGCCGCCGCAATCGCCAACGCCATCCGCCACGGCGCCACCATCCGCCACAGATCCACCGACCGCACCCCACTCACGCCCCCACTCCACAAAGGACACGCGACCACCCCAACCGACCCGACCAGCCAGTCGAGAACGTCACCTGCCATCGCAACAGCGTCAGTATCTGCCGCAGACCCATCGACAGCGGCCGGCCCTCGCGCGCCCCGCTCACGCACTCCACTCACCTCCGCAAAGGACACCCGACCGACCCGACCAGCAGCCGCCCGCGCAACGCGCCACTCACCTTTCGCATCGTGCGAAAACCGCTGCGGCGGCGCATAATTCGTCGGCCGAAGACCGAACGCTGGCCTGCTGAAACCAGTCCGGTCAGCTCGGCCACTCGCGCACAGGAAACACTCGGTGTCGCGGGCAAGCTCCGTGCGCGAAGCCGGTCGGCGACCAACCACCGAGAACGCGCTGCGCGCCGACTCCCAGCGTGACCAAGGGGCGTCCTTCGACACGACGCTCATCCGCCGACCTCCTCGAGCGCCGACGACGAACAGCGCACCTCGACAATGTGATCCGCGATGGCCAGAACCGTTGGGCGGTGGCCGATGACGATGACCGTCGCGCCGGCTTCGGCGCGTGCGGTGAGCGCGGCGAGGACGGTGGCCTCGCTGTCGGGGTCCAGGTGCGCGGTGGGTTCGTCGAGCAACAGGACGGGGCGGTCGGCGGCGAGCACCCTGGTGAGGGCGAGGCGTTGGCGTTGGCCGAGCGACAAGCCGACGCCGCCTGGGCCGACCAGCGTGTTCCACCCGTCGGTCAGGTCGTTCAGTACGGTGTCGAATCCCGTCGCACGCGAGTACTTTTCGACCTGCTCGCGATAAGTTCGTGTTTCGTGCGCCCCCAGCATCGCCAGATTCTCGGCGAGCGTGCCCGGCACCAGGACGGGTCGCTGCGGCAACCACGCCACCTGGTCCCACCACCGCTGTTGTTCGAGGGCACCCACATCGACTCCGTCGACGGTCACGGCGCCCGATTCGGGCGAACACAACCCCAGGATCGCCAGCGCCGCGGTGGATTTACCGCTGCCGTTGGCGCCGCTGAGCACGGTCACCGCCCCGGGTCGCAATGTCGCCGACAGTCGCCGCGGCGCCATCCCCCCGCGCGTACGAACCGACACCGCACGCAGTTCGACACGGACCCCTTCATGATCCGGTTCGTGACGCCCCACCCCGAACTCCGGTGCGCGGGCGGCGAACGAATCAGCAGCGATACCTGTTCGCCCCGTCTGGGTTCCGGCCGGTTTCGATGCGGTTTCCGCTCCACGACCCACATCGGAGTTCGACACGGTCTCGATGCTCTGCCCGATTCTGCGCTCGGCCGTTTCGTTCCCCACTCCCCTGGCGCCGCCAGCACGGACGGTGGGGTTCCGTTGCGCGACAGCACCGCCGCCAGCGCGCAGCGAACCCTTTTCGTCCATACGCACATCGGCATCCACCGACGCATCGGCCCGACCTCGCGGCGGCGCCGCCTCGAGAATCTCGAAAGCCTTGTCCGACGCCGCCAATCCGTCCTGGGCCGCGTGGAAGCGTTCGCCGACCATGCGCAGTGGCAGATAGACCTCGGGGGCGAGTATGAGCGCGACCAGGCCCGCGTAGAGGCTCATCTCGCCGAAGACCAACCGCAGACCGATCGAGACGGCGACCAAGGCGACGCTGAGGGTGGCGAGCATTTCCAGCACCATCGAGGACAGGAACGCCAGTCGCAGTGCCCGCATGGTCCGGTGTCGCAGCGCGTCGCCCAGGTCGCGAACACGCTTGCTCATGCCGCTGGTCGCGAGCGCGTCCTGAGCCGTCTCTTCGGCGTGGGCATCCGCGCCTGATCCTTTGCCACGCTCGGGACCCTCTCGCCCCAGCGCCCGCAACGTCGGCATCCCGGCGAACAGATCCAACAGCTGATCCGACAGCCGCGTGGACGCGGCGAGGGTCGCTGCGGCCCGACCCTGGGTGAGTAGGCCGATCAGGATCATGAAGACCGGGATGAGCGGCAGGGTGATCAGGACGATGATCCCGGACATCGGGTCGTGTACCGCGATGACCGTCAGCACGAGCGGCGGCACCACGGCGGTGAGCAATAGGGCGGGCAAGTACCCGGTCAGATAGCCGCGAAGTCCGGACAGTCCGGTCGTGACGATGACCGCGAGTTCGGTTCGGCGACTGTCGAGTTCGCGAGGTGGCAGCCGTGCCCCTGCCGCGAGTACCTCGGTTTCCAGTTCCGCCACCACCCCCGCACCCGCGCGGTGCGCAAGCCGCGACTGCGTCCATGTCGCCGCGACCCGCAGCACGATCGCCACGGCGAGCACCACGAGTTCCGCCCGCCACTCCCCCATCGAACGCCGCGCGGGATCGGTGACGACTCCGGCGAGCACCCGGCTCAGCGCGAGCGCGGTGACCACGATCGACCCGGTGATCACCAGCGAGAGCAGCACACTCGACACCAGGTACCGCCGCGCCGAGCGCGCGTAGCGCCACAGCCGAGGGTCGATGGGTGGGCGGGCCACGATCAGTCCCTCGCCGATTCGAGCGGGAGCCCGATGGGAGGCGGAATCTGTTCCAGGCTGATGCGCTTGCGGAACACCCAGTACGTCCAACCCTGATAGAGCACGACGACGGGGGTGACGACGAGCGCGGCCCAGCTCATCACCCGCAGCGTGTACGGGGTCGAGGACGCGTTGTAGACGGTGAGGTCGTAGGCGGCGCCGAAGGTCGAGGGCAACACGTTCGGGAACAACGCGCCGAACAGCAGCGCGCTGAGCGCGGCGACCGCGAGCGCGGTGCCGGTGAACGCGAACCCGTCGCGGTGCAGCAACGCGGTCGCGGCGCTGACCGCGAGACCGAACGCCGTGAGCGCCAGCGCGATCCACGTCCACCCGCTGCCGTATGCCAGCTGGGTCCACAGGCCGAATCCGAGCACGACCACGGCCGTTGGGCCCAGCAGGATCCGTACCGCGCGCACGGCGTCCGCACGCACCTCACCACCGGTCTTCAAGCTCAGGAAGACCGCACCGTGCAGCGCGAACAACAACCCGGTGGTGAGGGCGCCGAGCAACGCGTACCCGCCGAACAGGTCCGCGACCGTACCGGCGAACTGCTTGTTCTCATCCAACGGCACGCCGTGCACCATGTTGGCGAACACCCATCCCCAGGCGAATGCCGGTATCCAGGAACCGATTCCGATCCCGAGGTCGCAGCGCGCCCGCCAGCGCGGATCGTTGATCTTGCCGCGATACTCGATCGCGCAGATGCGCAGGATCAGTGCGACGAGCAAGACGAGCAGGCCGAGATAGAACCCGGAGAACATGCTGGCGTACCACTCGGGGAAGGCGGCGAACATGGCGCCGGCGGCGGTGATCAGCCACACCTCGTTGCCGTCCCATACCGGTCCGATGGTGTTGAGTACCACGCGCCTTCGCGCGTCGGCGCCTCGGCCGAGAATCGGCATGAGCATGCCGACGCCGAAGTCGAAGCCCTCCAGCACGAAGTAACCGGTGAACAGCACGCCGATCAGCAGAAACCAGAACTCGGGCAAATTCATCGTCTCCCGCCCTTCCTAGTAGGCGAACGAAAGTTGTTCGACCGAGGTGTCTTTCGGCCCGCCATCGCCGTCGGGGCCGGGTTTGTCGACCCGCTCCGGCCCTTCGATCACGTATCGGCGCATCAGGTAGAACCAGACCACCGCCAGCGCCCCGTAGACCAGCGTGAAGGTGATCAGCGAGGTGAGCACGACGCCGAACGAATGGTTGGACACGCCGTCCTGCACCATCAGCCGCAGGTTGGGATCGCCCGTCGGGTTGGGCACCACAACCCAGGGCTGGCGGCCCATTTCGGTGAACACCCAGCCCGCGCTGTTGGCGAGGAACGGCGTCGGGATGGCGAGCAGACTCAGCCAGGAGAACCACCGTTCGTGCGGCACTCGCCCACGCCTGGTCACCCACAGCCCGGCGAGCGCGATCAGCACCGACCCCGCCGACAGCCCGATCATGGCGCGGAACGACCAGTAGGTGACGAACAGGTTGGGCCGGTAGTCGCCGGGCCCGTACTTCTCGTTGTTCGCCTGTTGCAGGTCGGTGACGCCGTCGAGGGTGACCCCGGTGAATTTGCCTTCGGCCAGCCACGGCAGCACGAACGGCACCTCGAGCACGTGCGCGACGCTGTCGCAGTTGTTGTGCGTACCGACGGTGAGAATGGAGAAGTCGGGGTCGGTCGCGGTGTGGCACAACGATTCCGCCGACGCCATCTTCATCGGCTGCTGTTTGAACATCAGCTTGCCCTGGACGTCGCCGGTGTAGACCAGCGCGGCCATGGCTATCAGCGTCACCCAGATGCCGGCGATCGCGGCGGGCCGCCACATCCTGCGCGCCTCGGTACGCTTGACCTCGTTCTTGTCGCGCGCGTTGCGCACCATCCACCAGCCGGCGATACCGGCGACGAAAGTGCCTGCGGTAAGAAAAGATCCGGCGACGACGTGCGGAAAGGCCGCCAGCGCCGTGTTATTGGTGAGCAACTCGACGATGCTGGTGAGTTCGGCGCGTCCGGTGTCGGGGTTGTAGCGCGCACCCACGGGATGCTGCATGAAGGAGTTCGCGGCGACGATGAAGTAGGCCGAGGCGTTGACTCCGATCGCGACGAGCCAAATCGCCCCGAGGTGAACGAGTTTCGGTAACCGGGTCCAGCCGAAGATCCACAGACCGATGAACGTGGACTCCATGAAGAAGGCGACGAGACCTTCCAGTGCCAGTGGTGCGCCGAATACGTCGCCGACGAAGCGGGAGTACTCGCTCCAGTTCATGCCGAACTGGAATTCCTGCACGATGCCGGTGGCGACGCCGAGGGCGAAGTTGATCAGGAACAGCTTGCCGAAGAACTTGGTCAGGCGCAGCCAGTGCTGCTTGCCGGTGATCACCCATGCGGTCTGCATGGCGGCGACCAGCGGTGCTAGTCCGATGGTCAGTGGCACCAAGAGAAAGTGATAGACGGTGGTGATGCCGAACTGCCATCGCGAGATGTCCAGGGCACTCAATCCGGCCTCCTGCCGATCTACGACATGACGTAGTAATACTACGTCGCAGACCGCCCCGAACAATGCGTCCTAGGTCACGACACACGGGTTTTCGCACTTCGGCGTCCGATTCAACGGCGAACGCCGAGCTCGCCCCCGTGCCGCGTCCCGCCGAGTAGGACGCAGATCACGGGGGCGCCTCGCTCACCAGTCGGTGACCGAACCCGGCCGTTCGATGGCGCGATCGACCAGTTCGATGATCTCCTCGGCATTGTCCGGCGCCGACATCCGCAGACCGTCGAGGGAATTCACCCGCGCGGCCAGGGTGACGCTCGAAAGCAACCAGATGCTGTCGCAAGTGAGCAGGTCGGCGGTGAACAACTGATCGTAGCGGCACTCCCAGCCCGCCTTCTTCGCCTCCGCGAACAGCGCGCGCTGGGTAACACCCGGCAGCACACCGTTTTTCGACGGCGGCGTGATCAGCTGCTTGTCGCGCGCGATCACCACGCTCGAACGCGGCCCCTCCAACACCCGATTCTCGGTGCTGGTGAAGATCACGTCGTCGGCACCCATCCGCGCCGCGAAGCGCAGTGCCGCCATGTTCGTGGCATACGACAACGTCTTGGCGCCGAGCAGCTGCCACGGCGCCGCCTGCGCGAGATCGATCGAGATACCGCGCGAAAGCGTCACCACGGCAACGCCTTCGGAGCGCGCCTTGGCCACTCGATCGGCCACCGGCAGGACGAGCACGTAGGCGGTCGGCACGGGAACGGCCGCCGCGAGATCGCCGGAGGTCACTTTCTCCGGGATGGAGGCCAAATCGCTGTCACGCCCCCTTGTCAACACCAGACGCAGCATGCCCTCGTGCTCACTGCCCCATTCGGCCACCGCCTTGTCGACCGCATCCCGCCAACGACCGAGATCGGGCTCGGGTAAATCCAGGGCTTCGGCCGAACGTCGCAGCCTCGCGAGGTGAAATTCGAGCGCGGTCGGGCGCCCATCACGGATCAGCAACCCTTCGAAAACACCGTCGCCGCGTAGCGCACCGATGTCGTCGGCGAACAACAGCGGCTCGTCCGGATCCCGGACCGCCCCGTCGAGTGTTACCAGAACCTTCACACTTACACTCCTACCTGGGCAAACAGGGCGCGACTTGCACCGAGTCAGCACTCGTAACAAAAGCTCGGCACCTCATGCTGCCCCGTCGCCCTATCCTGTGTCGACCGCTCCGGCATGCGGATTTCTCTATGATCTCGAGGTGACGGTCTCGTTCCACCGAATTCACCCCGTTTGCCCCCAATTCTTTCGTTACGACCGTCCTTCTGGATCGCTTCCTCGTCGATTCCGCGCGCAGTGCTTTCCCCGCGCACTTTTCATACGGTCCGGTCTTTTCTCGAGACACCGCCGAACGTTCGGCAATCGCGAGCACCGCGCGTCGCCCACGATTTCGAAAGGAAACCTACCGTTCGGCTGGCATTCGCGCTGACCATCGCGGGCGGAATCGTCGCGCCGAGACCGAGATAGCCCGCGCGTCGACTCGCCGACACCCCGCCAAGGACCCCCGAGTCGGCCCCGGCAACGGCGCGAACACGAAAAGCTGCCTAGAGTGGAACCGTGTCCACGGTCATTGCGTCGAGTCCCATCCTCAGTGCCCATGGAGCGGTCGCGGGGGCGACCGGGTCGCCGGACGAACCCGTCGCCTGGCATTACGGCGATCCGTTCGGCGAACAACGCGCGGCAGCGCAGCGGGTCGCGGTAGTCGATCGTTCGCATCGCTTCGTGCTGAGCATCACCGGCGCCGAGCGCCTCAGCTGGTTGCACACCATTTCCAGCCAACACATCGCCGAGCTCGGCGATGGGCAGTCCGCCGAAGACCTCGACCTCGACCTCAACGGGCGGGTGCTCAACCACTTCGTGCTCACCGACCTCGACGCGACGGTCTGGCTCGACACCGAAACCGATCGCGGCCCGGCACTGCTCGATTTCCTGCGCAAGATGGTCTTCTGGGCGGACGCGCGGCCGGAGCAGGCCGACTACGCCGTGCTGAGCCTGCTCGGCCCCCGGGTGGTCGACCTGATCGACACACTCGGCGTCACCGAGTTGCCCGAGGTATACGCCGCCGTCGCGCTCACCGGCGGAGGCTTCCTGCGCAGGATGCCTTGGCCCACCGACCATTCGTTCGACCTGGTCATTCCTCGAGATCAGTTGGCGGACTGGTGGACTCGCCTCACCGGCGCGGGCGCCGAGCCCGCGGGTAGCTGGACGTTCGAGGCGCTGCGGGTGGCCGCGTTGCGCCCGAGGATCGGCCTCGACACCGACGACAGGACCATCCCGCACGAGGCGCGCTGGATCGGCGGCGTGCCGGAACGCGGCGCGGTCCACCTCGACAAGGGGTGTTATCGCGGCCAGGAGACCGTGGCCCGGGTACACAATCTCGGCAAGCCGCCGCGCCACCTGGTGCTGCTGCACCTGGACGGGTCGGCCGACGAACGTCCCGAGGTCGGCACCGACGTCACCGCGGGTGGTCGCACGGTCGGCCGCCTCGGCACCGTCATCGACCACTACGAATACGGCCCCATCGCACTCGCGCTGATCAAACGCGCGGTACCCGCGGAGACCGAACTCGTCGCGGGTCCGAGCGCGGCGGCGATCGACCCGGATTCGATACCCGCCAACGACGAACCGCAAGCGGGACGCCTCGCGATCGACCGGCTGCGCGGCCGCTGAGCACGATGCGCACCGACGAGTCACCGCGGGTTCTCGCGGTCTGCATGGTTGCCGACGAACTCGTGGTCCCCGGCCGCGTAGGACGCACGGCGATCGACAAGCGTCCAGCCACCGACCGGGTCGCCGTGCGCACCCTCGGGCTGCACGGCGACCACGTGTGCGATACCGCCCATCACGGCGGCAGCAATCAGGCCGTCTACGCCTACGCCGAGCACGACGCCCAGCGGTGGGCCGAGGAACTCGGCAGAGACCTCCCCGCGGGCTGGTTCGGGGAAAACCTGCGCATCGCCGGGCTCGCGGTGAGCGACGCGGTCATCGGCGCGCGCTGGGCGATCGGTGACACCCTGCTCGAGGTCAGCGCGCCGCGCGTGCCGTGCGCCACCTTTCAGCACTGGAGCGGCGAGCCGCGATGGGTGAAGCGCTTCACCCATCGCGGCGATACCGGCGCCTATTTCCGGGTGCTGACCGAGGGCAGCATCGGCGCGGACGACCCGGTGTCGATCGTGTACACCCCCGAGCACGGTGTCACGGTGCGCGAGGTGTTCACCGGCGACGACCTCGACCGCCTGGCGACCTTGCTCGCGGAGGAACCCTCGGTCTCCGAGGACATCAGGATGCAGGTCCAACGACATACCCGCCGACACGCGAACGCGGGCCGAGCGGAACAACGGGTGCGGTCATGAGTGTCGAGCTGGTCGAGGTGGTCCGGTCCGGATTCCGCGAATGTGTGCACCGAGGCAATGTCGTGCTGCTCGCCCCCGACGGCGAGCCGACGCTCACCCTCGGCGAAGTGCACCTGCCGATCTTCCCGCGCTCCACGAACAAGCCGTTGCAGGCGATCACCCTGCTGCGTCATGGTTTCGAACCCGTCGACGACGCCGAACTCGCGATCGCCACCGCCTCGCACTACGGCGAACCCGATCATGTCGCCCTGGTCCGGCGGCTGTTGGAGCGTTTCGGATTCGGCGAGAAGTCGCTGGAATGCCCGCCGGATCTGCCGCAGGACGAGCACGCGCGAGCGGCGGCGATGTCGGGTGCGCGCGGGCCCCGCAGGATCTACATGAACTGCTCGGGTAAGCACGCCGCCATGTTGGCGACCTGCGCGATCAACGGCTGGCCGACCGAGGGCTACCTGGACGCGGCGCACCCGCTGCAACAGGCGGTGTCGCGCACCGTCGCCGAGTTCACCGGCGAGCCCGAAACCGATCTCGGCATCGACGGCTGCGGCCTGCCGATCGTCCCGGTGTCCCTGGTGAATCTCGCGCGTGTGTTCGCGCGGATGGCGACCGCCGACCCGAGCACCCCGGAACGCAGGGTCGCCGACGCCATCCGCGCGCATCCGCGAGTGATTTCGGGCACGAATGCCACCGATCTGCTGACCATGCGGGCGACGCCGGGACTGGTCTGCAAAATCGGCGCCGACGGCGTGCACGTCGGCGCCCTGCCCGATGGCTCCGCCTTCGCCTACCGCATCGAAGACGGCCACGATCGCGCGCGAATGCCCTTGACGCTGGCTGTTCTGCGCCGACTCGGGGTGGCTTGGACGGAGGAGCACACGGAACTGGCCGCTCCGGCTGTGCTCGGCGGCGGCGCCAGGGTGGGCGTGATCCGTGCGATTCCGGGGGTACTGTAAGCGCAGGCAAAACGGCGATATCCGGGCAAACAGTCCTCGGTCGGGGGTACTTCACCCACTCCTGGCGGCAGGACTGTCGGACACACGCTAAAGTGTCTGTCAGGAAGATATTAATTCGAACGGGGCCGCCACCAAACCCCAGGCCGCCCCGCAGTGACGCGAGGGGGTCAGCCATGGGCCGTGGCCGGGCTAAGGCAAAGCAGACCAAGGTTGCACGCGATCTGAAGTACAGCTCCGCTCCGACTGACTTCGCGAGCCTTCAGCGCGAGCTGTCGGGCAGCCCCAACTCCCAATTGGGTGGTGGGGTGCTCTCCGATGAGCACGACGCGGACGAGCCGCCACCCCGCTGGGATGACGGCGACGATCACGACGACTGGCGCCGCTGACTCGGATTCAACGTTTGCAGGGGGAGGTCGTTCGACCTCTCCCTTAATACGTTGTCGACGTGTTAGCGGCGGCATCGACAAAAGGCTCGCGATCGAAGAGAACCGCCGCGCACCGCGCGGCCAGGTTCGCGGCCGCTTTCGGCCATCGCAGCGATAGAACGACTTGGAACAACAAGCCGCCCACACCATCTGGCCGATGGTGTGGGCGGCTTTGCTTTGCTCTAGAACCTCGGGTGGTCGCCGACGAGCGCGGTGCGCGGCGCGTCGGCGTCCTTGGCCTTCTTCACACTGCCGAGCGTCCAGCAGGCGATGTGGCGGGCAGTCAGCACCGCCAGCGCGCGATCGACATCCTCGGGGGCGACCACGGCCACCATGCCGACGCCCATGTTGAACGTCTTCTCCATCTCCGCACGTTCCACCCTGCCGCGCTGGGCGATCATGTGGAACACCGGAGCCGGACTCCACGTGCCTCGATCCAGCTCGGCCACCAGGCCGGGCGGTAGCACCCGTCCGAGGTTCGCGGCCAGGCCACCGCCGGTGACATGCGAGAAGGTGCGCACATCGGTCTCCGCGATCAGCGCGAGGCAGTCCTTGGCGTAGATCTTGGTCGGCTCCAGCAGTTCCTCGCCGAGCGTGCGACCGAACTCCTCGACGTGCCCCGCCAGCGACATCCTGTCGATGTCCAGCAGCACCTTGCGCGCGAGGCTGTAGCCGTTGGAGTGCAGACCGGAGGAACCCATCGCGATCACGACATCGCCGGGACGCACCCGATCGGGGCCGAGCACGGAATCCGCCTCGACCACGCCGACGCCGGTCGCCGAGAGGTCGTAGTCCTCGGGTGCCATCAGGCCGGGATGCTCGGCGGTCTCCCCGCCGAGCAACGCGCACCCGGCCTGCAAGCAGCCTTCGGCGATGCCGGAGACCAACTCGGCGACCTTTTCCGGGTACACCTTGCCGATCGCGATGTAATCCTGCAGGAACAGTGGCTCGGCACCGCACACCACCAGATCGTCGACGACCATCGCGACCAGGTCCAGGCCCAGGGTGTCGTGCTTGTCCATCGCCTGCGCCACCGCGATCTTGGTGCCGACCCCGTCGGTGGACGCGGCGAGCAGCGGCTCACGATAGTGCGATTTCAGTGCGAACAGTCCGGCGAAACCGCCGAGACCGCCTTGGACCTCGGGTCGACTCGCCTTCTTCGCCAATGGCCCGAACAACGCGACGGCGCGGTCACCTGCCTCGATGTCCACGCCTGCCGCGGCGTACGAGGCACCACCACTGGGGGTCTGCTCACTCATTGTCGGGGAAAGCTCCAAACCGAATCGGCGGATAGATGCCAGCTCACGCTACCGGAGCCCGATAACGACGCGGCAGGGGTCTTGGCCACCATCCGGTCTTCAGTCCGCGGCCCCGGTGCTGAACAGTGACGCCGAGGCCGCTCTTCTGCGTCGCTGTTCGGTGGGATCGGGCACGGGAACCGCGGCGACGAGGCGTTGGGTGTATTCCTGCCTCGGGTCGCGCAGGATGCGATCGCGGTCGCCCTGTTCGACCACGCCGCCATTGCGCAGCACCATGATTCGGTCGGCCAGCTGGTCGACGACCGCGAGGTCGTGCGTGATGAACAGGCATGCCCAGCCGCATCCGCGCTGTAGCTGCCCGAGCAGTTCCAGCACCGTCGCCTGCACCGACACGTCGAGCGCACTGGTCGGCTCGTCGGCCACCAGTAGATCGGGGTCGAGCACGAGGGCGCGTGCCAAGCTGGCGCGTTGACGTTGACCGCCCGACAGCTCGTGCGGGTACCTGCGCTCGGTGCCCGACGGCAGCTGCACGTCGTCGAGCATGTGCCGCACCCTGGCCCGGATCTCCGCCGCGCTGCCTCGCTTGTGCACGAGCAAGGGTTCCGCGACGCAATCGCCAACGGTCAGGCGAGGATTCAGCGAAGTGGCTGGGTCTTGGAACACGAACCCGAAGTGCCGTCGGATCGGCCGCAGCTTGCGTTGTGACAGCCCGGCGATGTCCTGACCGAGGACTTTCACCACGCCCGAGGTGGGGCGCTGCAGCGCGGCGACGCAACGCCCGATGGTCGACTTGCCCGAACCTGATTCGCCGACCAGGCCGAGTGTTTCGCCGGGCGCGATGCTCAGGCTGACGGTATCGACCGCGCGAAATGCTGGACGACCGAACGGGCCGGGGAACTCGACCACCAGGTCGGTCACCTCCAGCACCGGCGCCGACTTGTCGGCGCTCGGCTTATCCGCCGATTCCACCGATTCCGCCGCGGCCGCTGTGCGCGGTCCGCGCTTCGCGGTGCCCAGATGCGGTACGGCCGCGAGTAATTCACGGGTGTAGTCCGCCGAGGGGTTCGCGAAGAGTTGGTCTACCGTCGCTTCCTCGACGACCACACCTCGACGCATCACGACCACGCGGTCGGCCAGGTCGGCGACCACACCCATGTTGTGGGTGATCAACACGATCGCGCTGCCGATGCGGTCACGCAGGTCACGCAGCAGTTCCAGAATCTCGGCCTGCACGGTGACATCGAGTGCGGTGGTCGGCTCGTCGGCGATGATGACCTTGGGTTCGCAGGCGATGGCGATGGCGATCACCACGCGCTGCTTCTGCCCACCCGACAGCTGATGCGGGTAGTAGTTCACCCGGTGCTCGGGATCGGGCAGCCCGACGGTGCGCAGCAGTTCCACCGCCTTGGCCTTGGCGTCCTTCTTGCTCATGCCGCTGTGCGCGCGCAGCGCTTCGCCGATCTGGAATCCGACGGTGAACAACGGGTCCAACGCCGATCCCGGCTCCTGGAACACCATCGAGACGTCGCCGCCGCGCAGCGCGGTGAGTTGGCGGTCGGACATGGTGGTGATCGTCTCAGTGCCGAGGGTGACGGTGCCCTGCACGCTGGCCGTAGCCGGGAGCAGACCCATCGCCGTGCGCGAACTCACCGACTTTCCCGACCCCGACTCACCGACGATCGCGAGAACCTCGCCGGGAAACACCTCGTAGGAGACGTCGCTCACCGCGTGCACGGCTCCCGCATCGGTGGCGAAGGTCACCGAAAGCGCGGAGATCGACAGCGCGGGATCGGTGCGCTCGGTCACCGTGGTCGATTCAGCCATTGCCCTCACCCTTCGCGAGATCGCCGGTCCCGGCTTCGGTTTCGGCCGCGGGCTCGCCCACGATCGGCGCTGGCGCCGCACTGTTGGCCGGCGCCTTGACCGACCGCCTGGTGCGCAGGATCGGATTGAACACCTCGTTGAGGCTCTCACCCACCAGCGTCATACCGAGGACGACGAGCACGATCGCGACACCGGGGAACACCCCGGTCCACCAGATGCCGTTGGACACATCCGACAGCGCCTTGTTCAGGTCGTATCCCCATTCGGCCGCCTGCGTCGGCTCGATGCCGAAACCGAGGAAGCCGAGGCCCGCCAGGGTGAGGATCGCCTCCGACCCGTTCAGCGTCACGATCACCGGCAACGACTGGGTGACGTTGGCGAAGATGTGCCGGAACAGGATTCGCACGGTGGACGCGCCCGTCACCCGCGCGGCATCCACGTACGGCTCGTTCTTCACCGCGATCGTCGCGTTGCGCACCACCCGGAAGTACTGCGGCACGAAGACCGCGGTGATCGCCACCGCACCGGACAGGACACCACCGAAGTTGGTGGAGTTACCGCCCGCGACCACGATGGACACCACGATCGCCAGCAGCAGCGTCGGGAACGCGTACATCGCGTCCATGAACAGCACGAGCACGCGGTCCACCCAGCGCCCGAGGTAGCCGGAGACCAGCCCCAGTGGCACACCGATGATCAGGGAGAGCACCAGCGAAACCACGATCACCCACAGTGCGGTGCGCGCACCGAAGATGACCCTGGAGAACACGTCCTCACCGCGCACCGAGGTGCCGAACCAGTGTTGGCCCGAAGGCGCTTGTTGGCGCACGAAATCAGCGCCGTCGGCGGCGGTTTGCGCGAAACCGTAGGGGGCGATCAGCGGTGCGAAGATCGCGACCAGCACGAAGACGGCCACCAGCGTGAGGCCGAAGATCAGCGTCGCGCGTTGCAGTCCCGCGGTCATCGAGAACAACCGGAGGCCCGGTATTCCCTTCCGCGTCGGCACGACGACCGGTGTGGTCGTCGGCTCGGTCAGTATTTCCGGTGCGGTCATCAGAACCTCACCCTCGGGTCGATCAGTGCCACAACGATATCCACCAGAAAACTCATCACCGCGACGATCAATGCCACGAACGCCACGATGCCCTGTACCGCGACGAAGTCACGGGCCGAAAGGTAGGTCGCGAGTTGGTATCCGAGCCCCTTCCACTCGAAGGTGGTTTCGGTGAGCACCGAACCGCCGAGCATCATGGCCAACTGCATGCCCATCACCGTGACGATCGGGATCATCGCGTTGCGGAAGGCGTGCCGACCGGTGACCACCCTGCGCGACAACCCGCGTGCGCGTGCGGCGTCCACGTAGTCGCTGCGCAGCGTCTGGATCAGGTTGATCCGCACCAGCCGCAGGAAGATGCCCGCGGTGAGCAAGCCAAGCGCGATCGCCGGGAGGATGGCGTGTTCGAGCACGTCGAGGATGTATTCGTTGTCGCCGTAGAGGATCGCGTCGATGATCATGATGTTGGTCTTCGGCGAGACGTGCTGTAGCTGAATTTCCACATTCGTGCTCGCCCTGCCCGCCACCGGCAGCCAACCCAGTTGCACCGCGAAGATCAGCTTGAGCAGCAAGCCGACGAAGAATACCGGCGCGGCGTAGGCGAGGATCGCGAACAGGCGCAGGCCGGTATCGGCGAACGAATCGCGGTGGGTCGCGGCGTATCGGCCGAGTGGGATACCCACGACCAGCGCGACGATCAGCGCCCAGAACACCAATTCGAGCGAGGCGGCACCGTAGGTGATCACCACCTCGCTGATTTCCCGATTGTCTTGCGAGCGACCGAAATCGCCGTGCAGCAGCCCGACGAGATAGTCCCAGTACTGGCTGAGGATCGGCCGGTTGAGCCCGGCGGCTTCCTTGCGTTCCTCGATCTCGGCCGGAGTCAGTCGACCGCCGAGCGCCGCACTGATCGGGTCGCCGACGACACGCATCAGGAAGAACACGACGGTGGACAGGATCCAGGCGGTCACCGGGATCAGGAGTATCCGCACGCCGAGATAGCGCAGTAGCGCGAACTGTCGGGAGTCTCGATTTCCCTTGCCGCCCTTGCCCGTCGAGGAAGGATCCGGGCTCTCGGTCTGGGTCGGCGCCGTGAGCTGTTTCGGGGTGGCGCCCTCGGACCCCGTTGTCGCGGAACTCATTTGCTCAGGGTGGTGTAGCGGAATTTGAACGACGAATCGAGCGTGACGCCCTGCACATCCGCATCGGAGACCGCGACCTGTTTGCCGGAAAGCAGCGGGACGATGGGCAGGAAGTTTTGCGCGATAAAGGTTTGTAGCTCGCCGATCTGCTCCAGCCTCTTCTGCTTGTCGGGTTGGGTCGACTCAGCGATCAATCGTGCGTTCACACCGGGGTCCTCGAAGTGCGATTGGAGAAAGTTGTTCGGCCCGAAGAACGGCGACACGTAGTTGTCGGCATCCGGGAAGTCGGGAAACCAGCCGAATTGGTAGAGCGGGTAGGAGTCCTGCGCTCGTTCCTTCTGGTAGGTGACCCATTCGGTGGATTGCAGGTTCACTCGGAACAAGCCGCTACCTTCCAGTTGTGCCTTGATCGCCGCGTACTCCTCGGAGCTGCTCGGGCCGTAGTGGTCCGGGTTGTATTGCAGATTCAGCTCGACCGGGCCTGTCACACCGGCGTCGGCGAGGACCTCGGCGGCTTTCTTCGGATCGGCCGCTGTGCCGTAGATATCGGCAATGGGCGTGGTGGCCCCCGGAATGCCCTCCGGCACAAAGGAATACGCCGGAATATAGGTTTGCTTGTATACGTTCTGGGCCAACGCTTCGCGATCGATCACGGTGCTGACCGCCCTGCGGATCGCCAACTTCTGCTCCGGCGTCGAGCCGGGCATCGTCTTCAGGTTGAACACGATGTAGCGCAGTTCACCGCCGGGACCCTCGTGCACGGTCAGGTTCTTGGCGCCGCGCAGCGACTCGACATCGGTCGGGCTGAACGAGCGATAACCCACATCGAGCGCGCCGTTCTGCAGGTCGAGCTTCATGTTGTCGGTGGTCGCGTAATACTTCGCCGCCACCCGCTGGGTCTTCGGGGTGCCAAGGATGCCCCGGTAGCCCGGGAACGCCTGGTATTCGACGAGCTTGTTCTTGTCGTAGCTCGCGATGGTGTATGGCCCGGAATACCCCTTGGCCGCCACGACGTCCTCGTCGGGCATGATCTTGTCGGCCGGGAAGACCGCCTCGTCCACGATCGGCCCCACCTGCGTCGCGAGCAGCGACGGGAAGGTTTGGTCATTGGCCACCTTCAGGGTGAAGGCGACCGTCCGATCGTTCACCACATCGGTCTTGTCGAGGTTCGCCAAGAGTGAGGCAGGACCGTTCGGGTCGTTGATTCCGAGCATGCGATCCATGGAGAACTTGACGCTCTTCGCGGTGAGCGGATGCCCGTTCGCGAAGGTCAGGCCCGCCTTGAGGGTGCAGCTGTACACCGCGGGCGCGGTGAACTCACACTTCTCGGCGGCATCCGGCTCCACGGTGTCACTGCCGGGGGCGAAGTTCAGCAGGTACGAATAGATCTGCGTCTCGGCGACCAGGGAACCGTTGTCGTAGGCGGCGGCGGGATCGAGCGAGAAGATGCGGTCGGTGGTACCCGCGACAACTCCGATGCGCCCCGCCCCTTCATCGGTGCGGCCGATCCCGCATCCCGCCGATACGGCCGCCAGCACCGCGGCGAGCCCGGCGGCCGCTACCGCACGCTTTCGTCCGCTCGCCGTTCTCGAACCCACCATCTGGCTCCCACTCTCCTCCGCGCGACCCTCCACCTGGATCGCAGGGGCGGTCGCACCATCTTCAACTACCGATCGTCGGACCGTACCGAGGAATCATTTCGTGCACGTTGCATTCTCCGCGAAAAAAATGATGCGAATACCCCAGGTCGCCGGGGGCGCGAGCGCACCGGGCGATGGTTTACCGGTCAAACGACCAATTTGAGTCGACGACGTGATCAAAAATGTCACAGAGACGCCATCTCACGAAGTGAGACATCCATAAAAAGAACCGAGGGAGGGCGCTCGAAGCACCCGCCCTCGGTTGTCCAGATCTCGGCTTTACGGCCTACGCTTTACGGCCTGCTCAGCGCGCTCGCATTCGCGTTCTCACCCAGCAGCACCGACTCCGGCCGACCCGAGAGCATCCCCTCCAGCAGGTTCTTACCGACCGCGGCCTCTGTGGGCAGCGGAATCGGGTACACGCCGTCGAAGCACGCCGCGCACAACCGCGAACTCGGCTGCTCGGTCGCGGCGATCATGCCGTCCACGGAGATGTAGCCGAGCGTGTCCGCGCCGATCGACCGGCGCACACCCTCGATCATGTCGTCGTAGCCGCCCTCGGTGCCAGCACCGTTGGCGACCAACTCCGCGCGCGAGGCGAAATCGATGCCGTAGAAGCACGGCCACCGCACCGGCGGCGACGCGATCCGCACATGGATCTCCAATGCCCCCGCCTCACGCAGCATCCTGATCAACGCGCGCTGGGTATTGCCCCGCACGATCGAGTCGTCGACGACGATCAGCCGCTTGCCGTGAATGACCTCGCGTAAGGGGTTGAGCTTCAACCGAATACCCAGCTGACGAATGGTCTGACTCGGCTGGATGAACGTGCGACCGACATAGGCGTTCTTCATCAACCCCTGCCCGTACGGCACACCGGAACCCTGCGCGTAACCCACTGCGGCAGGCGTCCCCGACTCCGGCACCGGAATCACCAGGTCCGCGTCCACCGGGTGCTCGTCAGCCAATCGGCGTCCGATCTCCACCCTGGTGGTATGCACCGAACGACCGGAAAGGACGCTGTCCGGTCTGGCCAGATACACGTACTCGAAGACACAGCCCTTCGGCTTCGGGTTCGCGAAGCGCATCGAGCGCACACCGTCGGCGTCGATCGCCAACAGTTCGCCGGGCTCGATTTCGCGCACGAACGCCGCACCCACGATGTCCAGTGCCGCGGTCTCGCTGGCAACCACCCAGCCACGGTCCAATCGGCCCAGACACAGCGGACGCACGCCGTGGCGGTCACGCGCGGCATACAGGGTGTGCTCGTCCATGAAGGTGAGGCAGAACCCGCCCTCGAAAGTCGGCAACAGTTCCATCGCCGCCTGCTCGATACTCGAGTCGGTCGCGGCGTGCGCCAGCAGCGCCGTCATCACGTCCGAATCGGTCGTCGCCGTCGGCTGCTGACGGTCACGGGACACCCCGGAGCTGAGCTGCCCGAGATCGCGCGCTTTGCTCGCCAGATCGGCGGTGTTCACAAGATTTCCATTGTGGCCAAGCGCCAAACCGGAACCCACGGCCGTCGTGCGGAACACCGGCTGCGCGTTTTCCCAGGTCACGCCGCCGGTCGTGGAATAGCGACAGTGTCCGATCGCGATATGTCCCTGCATCGCGGCCAAGGTCTGCTCATCGAAAACCTGGCTGACCAAGCCGAGATCCTTGAAGACCAGGATCTGCGACCCGTCGGAAACCGCGATCCCCGCCGCCTCCTGACCGCGATGCTGCAGCGCGTACAAGCCGTAATAGGTGAGCTTGGCCACCTCTTCGCTCGGCGCCCAGACTCCGAACACACCGCACTCTTCACGCGGTTCGTTCTCGTCTTCATCGGGTGCGGCGGAAATGTTGTCGACCGGCAATTCGGCGTTGGTCACCGTTTGCTCCCTGTTCGGGCGGGCTGGGGGGCACCGTTCATTCTACGGGTGCGCGCGGCACCGTGAGCACCACCACGGCACCCCGACGGCAAATCCGACAGTGACCGACGTTGCCACGCAAGGTCGGTAAATCCGGTACGCACAGCTGTTACCGTGCCGATCGTGACGACTAGCGACAGCGCGAATACCGAGCCCACCGGGGCGGATTCCGGTGACCAGGAGACCGGGCCTGCGCGAGGCTCGGCGCGCGAGGTCGCGCCACGCGCGAGCACGGGAGGGCTCATCACCCGGGTGGTGATCTTCCCCATGGTCGTACTCACCGCACTGGCCGCACTGCTGGGCACCATGTATCTCGCCTACGTCGTCGACCCGGAGAAAAACCTGCACGACTTCCCGATCGCCCTGGTCAACCAGGATGTCGGCGACACCATCGGCAATCCGGCCGAGCCGGTGAACTTCGGCAACCAGATCTCCGACGCACTGGCCTCGCGTGTGCCAGCGGACAAGATCGACCTGCGCCGCACCAGCATCAGCGACGCCACTCTCCAGATGCAGTCCGGCAAGATCTACGGCGCCATCATCATCCCCAGCGATTTCAGCAAGCGGCTCGGCATCCTCGGGGCGGGCAGCGTGGTTCCCGGCGATATCGAACGCCCGATCATCACGTTGCAGACCAATCCGCGCACCGGGGCGTTCGCCACCCAGATCGTGCTGCGGATCGGCGACCAGGCACTCACCGAAGTGAACAGGCAGGTTGGCGAGCAACTCACCGATCAAGTGAACGCGCAGCTCGCGCCCGCACCGGGCGGCCCACCCGCACCCGAACTCTCCGGAGCGTCGAGGGTGACACTGTCGGACCCGGTGCAGGTGATCGTGCAGCAATACCGTCCGCTACCCGACGGCACCGGCCAAGGACTCAGCGCGTTCTTCTATGCGCTGCTCCTGCTGCTCATCGGCGTGGTCGGCGCGATGGTCATCCACACCATGATCGACGCCCAATTAGGTTTCATCCCTACCGAATACGGCCCGTGGTATGTGCACTATCCGACCGCGGCGATCTCCCGATTCAACACCCTGCTGATCAAATGGGGCGTCATGGTGGTGACGGCCAATATCGTCTCGGCGGTATTCCTTCTTGTCGGGTACGCGCTGGACATGCCCATCGACCATCCGCTGGCATTGTTCCTCTACAGCGCGCTCGCGATGATCGCGGTCGGCGTCACCGCACTGTCGATGCTCGCGGCGATCGGTACCGCGGGCCTGCTGGCCAACCTGATCTTGTTCGTCATCCTCGGACTACCGTCGTCCGGCGGCACCGTGCCGATCGAGGCGACGCCGGGATACTTCGGCTGGATGGCCGAATTCGAGCCGATGCATCAGGTATTCATGGGTTTGCGCGCCATCATGTACTTCGACGCCAACGGCGACGCTGGACTGACCCGTGGGGTATGGATGGCGTTGCTGGGCTTGGCGATCGGACTGGTCTTCGGCGCCGTCGTCAGTCGGTACTACGACTACAAGGGCTTGCACAGGAAGAACTTCCTCGCGGCCAGCGCACAGGCGTAATTCAGTGGGAAATCGGTTCGGCGTCAGCTCAGCTCGGCGCCGAACCAACCAAGACCATGGCAATTCCACGGCCGATGGATTCACCGCGAGGTCGATAGGGCGGACTCGTTGATTCGGACGCTGTCATCGAATTCAGCGCGGGTTCGAACGCGCGATCGGTAGCCAATGCGACACCTCGCCCGCGCGGCTACCCGACGCGCTCACCGCACCGTCGGCCAACGCGTCGGCGAACCGCAGCCGCCCGGTGGCCAGCAGTAGCCAGGTCCTCGGGTCGGTCTCCACCACGTTCGGCGGCGTCCCCCGCGTATGCCTCGGCCCTTCGATGCACTGCACCGCGACGAACGGGGGAACCCGGACCTCCACGGAATGCCCCGGCGCCGAGGCCGCCAATGTCCGAGCTGTCGCCCGCACCGCCGCGGCGATCTCCTTGCGCGCCGGCTCCCCCACCGACCCGTCACTCAACCACGCACTCACAGCCCCCACCGCCGCCGTCAATTCGACGGCACTCACCGATCCTCGCGCCACCGAGCAGACGCTACCGAAGTGTTGCACCGAGATGCTTACCTGGTTGGCCTATGCGCCCGTCAGAGGCTTGCGGGGACCTCAGGCTGTCGGCCTATCATGATGACAACATTCCCCGCCAAGGCTAGAGCGCAAGCTTCCTCAAACCGGCGGGCTTTTGTTTGCAGCGCTAGTACCCTCACGTGCAGCCCGCAGCTGACGAGGCAACCCGCACCCGAGGGCGGCCGCTCGATCCAGATTGGCCCGGTTTCGCCACGTACTCCCTGCGTACCGAAGCCATCGGCTGCGCTAGGTCGGAGACGAACACGCAGGTAGAAGCGATTTAGTTCAGACCGGCGTAGCTGTGCAGGCCGCTGATCACCATGTTGATGATGAACAAGTTGAACAGCATGGCGACGAAGGCGGCGACATTGATCCAGGCGGCCTTGGTGTCGCGCCAGCCGGAGGTGGCGCGGGCGTGCAGGTAGGCGGCGTAGAGGACCCAGGCGATGAAGGAGCAGGTTTCCTTGGGATCCCAGCCCCAGAAGCGGCCCCAGGCGGCTTCGGCCCAGATCGCGCCGAGGATGACGCCGGCGCCGAAGAGGGGGAAAGCGATGATGGTGGCCTTGTAGGCGAGGCGGTCGAGGGTGCGGGCATCGGGGAGACGACCGGCGAGGGTGCCGAGAACGCCCTTCGATTCCTTGCCGTCGGGCTGACGTACCCGGTACAGGAACAGCAGACTGGCCACACCCGCGAACAGGGCGACACCGCTGCCGGTGCTGACGATCGTCACGTGGATCGGCAGCCAGTACGACTTGAGCGCGGGGACCACGGGGGCGGCGTCGGCGTAGAGGACGGTTCCGGCCAGGAACAACAGCACGAGAATCGGGACGAGCAGGAACACCCAGATCGCTCGGTAGCGCTGTTCACGCAGGAACACCATGCCGAACACCACGGCGGCCGCCGTCGCCATGGTGACGAATTCGTACATGTTGCCGAGCGGGAAACGGTGGGTCGCGAAGCCGCGCAACACGATCGAGGCCACATGCAGTGCCAGCGCCACGACCAGGACGGCGAACGCCGAGTTGCCGACGCGCTCGGCCAGCGGCTTCGCCTTCAGCTCGGCCAGCTTGCCCGGCAGCGCGGGGTCGGCGACCGAATCGCCACCGGCGGACACGAGTTCACGTTCGATCACCTTGCGTGACTGCGTGGTCGCCAACTGCCAGATCAGCATCAACGTCGCGAGCAGGTACACCACGACCCCGGTCTTGAACGCGAAATCACTGAACCTGGCGATGGTTTCGTCGATCGGCATGGTCTACTCTCTCGTGTTCTTCGCGTCGGAGCCCAGTGCGTCGGGCAGCGCGAGCAGGCGTTCACGTAACCGGTCGAATTCGCTGCCCCAACCGGCCTGGTCGGTCCTGGCCAGCCCACCCAGCTCTACTACAGTGCGTCGTTTGCTCAACGTACCCGCCACGTCGTCGGCCGGGTAGACCCGTATCCAGATTCGACGCCGCTTGATCACCAACGAGCCGAGCAGGCCCGCCATCATGATCAGCGCGCTCACCAGTACCCACTGCTGTGCGGGATCATGCGAGACCTGCAAATTCGCGAACTCCTGGGCACCGTCGAAGGTCACCACGGTGCCGTTGGGCAGCGTGGTCGACTCGTTCGGCCGCAGGTTCACCCTGGCCTCCTTGGCCAGTCGACCCTGCTTCACCTGCTCGGTGTCCAACGCGAACAACGACTGCGGCTTACCGGTGTCCAGGCCGGTATCGCCGCGATAGATGTCGACGGCGACGGCGGGATCGTTCATCGCGGGGAACGACGAACTCAGCAGCGTGCCGTGCATGAGCGCGGTCGGCGCGAACAAGCCTTCGATCGCGATCTGGTTCTTACGCCGTTCCGCTTCGGTGGCGTACATCCCGCCCGGCGGGTCGATGCGCAGCACGCCGCTGGACAGGAACGTCGTCACGTCATTGGGTTGCCACTGCACCGATTCGGTGCGGGTCTCGCCATTGGGGAACTTGACGGTGAATGTCGGCGCGTACCCGTGGCCCTGGAGATAGAGCCGGTCGCCGGAGACTCGAAGTGGGTGATTGACCTGGATCGTGGTGTCGCGCCAGGTGTTGTCACGCAGGTCCGCACCCGCCTGGTAGGCGATGTCGGAGGTGAACATCTCGGCCTGGCCGTTCTCGAGGTAATCGGCCTTGAAGTCCTTGACGCGCACACACATCGGCGCCATACCGGTGCCGTCGTTGATATTGCCCGCCTTGAACGAGTCGAACACCGCGGGCGAGGTGGTGCAGAAACCGGGGCCGTCGTCGGCGATCACGATGACCGAACCCTCGTAGCCGAACATCTTGCCGACCGCGATCGCGATCAAGAGCCCTACCAGCGCGAGGTGAAATACCAGGTTGCCGAACTCGCGGGCGTAACCCTTCTCCGCCGAGAGGGTGATCTCCCCATCGCGTTCGCCCTCGCGCACCTCGGCGCGCCACCCACGCAGCTGCGTACGCGCGTGCGCGATCACCTCGTCGGGCGTGCGCTCGACGGTCTCGTTGTGATGATGCGGCAGCCTCGCCAAATTGCGCGGTGCCCGCACCGGCGGGGTGCGCAGCGCACGGAAATGATCGAGGCAGCGCGGCAGGATGCAGCCGACCAGCGAGATGAACAGCAGCACATAGACGGCCGTGAACCAGAAACTGGAGAACACGTCGAACAGTTCGGCCCTGTCCATCAACGGGCCGAGTGTCGGCCGATCGGCGATGTACTGGTCGACCTTCTGCTCGTTGAGGTTGCGCTGGGGCAGCACCGCGCCGGGAATCGCCGCCAGGGCCAGTAGGAACAGCAGCACCAGCGCGGTACGCATATTGGTGAGTCCACGCCAGGTGTTGCGGACGAAGGCCGAGATCCGGCCGGGCAGCGACTGTTTCGGCGGGCGGGCGACGGGCGCGGTGGGTCGGTCGGTCACGGTCATATCGGCAAAGTCACCTCGGAAACGAAACCGTCGCGCACCCAGCCGACGAACTGGTCCCAGATCCCGGTGACCAGTGCGGCGCCGACCGCGACGAGCAGGATTCCCCCGATGATCTGAATGGTTCTGGAATTGCGCCGCAGCCAGCCGACACCGCGCAACGCACTGGCCGACCCGAAGGCCAGGATGACGAACGGCAGTCCGAGCCCGAGACAGTAGGCGACGATCAGCGCGACACCGCGCGCCGCCGTTGTCCCTTCCGTGCCCGCGGACACCGCCATCACGCCCGACAGTGTGGGGCCGAGACACGGTGTCCAACCGAGCGCGAACACCGCGCCGAGCAGCGGAGCGCCGAGAATGCTTGTGAGCTTGCGCGGGTGCATTCTGGTGTCGCGCTGGAGTGCTGGCACCAGGCCGATGAACACCAGGCCCATCAGGATCGTGACCACACCGCCGATTCGTTGCAGCAGTTCACGATTCACATTCAGAGTCTGGATGACGCCGAAGACCGTCGCGGTGGCGAGCACGAAGACGACGGTGAATCCGGCGACGAAGAGTCCCGCGGCGCCCGCGACCCTGGCGCGGGCCGAACCCGAGGCCCATCCCCAACGCGAAGCGCTCGACTTCGTCCCGGCGGAGCTGGTGGCCTCGGCGACGGTCACCGGGGGCGCTTCCGCGCCGACCAGTCCGGCCAGGTACGACAGATAGCCGGGTACCAGGGGAACAACGCACGGCGAGGCGAACGACACCAGTCCGGCGAGCAGGCATGCGCCGAGCCCGAGCAGCAGTGGTCCCGTTGCCGCCGCTTGCTGAAACGAGGTACCGACTTCGGCGAGCACTGTCATACCGAATCCCCTACGCAGCAGGGGATTTCATGATCGATCAGCGGTGTGGACGCACGTCTCACACCGATTCGTCCTCGGCGGCCGTCTCGTCGTCGCGGACGGGTTCGGCGCTACGCGAGAGCACCGGGCGCTCGCGTCCGTCGTTGTCCCACACCGGGTCGAACGAGTCGACATCGAGCAATGCGGCACCGGCGACACTGCGCGGTACCACGGACACTCCGGCCCATCGGTCGTCTACCACCCATGCGCCGCCCACGCGGCGCGCGGCCTGTTTGGGTCGGCAGGCACGAAGCGGGCGGGTGCGGCGGTCGCGGTTCACTGATTTTCCTCCGAAGCGATTCGTTCGACTGTTGGCTGTAGGTCCTCGGCGAGCAACGAGCGCAGAAAAACCGCCGCGACACGATGCTGCCGATCCAGGATCAGGGTGGTGGGGATGACGCTGGTGGGGAAGTTACCGCCCAGCGCGAGCAGGCTGCGCATGGCCGGGTCGTAGAGCGACGGGTAGCCCACCTTGTTGTCGATGACGAAGTCGAGCGCCTTGTCCTTCTTCGCGTCACGCACATTGATGCCGAGGAACCGCACGCCCTTGTCCGCGGTGTCCTCGTGCACCTTCTCCAATGCCGGCGCCTCGGCGCGACACGGTCCGCACCACTGTCCCCAGATATTCAGCACCACCACCGAATCCGGGAAATCGTCGAGCGAAATGGTCTTGCCGTCCTGCTGCAAGGACGGCCCGCTCAGCTCGCCGATGGTGCCGCGCGCGCTCGGCGGATCGTAGAAGATATCGGTCTTGCCGCCCGGCGAGACGAATTCGAACGTCCCCGTGCTGGCCACCGCGTCGGCCCCGGTCGAGCAACTCGCCAGTGTGGCGACCAACGCGAGCGCCGACAGCAACGCCGCGACCGCCCGCCCCGCACGTGACGCGAGGGGCGATATGGCGGTGGCGACGGTGGAAATCATGCGCCGTGTACCGCGGGATCCGAACTGCCCGCAGGCTCGGAGTAGACGATGTCGACCAAGGTATCGCCTTGGTAGACAAGGGAAGTCAACGAAGCGAGCGCGCACTGCCGATTGCGCGGATCGTGCCAGAGCCGCTGCCCCTGCAGGAACCGGCGCAATGTCCACACCGGAAGCTGATGCGACACCAGAACGGCCTCGCGACCCGAAGCCTCCACCCGCGCCTTGTTCACCGCGGCGAGCATTCGGTGCGCGATCTGAAGATACGGCTCACCCCACGACGGAGTGAACGGATCGCGCAGTTTCCACCAGTGCCTCGGCTTACGCAGCGCGCCGTCGCCGACCGAAACCCGCAGGCCCTCGAAGGTATTGCCCGCCTCGATCAGATTCTCATCGATCCGCACGGTGAGGTCGTGGCTCGACGCGATCGGCTCCGCGGTCTCCTGTGCGCGCAGCAGCGGCGAGGCGATCACCAACGCCAGATCGTGCTCGGCCAACGACCGAGCCACGGCACCCGCCTGCGAGCGCCCCGTCACCGACAGGCTGAAACCGGGCAGCCTGCCGTAGAGGATGCCGTTCGGGTTGTGCACCTCACCGTGGCGCAGGACGTGCACGATCGTCTCGACCGGCGCGGTAGCGCTCTCGTGTGCGCGGGGGCGGGTGAAGGTGTCGCCGCCGGTCGCGTTCGCGTCGTCGGTGTCGTCGATGGCCGAGTCGGCGAAGTCCGGTTCCTCGGCGCTGTTCGTGTTCGCTACGGCGGTGTCCGTGGTCGCTGCGGTCTTCCGCGCTTGGGGGGTGGCGGTCGTCTCGTTCTCCCGCGCATTGTCTTCACGTGCGCTGGAACCGCGTTCGGCGGCCGCGGCGAACTGCGCACCGGCATCGACGATGTTCGATGACTCGTCGGGGTCGGAATCCGCCGTCCACGAGTCGGCGTCGTCCGCGCGAGCGGTCTTCGGCTTGGCGGTGGAATCGGCCGCCGCGGCGAACTGATCGCCCGCGTCGATGATCGTGGCCGCTGCCTCGGCTTGCTCGGCACCGGACACGGCCGCGTCGTCGGCGGGCTCCTGCTTACCCGCCGCGGCGGATCGAGCTAGCTCGTCGCGCTTCTCGGCATCGGGCTGATCGGGTTCGGAGCTCACGCGCGGGATCCTTCGGGAGTGGCGGCCGCGGCCGCTTGTGCGGCGGCGGGCAGGGCTGCGGCGATGCGGTCGAACGCGTTCTCGTCCAGCGCCGAGGAAACGAACCACACCTCGAACGGGCTCGGCGGCCCGTACACACCCGCGTCGAGCATGGCATGGAAGAAGTCCGGATAACGCCAGGTCTGACTGGCCTTGGCCGTGGCGAAATCAGTGACGGGACGATCGGCGAAGAACACGCTCACCATATTGCCCGCGAACTGAACCTGATGCTCGACCCCCGCCGCGGTGAGTGCCTCGGAAAAGAGACCGCCGAGCCGCTCGGCATTACGGTCGAGCGCCGCGTACACCGCGTCGTCGGCGACACGGAGCGTGGCCAGGCCCGCCGCGGTGGCTACCGGATTACCCGACAACGTGCCCGCCTGGTACACCGGACCCAACGGCGCCAACGCGCCCATGACCTCGGCGCGACCTCCGAAGGCAGCCGCGGGGAGGCCACCACTCATCACCTTGCCGAAGGTGTACAGATCGCCCGCGACACCCTCGCGCCCGAACCAGCCGGAGCGGCTGACGCGGAAACCGGTCATCACCTCGTCCATGATCAGCAGCGCGCCGTGTTCGGTGGTGAGCTCGCGCAATCCGGCATTGAACCCGGGCAGCGGAGCGACCACGCCCATATTGCCCACCGCGGCCTCGGTGATCACCGCGGCGATCTCGCCCTCGTACGCGGCGAACGCGGCGGCGACGGCGGCGATGTCGTTGTATGGCAGCACAATCGTGTCACCGGCCTGCGCACCGGTAACGCCCGGCGAGGTCGGTAGCCCGAGAGTGGCGACGCCGGAGCCCGCGTCGGCCAGCAGCGCGTCGACGTGGCCGTGGTAGCACCCGGCGAACTTGATGATCTTCGCGCGGCCGGTGTACCCGCGCGCCAACCGCACCGCGCTCATCGTTGCCTCGGTACCGGAGTTCACCAACCGCACCTGATCGACCGGAGCGACCCGCTCGACGATCGCTTCGGCGAGGGCGACCTCGGCCTCGGTCGGCGCACCGAATGACAGGCCGTCGAGCGCGACCCGACGCACCGCGTCGACCACCTCGGGATGCGCGTGCCCGAGGATCATCGGCCCCCACGAGGAGACCAGGTCGACGTAGTCGTTGCCGTCGACATCGATGAGGGTGTATCCCTTGGCGGAGGCGAGGAATCGCGGTGTGCCACCCACCGAAGCGAACGCACGCACCGGTGAGTTGACGCCACCGGGAGTCACCGAGGCTGCCCGGTCGAACAGCTGAGCCGAAACAGGCACCGATGCCGTATTCGCGCGCGGAGAAGAACTCACGGGCACAGTCTCTCAGTCCGGTCGAATCGAGTCGACGACAGGGTGTAGTGGAGTGACCCAGACCGCAACACCAAACCCGTTGTCGCGCCCAACACGCCGAGTCAGGTTCACCCTCAATGCGGTCGCTGCATAATTGCTGATGAGTAGTGTCTGGCGGCATGCATACTGCCATCCTCCGCACGGCCGTAGCAACGGCATTCCTGTCCCTCGCGTTCGGTGCCGCCGCGTTCGGCGCGGGGACCGCCACGGCGGCGGTGCCCGTCGCCGACGTCGACCACGGCCGCGTCGGCCTCCGACTCGATCACGGCGAGACCACCTCCGTCGCGAGCGGGCCGATCCCCGCACTGGTCACCATGGTCGTACCGCTCAACAAGATCGGAGCAGGCCTGCACGAGGACACTGCCATCGTGCGGGACGAGCAGGGCGGCGTGCACGCGTCGCTGCGCGATGTGGTGCTGGAAGCCGCCGATCACCCCGACGGCACGGTGACCGTTTACCTGGATGCCCCCGGCGCGCGCAATGGGCGAGTGCTGGACATTTACCAGAACTGGAACTAGTCGCCGAATCCGACGCGGGGCGAGCCTGGGACGAATCGCTCGGCGCGGGTTACACGGGCACGAATCACGCGGGTCCGGAGGGAATCGCCTCGACGTGAATCACCCGTGCGGATCACCCGATGCGGGTCGGTCGGGTGCGGGTCGGTCGGTCCAGACCAGTCGAGTACAGACCAGTCAGACGCGGACCGGTCAGGTGTAGATGCACGGTGCGTCAGCCGAGATGGTTTGCAGCTGGCACATGAACGTGTTGTACACCGCGTCCCACCCGGTCAGCGGCACGAAGATGGGCGCGTTCGACGCCGCGGGAGAAGCGGCGGTTTCGGCGATCGTCGACGCGGGTTCGGCCAGCGCGGGTGCGGCGGCCAGCGCGATCGCGGACGCCGCCGCGAAGCCGGTACACACGGTCATGACGACTCGGTTCATCGATATCAATCCTTCGAGGTCGTTGTGCTGTCGTTCGAAAAGGCAACGGCCACCACGGTTCACCGCCCGCGCGACCTCTTCCCTCGCGCGCCGACCGTACCGTCTGCCGCGAGCGCGCCGGTCGCGACTAACGGGTACCCGCGCCGACCCCGCGGAGCACCCGAGCAACCGCATCGATCGCGAACAAGCCCGCGAGCACCACCAAGGTCACCGCGAGCAGAATCCAGGAGCCGAGATAACGGGTCGCGACGAATTCCGGCACCCGCCCTGCTGCGGCGAAGGTCGTGTCGGCCAGTGCCCTGTGCCAACTCCACACCGCCGCGCCGACACCGAGCAGCACCACGACGACCTCGACGGCGACCACCGCCACCCACCGCTTCACCGGCCCACTCCGTCCGTGTTCTCGTGGTCGTCCACCGTCGGCTGCGGCAGCGCCGCCGTCAGAGCCGCGCGAAAGCTCTTGTGGTCCTTGGCCCATGCCTGCACCATGCCACCACCGGACAAACGCAGCCCGATGCCGGTGCGTCGACGCGGAACACCCGTCAACTCACCCAACGCGCGGGCCGATTCCCACGCCTCGTCGTCCCACGCCTCCTCGTCACGTGCGGGAAAGATCTCCGCGATCGACGACAGCGGCAAGGATTCGGTGCCCTCGCGCAGGTGCGTCTCGGTGAGCTCGACGCTCACGTGCCTGCGCGCCGCCACCACCTGCAAGGCCACGAACCAGGCGATCAACACACCGCAGAAAATGAGCGCGAACCAATGCGGCGGACTACCCGCCACCAATTCGCCGACCAGAATGAGCCCGCACAAGATCGGCCCGTACGCCACCGTGCGCCAACGACCTCCCGGTTCGGCGAACAGGGCGGTGCACTCGGGCTGCGGATCGCTCACCTCGCGCCTGCCCGAACGCGAGACATCGACCTCAGCGGGGCCGGAATCAGCCGACCAGGCTCGGCAGCAACAGAACGGCCACGGTCAACAATCCGAACAGGATCAGCAGGCTCAATACGGCCAATTCCCGACGAATGCTGTGCGGTTGCTGAATAACCACTCGCATCGCTGCCTCCGATCCCCCGGAGCCGTCTGCCGCGTTCTCCCGCGCGATATGCGCGAACGCCAGGCCGATAACTGCCGGTTCCCGTGTCTGCTGTGACAACCCTCACCATACATGTTCCGGGGCGTTGCACAAACTCGGAGTCCGTTACGTCGACGCTTCTCCACGACGACATCAGGAAAGTCTCGGCGTGTACATAATCTCGGCAAACAGCCTCACCTGGCGCGTGGTCCCGGTGTGAAGTACGCCGTCGACTCGGGCCGGTGCGACAGATACATCGCACCGCACGCGAGCACCGCCTGCACGATCGCAGCCCCACCGGCCACCAATGCCGCGGCGCCGCTCACCGAGTTGATCGCCAGCAGTGCTCCCACCCCCGAAAAGACGAACCACACGCCGAGCACCGTGAGCACCGTGCGTGCCCAGAGTTTGCCGCGAGCGAACTGATGCACGATCACCGCGCCGAGCACGGCGGCCACCAGCCCGAGCAGGACCAGGAACACGTACACCAGCGACACCAGCAATTCGACGCTGGCCATGGTGATCTGCGGATCCCGTTCGGCGGCTTGATCGAAGACTTCCTCGGCGAAGGAGCGCCGTTGCCCGAGCGCACCGAGCACCGAGGCGACCAGCTGCACCACACCGAAAGCGATGGCGCCCCACCACACTTGGCGCGCCGTGCCGACATCGACCGGCATCGGAGGACGACTGTCGTCCGGTCGCTGAGCACCCGGCCGACCGGGTACGTGCGGCGGCCCCGGCTGCCCAGACGCGCCCGACGGTCCATAGGGATTCGCCGGACCAGGCCACCCCGGATGCCCCTGCGGGCCGGTATGTCCGGGCGAACCCGCCTGACGGTACGGACCCGGTTGCTCATACGACGGCGGGTGCCCGTACCGCCCCGCCTGCCCCGGCACGCCCGACTGGCCCGACGACTCCGACCGCCCCTGCGAACCCGGCTGCCCCTGCGTTCCCGACTGGCCCTGCGTTCCCGACTGGCCCTGCGTTCCCGACTGATCCTGCGTTCCCGACTGATCCGGCGACGCCACCCCTGGCTGCTCGTGCTCGGTACGAGACGAATCCGAGCCACGCGACGCCCCCCGCCACTGCGACTCCGCCTGATTCTGCGGCTCCGGCTGATCTGACAACCCCGACGGGTCGGACAACTCCTGCGCTTGCTGCTCACTCTCAGCCTGCGCCGATTCCCGCCACTGATGCTCCGGCCGAACTCGCCGCTCCGGCTGATCCCGCGGTATCGCCTGCCCCTGCTGTTGTGCCTGGCTATGTTGTTCCGCTCGACCCTGCTGCTCGGGATCGCCCGGTGGCTGCTGATTCGTCACGACAGCCAGTGCGAAGCCTCGGTCGCCCAATAGGTGAGTACGAAATCCGCACCCGCCCGGCGAATACCGAGTAGCGACTCGAGGATGGCGCCCCGACGATCGATCCAGCCGCGCTCGGCGGCGGCGGAGATCATCGCGTACTCGCCGGAGATCTGATAGGCGGCGACCGGGACCGTGGACTCGTTGGCGATGTCGCGCAGGATGTCCAGGTACGACATCGCTGGCTTCACCATCACGATGTCGGCGCCCTCGGCGAGGTCGAGTTCCAGTTCGTGCAGCGCTTCGCGCCGATTGGCCGCGTCCTGCTGATACGTGCGCCGATCACCCTGCAGGGACGACCCGACCGCCTCACGGAAGGGCCCGTAGAACGCCGAAGAGTACTTCGCCGTGTAGGCGAGGATCCCGGTGTCGGTGCGTCCCGCCGCGTCCAGCCCCCTGCGCACCGCGCCGACCTGACCGTCCATCATGCCGCTGGTCCCGAGCAGGTCAGCGCCGGAGGCGGCCTGGGCGAGCGCCATCTCGACGTAACGGTGCAGGGTCGCGTCGTTGTCGACGCTGCCGTCCGCGCTCAATACGCCGCAGTGCCCGTGGTCGGTGAACTCGTCGAGGCAGGTATCGGCCATGATCACCGTCGAATCGCCGACCTCCTCGGACAACGCCCGCAAGCCACGATTGAGGATGCCGTCGAGTTCGCTGGCCTGGCTGCCGATGCCGTCCTTGTCCTCGGGACGGGGAACCCCGAACAGCATGAGGCCGCCGACACCGGCGGCCACCGCTTCCACCGCCGCCTTGCGCAGCGAGTCCATCGAATGCTGCGCCACTCCGGGCAGTGAGCTGATCTCCTTGGGCTCGTCCAAGCCGTCGGCGACGAACATCGGCAGCACCAATTGGCGTGGCTCCAGGGAGGTTTCAGCGACGAGTCGGCGCAGCGCGGGCGTGCGGCGCAGCCGCCTCGGGCGGTCCATTCCGGTCATATTCGCACCATACGCCCGGTTCGGTCGCCCGCCGACGAGCACCCGAGACGGCCGAACACGCGGCGCGGACGCCGCCGCTGCCTCGACGACCGCGCGAGCTGGGAATTCGTCAAGCACGTCGGAAAACTCGTCGTCGCGCTCGTACCGACGGCCGCTGTCGAGGGGCTTGGCACACCGTTA
This sequence comes from Nocardia callitridis, assembly GCF_039543305.1. Classification (NCBI taxonomy): domain Bacteria; kingdom Bacillati; phylum Actinomycetota; class Actinomycetes; order Mycobacteriales; family Nocardiaceae; genus Nocardia; species Nocardia callitridis. The sequence goes on along the minus strand of NZ_BAABJM010000007.1, from coordinate 15,094 downwards.
ATTCGGTACCCGCGTGGGTCAAATCACACCCGAGCGAGGGCACGCGGGCGCATACTCCGAAAACAGGGCAATTCCTGGGGGCAGCATGATCGACCCGAATCCCGACCTGCCGTCGGCCGCGACCTTCCCGGCCGACCGTTTCATCGAGTCGTCGTCCGGCGATCCACCTCCACCGGGCCCCACCGGGGCCGCCCTTTCGCCCGTCGACCGCCGTTTGGCTGAACTCTTCGCCGCCGACCCTCGATCCACCGATCTCGCGCTGGCCACCGCCGCTGATTTCGAGTCGTGGGCGGCCGTGCTACTCGGGGATTGGTGGCCGACGCTCACCGGCGGCCTTACGCCACCGCCGACCACTCTGCGGACCTGGCGCGCACTCGATGACACCGCGCAGATCTTCTCGGTCGAATTCGTGGTGCGCGCACCCGCCACAGTCGATGTTTTCGCCACCGCCGCGGCCAGCTTCGACCGGCTCGGCCTGCGCCGCGACGAGCGCGAATGGTCGCAGAGCCGGGGCCGACATCTGGTGGGCAGCAGCGCCGAGGCCACCGCGCACCTGCGCTACTCGCCCGCGACGGGCACGGTCTTCCTACGCCTGCACAGCGCGCGGTGTCGACTGTCGGCGGAAGCCGGTCGCCGATTGTGTCGAAGACCCGAGGCAACACTCCCCTTCCCCGACACCACGCGCGGCCCGCTCGATATCCGGGTCGCCCGCAACAGCGCGCGCCACCTGCTCGCCACCCACAGCGCCCACCTCACGACCCCCGCAGATCCCCTCCAGCTCGGCCCACCCGACCACGTAGTCGACATCGGCTGGGCCTACCTGTTCCCGTGGTCGACCGTCTCCTGGTACCGCGAGGGCGCCCGCCCTCTACTGGCTCCCGGAGCTCGCGGCCCGATCGTCGTCGTCAAGGACTCCGGCCACACCTGGCAACTGGAAAGCCTCAGCAGCTACCACGCCCAGTTGGTCGCCTACGCCCTCGATTACGACTATCCCGAACTCACCCACCATCCGGACTAGCACCGCGAACACGGCCAACCGACCCCGGCTGACAAACCGTCTCTCCGCCGGAGCGCTTGTTACTCGACAACACCCGCCCGACCCCGGCACCACTCAGCTACGGCGGCCCACTACTCGCGTCATCGGCGGGGTTGGGTGTAGTCGGTCCACCGATACCCGTCGAACCATCGAACAAGCGTGGGATTCGCGTTGTCGGGATACCAACCCGGTGCCATCGCGTTCGGGGGTGGATACCCCGGCCGAGGGTTCGAACGGGGCTTCGAGATGAGGAACACGACTCCTACGCCGACCGCGAGGAGTACCAACAGGGTCAGGAGAAAAAGGGTGTGGCCGATGCTGAGTGCTCCCATTCGACCAGTATCCACCGGGCCGCAACCCTGCTTGTTATTCGATTGACCCACAACGGATCAGTTGCCACCATCCGAGCATGAGCATCGAGCAACCGGCCGCGCTCGCGCCTGGAGTTGCGCCGCCGCCACGAATCGATCTGGGCGCTTTGCTGCTACGTCGTTGGCAGCCAGAGGATCTGGCCGCGCGGCTCGAAGCGGTCAACGCTTCGTTCGACCACCTCCATCCGTGGATGGACTGGCTCGCCGAACCCATGACGCTGGAGCGGCGGCGCGCCTGCGACGAAGCGGAGGCAGCACGTTGGCCGAGCCAGGACGGCAGCTGTAACTACGGCATTTTCGATGTCGAAGGTGCCGTCCTCGGCGCGATCGGGATCCATGACCGGGTGGCTCCCCGCACAGTGGAAATCGGATACTGGTGCCATATCGCGCACACCGGCCGAGGAGTGATCACCCGTAGTGCGGCCGCGTTGACGCGAATCGCCTTGGCCCTACCCGGTATCGACCACGTCGAGATTCACTGCGACGAGGCCAACACGCGCAGCGCGGCGATAGCCCGCCGACTCGGGTATCGACTCGACCGTGTCGAACCACGCGCGATCCGTGCTCCCGCGGAGTCCGGTCGAGGCATGTTCTGGGTCAAAGACAACGAGGCGTGAACGAGCGAATCCGGCGCCGTGCCAGCTCGGCCGAGCACCGGAATCTATCGGTGGCCACGGGTACAATCGAAGGTATGTTCGAAGGGGTTGCCGACCCCGAGTTTTCCAGGAAGACGTTTCCAGGAAGACATAGCTCTCCGGGAGGGACGCCGAAATGCCAACGCCCAAGCCCACTCTCATCGATCACCCCTACACCCCGCTGGCCAAGCGCCCACTACCAGCGGGCCGCCCCCGCTCCTGGTACGTCCTGCACAACCGCAAACTCAAGGCCATGCGCCTGACCATCGCCCTGCTCGACTCCGGCACCTACGCCCCGAGCTACGCGACCAACACCCGAATCCGCCGAACAGCGGAGGCCATCGGTGTGAACCCACCCTCCAAGGCCACCTGCGCCCTGGTCCGCACCATGCTCCGCAAGCGCCACTAACCCCAACAACCCAAGATCACCAGGACCCACCGGTGCAACCACACGGCTGAAACCGACCCTTGTCCTGGTGATCTTGTGTATGCACACGCCCCGAGCGCCCGGTGCAACCCCTCGGAGCCGCGAACCCGCGGCGCCAGCCGCCAACAAACACAGCGAGGGGTTCCCAATCCCCGCGCATCAACCCCGTCCGACCGAAACACCGCACGGCCCACCCACTCGCGCGCGAACCGCCCTGGACCCGCAACCACTGGCCCAAGCACACAAACCAAAGATCACCAGGACCCACCGGCTGAATCCGGCCTGGTCCTGGTGATCTTGTCGACAGAATTACCGACTGCGGCGGCTCTTCTTACGCGGCGGAGGCAACAGCCCCTCGGCGCGCAACCGAGCCGCATGCTCGGCAAGCGATTCCACCAGTGGACCCACCTGTGCCAGTTCGGGTTGCACGTCGACGCGCAAACCGAATTCGATGGCGGTCTCGGCGGTCTTCGGGCCGATGCACGCGACGATGGTGCGGGTGTGCGGCTTGCCCGCGATACCGACCAGGTTGCGCACGGTGGAGGACGAGGTGAACAGGACGGCGTCGAAGCCACCGGTCTTGATCATCTCGCGGGTCTCCGCGGGCGGCGGCGACGCGCGCACCGTGCGGTAGGCGGTGACGTCGTCGATTTCCCAACCGCGATCACGCAGCCCCTCGGCCAGCGTCTCGGTGGCGATATCGGCGCGCGGCAACAACACTCGGTTCACCGGGTCGAAAACATCGTCGTAGGGCGGGAAGTCGGCGAGCAGACCCTCGGAGGACTGTTCTCCACTCGGCAACAGTTCGGGATTGATACCGAAGGAACGCACCCGCTCCGCGGTGGCCTCGCCGACACAGGCGATCTTTACCCCGGAGAAGGCCCGCGCGTCCAAGCCGAACTCGGCGAACTTCTCCCACACCGCGCGCACCGCGTTCGTCGAGGTGAACACCACCCACTGGTAGCGACCATCGACCAAACCCTTGACCGCGCGCTCCATCTGGGCGGGACTGCGCGGCGGCTCGACCGCGATCGTCGGTACCTCCATCGGGATAGCACCGTGGGTCACCAGCCGCTCGCTCATCTCACCGGCCTGGTCCTTGGTGCGCGGCACCAGCACGGTCCAGCCGTACAGCGCGCGCGACTCCCACCACGACATCTTCGTCCGCGACGACACCACCTTCCCGATGGTCACCACCAGCGGGCCGACCAACTCGGAGGCGGCATTGTTCAACGTGGCCAAGGTGGCCTCGATGGTCCGCTGCTGCCTGGTGGTGCCGCGCACGGTGACCGCGACCGGAGTCTGCGGTGCCAAACCGTGTTCGACCAGCGCACTCGCGGTTTCGGCCAGGTGCCCTGATGTCGCGTGCAAGACCAGCGGGCCGGGCGCCGCGGCCAGCGCGGCCCAGTCGACCTCGCCACGCACGTCGGTCTCGGTGTGCCCGGAACCGAGCGCGATACCCGCGTAGCTGGGCACGGCCGATCCGTTGGGCAGGCCGGGCAACACCTCGAACACGATGTGCGACCGCGTGATCGCGTTGACCTCCGCGATCACCGAATCGGTGGTCAACGGGTCACCAGCCACCACACGGACCACGTCGTGCCCGTTGCGTGCCTCGGCGATCAGGGTCTTCGCGACCTCGGCGGGTTCGCCGAGTGCCGGACGAACGTCGACCGCGCTCTCCCCCTCCGCGGTCGGCTCGACGGCGACACCGATGAGCGCGAGCACACCCTTGTCCACGTCGGGATCGGTGAACGCCAGTGTCGCCCTGCCGATCACCTCGCGGGCGCGCACCGTCAGCAACGCGGGGTCGCCTGGCCCGGAGCCGACGAAAAGGATGCGGCCGGGATTCTTCTTGGTGGCCCTGCTCATGCCTGCACCTCGACGGCGCTCTGCTCCGGCATGCCCGAGGGGGCGGTCGGTGTGACTCGCTCGCTGCGCTCGCTCATTGGCTGTTCTCCATTGGGCTGGGTTGGGTGAAGTCATCGGCGGGCGCGTTCACCGCCTGTGTACGGGAACCGGTCGCTTCCGGTTCGGTAGTGCCGGATCCGGGGTCTCTTCCGGATTCCTCGGTGTCGGTCGCGGTCACACTCAACAACTCTCGTGCGCCGAGTTCGAGCAGTTCACGCCCGAGCGCACGGCCGAGTGCGCCCGCATCTTCGGGCGCACCGACCACGCTCGCTTTGATCACATCGGACCCGTCGATCGCCGCCGCGCAACCGCGTAACGACAATTCGTCGAAGATCCGACCGTCGTCGTCCAAGGACTCGACCACCTCGGCGAGCGCACCGATCGGTGCGGTGCACCCACCTTGCAACTCGGCGAGCAGTCCCCGCTCGGCGGTGACCGACGCGTGTGTCGCCGGATCATCCAGCCCGGCGAGCAACTCGACGAGTTCGCTGTTGTCGCCGCGGCATTCGACCGCGAGCGCGCCCTGGGCGGGCGCGGGCAGCATCTGCACCGGATCGAGCGATTCGGTCACCGCGTCGAGCCGATCGATGCGGGCGAGTCCGGCGCGCGCCACGACGACCGCGTCCAACTCGCCTTCCGCGACCTTGCGCAACCTGGTTTCCAGGTTGCCGCGCAAGGCCACGATGTCCAAACCAAGGCCGAGCGCACGCAACTGGGCGATTCTGCGCGGAGCCGAGGTGCCGACTTTCGAGCCGGGGGGTAGTTCGCCGAGCACGAGTCCGTCGCGGGCGACCACCGCGTCGCGCGGGTCGGCGCGTACGGGTATCGCGGCCACGAGAAAGCGCGGATCCTGCTCGGTCGGTAAGTCTTTGTGTGAGTGCACCGCGATGTCGATGGCACCGGAGGCGAGTTCTTCGCGCAGTGCGGAAGTGAACACGCCGACGCCGATCTCGATGACGGGCTCGGCCGACACATCGCCGGGGGTCTCGACGACCACCAGTTCGGCGGCGCGCCCCGCGGCGACCACCGCATCCCGCACGGTGCCCGCCTGGGTGAGCGCCAGCAGACTGCCGCGGGTGCCGATACGCAACGGGGAGCGCTCGTCGGTATCGCGCGGTTGGTCGTGGTGCGCACCGTCCTGGTGCACGGCCGTCATGTCGGCTCCCCTGACTCGTCGTCGCGATGGCCGCTACGGGTGAAGTCGTCGGCCAGCGCGATCTCGCCGTCGGTGAGCTGAATGCTCGCGCGTTCGCGTCGGGCGCTGATCTCCATCGGCGCCGCGACCGCTTGTGCCGCACCGGGTTTCAATTCGAACAGTTCACGCAGTGCCTCGGCGTAGCTGTCGCCGCCCGGTGTCGAGGCAAGTTGCTTGACCCGCACCGTCGGCGCGTGCAGCAACTTGTCGACCACACGGCGCACGGTGCGACCCACCTCGTCGCGTTCCGGGTCGGCCAGGCTGGGCAGGCGCGAATCCAGCCGAAGCAGCTCGGCCTCGACGACCTCCGCTGCCCGCTGTCGCAAGGCCGCAACGGTCGGCGTGACTTCCGCCATCCGCTGTCCGGCAAGGTATTTCGCCAATTCCTCGGCGACGATGCCGCGGGCAGCAGTGGTGTCCGCCGCCGCGGCACCGGCCGCGGGGTCACGCTGCAAGGTCTCGATATCGATCACGGTCACACCGGGGAGCCCGGCGACCGCGTGCTCGACATCGCGCGGCAGGCCCAAGTCACAGAACACCAGCGGACGTTCGGCTCCCCCGCCGCGCTCACGCTCGGTGAGCGCACGGTGGGTATCGGCCAACGTCACCACCGAGCCGACCGCGCCGGTGCAAGTGACCGCGACGTCGGCGATGGCCATGGCCTCGGTGAGCTGGGACAGATCCATCGCCTCGGCCTCGACGCCGTGGGTTCGCGCCGTCTCGGCGAGGCGGCGCGCCCGCTCGATGGTCCGGTTCACCACGATGATGCGTTCCACACCCGCACGCGAAAGGTGCGCTACCGCAAGGCCACCCATCGCGCCGGCGCCGACGACGACGGCGGTGCGTCCGGTCAGCGGGCCGAGCACCTGCCTGGCGCGATCCAGTGCCACCGACACCACCGAGGCGCCCGCACGGTCGATCCCGGTTTCCGAGTGCACCCGCTTGCCCACGCGCAGCGCGTGCTGGGCCAATTCGTGCATGGTCCGGCCGACCGCCTGCTGTGCGTCGGCGGAGGCGTAGGCACCGCGGATCTGGCTGAGCACCTGCTGCTCACCGATCACCATCGAGTCAAGGCCGCTGGCGACCGCGAACAGGTGCTCGGCCGCCGCCTCGCTGTAGCGCACATAAGCGTGCTTGGTCAGATCGGGCATCGGCAGCCCGGAATGCTTGGTGAGCAGGTCACCGACCTCGGCGAGCCCACCGTGGAAGGCGTCGACGACCGCGTAGATCTCGACCCGGTTGCAGGTGGAGACGATCATCGCCTCGGACACGTGGCTGGAGGTCAGCATGTCTTCGATCAGCTTCGGGCGGTCGGTGTCGGTGATCGCCACCTTCTCCAGAACGGCGACGGGAGCGCTGCGATGCGAAATCCCGACCAGTAGAACGCTCATGGTGAAACCACCGATCCCTTGCTGCTCGGCTCCGAAAGTGCCGGGGCCGAATGCGTTGCCGACTGCGTTGTTGCCGAATGCTTGAGGGCAGGGTGCGCGGCGGAGGGGTGCGTCGCGGACGCTCGACGCGCGACTCGTCCCGACCCCGCACGCGAAACTTCGGGGCGCGCCGATGACGACTCTTCGACCGTCGCGTGGGTGTCCGCGTCGTGGGCTTGGGTGTCCACTGAGACTTCGGCGGACGCGTTCGCCGCTGCCGCCATGGCACCGACGCCGGACAGTTGCGCGGCCTCGCCGTTGCGCACGCGCTCGAACGACAGCATTTGCAGCTCGACAGCTAGATCGACCCTGCGCACCTCGACCGAGGTCGGTGCGACGAGTTCGCACGGCGCGAAACTCAGTATCGACTGCAACCCTGCCTCGACCAACAGGTCGCAGACATCCTGCGCCGCGTCGTCCGGGACGGTGATCACGGCGATGGTCGGCTCCAGAGTCGAGACCGCCGAAGACAAGTCGGCGACGTCGCGTACCTCGAACCCGGCGACCGAGAGCCCGACCGTGGCGGGGTCGTTGTCGAACATCGCGACGACGGAGAAGCCGCGTCGCTGGAATCCGCCGTAGCCGACCAGTGCGCGGCCGAGATTGCCCGCCCCGACCAAGACGACGCGGTGGCCCTGGGACAACCCGAGCACGTCCTCGATCCGCGCCCGCAACTTCGCGACGTCGTAGCCGACACCGCGAACTCCGTTGGGCCCGAGGAAAGAAAGATCCTTGCGCAACTTCGCCGAATTGACACCCGCCGCGACAGCCAGTTCCTCACTCGATACGATGGCAACACCGTCGTCGCCCAGCGTGGCGAGGACCCGGAGATAGGTGGCCAAACGGGCAACCGTGGCCTGGGGGATATCCTTCTGCAGAGCCCTGCCGGAGGCGCCGCCCGGCGCCTCATGCTGCTCTGTCACGTCGTCGGCTCCTCGTTCCGGCTCGATGGAACCGGCTCGTAGTTCGACCTCTGCTCCGGGACGCCTCCGGTGCGATGGCCGAAGGATCGGATGTCAGGGGCGGATCCGCAGCCTCGGCATGCGGGTCGCGTGTCACCACCGTAACCGCTTGTGAAGCCCTGCACAAAGTCGGTGAAATTGGCCTCATTTTCCGCTACGACCAGCGTTGCGAGGAAATACAGCCGAAAACCGACCGCGAAACACCGCCGATCAGCGGCTCAGGTCTGCGCGCAATCTCGGCTCGTCGACGTCGAAATAGCTGTGCTCGCGATCATTCAGCAACACCACGGGCAGCCGGTCGCCGTACTCCGCGCGCAGTGCGGGGTTGGTCGGCGCGACCTCGTCGACATCAACCGCCGCCGGCTCGATCCCGAAATCGGCGCAGATCACCCGCAGCTGATCCCACGCGGTCGCGCACATGCCGCAGCCGGATCTGGTCAACAAGATCACCGAAGGTGTGGTTTCGCTCATGTCGAAGATTGTGCCCGCGGTGCGCTATCACCCGCCTGCGTGCCGTCATTGTCCCCGCATCCGGTTAGTGTGGACGTGGTTCGCGCGACGGGCGGAGGTACTGGTGCCGGAACAACCGAAGGTGGCAAGAACCGGATTCATCGCGGGACGATTCGGCGAGTTTCCGGCGCGTTGGCACCTGGGCCCGCTCGGGCAGGGGTTACAGGATCAACTTGCTCGCATTTCGCGCAGCCCATTCGGGCCGAGCGAGGAAGAACTGCGCGCCAATGTCGCCGGTGAGGCGAGCGCCGATGCGGCATTGTCCTTGCATGATGCGGAACTCGCTGCCGCGCAACCCGATACCACCGGCCAAGAACCGCCGCGCGACCTCACCGCCGCCGCGTTCTTCGACGTCGACAACACCATGGTGCAGGGCGCATCGATCGTGCATTTCGCCAGGGGTTTGGCGGCGCGCAAGTATTTCAAAACCTCCGACCTGGTCGATGTCGCGTTCAAGCAGGTCAAATTCCGGGTCACCGGCAAGGAAAACAGCAGCGATATGGCCAGCGGCAAGGAAAAAGCGCTGTCCTTCATCGCGGGACGCTCCACCGCCGAATTGGCCGAGCTCGGCGAGGAGATCTACGACGAGATCATCGCCGACAAAATCTGGCCCGGCACAAGAGCATTGGCGCAGATGCACCTGGATGCCGGGCAACAGGTGTGGTTGGTCACCGCGACCCCGGTGGAACTGGCCCAGGTCATCGCCAAGCGGCTCGGGCTCACCGGCGCGCTCGGCACCGTCGCCGAGAGCGTCGACGGCAAGTTCACCGGCCGCCTGGTCGGCGACATTCTGCACGGGCTCGGCAAGGCGCACGCCGTGCGCACGCTGGCCATCCGTGAGGGGCTGAACCTGAAGCGGTGCACCGCCTACTCCGACAGCCACAACGATGTGCCCATGCTCTCGTTGGTAGGCACCGCGGTCGCGATCAACCCGGATTCCGATCTGCGTGAGGTCGCGAAGAACCGGAGCTGGGAGATTCGCGATTACCGCACCGGCCGTAAGGCGGCCAAGATCGGGGTGCCGACGGCGCTCGCACTCGGCGCCGCGGGTGGCGCCGTCGCGGCGGCGGTCACCCGTCATCGCGAGCACTGACCACCCATCGCGAAGTCCCGTCGTCCGGGCGAACGCCGGAAATCGGTGTGACCGAGGGGTATGCCACACGGGCCCGGCGCTCGCCGAGACGACGGGATCGAGCCGACCCGAGCCGACCCGAGCCGACCCGAGCCGACTCAGCCGGTGAAAGCGTTGCGCCGCTTGGTGAGCAAGCGGTACAGCGTCGACTGGATGTTCTCGCGCACCTGGTCGGTGACCTCGAACATCGTCATCGGATCGTCCGCGGCGTCCGGTTCATAGGCGGTCGTCGCGATGGGCGCGCCGAATTCGATGTGCCACTTCGAGGGCAATGGCACCGCGCCCAGCGGACCGAGATGCGGGAACAACGGCGTCACCGGGAAATACGGCAGACCGAGCAGCCTGGCTAGCGGCTTCAGATCGGCTAGCTTCGGGTAGATCTCCTCGGAGCCCACGATCGAGCACGGGATGATCGGCACGCCGGTGCGCACGGCCGCGGCGACGAACCCGCCCCTGCCGAAACGTTGCAGCTTGTAGCGATCGGCGTAGCTCTTCCCGACCCCCTTGAAGCCCTCGGGAAACACCCCGGTGAGCTCGCCGGAACGCAATAGCCGTTCGGCGTCCTCCGGGCAGGCCAGGGTATGCCCCGCCTTGCGCGCCAACACCCCGAGCACCGGCATCTCGAAGATCAGGTCGGCGGCGAGCAGGCGCAGCGCGCGCTGTTCTGGATGGTTGTCGTGGACGGCCAATTGCAGCATCAGGCCATCCAGCGGCACGGTGCCCGCGTGGTTGGCCACGATCAGCGCGCCGCCCGCACGCGGTACGTTCTCCACGCCGCTGACCTGCACGCGGAACCACAGCTCGGACATCGGCCGCAGCGCGGGCAAGATCACCGACTCGAGCAGGTGCTCATCGAAGCCGAACTCATCGACCTGGTAATCGCCCGCGACCCTGCGCCGCGCGAATTCCGCCGTCTTGCTGATCTGCTTGCCCAACCCCGCGCGCACCAGGTCCGACACCGACCGGTGCGACGGTTGCGGGGTCGCCAACCGCTCGGTGAGCGAGGCAACGGGACTCGGCGACGGTTGACCGACCGGAAACTCCGGCCTGCGCCGGGTGACCGGTCGCTGACGAGTCTCGGCCTGCAGGTCGTGCAGATTGATCACTTTCGCTACATCGTTCATTGGTGTGCTCCCGTACCGACCTTCAAGAGGCCGAGCAGTCTGTGTTCTGCGGCATCGATCCATGCGGGATCGATGACGGGCCGCAACGCTGCGCCCCCGATGAAGTCGTCGAACGCCTGCACCGTTGTCCAGCGCGGCACGAAACCGAGTTCGGCACGCATTCTGGTGGTGTCGAGGCCGCAGCCGAAGTGGAAATAGTCGAGCTGTTCCCCGGTGAATTCACGCATCACCGGCCCCATGAACGAGCGTCCTGCCGTGCGGAACAACGCGAACGGGACCGGCAGTTCGATCCTGCCCGTCCTGCGCACCGCTTGCGACAGCGTCAGCGCGCCGTCGCCCGCGATGTTGTAGGTACCACCGCCAGGGTGCGTCGCCGCGTGGGCGAGTGCGGCCACGGCGTCGTCTTCGTAGATCAACTGCATTCTGGCATTTCTGCCGAAAACAGTGGGTGTTACCGGTGAATGCAGATACTCGGCGCCGCGACTGGCCAACCGTGGACCGACAATCGGGGCGAAACGTAAAATCGACGCACCGATATCCGGACGGCGCCTGGCCAGCCCCCTGACGAAGCCTTCGATTTCGATCATGTCGCGCGCCAGCGCGCCACGTGGCGGCGTGCGCGCGCTCATTTCCTCGGTGAATTTCGCCGGATCCTTGGGGCTACCCCCGTAAACAGCCGACGAGGAACGCACAACGACCTTGCGCACCGACGGCGCCTTCTGGCAGACCGCGAACAACTGCATCGCGCCGAGGACGTTGAGGTCCTTCATCACCGCCCTGCCGCCGCCGGCGGGCGGGCGCGCCAGCACCGCGGCATGCACGACGGTGTCCACTTCATTACCGTTGATCACCTTGCGGATCAACGGATTTCGAATATCGGCGCGCACGAATTCGGCGCGACCCATGCGCCGACGCAAGTCGTGGCTCGGTGTCATCGTGTCGACCGCGAGAATGCGTTCGACACCGGAGTCCTTGGCAAGCTGCGCCACGACAGAACCACCGAAGAACCGGCTGGCTCCGGTCACCAGCACAACCTTCGGGGTGTGTCCTTCTCGCGCTTCAGAAACCACCGGCACCGCTTCCCACCTTGGCAGCCCTCATTTCATTTATTCCCCGGCCACCAGCCTAACCGCTCACTTCTGCGACGCCGAGAGTATTAACCAGGTTCTAACGATGACTTCAGTCACCGGCAACAACACTCTCAGGAAGCGCACAGATCGTGAGCACAGGAAGGGAAAAAGCCCGCCACCAACAAGGGTGACGGGCCTTCACAGCTAACGCGCGACGCAGGCTTACTTGCCGAGTTTGCGCCGCTGCACGCGTGTGCGGCGAAGCAGCTTGCGATGCTTCTTCTTCGACATGCGCTTGCGGCGCTTTTTGATCACAGAACCCATAGGGTTGTTCCTCGCGTTCTCTCTACTCGGCGCGCACGCCACTCACGTACGCGACGGCCGAAACCTGAATCGGCTTCGGCCCACCGCATCTGCCATCTAACGTCGTGGACCGCACGGCAAGCCGTACGACCCTGATGCCCGTTCCGCCGACTGCCACGGGGCACCCGCTGTGCGGTGCCATCGGCGGGCGAACACGAACCGAGGGTCCATCCTAGCGGCACCCTCGATCAGCGAAGAAACCGCCTCTCGCGGCCCTCAGCCAGCATCGAAATACGACGTTTCCAAATATTCGTGTACCGCCTTGGCGTGCACCCGGAACGACCGACCCACCCGCACCGCGGGTAGCTCACCGGAGTGCACCAACCGGTACACGGTCATTTTCGACACCCGCATCAAGCTCGCCACTTCGGCGACCGTGAGGAACTGGGTGCCACCTAGAACCGGTTGACCTTGAGACGCTGGTCCGCTTTGTGCTCTGGAACTCGTCCGACCGGTGGGGCCGGAGCCGCTCGAGCCTCCAGAGCTACTCGCAGACATCTTGTTTGAAGACATCATTGCACCATTGACCTCCGGCACGTCCGCGCCGCCGGCTTCCCCACCAGCGGAACAGACACGCACGTGCTTTTTGAAGTCTACCGGGACCAATGGGGTTATTGCGACGGGAGTGAGAAATCAGCTTTTCCGATCGGAAACCGACCGGTCATTCACTGGACGCGCCCTGTTCCACCGAGCGCCGCTTCGCCGCGTCCAGCGCCTCCATGAACATCGAGCGGACACCCGCGCGCTCCAACTCCCGCACCGCCGCCGCGGTCGTACCCGCCGGCGAGGTGACCGCCGCGCGCAGCTCGACGGCGCTCTGATCGGACCCCTCCAGCAACGCGGCCGAGCCGATCATGGTCTGCAGCACCAGGCTGGTCGCGACCTCCCGCGACAGGCCGAGAACGACACCGGCGTCCACCATCGCCTCGACGATCAGGAAGAAATAGGCGGGCCCCGAACCCGACACCGCCGTCACCGCGTCCATCTGCGATTCCGCGACGGTCACCACCTTGCCGACCGTGGCGAGCAGATCGGTGACCAACTCCAACTGCGGGGCACGCGCGTACCGACCGGGCGCGATCACGCTCATGCCCTGCCCCACCAGCATCGGAGTGTTCGGCATCACCCTGACCACGGGGAAACCGGCGGGCAGCTTGCCTTCCAGACGAGTCGTCGGCACGCCGGCGGCCAGCGACACCAGCACCTGGTCACGGTCCTCACCCAACTCGGCCTTGCCGAGTGCCGTCATCACCGAGTCGACGTCGGCGGGCTTGACCGCGATCACGACCAGATCCGCCCCGATCGCGGCATCGGTCACCGAATCGGTGACCCGCACGCCGAAGCGTTCGGCGAGCTGACCGGCTCGCTCGGACTGGGCCTCGACGACGACCAGGTCCTTCTGCGGGCGACCCGCTTCCAACAGACCCGCGATCAATGCCTCACCGATTCGACCGCCGCCGATCACCGCAATTCTCGTCATGCGGCCAAGGCTAGCCGCGCAATCCGACGGCTCGGCGCCGGGTCAGCGCCGCGGAATCAAGGCGAGCTGACGGCTCTGCGCGACCACGGCGCCGGTCGAGTCGAGCACGACGTGATCCTCATCGAACATCCTGCTGCCGATCTCGTGCGTGGTCGCGACGACCCGCAACCAACCGGGTGCCGGCGTGCGCCGCAGGTAGGTCGCCATCTGCACGGTCGGCGCCCACCCTGTGCTGCCGAGGTTGGCGGTGACCGGCGGGCAGATGTCGGCGGCCATCATCGCGAAGTACGCCGCCACCTCGGGGTCGGCCGCGTCTCCCGCGCGCGGACGGATCCACAATCGCATCCGCGGCGGACCCTGCTTGCCGTCGAGAAACACCGCCCACTCCCGGTCGAGAAAGATCTCGGCACCCTCGCCGACGTGCACGATGTGGCTCATCGTCGACCCCGGCTCGTAGCCGGCGGCATCGGCGGGTGGTTCGAGCGGCATGTCGTCGTAGGAGCGGGTGTACGCCGCCTCGGTGTCGTCCAGCTGACCGAAAGTGACCGCCGAACGCACCATCGTGCGCCCGTCCTGGACCAGTTCGGTGTCGACCAGGCAGATCTGGCGACCCGTCTTCTTGATCCGCACCCGATATTCGACCTCGCCGGGGTTAGGCGCGCCGAGAAAATCCGCGTCGGTGGAAATGGGTGCCATCCCCGCACCCAATTCGGGTTCGACGGCACGCAACCACGAGGTGGCCGCAGCGGCACTGGCGGCGACCATCGTCCCGCCGTGCACCTTCTTGCCGATCGTCCACACCCGATCGATGAGGCCGCTGTAGCGCCCGACTCCCTGCTCGATCTCCGGCAGTTCGGTCACCGCACACACACCACTGAACGGCGCGTCAACCCGCGCCGCAGCCGCCAACTCGCTCGTCATCGCCACTCCTGTCCTCGCAAACACTCGAGACCCGAGCCATGCCGACCCGACGCCCCACCACCACGCTCCCCCACAACCACCCGGCCATCGCAGTTCGTACAGCGTAGAACCCTCGCCCACCCTCCCCCACACGCCCCCAAGCAACCCGCCCCAAGATCACCGGAACACCAGCACCACCCTGACCGGCACAACACCCACACCACGGCGATCTCGTACGCACACCCCCGCACACCAACGACCCCCTCAACCAGCCCCTACCGGTATCCCGTTACCAGCCCCGACCGGTATCCCGTTGCACCACCACAATGCAGCGACAGCTCGATACCCACCTCTTGTCACGGCACGCCCCAAACCCCCGGTGAAACCCCACCACCCCAACAAAACCCAGCCACCCAACGAGCCGCCCAAACACCTGTTCCGAGCGCAGCGAGACCGGCACGGCAAGTTCGCGGCCGTCTCGCTGTTGAGTGCCCGTTTCGTAGGCGACGAAGGAGCAAGAAACGGGTACTCAACAGCGAGACTCAGGG